>NZ_JAWVWP010000007.1:0-267085 GCF_033657285.1 Erwinia sp. MMLR14_017 | reverse complement strand
GGGGGCTGAACACAAAAACGCCGTGAACCCATCCGTGGGGGCTGCGAAGCGGCGTCCATGCCGCTTAGCTTTTGCTTATCAGCCCCCTCTCCCTTCCCCACAGCATTGGTGTTGCCTGTTATAGAAAATCAAAACCAACTTCCAAATCCAAATCCAAATCCAAATCCAGCATCAAATCTGGTTTTGACCTGTGTGAACGTCAAACTCACCAACAACACCGAATTCGTTGGGTGGCGCCCCAGAGTGCATTAGCCGAGTGTCTGCCGCAGGGATGCGGCAGTCAAGTCTCCAGGGATGGATTCACGACGTCTCGGATAAGGCACTCTGGGGTGACACCTTTGCACCGACCCGGTTTTGACCTGTGTGAACGCCAGGCCAACCAGCAACACTGAACTGAACGGGTGGCACCCCGGAGTGCATTAGCCGAGTGTCTGCCACAGGGATGCGGCAGTCAAGTCTCCAGGGATGGATTCACGACGTCTCGGATAAGGCACTCTGGGGTGACGCCTTTGCACCGACCCGGTTTTGACCTGTTTGAACGCCAAAATCTACCAACAGCACTGAATTTAACGGGTGGCACCCCGGAGTGCATTAGCCGGGTGTCTGCCGCAGGGATGCGGCAGCCAGGTTTGCGCTAATGCCGCGCAACATATCAAAGTTAACATTTCGCACTACGACGTCCCGGATAATGTGCTCCGTGGTGACGCCTTTGCACCGAACCTGGTTTAGTTTTAAGCGCTGGCCTCACTACAACCCCATTTAATTAACATCGTCATAACCAATCAGCTAAATGTGATCCCGGTCGAACATTCAGCCAAATCAACTTGTATGGTAGTACGCCGACGCGTATTTTTTCACCATTGCTTGTTGATAAGGACCCACCAGGATGAAAATTGTTAAAGCTGAAGTCTTCGTAACCTGCCCCGGCAGAAACTTTGTTACGGTTAAAATTACTACTGATGAAGGCCTGACCGGTATTGGTGATGCCACGCTGAATGGCCGTGAATTGCCGGTAGCGTCCTACCTCAAAGATCACGTCTGCCCACAGCTGATCGGCCGCAATGCCCATCAAATCGAAGACATCTGGCAATTTTTCTACAAAGGCGCTTACTGGCGTCGCGGTCCGGTCACTATGTCGGCTATTTCCGCCGTGGACCAGGCGCTGTGGGACATCAAAGGTAAAGCCGCCAATATGCCCCTTTACCAGCTGCTCGGTGGCGCTTCCCGTACTGGCGTAATGGTTTACTGCCATACCACCGGACATAGCATCGATGAGGTCATGGACGACTACGCCCGACATAAAGAGATGGGCTTTAAGGCTATTCGCGCGCAGTGCGGTGTTCCGGGCATGAAAACCACTTACGGTATGGCGAAAGGTAAAGGTCTGGCCTACGAGCCTGCGACCAAAGGCGACTGGCCGGAGGAGCAGCTTTGGTCAACCGAAAAATACCTCGACTTTACGCCGAAATTATTTGAAGCCATCCGTGATAAATTTGGCTTTGAAGAGCATCTGCTGCACGACATGCATCACCGTCTGACTCCTATCGAAGCGGCCCGCTTCGGCAAAAGCGTTGAAGATTCTCGTCTGTTCTGGATGGAAGATCCTACCCCTGCCGAAAATCAGGAAAGCTTCCGTCTGATCCGTCAGCACACCGTTACGCCAATCGCAGTAGGGGAAGTTTTCAACAGTATCTGGGATTGTAAGCAGCTGATAGAAGAGCAGCTTATTGACTATATCCGTACCACCATCACCCATGCAGGCGGTATCACCGGCATGCGCCGTATTGCTGATTTCGCTTCGCTTTACCAGGTCCGCACCGGCTCTCATGGCCCTTCCGATCTCTCTCCGGTCTGCATGGCTGCCGCCCTGCACTTTGACCTGTGGGTGCCGAACTTCGGCGTGCAGGAATATATGGGCTATTCCGAGCAGATGATGGAAGTCTTCCAGCACAACTGGACCTTCGACAATGGCTATATGCATCCGGGCGATAAGCCGGGCCTGGGCATCGAATTCGACGAGAAGCTGGCCGCGAAATATCCCTATGAACCAGCCTATCTGCCGGTTGCCCGTCTGGAAGATGGCACGTTGTGGAACTGGTGAGGAGAAGAATATGAAAAGTGTAGTTATTGAGCGTCCGGGTGAGCTTCAGGTGCAGGAACGCCCGGCGCTCACCCCAGCTGCGGGCGAAGTCAGGGTCAAAGTTCAGTACGCCAGCATCTGCGGATCGGACGTCCACATCTGGCACGGTCATAACCCTTTTGCCCGTTATCCCCGGGTGATCGGTCACGAATTCTTTGGCCGAATTGATGCTGTAGGTGAAGGCGTGGACGCTTCCCGTGTGGGTGAGCGCGTAGCGGTTGATCCCGTAGTCAGCTGCGGTCATTGCTACCCCTGCTCCATCGGCCGCCCCAATGTCTGCAGCGAACTGCAGGTTATCGGCGTTCATCGCGATGGCGGATTCAGCCAATACGCGGTAGCCCCGGCGGCAAATGCTTATTGTCTGCCTGAAAGCATTCCGGACAAGCTGGCAAGCCTGGTCGAGCCCTTTACTATTGCAGCCAATATCACCGCCTTTCTTAAGCCGCAGCCCAACGACGTAGCGCTGATTTACGGCGCAGGTCCAATGGGCTTAACCGCGATCCAGGTGCTGAAAGGCGTCTATAACGTTCGCAAAGTTATTGTCGCTGACCGCCTGCCGGAGCGTCTGAAGATGGCGCAGGCAAACGGTGCTGATGTGGTGCTGAATAACAGTAATATTCCGCTGGCTGACCAACTGGAAGGTGAACAGCCTACGCTGATTATTGATGCCGCCTGTCATCCTTCTATCCTCTCTGAAGCTGCGGCTCTGGCTTCCCCTGCCGGACGCATCGGCCTGCTGGGCTTTTCTGGCGAGGCCTGTACGCTGACGCAACAAAGCCTGACCAGTAAAGAACTGTCGTTGTTTACCTCCCGCCTTAACAGCCACCGCTTCCCTGAAGTAATCGGCTGGATGGAGCAGGGCCTTATCCAACCTGAGAAGCTGGTTACCCACTATCTGCCTCTCAGTGAGATCGAGCAGGCGATGACGCTGTTCGAAAAAGATCCACGAAGCTGTTGTAAAGTCATCTTAGCCGTGGAATAACCTGGGGCTTGCTGGAAGGAAACCGGCAAGAGTTATCCTACTTATTATAAAGATAATCAAGGAATTACAATGTTCAAAAACCTACGTTGGACTATCGTACTTCTGCTGTTCATGGTCTACATGATCAACTACCTCGATCGTGTCGCCCTGTCACTCACCGTGCCGATGATTGAAAAAGATCTGATGCTGAACGCCGAGCAGTTTGGCCTGATCTTTGGCAGCTTTTTCTTTGGCTATGCTATTTTCAACTTTATTGGCGGCCTGGCGACGGATAAATTTGGTCCGACGCTGGTGATGGGCATTGCCGTGGGCATGTGGTCGCTGTTTTGCGGTCTGACCGCAGTCGCCACCGGCTTCTGGTCCATGCTGATCCTGCGCGTACTCTTTGGTATGGCTGAAGGGCCGATTTGCGCCTCTGCCAACAAAGCCATTAACGGCTGGTTCCCCAAGAAACAGGCCGCCACGGCGATGGGGTTCCTCAGTGCCGGTTCACCTCTTGGTGGCGCGGTAGCTGGTCCGATTATCGGTTACCTGGCCCTGGCTTTTGGCTGGCGTCCGGCGTTTGTGATCATCTGTTCCGTGGGCATCGTCTGGATGGTGATCTGGTTCCTTATCGCTGCCGATAACCCGCTGAAAAGCCGCCGTGTCAGTGAAGAAGAGCGCGCACTGGTCGCGAAACTGAAAGAAGAGCAGACCAGCCCGGATGAAGAGCTTGCTCAGGCCGCTCACGGACTGGGTTATTATCTGCGTCAGCCAATTATTCTGGTCACCGCTTTTGCCTTCTTCTGCTACAACTACATTCTGTTCTTCTTCCTGAGCTGGTTCCCGGCTTACCTGGTGCAGGCGCACAACCTCGATATCAAATCGATGAGTATAACCACCATGATCCCGTGGATTGTCGGCTTCATTGGCCTGGCGCTGGGCGGCTGGATCTCCGATAAAATCTTTAATATCACCGGTAGACTGCTGCTCTCACGTAAAATTGTGCTGGTAGTCTCGCTCTTTGCCGCCGCCATCTGCGTTGCGCTGGCTGGTTCGGTGAAAGGGGTTTATCCGGCCGTGATCCTGATGTCTGTCTCGATCTTCTTCCTCTATATCACCGGAGCAATCTACTGGGCGATTATTCAGGATGTGGTGCATAAAAGCCGCGTGGGTGGGATCAGCGGATTCATCCATCTTATTGGTAGTCTCTCCGGCATCGTAGGCCCTATCGTCACCGGTTATATCGTTCATCATACGGGTAAATTTGACAGCGCCTTTGTTCTGGCAGGCTGCGTGGCTGCGGTCGGCGCGCTGCTGGTATTCTTTGTTATCAAAAGCCCAAAAGCACCAAATAAAGTAGTTTCAGTGTGACATAGCGGCGGGCGCTCAGGCGCTCGCCACAAAAGAAAGGACATTTCATGCTTTCACTTGACCATCTTTCCCCGGATGTCGTGCTGCCAGATTACGATCGTGAGGCGCTACGGGTCCGTATGGTACATATCGGTTTTGGCGCTTTTCATCGCGCCCATCAGGCCGTCTGCACTGACAGGCTGGCCAGCGAACAGGGCAGCGACTGGGGCTATTGCGAAGTTAACCTTAACAGCGGCGAACTGATTCAGGCGCTGAAAGAGCAGAATGGCTTTTACACCGTGGCGGAAATGGCTGACAACGAAATGACGCTGCGGGTCATTGGCGTAGTAAAGCAGGCTCTGCATGGCAAATCAGATGGTATTGAGGCCGTAATTGAAGCGCTGGCGCAACCCGATGTGGCTATCGTCTCGATGACCGTTACGGAAAAGGGCTACTGCTATGAACCTTCCAGCGGCAAGCTGGACCTCTCGCACCCGTCAATTGTGCATGATATTGCCCACCCCGAAGCGCCCCACTCTCTGCCCGGTATTATTCTTGCGGCTATTCTCCGCCGTCGTGAAAACCAGTTAGCACCTTTCAGCGTGATGTCCTGCGACAACATGCCGGAAAACGGTCAGGTTACCCGCAATGTGGTACTTGGCCTGGCGGAGAAACAGAGTAGCGAACTGGCGCAGTGGATCTCTGCCAACATCACCTTCCCTTCCACCATGGTAGACCGCATTGTGCCAGCAATGACTGCTGATACGCATGCCGTCATGCGGGAAAAACTGGGCTGTGACGATCCGGTCAGCGTAGTGTGTGAGCCGTTTCTGCAATGGGTAATTGAGGACAACTTCGTCAGTGGTCGTCCGCAATGGGAAAAAGCGGGCGCAGAACTGGTCAGCAACGTGCTGCCCTTTGAAGAGATGAAGTTACGCATGCTGAACGGCAGCCACTCATTTCTGGCCTATCTGGGCAATCTGGCAGGCTACGAGCATATCAGCGACTGTATGGCCGACCCCTCGTTTCGTCAGGCTGCGCTGCAATTGATGCTTGATGAACAGGCGCCCACTCTGCATACAACCGGCGTAGACCTGGCGGCCTATGCCCATTCGCTAATCGCCCGTTATGAAAACCTGGCGATTAAACATCGCACAGCGCAGATCGCCAACGACGGGACGCAAAAACTGCCTCAGCGCTGGCTGGACAGCATTCGCTGGCACCTGTTGCACGGCGGAAGCTATGATCTGCTGGCGTTAGGCGTGGCGGGCTGGATGCGTTATGTCAGCGGTGTGAATGAACAGGGCGAACCTGTTGAAATTCGCGATCCGATGAGCGAACAGCTGGCTCAGCGCGTGGCCGAAACGCCAGAAGGCGAAGCTCGTGTTGCCGCGCTGCTCTCTTTAAAACAGGTCTTTGGCGACGATTTGCCTGCTGAACCGGCATTCGTTGCTAAAGTGAACCATTTCTCCGAACTTTTGCGGAAAAAAGGGGCAAAAGAGACAGTAAAACTTGCCCTTACTTCAGCTTGAGTGAATAAGCGCTGGCGAACAGTCAGCGCCCTGTTTAGACTTAGACTTTCAGATAAGGGCATCCGCCCCTGGTTTACCCCTTAAGTGGCAGGAATAGTGGTTGTTTATGCCTTGTGCCTGAAGGGATCTATAGGGATATATTTGAATGTCTATAGCTTACATTATTACCGCCAGCGAACCGGTAAATCAGCAAATCTATCGGTTTTTGCGCCAGGACATTGTGACATGTGCGATCCCGCCAGGCTCACTGCTGTCTGAAAAAGAAGTCTCTACCCGATTCAGCGTTTCCCGCCAGCCGGTGCGGGAGGCGTTTATCAAGCTTGCGGAAGCGGGACTGGTGCAGGTTTTACCGCAACGCGGCACCTTTGTGCGCAAAATTTCCGCGAAGCGTGTGGCCGATGGCCGTTTTATCCGCGAAGCGGTAGAAGTCTCTGTTATCCGCCGCGCCGCGCTGGAAGCAACAGCCGAATTCCACTCTCAACTTGAACACAATCTTAAGTTGCAGAAGATGGCCGCGGACAGGCATGACAGCCAGGCCTTTTTGCTGCTGGATGATGAGTTTCATCGCCTGATAGCGCAAAGCATCCATTGTGAGCTGGCCTGGGAAACCGTCGAAAATATTAAAGCGGCCATGGATCGCGTGCGCTTCCTGACGCTGAGCAAAGTCTCCCCGCCAGAAAGCCTGATTGAACAGCACTACGAGATTTATCACGCGCTGGTTGCCAGAGATGTGGATGGCGCAGAACAAGCCCTTCGCCGCCATCTGCAGGAGATGATCTTCTCCATCACGCCTATCGCTGAACAGAACAGCGAGTGGTTTGAGAAACCGCTATAACGCTGGCCATCTCTGGATGGGATAGAGCGCCATACGAATGTTAAACAGATAAAACAGCGGTCTGAACAGCGCCATATCGGCACGACACAGCTCCTCAGTCCTGAGGAGAAGTTTATTCAGCTCCGCCAGTAACGATGCTGGCGGCTCCAGCCGACTGTTCTTCAGTCGCAGTTTCAGATACTGATTGATTTCAAACATCACCCCATCGGTATCCAGCCGGTGCTCTTTGATAACTTCCTGATGGCGGGCATAAAAATCATAGCAGTTCACCCCCAGCCAGATTTCCGTGATCAGGTTGCCGCCCAGCGCTAACCCTGGCGTCGGGTCAATTTTATTACGCGGCAAGATAATGTTGATCTTATCAATCTGGCTGGCGACGAAGTGCTGGCGCGCCAGCAGAGAAGAAGCATTCATTTTAATCTCACTGGTAAACTGCAGCAGCTCTTTTACGCCTTTTCTTAACACCCTTCTCGCGGTCCAGGCGGGTCTTTTGTTACGAATAATCGCCGTGACTATCACCGCCAGCAAAATCCCCACTATGGTGGAGATTGATGCGTTAATAATCGACAGCAGGTCAGGCTTGAGGTGGTGGGTCATGCCGATAAAACCGGGGATCTGGGTGGAAATGATCAGCCCGATAAAATTGGTGGAGGGATTGGCAATCACCAGTCCCAGCGCCAGTAAGCCGGGCGCCAGGCAGATAATCAGCGACTCAAAGCTCACGGTCATCGGGATCAGCAGTCCCACGTACAGAATACTGATGACGATAGCGATCAGCACACCTTTAAGGAAGACTTTCATCGGAGCAACCGGACTGTCGAGCGAGGCGAAAAACGAGCAGACCACGGCGGCAATCATCGGTGTTGATGCGCCATCCTTCCAGCCCGTACCAATCCAGAACAGACAGCCAAGCAGGGTCGCCGCGAAAGCGGTAAATGCGGAGAGCAGGATAAGCCCCTTATCCGCATGCTTTCTGATCAGTTTCTGGCTGCCGCGCTGCTTTTGCCGGCCCAGCTGGCTGACGCGCTCTTTAGCATTGAAATAGGAATCAGAAATGCGGATAAAATTGAGCAACCGCTCCAGCAGCCCGGTCAGCAGCAGGCTCTCTTCTGCGTTCATCTCACCGCTGCCGTAAAGAGATTTGATTTTATCCTGTGCCCCGGCAATCTCTTGCTCAATGGCCACCGCCTGCCCACTCTGTTCAGGGCTGTTCAGCCAGACCAGAAAGTGGCTGAAGGTTTCGGCAATAAACTCAGGGAACTGAATACCCTGTTCTGCCAGCAGGCTCAGCCGCTTTTCGATCGCCGTCAGCGTAGGGATCAGGTAAGAGAGATGCTGATACTGTGCCCCCACCAGCCGGATCAGTTTTCTGGCTGAGTCGCCTTCATAGACGCAGTGGGTGATCAAGGCTTCAACGGCGAGGGGGTAATTAGCCATCTGTACCAGAATCTGGTCGCGCTCCGGCGAGCCAGATTTGGACCCGACGGTCAGCAGCTCATTACAGACGCTTTTCGCGCTTTCAAACCAGTTACTGACGCTGTTCTCCAGCAGATTACGCATCCGTACCGGAAACACCAACATATGCATCAGGCTGCTACAGATAATCGCTACGGTTATCTCTTCAATACGGGAAATCACGGTATAGGTAATGGAGAGCGGCGTAGTGACGTCAGCAAAGCCCATTATCGCCGCGCTGTAACCTGCCAGCATAAAAACGTAGCTTTTGGGCGTACGGTCATGAAGAGAGAGCCAGAGGCAGCAGGCGACCCACAAGGAGACGCTGAGACTGAAAAGCACGGGATGGGTGACGGTGACAGGATAGATTAGAAAAATAAAGATGCCGCCCAGCACCGTGCCCAGAAAGCGGAACAGCGCTTTTGACAGGGTTGAAGCAGAATAGAGCTGGGAAATAACATAAACCGAGACCATGGCCCAGGCCGGTTTATCAAGATTCAGTTCCAGGGCGATATATAAGGCAAAAAACGCGGCAATGCAGGTTTTAACGGCGAACAGGATCGCATTTTTCGATAACCACTTCATCTCTGCTTCAGGCTCGTGAATGTCAAAAATCCCATTTTATCCTGTTCAGCCTGAAACAGGCGCTTTTCACCGACCGATACTTTGTAACAAAATAATCACATAGCGGGAAAGTTCGCCCGCTATGTGACTGAGCAGCGTGACCCTTTTGAAAGCCTTATCAGACGTTTAGATAGCAGCTGCTGGATATCCTGCTTTACAGATTACCACTCTGCTGAGCCGCCACGTGCATCCTCCCAGACTGTCATTCCCCATAGCTCAGTCACGCACAGGTCACCCTGAACCTCCAGAAACATCACGGGCTTCAGCACAATCTCGTCGGGAAAGAGGCCACCGTAGTGCCTTATCAGAACCTTCCGCCCACTGTACCCGGAACAGCCCGGACGTCCGCGGTGAAAGGCCCGGATGAAGTTGTCCGGATGGGCCTTGAGCACCTGCAGTATCACTTCACGCTCTATCTTTTACTCCTTTGTGTCGGACATACACTGTAGCCAGTAAACGCATTATTTCCGGGCAGTTGAAGGTATCAGTGGCTGCGCTAATTTTTTCTATGATTATGTTAATTCATACTTTTAGGATAATTAAAGGCAAGCCTTATGAGACATTGACCAAGCTTTCAGCAGGGATACCAAACAAGCTGTGCAACTACCTGATCATGGGTAATGTAAGGCTGGGCTTGCCATTAAGGACTTCATAGACCCGGTTCACACGACCGCTCGCCGGATCTAAATCCTTCGCAGTAAGTCCAATCTGTTCCATACGGAATTTGATAGCCTCAACCGGATCAGGCGGAGAAATCGGGTAGTGCTGTTCTTCGTAAGCTTCGATCAGCAACACCATCACTTCCATATAGCTGAATTCAGACGTGCCTGTTTCCGGCTGAGTGTCAAAATCCACAACATAGTTTCTCCCGAACATGCATCCTGCAAAGTGGCGCAGAGGTTCATTTTTAACAGAGATTGGAGAAAACAGCGGGTCGGGTGTGCCAGATTTTAACGATTGCTGCAGGAGATGAGCCAGATAGTCATTTTGTTAGCGGGCAAAGTGGAAAATGTGTGGCGCATTCAGTGGGCATCATACGGCTCGCCCCGTTGATGCACGCACTGATCCTAGTTATAGACCAGGTTAAAGGTCACTGTGCTGTCCGCTTTGCCCGCCATAACCTGCCCGTCGGTCTGAATATATTGCGCGTTAAACGCCATCGACTTCGCCTGATTCGGCGAAGAGATCGTCGTCAGCACCGGCAGTTGTTCGGGCGGGACATTCAGCGGTACCCGCTGACCTTCAGGCACCTGCAGGCCAGGCCCATAGGTCAGGGCGATGCCAACACCTGAAGCAGAACTGCTCTGCGGCGTCAGGCTGATGGCATCCTTGTCACCCGTGGTAGCCATACCGAAGAAGCCCACTTTAACCGCTGCGCTGTGTTCACACATCACCTGAATCTGAAAGCTTTTTTCGCTTCCCGCCCGGCTGCCGATACCGCTGAACTCCGCCTTACTTACTTTCCCCATGTCCACATTAATCGCGGACTGGGAGGTGACAACGGCACAGCTGCCATATTGCACGGTAAAGCTGGAGAGGAAGATCTGCGGCTTATCATTAATCGGCTGGCTGCTGGCTGCGCTGTCACCCACTTTTAAACTGGCATTGCCAATGTTAACCTCACCGATACTGGCCGGTTGATTGCCAGGATTAAGCGGCGATTGCTGATCGGAAATTTTATAGAAAACCACATAGGACTGAAGTGTAATGTCGTGGGCAGAATTCAAAAGTGGGCTGGTCTGGGTACTACAAATCGAGCTGGTTTTGCCCTTGCCGGTGGTATCAAAGAAGGCGTCGCCGCAGTAGGATGGCTCCCTGAAGCCGATAGCGAATCCGATGCTGTCTACCCCTGGTACACGATATATTGGCGTATTGTGACCGCCCGCAATATTAGTCTGTAAGCCGGACTCTTCAGCGTTAATCTCAAACCCCAGATCCTTGTAGTTATAGCCCTGCTCACCGCTGTTTTTATTACAGGTAAAGGCATTACTGCTTTGCAGAGGCATCTGCGCCGAGATGGGCGTGCCATCGGCTGCGCCCGGCACATAGTTTACGTTATGCACCTGCACCACCACCTGGCTGACTCCCTGACAGGACTCCTGACCCAGCGCCTGCAAACAACAGAGCGCCGGAATAATCAGCATGGCCCATTTCATAAAACGCTGAACTGATTTCATCTTAAATTCCTGTGGATTACTGGCAAACCGCAGAGACCAGTCTGACCGGATTAGTGCCGGTGGCGGCAGGCAGGCGGAACGGTGCGCGACAGCTTTTCTGCACCCCCTCTTCCTGCCAGTTCACCACAATGTCGCCCTGATCCGAGACACCGCTCAGATAAAGTTCCCCTTTTTCGGCCACGATGCCGCGAGTGCTGCTGCCTTTACCCTCTGCGGCAAGCGCGATCTGGCCAGTCGCACCGAAAGGCGGAAAGCCATTGTGATAAGTAAGGGTGAACAGCACCCGGTTACCCACGTGGGTGGCGTAGTCGGCCATCACAATAGCTCCGCGCGTCGGGATAGCCGTTTGTCCATCCAGTTCGACATCAACGTTGTCGGGCAGCGTATCCGTTGCCAGTTCGATAGCATTTTCATGGTAGGGCGAGAGTGAAGGCACAATCGCATAACCGCGGCTATCGGTGACCACATTACTGCTGCTCTGGATGCCAACATCTGCCGTATCCGGCACCCGGACAATCGCGAAGGTGTCGCCCAGCGGCTGGCTCAACGTAATGCCGTGTTCATGCGCGACAATCCCGCCCGACAGGCCATAGTTAAACTGTCTGCTGTGCCGATCATGACTGACCCCGACACTGACGCTGCCGCGACTGCCGCGATAGTCCAGCGAGCCGTTGCTGTTCACGTTCTGTCCCTGACTGTCATGGCCCTGTTGCAGGTTGTAATGCAGGTTATTGTCCTGCAACGTGCTGCCCGACAGGCTGACCTGCTGAGACACATCGCCATCATTAGCGGCATTCATACTGTAGCTGACGGAGCTGTCTGGCAGCAGTGCGCTGAAGGGAATTGAGACATTGAAAGAGACCGCACGGTCAGCTTTACGGGCACTGCTTGAGTCAGTGTAAAACCAGGCAATCCCCCATGAAACGGCCCTGAAATTGCTGTAGAAACCAAGATGCAATGTGCGATCTTCACTGTTTGAGCGCCAGTAGCGCTGCATATACGCAGAGGCACTGAGGCTGCCATAATCACCGATACCCTGAGAAACCGAAATTTCTGAACGACTACGCTTGTTTGCCACATAGCTTGCCGGCCTGGTCATAGCATTGGCTTCGCTGAAGGCGTAAAAACCGCTGGAAGAGTAGCGATAGCTTGCCATGCTGAAAGTGGTATTGGTGGAGGCGAAATTTTTCTGGTACTGCGCGCGCACCGACTGACCACTCCGGCTTTGTCCTTCCGGCATACGGGTTTTTGCCAGAGTCACATCGGTTCCCAGCGAACCAAAATCGCCCAGACTTTTACCCAAGCCCGCCGCCATAGCGTGATAATTTTGCGCAACCTGTAGGCCACCAAAGGCGGTAAAGTCATGCGGCAGGCCGTAAAACAGGGTGGATTGCACAAATTCAGGCGTACGCAGATCGTTGCTGCCTGAGTAATGATAACGACCCGCACTGACGCTGTATTTCAGATGGCCCTGACGCAGCATAAAAGGGACAGCAGAGTAAGGCTGAGTGAAGGTGCGCACTGAACCATCACTTTCATGGACAGTGATGTCGAGGTCACCGCTCTGGGCCGTGGGATAGAGATCTTTGATTTCGAATGCACCCGGCGCGACCATGGTTTCATAAATCACATAGCCGTGCTGGCTCACCGTTACCCGCGCATTGCTGTGGGCGATGCCGTGGATCACCGGGGCAAAGCCGCGCTGACTTTCCGGAAGCATGGTGTCATCAGACATGATCTGCATACCGCGAAACTGCACGCTGTCAAAAACGTCGCCGGAGGTATAAGTATCACCCACTCTAAACTGGCTCTTCAGAGCCTTGAGATCCCGTTCCAGATAGGTGGTTTGAGACTGCCAGTGACTGACCAGATCGTAGCGCCATGTGGAAGTGTTACGCAGCCGCCATGCGCCAAGATTGGCCCCACTGCGCAGGCTGAGTAGCGTCGAGTTCCAGCGGTCACTCTGATTACGGCTGCTGCTGCCAGAAAGGCTATAGTTCACAAAGGCAGCCGATACACCCTCATCCCAGCGCGCAGGATCGACATAATCGCGACCTTTAGCCATCAGCGCGATCTGTGGAATCGAAAGGTTTAGCTGCTGGTGCGCGAAATCAAAGTGGGTCGATGCATCGGGTATGAAATCGCCTAACTCTTCGATGGCCTCATCTTTCTTCAGATGGTTGAACGAGGAAAAACCATTAACGTTCACGCCCATCGCGGCCAGTTCTGCCGTCGTCAGTTGCGGAACCAGCCCGGCTCTGCCCTGCACGAAGCTGACATCGCGACTATCAATAACTCTGTTGTTAAGCAACAGCGTGACATGATAAGTGCCGGGTTGCTGTCCTCCCTCACGAGCAAAATAGTGGAGATCGGTGGCGTTATAGTGATCGGATGCAAATTCCAGAGCCGCTGGGTCAAAATAGTCATCCGCGCGGGCACCACGCAGCGGGCAGAACAAAATCAGCATTAAACCCGGCACTCCAGCCAGCCAGGGAGAGGCATAAAGCGGCTTTGCATACCTTCTCTTTCCTCTCTGAGCGTGCTGATTGACTTTCACTGTTGATGGCTCCGGATTCAAAACAAAATAAATTACAAACAACAATTAGCGCGTACGTTCTTCTGTGATGCCGCCATAGTCATTGATCGCAGACCAGCTCACTGCGCCGGAATCAGCGACGCTCCAGTGACGATCTTCACCAGGGCCAATCATGCCAGGAGCTTGGATCGCGTGATGATTAACGCTGAGCGAATAAAATGAGACAAAGCACGGCGTTGGGTTATGCGCAATCAGCTGATTTCCTTCATGGCGGAATGAGAGTTGCTGCCAGGCATCAGCTTGATTACCCGCCAGGCCTTTTGGACGATAAAAAAGCTTAAATTTCGATTTAATATTGACCTGTAGCTGGTTACTTTTTTCGCGCGGCATCGGTGAAATAGATTTCACATTCAGCCAGAATACTGATTCACGATCTTTCGGCAGGGGCGTCCCCAGATAATTAATTCTTAACAGATTCTCTTTTTCCGCATCGAGCCGGAATAACGGTGGCGTAACAATAAATGGCACCCGGGAATGATTATTTTGATCAAAGTTCTCTATCCAGGATTCAATCAGATACGGCGTATTTTTTTCCTGATTGGTGACTGAAAGCGTTGCCTCCTTTTTGCCTTCCACAAAAATAATACGCGTCCCTCCCATCACAACACCCGCATGGGCAGCTATGCTCAGCATGCACGCAGAGAAGAGCGAAATAAGTCTTATTACCTTAAACATAGTGATTTGCGCCATTGATATTTCGGAGGGAAAGCAGGGTTTCCCCTGCTATTAATTAGTTATAAACCATCACAAAGTTAGAGACTGCGTTGGCAGCACCGACAGCAATCGGAGTACCATCGCTTTTATAATCGGCAAAGAAATTTAAGTCGGCAGAACCGCCCTCGGTAGCCGCCACTACGTTGACCGCTTTGGAGACGGATCCGATAGCAATCGGCGTGCTGCGGTCAGCTTCATAAAGTTTAATTCCCACGCCGGTCGCGCCACCGCTGGTGACTTTCAGCAGGGTGTTGTCACCGCTATCTTTATCGCCATCAAACAGCACAGCCACGGTTTTAACTGATGAAGGACAGTCCTTCACAGAAATAGTGAATGGCGTTTCCGTAGTTTCGTTGCGGTTTTCAAAATACGATTTTGCCCACTTACCTAAATCAACGCTCTGGTTTTTACTGGCAGTAGAAACATCACAGGAAACATCGGTGATTTCACCGGAAAATTTCACTTCACCACCTGCACCCTGCGTTCCGGCCGCTGCTCCCGGATTAGGATTAATCGGTGATGGACCATCAGCAGGAGTTGCTAATGCTGATCCGGACACCATAAGGCCAGCCAGTGCCACTGGCAGAATGTTTTTTCTGATATTCATCAAACCTGTCTCTTTGCAATACACGCAGAGTGGCTGAAATTAACCACCTGATGGATAGATATGCATTTATAGAAATGCGCCAACACAATAACCCGAGGTTTATTATGTTGCTGATATGTTAGCCTCTCAAAACCATATAAAAATTAAACGAGACGTTTAAGTGCTTATACAAAAGATATACATAATAGCCTTCCTTGATCTACATCATTTTAAGAAGTTAAAAAATGTCATTTATCTAAAAATATTTTCACTATAAAGAGACTTAATATAAACCTTAAATACATAGGCGGGAGAGGAAATATGCCAGAGAAGTAAGAAAGAAAGGGACAAAATATCCGTTTAAAAACAATGCTGGTCACCTTAAGTGACCAGCATTAGGCGGTACTGGTTGCCTTTGTCCTTGCGTGGGAAACGCTGCGCTGGATGATGCACTGGACGTTGTGGACGCCATGCTGGCTGTCATCAGTCGTGACGCCAGAAAGATAGGGCAGAAAAAACGGCTCCGATCGCTGAAGGATCTGGATAAGTCAGCACTGGCGCTCGCCAGGGCGTGTTCGCACCTGCTGAAAGAAGAAACACCGGACGAATCGATTGGTGCCGGGGTGTTCAGCCAGATCCCCAGGCAAAAACTGGCCGACATCATCACACTTGTCCGTGGAATTGCCCGGCCATCGGACGATAACTTTCACGATGAAATGGTTGAGCAGTACGGCCGTGTTCGTCGTTTTCTGCCGCATCTGCTGAATACGGTTAAATTTTCAGCCGCTCCTGCCGGGGTTACCACTCTGGATGCCTGCAACTACCTCAACCGGGAATTTAGCTCACGGCGGCAGTTTTTTGTCGACGCACCAACGGAAATCATCAGCCGGTCATGGAAACGGCTGGTGATTAATAAGGAAAAACATATCACCCGCAGAGGATACACACTCTGCTTTCTCAGTAAACTCCAGGACAGCCTGAGACGGCGGGATGTCTACGTTACCGGTAGTAACCGGTGGGGAGATCCGCGGGCAAGATTGCTACAGGGTGATGTCTGGCAGACAAACCGGATTAAGGTCTATCGTTCACTGGGACATCCGACAAACCCGCATAAAGCGATAAAATCGCTGGGTCATCAGCTGGATACCGGTTACAGGCAGGTTGCGGCGCGCCCTGGCGAAAATGAAGCCGTTGAGCTTGATGTGTCTGGCCTGAAGCCCAGGCTGACAATATCTCCTCTCGCCAGTCTTGATATGCCGGACAGTCTGAAACGACTGAGCAAAATGGTCAGTGACCTGCTCCCTCCTGTGGATTTGACGGAGTTGTTGTTCGAAATCAACGCCCATACTGGATCTGCTGATGAGTTTTTCCACGCCAGCGAAGCCAGCGCCAAAGTTGACGATCTGCCCGTCAGCATCAGCGCCATGCTGATGACCGAGGCCTGCAATATCGGCCTGGAACCCCTGATTCGGTCAAATGTTCCTGCCCTGACCCGACACCGACTGAACTGGACAAAAGCAAACTACCTGCGGGCTGAAACTATCGCCAGTACGTATGCCAGACTTGTTGATTTTCAGGCAACACTGCCACTGACTCAGGTCTGGGCGGCAGCGAAGTAGCCTCTGCAGACGGAATGCGCTTTGTTACGCCGGTCAGAACAGGTGGCAGACAGGCATCTGAGACCATTAAAAGCCGCATCAGAGGAGGACGATATTGCTTAACGTGAGTTTTCGTTCCACTGAGCGTCAGACCCCGATCCTGAGCTGAACCCGCTACCACCAGCGGTGAAAATGGTGTACCGGGCCAATGCCTTTGCCCACCTCCAGCGAGTCGGCCTGCTCCAACGCGCCCTGTAACCAGCTTTTCGCCTCCTGCACCGTGGTCGCCCAGTTACGATGTTGTGGTATAAGCGCCGCCAGCGCGGCCGACAAAGTACAGCCTGTGCCGTGGGTATTTTTAGTGGCTACGCGGGGCGCAGTAAAACGCAGCTCTTGCTGACACGTGAAAAGCCAGTCCGGGCTCTCCTTATCGCTGAGATGGCCCCCTTTCATCAGCACGGCTTTGCAGCCCAGCGCCAGTAAGGCCCTGCCCTGCTGCCGCATCTCCTCTTCCGTTTGCGCCGGGTCACACTCCAGCAGGGCCGCGGCTTCGGGCAGATTGGGCGTGATCAGTGAAACCTGAGGCAGCAGGATCTCCCGGAGCGTATTCACCGCCTGAGAAGAGAGCAGAGGATCGCCACTTTTTGCCAGCATCACCGTATCCAGCACAATCCAGGGCACGGCAGCTGACTTCAGGCCTGCGGCCACCGCCTCAACGATATCGCATTCCGCCAGCATACCGATTTTCACGCTGTCGATGCGGACATCGCTCAGCACCGAGGCGAGCTGGGCAGCGACAAAATCTGGCTCGATGCGGTAGAGCGACTGCACGCCCTGCGTGTTCTGCGCCACCAGCGCGGTGATCACGCTGGTACCGTAGACGCCAAGCGCCGAAAAAGTTTTCAGGTCGGCCTGAATGCCTGCGCCGCCGCTTGGATCGGTGCCTGCTATTGTTAAGGCGTTGATGCGCTTCATGCCTGCACCTCCAGACTGTAGAGCTGGTCGAGGAACAGTGGGACAAAATTGCCTGGGCCGCGGGCGGCACTCGCTGCCCGCTCTCCCGCCAGGCTCATCACCCGGCAGGCACTGGCAACATGCACCAACCTGTCGCCAGGCAGCGCCGTGAAGCCAGCCACCACGGCTGAAAGGGCGCAGCCAGTTCCCACCACTCGCGTCATCAGTGCTGAACCGCCGGGGATCGCCATTACGCGTGTGCCATCGGTGACATAATCCGTTTCGCCGGTCACCGCGACGATTGCGCCCGTTGACAAAGCGAGCAGCGAAGCCGCTTCCAGCGCTGCGGAGGAGTGATGAAGGCTGTCGACCCCGCGCCCTGTCACCGCCTGCCTTGCCAGAGCCATGATTTCAGAGGCGTTGCCGCGAATGGCCGCAGGCCGGTACTCCAGCAGTTGCTGGCAAAAGTCGCTACGAAACGTCAGCGCACCGACGGCTACCGGGTCCAGCGTCCAGGGGCGCTGCGCCTGGCCTGCCGCTTTCACTGCCGCCAGCATGGCGTGGCTTCGGGAGTGGGTCAACGTTCCCACATTAATCAGTACCGCATCTGCAATAGCGCTGAACTGTTCTGCTTCTTGTGGATCGATCACCATCGCCGGTGATGCGCCCAGCGCCAGCAGCACATTGGCAGTAAAGGTTTGCACCACATCGTTGGTGAGGCAGTGGATCAGGTACGATTTTTCGCGGAAAAGATCGAGAGAGGCAACGGCGTCTACCGCCGTGAAGGTGTGAGGTTGGATCATAATAAAGCTCCCAACCGGCGATCAAGAAGGCGATGCGGTCAGGCATCTGACTTCCCTCCGCTGGCATTATCCAGTTCAGGTTCGACGGGTTTTTCTCAGCCCTACTTTGCAAGGAAGGGCACCCCGAGTCATTTAACATTTTTCTGCTGTCTGCCAGCTTAGGAGAAGTGATCTACTGATGCAAGCTTGCCCGCACAAGATATATCGCTATCTTCAGGTTCTTTCACATTATCTTTATGGCTTCCATTAAACCGTTGGGCGCTCGTTCCAGGCATCATGCGCTAACAGATTGCCATCTTTGTACAAATGGGTGATTTTCTCGTAGTTCAGCGCCAACTCTTCCATATGGCCCGTTCCCGGACAGCCTCGCGTATCGTGCATCACAGGGCTGACAGCGATCACTTTCACACTCTCCAGCGTAATCCGGTAATACTCCACCTCTTGCCCCGCGTAATTGATATGGTAGAAACGGAATTCAGCAGACTTGAGCATCTGGCCCGTTGCGGCAGCTTTAAAGAGATAAGGAGAGGCGCTATCCAGCTCCTTGGTAAACTGAAATGGTGAATGCTGACGAGTGCCGGTGATTTTCCCGGTCATTGGATCTGTAGGGAGGGTTAAACTGTGGTGCAAACTTCGTAACTCAATGCTTCCCTCACGATTTGCAACATCAGAAGAACCACGAATAATCGCGCCGCCGTCATCGGTCAAAAATAAGTGTACTGGCACAGCCATTTATTAAGCTCCTTGCTTATTATTAATCGTACAACCATTTCCCCGCTTTTGCTGATTCGATCAGCATACCGATAGTGAAATCAGGAACGAGGATCGGAGGGAATTTCTTAAAAGGGTTCCAGGAAAAAGGTTCATCCGGGTAATACGTTTCGATCTTAAAATTGCCCCGATCAACCTGAAATTCTTTAAAAAATTCCTCCATCAGATCTTCAGCCTCACTGACATCTAATTGCATATCAGTGTCTAAATCAGTCTCTGACGTTAACAACCTTTGTTTTTTTTCGTTGTTGAACAAATAAACGCCGTTGTAGCGCCTTACCAGCGCAAAAACGCGTGTTTCAGTGTCACTTACCATAATTTATCGTTGCCTCGCGCTATACGGTTGTAATCGCGTATTGAGCTATAAGCGATTTGTGAAACGTCGGCAATCAAAATGATTTCACCTGTAAGAGGTATGGTGCGCCCAATGAACGTACTTATTTTGGTTACCATTCTGCGCTCTACTGTCCATGGCGTATAACCGCCGATCCATGTAGGTAGCCGAATACCATAGGGAAACTTTGCTGTTTTAAAGTATTTCCGCATGGCTTTAGAGATCCGCGAAGTCCCTTCTTTTGCGCCTTCAGGTTTTGTTCTGGTCTTCTGGTTGTTAACTCCGCTATAAAGCGCGGCCACCGCCAGGAGATCATCAATGCCAAAGTAATCCACAGTTGTTTCGCAGAAAATCATGAAAAAAAGTTCTGAGGCAGTGAGATTTAATCGCCCCGCATAGAAGTATGTTCCATTTAGTTCCTCTACTGTATCCACCTTACAATCCCTTTCAATCCATGTGGAAACAGCACTATAGCGACGAATAATTGCAGAGTCTACAAATTAACCTCCTGGCGTGATTTATCAGAAGATTATTATCTTTTGCGGCAAGAGAATATGGGAAGTTAATTAAAACAGTAGTAACATTTATTACTGGTAATTGTTACCTTACCACCAACGTCAATAATATTTAATTCTGCACTCATCTATTAATAAAGTTAAAAATAAGTACATACACGCTTCGTGTGCTTATTTTTTCCTGGCGAAAAATGAAAGGAGAGAAAAATTGCTTATCGTTTCTCCTCTCCACCGTTGCCCTAAAGCCTCACCTTTGGCGAAAGCCCGACAATACGTTACTCTTAGCCCATTCCTGTCACAGTAAAGATCGCAACGCGTAGGATTATGACCAGACCGCTTAATGAACAGTACGGCATCAGCGTGGAAGCTCTGAAGATGCTGCAATACCTGAAACAGATTGCCCGTGGGGATCGCGGTTTCTCAATCCTCGATACCACCCTGAATCACCGCTGCAACGTTACGCCGCCAGATAACTTCAAGCTGCTGGATCAGCTTTTTGAAGCGGGGAAAATTGACTATGACTATCGTGGCACCGGCCTGGATGGTGAGCGCCACGTAAAGCCAGTGTGGTGAGCAGATGAAGATACGTCCTTTTACCGAAGCCGACCGCCCTTTCCTGCGCACGCTCTTTCTTGCGTCACGCAAGGCGAACTGGCACTGGCTGGATGAAAGCGAATGGCGACTGGAAGATTTTGACCGTGCGACCCTGGGTGAGCGCATTCTGGTGGCTGAAGATAACGGGCACCGTACCGGTTTCGCTGCCGTGCTGCCTAACGACAACTTTCTGCACAGCCTGTTTGTTGATCCGGACTGGCAAGGTAAGGGCGTGGGGCGACTGCTTTTGCAAGCCGTGCAAAACGACTTTACCTCCACCGGCGCATTGAAATGTATGAAGGCCAACACGCTGGCGGTTGCCTTTTATCAGCATCATGGCTGGGAAGTGGTTTCGGATGGCGAGAGCGAGCACGGCGAATACTGGCTGATGCACTACGTGCTGTAAGCTAAGGCTGGATGCTGACCGCTCCGCAAATTCAGCCAGCAGTTCTGGCGCAGGGAATAGCTTTCGTTTGCCAAAGATATCAGGGGCAGTCACCCACTTCCGCCCCTGAATTTCTCTGTCGGGATCTGGCAAAACTACCGTAATAAGGAGATTACACCGCGCGGAAGGCGATATCGTCCGGGATCACTTCGCCCTGCCAGTAGAGTTGTGCCGCAACAGCGCCCGCCAGCTGGCGGTAGATGGCGGTAAACTCGCTCTCCGGACGGCGCACCACCGTAGGCTGACCATCATCCAAATCTTCACGCAGCGTGATATGCAGCGGAAGCTGGCTTAGCAGACGGGTATGATACTGTTCCGCCAGCTTCTCCGCGCCGCCGCTGCCAAAAATGGCTTCGTGGTGCCCACAGTTGCTGCAGATATGCATGCTCATGTTTTCCACCACGCCCAGCACCGGCACATTAACTTTCTCAAACATCACGATACCTTTGCGCGCATCAGCCAGCGCAATATCCTGCGGTGTGGTGACCACAATAGCGCCGGTGACCGGCACGTTTTGCGCCAGCGTCAGCTGGATATCCCCCGTACCCGGCGGCATATCCAGCACCAGGTAGTCGAGATCGGGCCACAGGGTTTCATTCAACAGCTGCATCAGCGCCTTGCTGGCCATCGGCCCTCGCCAGACCATGGCGTTATCCTCGGTAACCAGATAGCCGATGGAGTTGGTTGCCAGGCCATGCGACATAATGGGAGCCATATGCGTGCCATCGGGCGAGGTAGGACGCTCATCGCGGGTTCCCAGCATGTCCGGAATTGAGGGGCCGTAAATATCGGCGTCCAGCAGCCCCACTTTTGCCCCCTCTGCTGCCAGCGCCAGTGCCATATTCACCGCCGTGCTGGACTTACCGACCCCGCCTTTGCCGGAGCTGACGGCGATGATGTTCTTCACGCCGCTGGCACCGGGATGATTTTTCACCCTCTTCAGCGTGGCGATGTCGTGACTCAGCCGCCAGCTGATAGCGGTCGCTTCCGTCAGGCGCAGCAGTTCCGCGCTGGCCGCTTCCTTCAGCGCTTCAAACCCGCTGTGCCAGGCAAACGGCATGACCAGGTCAATGTGCAGGGTATTATCCATCAGCGCGCAGTGATGCATCGCCTTCAGCGTGGTCAGATTATGCTGCAACGTCGGATGTTCAAAAGTGGTCAGAACGCCCATCACCATCGCCCGCAGCGCTTCCGGTGAATGGTGACCCTGGGAGTGTAAGCTCATCCCGGCTCCTTGTTTTTGTGATGGTTCTTATCAACAAGCATACCAGATGTGGCTGGTGGTATAGGCGACAGAAGTTAAAAAACGCCAGCGCAATAGCGGGAATGTTTACGCAGCCACAACACTCGGTTACCATCTATGCCCCCTTTTAAAACAGGTATGGCAAGTTTTCCTATGACTCAAGTCGCGAAAAAAATATTGGTAACGTGCGCTCTGCCGTACGCCAACGGTTCCATTCATCTCGGCCACATGCTCGAGCATATTCAGGCAGATATTTGGGTCCGTTACCAGCGAATGCGCGGCAATCAGGTTTACTTCATCTGTGCGGACGATGCACACGGTACGCCAATTATGCTGAAGGCTCAGCAGTTGGGTATTGCTCCCGAGCAGATGATTGCCGAGATGAGTCAGGAACATCAGACCGATTTTGCCGGCTTTGATATCAGCTACGACAACTATCACTCCACGCACAGCGATGAGAACCGTGAGCTGTCTGAGCTTATCTATACCCGTCTTAAAGAGAACGGTTTCATTAAGAACCGCACCATTTCACAGCTGTACGATCCGGAAAAGGGGATGTTCCTGCCGGACCGTTTTGTAAAAGGCACCTGCCCGAAATGCAAATCACCCGATCAGTATGGCGATAACTGCGAAGTCTGCGGCGCGACCTACAGCCCGACTGAGCTGATCAATCCGCAGTCGGTGGTTTCTGGCGCAACGCCGGAGATGCGTGACTCTGAGCACTTCTTCTTCGATCTGCCGGAGTTCAGCGAAATGCTGAAGGCCTGGACCCGCTCCGGCGCGCTTCAGGAGCAGGTAGCGAATAAAATGCAGGAGTGGTTCGAATCTGGCCTGCAGCAGTGGGATATCTCCCGCGATGCGCCCTACTTCGGCTTTGAAATTCCTGGTGCGCCGGGCAAATATTTCTACGTCTGGCTGGATGCGCCTATTGGCTACATGGGATCGTTCAAGAACCTGTGTGACAAGCGCGGCGATATCGATTTCGATGCTTTCTGGCAGAAAGATTCAGATGCCGATCTCTACCACTTTATCGGCAAAGACATCGTCTATTTCCACAGCCTGTTCTGGCCAGCGATGCTGGAAGGCAGCAACTTCCGTAAGCCAACCAACCTGTTTGTGCATGGCTATGTCACGGTGAACGGCGCCAAGATGTCCAAGTCTCGCGGCACCTTCATTAAAGCCAGCACCTGGTTGCAGCATCTGGATGCGGACAGCCTGCGCTACTACTACGCGGCCAAGCTCTCTTCACGCATTGATGACATCGACCTTAATCTGGAAGATTTCGTCCAGCGCGTGAACGCCGATATCGTGAATAAAGTGGTGAACCTTGCCTCTCGTAACGCCGGTTTTATCAACAAGCGTTTTGATGGCAAGCTCTCTGCGGAACTGGCCGACCCGGCTCTGTATAAAACCTTTACCGATGCGGCAGCAAGCATTGGCGAAGCCTGGAGCAGCCGCGAGTTCAGCCGCGCTATACGTGAAATCATGGCGCTGGCCGACGTGGCGAACCGCTATGTAGACGAACAGGCACCCTGGGTGGTGGCGAAGCAGGAAGGCCGCGACGCTGATCTGCAAGCTATCTGCTCAATGGGCATTAACATGTTCCGCGTGCTGATGACCTGGCTGAAACCTGTGCTGCCTTCGCTGACTGAACGGACGGAAGCGTTCCTGAACGCCGAGCTGAGTTGGGAGGGTATTCAGCAGCCGCTGCTGGACCACAATATTTCGGCCTTTAAAGCGCTCTACAGCCGCATTGAGATGGATAAGGTCAACGCCCTGATCGAAGCGTCAAAAGAAGATGCGGCAGCGGCGACCCCGCCTGCGGCCGCTACGACGGCTAAAGCAGCCAGCAAGCCTGCGGCCAGCGCCCCTGTAGAATCCGTGGCTGATACCATCAACTTTGATGATTTCGCTAAAGTGGATATGCGCGTGGCGCTGATCAAAACTGCTGAGTTGGTAGAAGGATCTGACAAGCTGCTGCGTCTGGTGCTGGATATGGGCGGCGACGAAACGCGTCAGATCTTCTCCGGTATCCGGGCAGCCTATCCGGACCCTTCCGTGCTGGAAGGCCGCATGACGGTCGTGGTGGCAAACCTCGCGCCGCGTAAGATGCGCTTTGGCGTCTCGGAAGGCATGGTGCTCTCAGCTGGTCCTGGCGGAAAAGATCTCTTTATCCTGGGTGCCGACAGCGGTGCTCAGCCGGGGATGCAGGTTAAATAACCGCTTAACACTGCGCAGTTAAAACACGTAAAGGGGTGAATAATTTCACCCCTTTTTAATTGCTTATTCCCTTCTGCCTGAAAAGAGTTACAAAACTCCTTCCTGACCCGATACGCTGCCTCCAGAGCAGCCGCTCCGGACAACTCATCAGCCTGCACTCTGTGACCCGTAGCACGTTTTCTCGTTTCGTCGTATGATTAACGTTCTTAAAACCAGGAGCTTATCATGCGCAGCGTGCTCTCCGTGGGCGGACAATATCTTCGCGCCTTCCTTATTCTTTATCTTTGCCTCTATGCCGGGACTGGCGTTGCAGCCCTGCTTCCGGTGACTATTCCTGGCAGCATACTTGGCATGCTTATCCTGTTCGGCTTACTCGCCTTACAAATTCTGCCTGTTGACTGGGTGAAACCCGGAAGCACCCTGCTGATCCGCTATATGGGGCTGCTGTTTGTGCCAATCAGCGTCGGGATTATGAGCTATACCGATATTCTCAGCGCGCAGTTTGGCCCGATTGTGGTCTCCTGCGTCCTGAGCACCTTTATTGTGCTGATCACCGTTGGGCTGGCCTCCCACAAATTGCACAGCCGCCCGCTGAAAAAGCCAGGAGCTGCGGATGAGTGATATCTGGTGGTCGCTGCCGCTGACGGTGGTGGTATTTTTTGCGGCTCGCATGCTGGCCGCAAAGGTTAAGATCTCGCTGGTCAATCCCTTGCTGGTGTCGATGGCGGTAATTATCCCACTGCTGCTGCTTATCCAGATGCCTTACGCGCGCTATTTCCAGGGGAGTTCCCTGCTTAATCAGCTTCTTCAGCCTTCTGTGGTAGCGCTGGCGATCCCCCTTTACGAACAGATGCATCAAATCCGCGCGCGCTGGAAAGCGATCATCGGCGTCTGTTTTATGGGCAGTATCACCGCGATGATCTCCGGTACAGCCATTGCGCTCTGGATGGGAGCCACACCGCAGATTGCCGCCACGCTGATGCCGAAATCCGTCACCACGCCGATTGCCATGGCTGTCTCCGGCACGCTGGGAGGCATTCCTGCTATCAGTGCTATCTGTGTGCTGATTGCGGGCGTGCTGGGCGCAGTGTTTGGCCACATGATCCTCAACCTGCTGAAAATCAGCGGCAAGCCGTCACGAGGTTTAGCCATTGGTAACGCTTCTCATGCTCTGGGCACCGCCCGCTGTGCCGAACTGGATTATCAGGAAGGCGCTTACAGCTCGCTGGCGCTGGTGATCTGCGGGATCATTACTTCTCTGCTGGCACCCTTTATGTTTCCGCTGCTGATGCACCTCTGGGGTTGAAATTTGCGATGGATCGCGCAATTTGTAATTCACGTTCATAAATTGCATTGCTTGTGTGATTTCAATCACATATAACTCTTCGGGTGCCCGCTACACTCAGCGGCCGTTTATGTGAAAGAGGCCTATTATGCACCCACGTTTTCACGCTGCGTTTGCCACGCTGCCTTCAGCTCTGCAAACCGCCCTGCAGCCCGTTCTCTCTTCAGCCGATTTTCAGGCTTTCCTGACGCCGCTGCAGATTGCCGATATCAAATCCCAGACCGGGCTTGATGACCAGCAACTGGCCTTTGCCCTGCTGCCGCTGGCTGCGGCCTGCGCCGTAGCGCCGCTGTCGAATTTTAATGTGGGAGCAGTGGCCAGAGGCACCAGCGGACATCTCTATTTTGGCGCAAATATGGAGTTCGTTAGCGCCACCATGCAGCAAACCGTGCATGCCGAGCAGAGCGCCGTGACCCATGCCTGGCTGCGCGGCGAGAAGGCGCTGGAAGCTATTACCGTGAATTACACGCCATGCGGGCACTGCCGCCAGTTTATGAATGAACTGAACAGCGGCACGGCGCTTGGCATCAATCTGCCCGGACGTGAGCCTGCCACGCTGGCAGATTACCTGCCGGATGCTTTCGGCCCCCGTGACCTGGCTATCGAAACGCTGCTGATGGATGAGGTCGATCACGGTTTAGTGATTAAAGGCGATCCGCTGGCTCAGGCCGCGCTTGAGGCTGCCAGCCGTAGCCATGCCCCTTATACGCAGGCCTGGAGCGGCGTGGCGTTACAGGCCGCCGACGGCACCATTTTTGCCGGTCGCTATGCGGAAAACGCCGCCTTTAACCCCAGCCTGCCGCCGTTACAGGCCGCGCTGAATTTGCTCAGTCTTTCGGGCCAGGATGTGTTTCAGATCCAACGCGCCGTGCTGGCAGAAGCGCCGGATGCTAAAGTTATTCAGCGACAGGCGACTCTGGCAACGCTACAGGCGCTGGGCTGCGCCAATGTCACGACCATTCCTCTGGTCTGAAACCCTCTTAAGCTCCTGACTTTATGATGCAGGCCTCGCCTGCGTCTCTCCGCAAAAATTGAATAAAAACCGTTCCTTTTGTTATCTCCTGTTAACAAAAGCTGTACTTTCAGACTAAATATTTTAGGATTGGCGCACAACGTCACGATCCGAATGAGTATTGATTACATGGAACTCGAATACGAAAGTAAACGACCGCTGTATATCCCTTATGCCGGCCCTATTTTGCTGGAATTCCCCCTGTTAAATAAGGGCAGCGCCTTCTCTGTTGAAGAGCGTAATGAATTCAACCTGCGTGGCCTGCTGCCGGAAACGGTAGAGACAATTGAAGAGCAGGCTCAACGCGCCTGGCGTCAGTTCCAGGACTTCAAAAACGATAACGATAAACACGTCTACCTGCGCAATATCCAGGATACCAACGAAACCCTGTTCTACCGGCTGCTGGATAATCATCTTGAAGAGATGATGCCCATTATTTATACGCCAACCGTGGGCGCAGCCTGCGAGCACTTCTCGGAAATTTACCGTCGTGCCCGTGGCGTGTTTATCTCTTATCCGAACCGCGACAACATTGAAGATATGCTGCAAAACGCCACCAAACAGAATGTGAAGGTGATCGTGGTCACCGACGGTGAGCGGATTCTGGGTCTGGGAGACCAGGGTATCGGCGGCATGGGTATACCAATCGGAAAACTTTCGCTCTATACCGCTTGTGGGGGTATCAGTCCCGCCTATACGCTGCCGATCGTGCTGGATGTGGGCACCAATAACCAGCAGTTGCTGAACGATCCGCTCTACATGGGCTGGCGTCATCCGCGCATTACCGGCGAAGAGTACGACAACTTCGTGCATGAATTTATCCTGGCCGTGAAAAGCCGCTGGCCCAACGTCGTGCTGCAATTTGAGGATTTTGCGCAGAAAAATGCGATGCCGATCCTTGAGCGCTATCGCGATGAAGTGTGCTGCTTTAATGATGATATTCAGGGCACCGCAGCGGTGACGCTGGGTACGCTGATTGCCGCCAGCCGTGCAGCTGGCAGCAAAATGAGTGAGCAGAAAGTGGTGTTCCTGGGCGCAGGTTCTGCGGGTTGTGGTATCGCTGAGCAGATTATCGCCCAGATGAAGTCTGAAGGGCTGAGCGATGATGAAGCGCGCGCGCGTGTCTTTATGGTTGACCGCTTTGGCCTGCTGACCGACAAGCTGCCAAACCTGCTTAACTTCCAGAGCAAGCTGGTGCAGAAAAGCGAAAATCTGGCTGACTGGCAAACCGGATCAGACTCCATTTCGCTGCTGGATGTGGTGCGAAACGCCCGTCCGGATATTCTGATTGGCGTCTCCGGCCAGCCTGGCCTGTTCAGTGAAGAGATTATCCGCGAGATGCATCAACACTGCGCGCGCCCTATCGTGATGCCGCTCTCCAACCCTACCTCGCGCGTTGAAGCTACTCCGCAGGATATTATGGCCTGGACCGATGGTGCGGCGCTGGTGGCTACCGGTAGCCCGTTCTCACCGGTGATGTGGAAGGAAAAAATCTACCCTATCGCACAGTGCAACAACTCTTATATCTTCCCCGGCATCGGGCTGGGCGTAATCGCTTCTGGCGCCACGCGCATCACGGACAGCATGCTGATGGCGGCCAGCCGTGCGCTGGCAGACTGCTCGCCGCTGGTTAACGACGGCGTGGGTCCGGTGCTGCCGGAAGTGAAAGACATTCAGGGCGTGTCGAAAGTGATTGCTATGGCCGTCGGCAAGGCTGCACAGCTGGCTGGCGTGGCGGTGGTCACCTCTGAAGATGTGTTGTCTAAATCTATCTCTGCCAACTTCTGGCTGCCGCAGTACCGTAACTACCGCAGAACCTCTATCTGACGGTAAAGCCGGGTGCAAACCGTACCCGGCTCTCATCCTGAGATTTTCCTGCCCGCTTATCGTGCGAAAACCCAGCAACCGGCACGCTGTCACTTGCTTCACCCCGCCAGCTCAAGTAGCCTTGTTTCACCCTTTTTTAGCAAGTCTGAGCGCTGTCCGGCATGGTAAAACGCTTGATATATGGTCTGATTATCATCATAACGCTGATGGTGATGACCGCGCTCGGCCTGGATCGCTGGATAAGCCTTAAAACCGCGCCCTTTGTTTATGACGATCTGAAGTCTTTGCCGCATCGCCAGGTAGGCGTGGTGCTGGGGACGGCTAAATATTATCGCACCGGCGTGATTAATCAGTATTACCTTTACCGCATGCAGGGCGCGCTGAATGCCTATAACAGCGGCAAGGTGAACTATCTGCTGCTGAGCGGCGACAATGCGCTGCAGAGCTACAACGAACCCATGACCATGCGTCGCGATCTGATAGCGGCCGGAGTAGATCCTGCCGATATCGTACTGGATTATGCCGGTTTTCGTACGCTGGACTCGATAGTGCGGACGCGCAAGGTTTTTGATACCAACGATTTCATTATTATCACGCAACGTTTCCACTGCGAGCGCGCCCTGTTTATCGCGCTGCATATGGGCATTCAGGCCCAGTGTTATGCCGTACCTTCGCCTAAAAACATGCTGAATATTCGGGTCAGAGAAGTGGGCGCGCGGCTCGGCGCTCTGGCTGATCTGTACCTGATGAAGCGTGAGCCGCACTTCCTCGGCCCGATGGTGCCTATTCCAGCCCGTCACGAAATCCCTGATGATGCCCAAAGCTATCCTGCCGTGACGCCAGAGCAGCTGCTCGAATTACAGCAGAAGCTGGAGCAGGCGCAGAAGAAGTCCTGAACTGACGGGCCTTTCTTACATTCTCTTCCGCTTATCCCCCAGACTGCTGCTCTCCCTGACGTTAAAGTTACCTGAGAAGCTGAAGGGTAGCAGACCGGGCTTACATGCCGCAGCGGGAGAGGAGATACAAATAAAAACGCACCGGACTTTCATCCGGTGCGTTTTATTCAGAGTGCCACTGCTGAAGATTATTTCTTACGTGCGTACTTCAGGGAGTCCAGCGCCACGGCGAAGATGATGATGCCGCCCTTGATAATGTACTGCCAGTAAGGGTTAACGCCGATATAGGTCAGACCGTAGTTGATAACGGTGAAGATCAGCACGCCTGTTACCACACCCGCTACCGTACCCACGCCGCCGGCAAAGGAGACGCCGCCCACGACGCAAGCCGCGATGGCGTCAAGCTCATACATAAAGCCGAGGTTGTTGGTCGCCGAACCGATACGCCCTGCTTCCAGCATCCCGCCAAAGGCGTAGAAGACACCAGAGAGCGCATAGATCAGGATCAGGTTGAAGTTAACGTTCACCCCTGACACTCGCGCCGCTTCAGGGTTACCGCCGATAGCAAAGATGTTTTTACCAAAGCGGGTTTTGTTCCACAAAATCCAGACAAAGAATACCGCGATAGCCGCATAGAAGGTGATGTAGGAGAGCTTAAAGTCACCGAAGCGAATAAAGCCCTGGGCAAAGGTCGAAAACTTCTCGTCAAAGCCGGCAATCGGTGACGCGCCCACATAGTCGTAATAGAGTGAGTTGATGCCGTAAACGATGATCATCGTGCCCAGAGTGGTGATAAACGGCGTCACTTTCAGGTAGGCGATGATCAGGCCATTCACCAGACCAATGATGCCACCAATCACGCACACCGCCAGGATCACCAGTGGGATCGGCACCGTGTCCATATGGGGGAACACTTTATTGGCATTATCCATCGCCTGTAACAGCGTGGCGGCGACAACCGCTGCCAGACCAACCTGACGGCCCGCTGACAGGTCAGTCCCCTGGGTAACAATCAGCCCTGCCACGCCCAGCGCAATAATAATACGCACGGATGACTGGGTAAGAATATTACTCAGGTTCATTAAACTTAAGAATGTTGGGTCCTGGAAGATAATGATTGCCAGCAGTACCAGCAACACAACATATATCCCGCCCTCTTTTAACCAGGTGAGCGCACTTTTCTTATTTACTGCTTTCATGGTAACAGCCCTTACCCTATTAAAGGTGCAACGATGCTAAACGTAATATTTCGTTTTGCGTTGTCGATTTTGTTTCTACTATGCCCGCAACCATGCCGTTACTCATTACCAAAATCCTGTCGGTAATGCCTAAGAGCTCTGGCATTTCAGAAGAGATAATAATGATGCCTTTATCCTTCTTCGCCAGCTCTGAAATTAGCTGATAAATCTCAAACTTCGCCCCGACATCAATGCCGCGGGTGGGTTCGTCCAGCATTAATATTTCCGGCTGCGTTAACAGCCAGCGACCAATAATCACTTTCTGCTGGTTCCCACCGGAGAGCGAACCAATGGAAGTATGATGTCCTGGCGTTTTTACCCGCATTGAGTCAATGACCCATTGCGTGTCGCTTTTCATCCGGCTGTTATCCAGCAGGCCAATACTGTTTTTGTATTTACGGATATTGGAGATCAGCGAGTTAAAGCCGATATCCAGAAACGCATAAATACCGGTAGCGCGACGCTCTTCGGTCACCAGAGCAAAGCCGTGGTTGATCGCTTCGTTAGCGCTGTGGTTATTAATTTTTTTGCCGTGTAGCTTAATGGTGCCGCCAGACTTCTCGCGGATGCCGAACAGGGTTTCCACAATATCCGTACGCTTCGCCCCTACCAGGCCTGCCACGCCCAGGATCTCACCCTTACGCAGGTCAAAGGAGATATCCCGAATTGAGGGCTGACGCAGAGAGGTCAGGTTACGCACCTCCAGGATAGTTTCACCGGGCACGTTGGTTTTGTCCGGGAAACGCTGGTTCAGCGAACGCCCAACCATCATGGAGATAATCTTATCCATATCCAGCCCTTCCAGCGGCTGAGTGGCGATCCACTGGCCGTCGCGCAGGATGGTGATTTCATCACAGAGCTGGAAAATTTCTTCCATTTTATGGGAAATATAGACAATGCCGCAGCCACGCTCTTTCAGCTTACGAATAATGGTGAATAAGTGATTCACCTCTTTTTCCGTTAATGAAGAGGTTGGCTCATCCATAATCACGATTTTAGCGTCATAGGAAAACGCTTTAGCAATTTCGATCATCTGCATCTGCGACACAGAGAGAGAAATAACCTTGTCGCGCGGATCAATATCAATATCCAGTTCATCAAAAATGGCTTTTGTATCACGATACATTTTATCGTGATCCACAAAGAATCCTTTGCGCGGGTAACGTCCCAGCCACATGTTATCCATGACCGTGCGCTGCAGTACCAGGTTTAACTCCTGGTGAACCATCGACACGCCATTTTCCAGCGCCTCTTTGGAACTTTTGAAATCAATCTCTTTACCCTGAAAAAGAATGCTCCCCGAATCTTTACTGTAAATGCCAAATAAGCATTTTAATAAGGTCGACTTCCCTGCTCCGTTCTCACCCATCAGGGCGTGAACAGAATGAGGGCGAATTTTTAAATTCACGTTATCCAGTGCTTTAACCCCAGGAAATGACTTGCTGACATCGGTCATTTCCAGCAGATATTCGCGCTGTGTTTGCACTTTATCACTGCCCATAATTCTACCCGGCATAATGTGGCGAGAAACCAGGCTGACGAGTCAGCCAGCCTGGTACAGGTAAGGCTTATTTTGTGAACTGAGACAGATTCTCTTTATCAACCGGTACGTAAGCTACGCGCACAACTTTGCCTTCAAGCTTGTAGTTGGTGCCTTCGGTAGCCGGTTTGCCATCTGCCAGGTTTTTCGCCATATCGAAGGTGGCTTTAGCCTGGTTTTCCGCATCGTTCAGCACGGTGCCGGCCATTGCGCCAGATTTCACCATCGCCAGCGCTTCTGGCAGGGCATCCACACCAAATACCGGTACCGCAGATTTGTTGTGCGCTTTCAGCGCTTCTACCGCACCCATCGCCATCGCATCGTTGTTAGCGATAACCACTTCGATTTTGTTGCCGTTCGGGCCAGATAACCAGGCATCCATCTTGTCTTTAGCCTGTGCGGTATCCCACATAGCGGTATCAAGGTGCAGCTGCTGGGTTTTCACGCCATCTTTGTTCAGCGTGTCGATAACATATTTAGTACGCGCTTCGGCATCCGGATGTCCCGGTTCGCCTTTCAGCAGCACAAACTGGATCACGCCATCTTTGTTCAGATCCCAGCCTGGCGTCGATTTCCAGTGTTTTTCAATCAGCTCGCCCTGCTTCACGCCAGACTCTTTCGAGTCGGTGCCGACGTAATAAGCTTTGTCATAGCTGGCCAGCGCTTTCGCCGTTGGCTCTTTGTTGAAGAAGACAATAGGAATGTCGTTGGATTTGGCTTTACTGATCACTACCGCAGCCGCAGCTGGGTCAACCAGGTTAATGGCCAGCGCCTTCACGCCTTTTGCTACCAGTACGTCGATCTGGTCGTTCTGGGTAGACTGGCTGTTCTGTGAGTCGTTCATCAACAGCTGAACGCCGCTGCTGTTTTTCGCTTCTTTCTCAATGTCTTTGCGCACGACGGACATAAAGTTGTCATCGTATTTGTAGATGGTCACGCCGATACGGGTGTCGGCAGCGTGAGCTGTTGCACCAAACATCATGCTGGCAACCAGGGCAGTGAGGGTGAAAGCCTTCTTATTCATGGTATCTCCGGTTTTTATGTAGGGTCTTACTCACCGTTTTGCTCTTGCGAGTCTGGTAAAACGGTAATTTTCAGGCCCACCCTAATGTTATAAAAACATTAACTGAGGCCGCTTATTTGTTAAAAAAAACCCGACTTCCCTGTACGGTGAAGCTTCCAGAATGCTGTGTAATGAACTGTTTCACAGAGCGCGTAGCAGCCGGTATGGAGGGTCCCGGCGACGTTACATAATGTTTCAACCCCTGCAAGTTGCTGTCATCATAGAGAAGCTGATGTTAATTAACTGTGAATGCACTCACAAATTGAAAACGGTTACACCGCAGAATCGCTTGAGTTAGTGATCGGCGCCACATTTTGTCGGGTCGCCACGGAATGGCGGCGAACCAGCGTCGGCATAAAGCAGTGCTGGGCGTTGATATCCTGTTCGCCAGCCGCGCCCTTCAGCGCCAGCTCGGTGGCGAGTTTTGCCATAGAAACAATCGGATAGCGAACAGTCGTGAGTTGGGGATCGGTATACCTCGAGATAGGGATATCGTCAAAGCCCACCACAGATAAATGCTGTGGCACCGCAATGCCGTTATCTTTCAACGCCGCCAGCGCGCCTGCTGCCATGCTGTCGTTATAGGTAAAAACTGCCGTGAGATGAAGATTACGCCCCAGCAGCTCCACCATTGCCGCTTCTCCCCCCTGCATATCGGGTTCCGCGCTGGCAATCCAGCTCTCGGGAGGCGTTGCGCCCTGCTCTTCCAGCGCCTGCTGCCAGCCTTCGCGGCGCTGATTCACATCCTCGATAGGGTGGCTGGAACTCAGATAGCCAATGCGCTGATGCCCCTGCTGTTGCAACATCCGCGTCGCCATCAGCGCGCCGCTGACGTTATCCAGACAGACGCAACGATGCGCATAGCCCGGTATGGTACGGTTAATCAGCACCATTCCCGGCACCTGATCCATCAGCGAACAGAGTTCAGCATCGGGCAGCGCCTTGGCATGGACCACCAGCGCATTGCAACGCTGACGGATCAGCACCTCAATCGCATGGCGCTCTTTGTCAGCCTGATGGTAAGAGTTGTTGATAAGTACATGTTTTTGCATGCGTTGCGCCACGGTATCCACCGCTTTCACCAGCGCACCAAAGAAGGGATCGGAGACATCCATCACCACCACGCCGATGGTGTCGCTGATCTGTGTCGCCAGCGCCTGGGCGTTGGCATTGGGCCGGTAGCCCAACCCTTCCACAATTTGCAGAACCATCTCACGGGTCTCAGGCGTTACGGCGGCGCTGTTATTCAGCACGCGTGATACCGTAGCTACCGACACGCCCGCCTCGCGGGCCACATCACGGATGGTAATCATAGGCGATTACCTGAGGAGTTTAAAATTTGCATAGCCCTTCCTGAGACACTGTTCTGGGGGCTATTCTGGCAGGGGTAGACCCTGGGCTACGTGAATCTCGTCACACGGATGAAAACGGTTACATACAATTCTGCAACCTTTGTGAGCTGCGTCATTTTCCGGCAGGTGTTTTTTGCAGCGGCTTGCCGCCAGTGAGCTGGGTCAGCTTGCGCCAGAGCGCTTCCAGCGGGCCATGGCGAAAATGGTGCAGCCACAGCACGGATATCAGCATATTGACTGCCCAGACGGCAGGAACCACCGCGAGCAGTTGCAGACGGTCCAGCTTGTTAAACAGGCCAAAGCGGTCAAACAGCGTCGTGCAGATTAGCGTCTGTAGCAGATAGTTACTTAATGCCATGCGTCCGACGCAGCTGATAACCTGAACGATGCGCAGCCGGGAGAGCGTCGGCCAGTAGCCGTAGCAGAGTGCAGCATAGCCGACAGCCTGTAGCGGTGCCGCCAGTTCGCGCGGTACCTGCAGGAAGAAGGCAGCCCAGCGAAACGCCCAGCCGGTTTGCCATTGCAGATAAATAGCGGGTAACTGAATAAGCCAGGCAAGGGAGATCAGGATCAGCGCCATATGGCGATAGTGACTCAGACTGCGCTCGCCCCGCAGCCAGCCGTTGCGCATTAATGCCCCGCCCACCATCATTAAACCTGCCAGCTGCCAGCCATACTGCGCCGCCAGCGCCATCAGTGCAGAAGAGAAGCGATCCAGCCTTCCCTGTATCGCCTGCCAGCCACCCTGCGTGTGCCAGAAGGTTTCGTACTGAACGTTGGCAATACCGGGAAGCCAGGAGCTGTTCGGTTCAGGACTGGTGCCCATTCCAAGGATAATCAGCACCGCCGTCCCGACGACGTAGAGCATCACGCCGGTATTCAGCAGTTGCCGGGAGGTGGGCACATCGCGGATCATCCGCCATACCACCAGCCCCACCAGACCGTAATCCAGCAGAATATCGCCATCCCAGAACAGGAGGTTGTGCAGCAGACCGATAAGCATCAGCCAGCAAAGACGGGACTGAAGCCAGCGTTTGCCGCGCGGCAGCAATAACTGCAGGCTGGCGCCAAACAACAACGCAAAGAGGCTGAGGAATTTGACCTGCGCAAACAGATCCATCGCCGCCCAGGTCAGAACCTCGCCTGTTGCCGGGAGGTTCCCCTGCCAGGCAGGATTAAGATAGGCAGCAGAAGGCAGCCCGAAGGCCACGATATTGAGTAACAGGATCCCCAGAATGGCCAGGCCGCGAATAAAATCCAGCGTGTGAATGCGTGGCATCTGGCGTTCCTGTAAGCAGTAACTAGCTGTGACGCACCGCGCGTAAAAATTCCTGGCGGGTGTTCTGGCTGGACTTGAACAAACCGCCCAGCGAGGTGGTGGTGGTCGCGCTGGTGGCATCACGGATGCCACGGGCCTTCACGCAGTAGTGCACAGCATCAATAGAGACCGCCACGTTGGTGGTGCCAAGCAGCGTTTGCAGCGCCACCAGGATCTGCTGGGTCAGACGTTCCTGAACCTGCGGACGCGAGGAGAAGAACTGCACAATGCGGTTGATTTTAGAGAGGCCAATCACCGTGTCTTTTGGAATGTAGGCTACGGTTGCCTTACCATCAATGATCACAAAATGGTGTTCACAGGTGCTGGTCAGCGTGATATCGCGCACGGTAACCATCTCATCGACCTTCATTTTGTTCTGAATAACGGTGATTTTCGGGAAGTTAGCATAATCCAGGCCCGAAAAAACTTCATTCACATACATCTTGGCGATGCGGTGCGGTGTCTCTGCCAGACTGTCATCTTCCAGGTCGAGATTCAGCAACTGCATGATTTCGGTCATATGGCCGGCAATCAGGCGCTTACGGGTTTCGTCATCCATTTCACGCGCAGGTGGGCGTAACGGGGTTTCCAGTCCACGGGCTAACAGCGCCTGGTGAACGAGTGCGGCTTCCTGACTTAACGCAGCCATGGTGATTCTTCTCCAGCAGGTGAAACTCCGGCCCTCAACAGGGCCGGCATAAATTCTGAGGCGGTATTTTGGTACACATTGCGACGTTAATCCAGTGAATCAACTTAAACCGCAGTGAAACAGTTTCATTCAGCCGCCGGATCGCGCCGCCAGACCAGCGCCCCGGCGATCACCAGCCCCGCTCCGGCTACATAGAGCGCAGGCTCCAGCTGGTGCGTCAGCGCGGTGGAGATCGCCGACAAAAGCGGCCCGACCAGTTGCCCTACTGCATAAACAGTAGTGAGCAGGCCCGCCAGATAGCGCGTATGTCGCGGCGCCATCTCACGGCCATATTGCAGGGAGAGCTGCACCACACAGAGGAACCCGCCGCCAATCAGCGCCGCGCCAATCGCTAAACCGCTGATGCCAGGCAGAATATCGGCACAAAATACGCCAGCGGCCTGCGCCCATAAAGCTATCGCCAGCCGTGTATTCGCATGGCCATACCGGCGGGTAAGAATGCCCAACCCAATTCCCACTACGGCGGTACCGCCAAAGATCGGCCAGACGTACTGCGCAATATGGCTGTCGGGAAAGCGGGAGGTCGCCATTTGCGACAGAAAAGTGGCGGGAAGGATATAGCCGAATCCGGCCAGCGCATAGCTCCAGACCAGCTTCTTCAATCCGGCCGTCAGCACCAGCGGCTCGGGAGCCGTTTCCGGCCGATGCAGCTCACCCTTACGCGGAAGGTTGCGGGCAACCAGCCCCACCAGGATCAGCGCCAGCACGCCATAAGCAAACCAGGCCCAGGAGGCGGTCACGTTATGCGAATGCAGCGCTACTGCCAGCATGCCGCTAAGAAAAATTCCGGTACCTGGCCCGGCAAACACCGCCGCGCTCAGACCGGGGCGTCCCAGCCTGTGCAGCTGTTCATTGCTCCAGGCGGCAATCAATACCATTGCCCAGCCGCTGGCCCAGCCAATAAAGAAGCGAATAATGCCGTGCAGCCATGGCCCGGTAACGCAGGCAGAAAGCAGGGTCAGGATCACCGCTCCCCAGACGCCCACTTTCAGGCGCAGCTCCACCTGTTGCGTGGCCCGCATCGCATTCCATGAGCCGCAGAGATAGCCCAGGTAGTTGAACGCAGCGACCACCGCCGCACTGGTCAACGAAAGCTGATGTTCGCCAATCATTAAAGGCACCTGGGGCGTAAAGGCGAATCGCCCGATCCCCATCGCCACTACCAGTGACAAAAACGCGCTCATTGCTACGCGAAAAGCCATGACCACTCCTTACCCTTTATTGGTTGAAAACGGCATCATTGCCGACAATCGGTTGCCAGTATCCTGCCTGATGGTTACACTCACGGAAAGTGAATAATTATCAGCAAGTTGTTTACGTAATGAGAAATCATGGATCTGACCCAGCTTAAAATGTTCTGTTCAGTAGCCGAAACGGGTTCGCTGGCCCGCGCCGCTGAGCTGTTGCACCGCGTGCCCTCCAATCTGACTACCCGCCTGCGTCAGCTTGAACAGGAGTTGGGTACCGATCTCTTTATCCGTGAGAAGCAACGGCTGCGCCTTTCGCCCATGGGCCATAACTTTCTCAGTTATGCCCAGCGCATTCTTTCGCTGAGTGAAGAAGCGAAGAGTATGACGCAGAGCGGCGAACCCGGCGGGCCTTTTGCACTGGGTTCGATGGAGAGTACCGCTGCCACCCGGCTGCCCTCTTTGCTGGCAGCCTATCACCAGCGCTACTCCCCGGTAACGCTTTCGCTGATTACCGGCACCTCTGGCGAGATAATTGCGCGCGTACGTGAAGGGACGCTGGCGGCAGCTCTTGCTGATGGCCCAATCCGCGTGGATGAACTTAACAGCTGTCTGGCATTTCGTGAACAGATGGTGTTGATCTCAAGCATCACCCATCCGCCGATCGCCCGCCCGGCGGACGCCGCTGGCGATACGCTGTTTGCCTTTCGTCCCAGCTGTTCTTATCGCCTGCGGTTTGAAAACTGGTTCCGCAGCGCGGGCGTGCAGCCGGGCACCTTTATGGAGATACAGTCCTATCATGCGATGCTGGCCTGTGTGGCCAGCGGGGCCGGACTGGCTTTGCTGCCGGAGTCCGTACTTGATCAGATGCCAGCCAAAGATCGCATTCAGCGCCATCCCCTTCCTGACGAGGTGCGCGAGGCTTCCACCTGGCTGGTCTGGCGTCGTGATGCCTTCACCCCCAATGTGGAAGCCCTGAAGTACCTGATGATTGAACAATCGGACGCTACGGCCTCCTGATAGCCCTTAACCGGATAAATATTCGTCCATACTGATTAACCGTACTGTATTTAAAATTACCGGGTGTTACTGCCGCACTCAGACTGAACCCGACCAGCGTGCACTTAGCGCAGCGTAACAGAATACGCGAGGCTGGCGGGCGCTGCCCGGTTCAGCAAGGCAAGCAGAGTAGCCGGAACACCATTAAATGGAGAACTGATTCATGCAAATGATTAAAACTCGCGCGGCGGTTGCCTGGGCTGCGGGTGAACCGCTTTCCATCGAAGAGGTGGATTTAATGCCGCCGCAGAAAGGTGAAGTACTGGTACGCATTGTCGCCACGGGCGTTTGCCATACCGATGCTTATACCCTTTCTGGTAAAGATCCCGAAGGCGTGTTCCCGGCCATTCTGGGACATGAAGGGGGCGGCGTGGTGGAAGCCATTGGCGAAGGCGTGACCAGCGTGGCCGTGGGCGACCACGTTATTCCGCTCTACACGCCGGAATGCGGGAAGTGTAAATTCTGCCTTTCGGGTAAAACCAATCTCTGCCAGGCGATCCGCACCACGCAGGGCCAGGGATTGATGCCGGACGGCACTACGCGCTTCTTTAAGGATGGCAAACCCATTTTCCATTATATGGGGACTTCCACCTTCTCTGAGTACACCGTTATCCCGGAAATCTCGCTGGCGAAAATCAGTAAAGAAGCGCCGCTGGAAGAGGTTTGCCTGCTGGGCTGCGGCGTCACCACTGGCATGGGCGCGGTAATGAACACCGCAAAGGTAAAGGAAGGCGATACCGTGGCCATTTTCGGCCTGGGAGGCATTGGCCTGTCGGCGATTATTGGGGCCAAAATGGCCAAAGCGGGTCGCATCATCGGCATCGACCTCAATACCAGCAAGTTTGATCTGGCGAGCAAACTGGGTGCCACCGACCTGATTAACCCGAAAGATTACGATAAGCCGATTCAGGAAGTGATAGTCGAAATGACCGATGGCGGTGTCGACTTCTCCTTTGAGTGCATCGGTAACGTCAACGTCATGCGTTCCGCTCTGGAATGCTGCCACAAAGGCTGGGGCGAGTCGGTGATTATTGGCGTCGCCGGTGCCGGTGAAGAGATCTCCACCCGTCCGTTCCAGCTGGTGACCGGTCGTGTCTGGCGCGGTTCCGCTTTCGGCGGCGTAAAAGGCCGCTCGCAGCTGCCAGGTATTGTTCAGCAATATCTTGACGGCGAATTCCAGCTTAACGACTTTATTACCCATAACCTGTCACTGGATGAGATCAACGATGCCTTTGAGCTGATGCACGAAGGCAAGTCGATCCGTTCCGTTATACATTTCAAAAAATAGATCGGGAGGATCGATGCCATCTACTCTGGAGCTACTTGAAGAACACCGACTGTTTGGCGGCTGGCAGCAGCGCTATCGCCATCCGTCAACCGCACTGAACTGCCCGATGACCTTCAGCATTTTCCTGCCGGGGCCAAAGAGCGATGCGCCACCACCGGTGCTGTTTTTCCTGGCCGGGCTGACCTGCACAGACGAAAATTTCTCTGCCAAGTCAGGCGCTCAGCGGCTGGCCGCAGAGCTGGGGATTGTGCTGGTGATGCCGGATACCAGCCCGCGCGGCGAGAATGTGGCGAATGATGAAGGCTACGATTTGGGCCAGGGGGCGGGCTTTTACCTGAACGCCACGCAGGCACCCTGGAGCGACCATTATCGCATGTATGATTATCTGAATGAGGAGCTGCCAGCGCTGATCGCCAGTAACTTCAACGTCAGCGATCGTCAGGCCATCATGGGACATTCAATGGGCGGCCACGGCGCCATTATGCTGGCACTGCGCAACCCGGAGAAGTTCACCTCCGCTTCTGCCTTTGCGCCGATTGTTAACCCGGCGGAAGTGCCGTGGGGGCAAAAAGCCTTCAGCAGCTATCTGGGCGAAGAGCGGCAGGCGTGGCGTGAGTATGACAGCTGCTGGCTGATGCAGCAGGCCACCACCGCGCTGCCGATGCTGATCGATCAGGGCGACAGCGATCAGTTCCTCGCCGATCAGCTGCATCCGGAAAGGCTGGAAAAGATCGCTCAGGAGAAAGGCTTCCCGCTGACCGTGCGCATACAGCCAGGTTACGACCACAGCTATTTCTTTATCGCCAGCTTTGTGGAAGATCACCTGCGCTTCCATGCGCAGCACCTTCTGGCATAAAGTAAAAGCTTCTGCCACCCGTTCGGGTTCAGAACCAGGAGTTTATGCGCCGATCGGCAGCAAAAAAGCCGGGCAATGCCCGGCTTGTTGTTGCTGAAGAGGCTTAGCTGATCAGAACGTATAGTCCACCGCCGCGAAATAGCGACGACCCTCTTCGTTATAGCTGTAGCTGTCGCGGCTGAGATCTTTGTCTGCCAGATTCAGCACCCCTGCCCGCAGCTTTACAGCTTTGGTGGCTTGCCACGATGCGCCACTATTCCACAGCAGATAACCGCCAGGGGTGACGCCATCGTCATTCAGCGTCCGCCGCTGGCCCGAGTAGTTAGCCTGCAGATAGAACGCCCAGTCCTGCAACGGCGTCCAGTCCAGCGTGCCGTTTGCGGTGTGTAACGGCAGCTCCTGAAGCGGCTTATTGCCGCCATCGCTTAAATCACGCCCGTCGGTATAGGTGTAGTTCAGCGTCAGCTTCCAGGCCTCGTTAAACGGGATCTTCACTTCCGTTTCCAGTCCGGTGATCCGTGCCTTGTTGACGTTGTAGTAACGGAAAACAGGTTTGCCATTCTTATCAAAGCCGACAAAATTGCTGTAGCCCGGTGCTAGGGAGGCTGAAGAGGTACGTGAGATGCTGATCATATCCTCTACGTTGTTCTGGAAAGCGGTAACGCTACCGGTCACGCCATCCAGCCAGCCTTCATCACCGGCGTAATAAATGCCCAGCTCAAAACTTTCGCTGGTTTCCGGCTTCAGCTCCGGGCTGCCGACAACGGCACAGCTGCCCCGACAGGAGTTGGTTTGCCAGTCCGGGCTAAGCTGTAACAGCGAAGGCGCCTTGAAGGCGTTGGCCCAGCCCCCTTTTACCGTAACGGTATCGGTGGCGCTGTAAACCAGATAAGCACGCGGGCTCCAGTGGTCGCCATAGGTCTGGTGATCGTCCATACGTACGCCGGTAGTCAGCGCCAGCGAGTCAAAAATTCGCCATTCATCTTCCACAAACAGCGCGTACTGGCTGGCGGAAGTCGCGCCGCTGCCCGTGAGGTTGACCGGATCTTCCAGCTTGTCGTGCCGCACTTCACCGCCAAAGGTCAGCAGTTGACTGATATCGGCCAGCGGCAGGATCAGCTTGCCATCCAGCGAGTTGTTTTTAGCAATGATGTTCTGCCCGCTGGTGTAGTTGTCTACCCGATCGCCGTAAAAACGCAGTTCGGTGTTGCCCCACTCCCAGCGACCATTGTGACCAACGGAGTAGTTCTGGCGTTCAAGGCGGTTTTTATCCAGCGAGTCAGAATCGCGATCCTGACGATCGAAGCCGTAGCCGAACGTCATATCCTGATCTCTGGTTGGCGTAAGCGAGAACTCCACATTACCGTCGCGGGTGGTGTAGCCTTCAATGCGCGGGCTAAGGCCGCTGTCTGAGGTGGCAGATGCCTGCTGGCTGTCTTTTTCACGCTTGCCCAGGCTGCCATACACTTTTACCCCGAGCAGATCGTCGATTAACGGCCCGCTGGTAAAGAAATTACCGTTATAGCTGTCGCCGCGATCGCGATGTTCCTGAACCGTGGTATCTGCACTCAACGTCCCGTGCCAGGCTTTACCGACTTTACGGGTGATGATATTGACCACGCCGCCAAGCGCATCAGAACCATAAAGCGAGGACATCGGCCCACGGACGACCTCGATGCGCTCTATGGCATCCGCCGGGATCCAGTTGAGATCGAAGTCATTGTGGCGGAATACGGCGTTTCGTGAGTTTACGCGCTTGCCGTCAATCAGGATCAGCGTATAGCTGCTGTCCAGACCGCGCAGGCTGATGCCTTTACGGTTATCCCCTTCATTGGTCAACTGCACGCCAGGCACATCGCGCAGCACATCTTTGAGGTTCTGAACCGGTTTTCGTTTGATATCTTCGGCGGTGATCACGCTGATACTGGCAGGCGCGTCTTTAAGGTTAACTTCTGTGGCCGAAGCGGTCACCACCATCGTGTCATCTTTATCTTCTGACTCAACGGCGGAAACCGGAAAGGTAAAGGCGAGCGCGGACGCGCACAGCCCGCAGCGAATAAAGGGATTCAACCTGAACATGCTTTTCTCCATGAGGCGCATATAGAATAAGTGTTATCAATACCTTTTGCTCACACCTAATCAGCAGAGTTCACTCTGCTGTAAATTCCCGGTATCTTCCGGTTTTCTATTAACGTTATTATCCGGGCGACTTAATGCCGCCCTTTATTGTTTGCCTTGCCGGACTATTAAAATGTGGGTTCGGTCACCAGGCCATCGATCAGCACCTGCGGCGTACCCTGCGTGCAGCGCTCTATACGGCCCTTCACGCCATAAACTCGCGCCAGGCTTGCCGGAGTGATCACCTCTTCCGGTAAGCCATCGGCAATTAATTCACCGTTCTGCAACATTAATATATGCTCGCCATGGCGCAGCGCGATATTAATATCGTGCACCACCACCACCGTAATAATATTGCGTTTTCGCGTTTCTCTGCGCACCAGATCCATTACGTGGAACTGGTAATTTAAATCCAGCGCGCTGAGGGGTTCATCCAGTAATAACAGTTCAGGCCGGCGAATTAATGATTGCGCCAGACCCACCAGCTGTTTCTGACCACCGGAAAGCTGATCGAGATAGCTTAAAGCCAGATGCGAAATACCAAGCTGTTCGAGTACTGCCATCACTTCCGCTTCGCTGGCTGCGCTGCTGCGTCCACCAGAAGCGCGCTGGGCGACGATGATCGACTCCAGCACGTGCAGATGGACGCCCGCAGGCAGCGACTGCGGCAGATAAACCACTTTTTCTGCCCGCCGCGCGAAAGGTTGCGACATCAGCTCGGTGCCGTTCAGCCAGACCTCGCCCTCGGCACGATTCAGTCCAGCCAGCGAGCGCAACAGCGTGGATTTACCGCAGCCGTTTGGCCCCAGCAGCACGGTGATCTTACCTCGGGGCAGCAGCGGCACGTTGAGATCGCTGATAATTTTACGTTTAGGATAACCGGCGTGGAAACCGCTGATACGTAAGCCTTCCATCACACACTCCCCCGGTGGCGCAGAATAATACTCAGGAAGAACGGCACGCCCACCAGTGAGGTAACGATGCCAACGGGAATAATCACCCCAGGGATCAGGTTTTTCGACACTACGGAAGCCATCGACAGCACCAGCGCCCCGGTAAGCGCGCTGGCTGGCAGGTAGAAACGGTGATCCTCACCAAAAATCATTCGGGCGATATGGGGTGCCACCAGGCCAATAAAGCCAATCGGGCCGACAAACGCCACCGCCAGCGCTGAAAGGATACTGATGCGCAGCAGCGTGCCGAGGCGAAGACGGCGCACATCAATGCCGAAACTCACAGCCCGATCTTCACCAAGGCGCAGCGCTGTGAGTTTCCAGGAACTCATCATCGAGAACGGCACAAGAATGACCAGAGCAAGCGTCAGTACGCCCAGCTTCTCCCAGGAGGCTCGCGCCAGGCTGCCCATGGTCCAGAACACCAGCCCCTGAAGCGTATCTTCGCTGGCGATAAACTGCATCATCGAGACCAGCGCGTTAAAGGTGAAGACTAGCGCAATGCCGAACAGCACCACGCCAGAGGTAGCCACCCGAGTCCAGCGCGTGACGCCATCCAGCATCAGGGCAGCAAACAGGGCAAAAACAAAGGCGTTAGCGGAGATAAACCACTGGTCAGGGATGCCCGGAAGACCAATACCCAACACGATAGCCAGCGCAGCGCCAAAGGCAGCGGCAGAAGAGACGCCCAGCGTAAACGGACTGGCGAGCGGATTATTGAGGATGGTTTGCATTTCAGCACCGGCCAGGCCAAGCGCCAGGCCGACCACCACCGCCATCAGCGCATACGGCAGCCGGATCTCCCAGACAATGACCCGCGTGCCCGCTTCCACTGACTGGGGGGAAAGCAGCGTGTGCCACAGCGCTTGCAGCGATAAGCCGGAGGGGCCGAGGGTGAAATCCAGCACCAGCGAAGCGAGGATAGCCAGCACCAGCAGGCTCATCATCAGCAGACGGTGACGTAACATATGATGGTAACGGCCCATCACGCCTTCAGCGGGCTGCCTGTCGGCGTACTGTACGGGGTCGTGGGTTACACTCATTCTCAATACCTGTAATGACTCGGATCCAGCCGCGATGATAAAGAGAAAGTTGTAACACTTACCCCCTTAAGGGTAACGATTCTCCTTTCAGCGCGCTCTTTATTCCCTGTACGACGCGCGAGATCAGAAAGAGCCGGGGCGGGACAGAGAGGAAAAGTGACGGCGGTAACAATAAAGCAAATGATAATAGTTATCAATAATATTTGTAACATCAGCTTACAGACGAAAAAAAGGCGCGGGATCCGCGCCTTAATACTCTGCCCTGAAGGCTACTTTTCAAATTTCGGGAATTCCATCTCGCTGTATTTCACAAAGCGGGACTTTTTTGTCAGCTTATAGCCGAACCAGATAATCAGGAACAGCGGAATGCCGATATAGGTGGCGGCCACGCCGTACCAGTCAATGGTATCCGACAGGAAAGCCTGATAATTCTGCCCTAACGTAATGATCAGGCAGAGAACAAAGGCAAAGATCGGCCCCAGCGGGAAGAAGCCGGAACGGTATGGCAGGTCGGCCAGATCCAGCCCCTGAGCTATGTACCCTCTGCGGAAACGATAATGGCTGATGGCGATACCCAGCCAGGCGATAAACCCGGTCATGCCTGAGGTATTCAGCAGCCATAAATAGACGGTCTGGTTGCCAAACATCGAGGTCAGGAAGCAAAGCCCTGCAACCACCGTAGTGGCATAAAGCGCGTTGCGTGGGACACCGCCCCTGGACAGTTTGCCAAAGATGCGTGGCGCTTTTCCTTCACGAGCCAGGGTAAACAGCATTCGCGTTGAGGCATACATACCCGAGTTGCCCGCAGATAATACTGCCGTCAGGATCACCGCATTCATCACAGCCGCCGCCGAGAGCAGGCCAGCATGTTTAAACACCAGCGTGAACGGGCTGACGCTGATATCAGTAACATCGTTACGCAGCAGGCTCGGATCGGTATAAGGGATGATCAGGCTGATCACCAGGATCGCCAGCACATAGAACAGCAGGATACGCCAGAACACCTGACGAACCGCGCGGGGAATGTTCTTTGCCGGGTCCTCAGATTCACCCGCCGCAATACCTATCAGCTCCGTTCCCTGGAAGGAGAAGCCAACAATCATCGCCACGCCAATCATCGCCGAGAAACCACCCGAGAACGGCGCATCGGCAATCTGCCAGTTCTGCCAGCCCGCGGCTTCCCCACCCCGCAGGATGCCGGTAATCATCAGCACGCCTACCGCAATAAAGATGATCACCGTGACTACTTTGATCAGCGAGAACCAGTATTCCGCTTCGCCAAATCCCTTAACGGAGATGTAGTTCAGCAGGAAGATAATGCAGAGGAACAGCGCGCTCCAGATCCAGCCTGGCGTGTCCGGGAACCAGTAGGTCATCACCAGTTGTGAAGCCACCAGATCGACAGCGATGGTGACGGCCCAGTTGTACCAGTAGTTCCAGCCCAGCGCGAAGCCGAAGCCCTCTTCCACATAGTTGGCGCCGTAAGTGGAAAACGATCCCGAGACCGGCATAAACGCCGCCAGCTCACCGAGGCTGGTCATCAGAAAATAAACCATCAGGCCGATCAGGGCATAAGAGAGCAGCGCGCCACCCGGCCCTGCCTGAGAAATAGTGGCCCCAGAGGCCACGAATAAGCCGGTTCCAATGGAACCACCAATGGCGATCATCGTCAGGTGACGCGCCTTTAACTCACGCCGCAGCGCAGGTTGTTGTGTTGTTTTTGTGTCCTGAACCATCTTGAAATGCTACGTCCTGGTAAAAATAAGGCGCGATTGTAGCAAACTGACCCGACAGGCATAGTGATTCCGCGCCGTTATAAGATAGGTTCATGATCGGCGCAAAATTATTAGTTTGAGTCTTTTTATCCCTACAAAAAGCGGAGAGGGAGAGTGACTCCGGCCTGCAAAAGAGAGGCCGGGAGCAAAGCTACTCGGTGCAGTAGCTTAAGAAACGCAGCAGGGATTTTGACAGATGCTTCTGCCGGTGATGTATGCGGTACAGGGTACGTTTAAGCCTGGGCAGCGGTAAAACCACCTCTTTTAGCGTACCCACGGCAAGCTGCTCCGCTATCACCCGTCGGGAAAGACAGCTGATCCCCATGCCGTGACGCACGGCATGTTTAATCGCCTCAGAATTACCCAGTTCCAGCGCCAGCCGGAACTGCGGCAAATGTGAAAGCAGCAGATAATCCACGATTTCACGCGTGCCTGAGCCGTGCTCACGCAGGATCCAGGGCGCGGCGGCCAGCGTTTCCAGCGTCACGGGCTGGCTAAAGATCTCCGCATCAGGTGCGGCAAACACCACCAGCTCATCCTCCAGCCAGGGTTCACTGAGGATATCAGGCATATGGCACGGCCCCTCAATCAGACCGATATCCACCCGAAAATCCGCCACGGCAGTAATGGCATCCATGCTGTTGCCCACGCTGAGTTCCAGCGGCAGTTCAGGATAATCCTTTCGCCAGCCGGCCAGCATACCGGGCAGCAGGTAGTTGCCGATAGTACTGCTGGCATAAACGCGCAGCGCGCCGTTATCTTCCCGGAACAGCTGTTCAATTTCCGTCGCCTGCTCAAGAAGCGCTACCGTGCGGGGATAGAGCAAACGACCATGCTCGTTGACGACCAGTCTCTTGCCCACGCGGTCAAAAAGCTGCACGCTGAGCTGGTTTTCCAGATCCGCCAGCGCGGCGCTGACCGCAGACTGAGAAAGCGAGAGAACCTGCGAAGCCTGGGTGGTCGAGCCGCTTTTCAGCACCTCGGCAAAGACCTCAAGCTGCCTTAATGTAATATGCATGGCGGTTCCCTAAGCGCTGTGGCGATAAATCAGATAAATTATCAGGGCGATCCAGGCCAGTAGCACGACGCCCAGTCCGCTGAATACTTTTTTTCCTCTGGCGCGCTGAAGCTCTGCCCTGGAACGGCTGCTGTTTCTGATCGCCGCTGGCAACAGACGCAACAGCAGCATCATGCCAAAGGGTACGATAACGGCATCGTCCAGCAGACCAACCACCGGGATAACGTCCGGGATCAGGTCAATGGGGCTGAAAGCGTACGCCGCCAGCCCTGTGGCCATCAGCTTAAACCGCAGCGGCGTGCGGGGATCGCGACAGGCGAACCACAGGGTCAGCGCATCCTTTTTGACAAGTTTTACCCACTTCCGCAGTCGTCCAAACACAGCCCGCCCCTTATCACTTATTCTGGTTAATTATAAATATATAATCAATTTCACTTTTAAGCCACTTTTCTCCATGATCCGGGTATCGAAAAGGAGCTTGCTATGACCACACTGACTCTTCTGCATCCGCAACATCGGCCCGTTCGTTATGCCGCTGGTCTGCTGCTTTCTCTGGTTTTAGCCGCAGGCGCAAGCTGGCTCAGCACCCTGCCTGCCGTCTCTGCGCTGGGATTAGGCGCCCTTACGCTGGCTATCGTGGCCGGTATTTTGGTGGGCAATACCTTTTATCCCCGCTTTGCCGACAGCTGCGATCCTGGCGTGGTGCTGGCGAAACAGCAGCTGCTGCGCCTTGGCATCGTGCTGTATGGCTTCAGGCTGACATTTCAGCAAATCGCCGACGTTGGCGTCAGCGGCGTGGTGATTGATCTCCTGACGCTGAGTTCTACATTTTTACTGGCCTGCTGGCTGGGCCGTCGGGTCTTTGGACTGGACCGCGATACCGTCTGGTTAATCGGTGCCGGCAGCAGCATCTGCGGTGCCGCCGCCATCCTGGCCACCGAACCCGTAATTAAGGCCGATGCCTCTAAAGTAGCGGTGGCCATCGCGACCGTGGTGATTTTCGGTACGCTGGCGATTTTTATCTACCCACTGCTTTATCCGCTGGCCTCTGCCCTGTTCAGCAGCGTAACGCTGACCAGTTGGGGTATTTTCACCGGCTCCACAATGCATGAAGTTGCCCAGGTGGTGGCCGCCGGGCATGCCGTGAGTCCGGAGACGGAAAATGCGGCGGTGATAGCCAAAATGCTGCGGGTGATGCTGCTTGCCCCGTTCCTGCTGCTGCTTAGCGCCAGGGTACGGCAGCAGGCATCAGGCGGTTCAGCGGAGTCTGCTACCTTGCGCTTCCCCTGGTTTGCGCTGGTGTTTATCGCCGTTGCGATGGTCAACTCGCTGCATCTGCTGCCCGTTTCCGTGGTTAATGCGTTGAATCAAATGGACAATATTGTGCTGGCTACGGCAATGGCTGCGTTGGGTCTGACCACCCATATCAGCGCCCTGAAACGGGCCGGAGTTAAACCGCTGCTGCTGGGACTGGCTCTGTTTATCTGGCTGGTGGTTGGCGGCGGTGCGATTAACCTTGGGATCCAGCATTTGTTGTCATGACTTGACGCCGTTTCCGGTTATCATTGCCCGCTCGCCTCTTGCATGCAGGCAATTTAACAGGAGATAAGGCATGAAATATATCGGTGCCCACGTCAGCGCGGCTGGCGGTGTGGATCAGGCGGTGCTGCGCGCACATGAACTCGAAGCCACTGCGTTTGCGCTGTTTACCAAAAACCAGCGCCAGTGGCGGGCAGCGCCGCTGACTGATGAAGTCATTTCCGCCTTTCGTACGGCCTGCGAAAAGTATCACTACACCTCTGCACAAATCCTGCCCCACGACAGTTTTCTGATTAACCTGGGGCACCCGGTAGCGGAGGCGCTGGAGAAATCGCGCGTGGCATTTGTGGATGAGCTTCATCGTTGTGAGCAGCTTGGCCTGTCGTTGCTGAACTTCCACCCAGGCAGCCACCTGCACCAGATTGATGAAGAAGCTTGCCTGAAGCGCATTGCCGAGTCGGTGAATATCGCACTCGACAAGACGCAGGGCGTCACTGCGGTTATCGAGAATACTGCCGGTCAGGGCAGCAACCTCGGCTTTCGCTTTGAACACCTGGCCGCCATTATTGATGGCGTGGAAGATAAGTCGCGCGTTGGCGTCTGTATTGATACCTGTCACACCTTTGCTGGCGGATATGACTTAAGAACCGAAGAGGATTGCGTGAAGACTTTTGCTGAGTTCGGGCGCGTTGTGGGTTTTGAATATCTGCGTGGTCTGCATCTGAACGATGCCAAAAGCGACTTTGCCAGCCGCGTTGACCGTCATCACAGCCTGGGTGAAGGCAAAATAGGTAAAACCGTGTTCAGCTGGCTGATGAAAGATAAGCGATTTGACGGCATCCCCCTGATTCTGGAAACCGTGAACCCGGATATCTGGAAAGATGAGATTGCCTGGCTGAAGTCTGAACAGAACTGAGACCGATTGCGATCATAAAAAAAGCGCGGTCGCCCGCGCTTTTTTATTGCCCTCAGGAAATCAGGCTTTAGCTAATTCCGCTTCCGGGCGTTTCAGCACCGCGTAGGAGAGACCCGCGACCACCGTGCCTGCGATGATGGCGATCAGGTAGCCCACCACAGGGGTGATGGCGCCTGGGATCAGCAGCACGAACAGCCCACCGTGAGGTGCCATCAGTTTAGCCCCTACCGCCATTGAAATAGCACCGGTCAACGCGCCGCCGATAATGCAGCAAGGCAGAACACGCATCGGATCTCGGGCAGCAAACGGGATGGCGCCCTCAGAGATAAAGCACAGCCCCAGAACCAGCGCCGCTTTGCCTCCTTCCTGCTGACCTTTATTAAATTTCCTGCGGGCTACCAGCGTCGCCAGCCCCATCGCCAGCGGCGGCACCATACCGGCCGCCATGATAGCTGCCATCGGTGCGTAGGTCTGGGAACTCAGTAAGCCAACCCCAAAGGCGTAGGCCACCTTGTTCACCGGGCCGCCCATATCGGTACACATCATGCCGCCGAGGATTGCGCCCAGAAGGACGGCGTTAGCGGTACCCATATTAGCCAGCCAGTGAGTCAGCCCTTCCATAATTTTGGCAATCGGCGTACCCACTACATAGATCATCAGCAAACCGGTGATCAGGCTGGCGATCAGCGGAATAATCAGGATCGGTTTTAACGCCTCCATACTCTGCGGCAGCTTAAGCTTGCTGCTGATAAATTTCGCCGCGTAACCAGCTATAAAGCCCGCGATGATCCCGCCAAGGAAGCCGGCGTTGATGCTGGTGGCGATCATGCCGCCAATCAGACCTGGCGTCAGGCCCGGACGGTCAGCGATGGAAAAGGCGATAAAGCCTGCCAGCACAGGAACCATCAGAGCAAAGGCGCTGCCGCCACCGATCTGCATCAGTGCCGCCGCCAGCGTTCCCTGCTCTTTAAATGCAGTAATACCAAAAGCGAAGGAGAGTGCGATGCTCAGACCGCCCGCTACCACCATCGGCAACATATAAGAAACGCCGGTTAACAGGTGGCGATAGGCGCCTGCACTCTCTTTTCTGTCATCATTCTGAGAAGCGTTGCTGCCGCCTTTGGGATGATAAGGGCGGGCTTCCGCTACCGCTTTATCCAGCTCCTGCGCCGTCTTTTTCAGCGCCAGTCCGGTTGAAGTGCGATACATCGGTTTCCCGGCAAATTTCGCCAGGTCCACTTCGATATCAGCCGCCACAATAACCAGATCGGCTTCTGCAACCTCTTCAGGCGTAATGGCATTGCCCGCGCCCACAGAGCCACGGGTTTCTACCTTCACCCACCAGCCGCGTTTTTTCGCTTCGGTGTCGATGGCTTCCGCCGCCATAAAGGTATGCGCCACGCCAGTTGGGCAGGCGGTAATAGCGACGATGCGTTTTGGTCTGTTCTCTGCCGCAGCGGCCGCAGGGGCGGCTGTTGCCGCTACCGCAGGCGCATGCCAGGGTTTTGCTTCCGTCTGCGCTTTCGCCAGTACCGCATCGGGCTGACGCAGTAGCTGTTCGATATCGGTCAGATAAACTGCTTTACCCTCAAGCGAAACGCCGTCCGGAACGTTTTTACCGGCGACAATGATCTGGTCTGCTTCAGCCAGATTATCGGTCAGCGTCACACCTTTACTGGCCGCCGCGGCCGTTGCGATATTTTTTGCCAGATAGCCAGTGGCCAGCCCCAGCGAAGAATCAATTATCAGCAGCGTTTTCATTATGCTCTCCTGCTGTCAGTTAAAAGGTTGGAGGTCGACACGCGCCATCATCGCGGCCAACTGGGTACGATCGGTTACGCCCACATTGCTCTGGCTGACGGCCATTGCCGCAACAGCCGTAGCCAGACGCAGCGTGTGCTCGCTGGATTCACGCATCAGCAGGCCATAAATCAGCCCGCCAACCATAGAATCCCCGGCACCTACCGTGCTGACCACTTCACAAGCGGGTGGTTTGGCGATCCATTCGCCTGAAGCATTCACCCACAGCGCGCCTTCTGCACCGAGTGAGATAACCACGTGGGCAATGCCCTGCTCCCGCAGCGCATGCGCTGCTTCAATCACGTCCTGCAAATCTGGCAGCTTACGCCCAGCCCAGATTTCCAGCTCGCGGCGGTTTGGTTTTACCAGCCAGGGGGCCGCCTTGAGTCCGGCGACCAGCGCTTCACGGCTGCTGTCAAAAATGATGCAGGGGCAGTGGGTGCGTAACGCTTTCATCCAGTCGGTAAAGGCATCCGGTTCCACGCCTGCCGGCAGGCTGCCGCTAACGCACACCATGTCAAACTGGCCAAGCCAGGTTAGTGAATCGGTGGTGAACCGTTCCCAGTCCTGAGGCGTCACCTCAAAACCAGAGAAATTGAAATCGGTTACGACCCCCTCTTTTTCAGTCAGCTTTACGTTGATGCGCGTCCGCCCTTCCACAACCTGGAAGCGGTTAGCGATCCCCAGCTCGCTGAACAGATGCTGGAAGCCATCCTGATTCTCTTTCCCCAGGAAACCACCCACGGTGACATCAATGCCCAAATCCTTCAGGACTTTGGCCACGTTAATCCCTTTACCGGCGGCATGCAGACCGGTGGTTTTTACCAGGTTGACTTCGCCGCGCTCAATTTCCGGTGCGTAACCCACCAGGTCATAGGCGGGATTTAGCGTGATGGTAGCAACGCGTCTGCTCATGCTGCACCCTCGCCCAGGCCACCAGAGATAGCTTCACCAATGGCGTCCAGCGCCGCGCGGGCATCTTCACCACTGGCGGTAAAGCGCAGGCGATGGCCTTTCTTCACGCCCAGCGCAACCACTTTCATCAGGCTGCGTCCGTTGGCCGGTTTGCCGCTGCCGTCGAGATTGGTCACGGTAACGTCGCAGTTAAACTGTTTGATAACCGTAACCAACGCCGTACCGGGACGGGCATGCAGTCCGTGCTCGTTACGGATAGTGAACTCTTCAGTAAGCACGTCAGCCTGCTCAGAGACTTCGCTGGTCAGCAGCGCGAGAATGCCCGCCGCATCCGCCTTCAGCAGGCGTTCAGCTTTTTGCTGCATCAGCAGGTCGCTGAGGTAGTTCAGCACGCTCATTGGCCGATCGTCCGTTACCGATACGGTCAGCAGCAGCGCGGCCTTTTCACCCTGAACGTCAAAAGGTTCAGCGGCACGACTGATGGCAATAGCGCTGCCGAGGTTGCCTTCGGTACTGTCGCTCAGCCAGATGCCCTGCCCCAGGTTCAGCGGCTTACCAGAAATTACGCTGCTGACAAAACGGGCATCAACCGCGCCAGCCTGTTGCAGACGTCCCGCATTGAGTGCCTGCAGCGTCATTAAATCGCTGGCGGCCACCTCTGTAGCAATCAGCGAAGTATCAAATTTAAACTCAGCACCCTGCTTTTCACCCATCAGCAGGCTGCGCAGTGTTTCGGCGGAATCTGTGGTTTTCAGCTCCTCAGCCACGCTGTCATCACTCAGCACATGCGTAAGCTGACGTAGCAGCGCAAGGTGCTCGTCTGACTTAGCCGCAATACCGATGACCACATACGCGGTCTGCTCTTCGCCCCAGGCGATGCCCTGTGGGAACTGGAAAACCTGTACGCCGGTCTGCAAAACCAGATCGCGGGTGTCGGTGGTGCCGTGAGGAATGGCTATACCATTGCCCAGATAGGTGGAAGTTTGCTGTTCGCGGGCAAGCATCCCGTTCACATATCCTTCCCCCACATTGCCGGCTAAGGTCAGCGCGGCAGCAACCTGGCGGATAGCCTCGTCTTTATTCCCGGCGGTGGCGCCAGGATGGATGGCATCTAGTGCTAGCTGGAACATAGTTCTCCTCTCTGCTGAATTTGAATCGTTTCAGCTATTTTGAGAAAAAAGCGCTGACTGTAGAAGCAACAAGCTGAACAGACACCGCTGAAACGTTTCAAGGAGTGTGTTCCTGTTCGCCAATGGCTGGCAAGTTTTACCGACAACGACGTAGCAGATTTTTGATGCCACGCACATTTTGCTGACCTTTTTCCGAAAAGCAGCAGGGTGCCGCTGCGCTTGCTGACGGCTGCTGAAGAAGAATCAGTTAGCGGGAGGGAATAAAACAGATCGCTGTTCTGGCGATAAATGCAGGATGGAACCGGGGAATTTAATTAAGGCGCGGTCTGCTGCTCCAGATCCAACAGCCAGATCAACGCCTCGTGGCGGCTGCTGTGGCACATTTCAGCCGTGGGTTTTAAGCCAGCACAAACGGCAGGCCGGAGCGGCGAGGCAAAAATTTTACAGCGCTGCTGCTCATCAAGCTGGATGCAGGGGGTGTTGGCAGGCTTGCCGTTGGGCATACCGGGAATAGGCGAAGAGATAGAAGGCGCAGTACAACAAGCCCCACAGGCGTCACGGCACTTCATCGTTTATTCCCCGACGTTGAAAGCGCGACAATAGCAGGCGCATGCGGCGAAGGCTATCCTTTACTGAAGCACAATTTCACCCTTTCCTTTCCGGTCTGGTACTTGCCTGAACAGGTCAGCCAGAGTAAGTTGTCGCGAGAAATTTTCACAGCCCAATTATCGAGAGTTCAGCATGCCAAGAGCCAATGAGATCAAAAAAGGGATGGCGGTGAGCCATAACGGTAAACTTCTGTTAGTTAAAGATATTGATGTACAGAGTCCCAGCGCCCGTGGTGCGTCAACTCTGTATAAAATGCGCTTCACCGATATCCGGACCGGGCTTAAAGTTGAAGAGCGCTTTAAGGGCGACGAGATCATCGATACCATCTCTCTGAGCCGTCGTCAGGTGACCTTCTCTTATATCGACGGCGACGAATATGTCTTTATGGATGATGAAGATTACACGCCTTACGTCTTTAAGGGTGAGCAGATTGAAGAAGAGCTGCTGTTTCTGCCTGAAGGTGGCATTCCCGGCATTCAGGTATTAACAATGGATGGGCAGATTCTGGCGCTTGAGTTGCCACAGACGGTGGACATGGAAATTGTGGAAACCACGCCCGGCATCAAAGGGGCTTCTGCCAGCGCCCGCACCAAACCGGCCAAAATGAGCACCGGATTGGTGATCCAGGTTCCGGAATATCTGAGTAACGGCGACAAAATTCGCATTCATATTGCCGAGCGTCGTTATATGGCACGTGCCGACTAATGCCCTGAAGGCGGTGCGCAGTGCATCGCCTTAATTGTTATGTTATAACACTTAATTATAATTTTGGGTCAGGATGCCGCGCTGGTGTGTGCTGTCCAGCCAGCTAACCTCAGAACTTCCTATGGCAGGGGGTAAGTGAGCGCTTGCCGAAACGGGAGAAGTTGTCACCTGATTGGTGCCGTCCCGCATACAGGAAGTAATGACCTGGTTTTGCTTCAGGTCCGTTGCACAACTTGTTTCCACCAGAGCGCCCTGGAACCCAATAGCGCCAGAATTGTTATCCGTGGCCATCTCATGCGCCAATGCATGACTGGTTCCGGAGGCCAAAAGCATAATTATTAAAGCTGGTTGAATGCTTTTCATCATAACCCTCACTATCGCGTTTGTTGTCTGATAAGCATAGATGTCTGGCAGCAAACATCCTGAACAGAAGCCCCCCAGGATTTCATGCTGGCAGCAATAAATCCTTAATCGGCCAAAAACAGCACAACTTGATAAGCGATCGTCGTTACAGGAGAGATAAATGACCCGGGTAAACCTGATTACCGGCTTTTTGGGCAGCGGTAAAACCACTACCCTGCTGCACCTGCTGGCTAACAAACCAGAAAAAGAACGTTGGGCGGTGCTGGTCAATGAATTCGGTGAGATCGGTATTGACGGTGCGCTGCTGGCGGAAAGCGGTGCCATTCTGAAAGAGATCCCCGGCGGCTGCATGTGCTGCGTCAACGGTTTGCCGATGCAGGTTGGGCTTAATATGCTGCTGAAGCAGGCTAAACCCGACCGCCTGCTGATTGAACCCACAGGTCTGGGTCATCCAAAGCAGATTCTGGATATGCTCTCGGCAGAGGTGTATCGCCCGTGGTTGACTCTGGATGCCTCTCTCTGCGTACTGGACCCCCGTCAGTTTGCTGATCCCCGCGTAGTGGAGAATGAAAATTTCCGCGATCAGTTGGCCGCAGCCGATATCATTGTGGCGAATAAAGAAGATCGCTGGCAGGATGCGGACAGAGCAGCCCTGGCGCAGTGGCAGAGCAACGATGCGCTGCAACGGCCGGTGATCCCGGTCAGCTTCGGCAAAATAGACCAGACTCTGCTGGCGCAGCCGCGCCTGAATCTGCGCACGTTACCTCAGGCGCAGCAGCATCATTCACACGCCGCGCCCCCTTTCGGGCTGGCTGCTCTGTCGCTGACTGCGGGAACACGCTGGCGGCGGTCGTTAAATCAGGGACAGGGCTACCATGCCTGCGGCTGGATATTTGATGATGAGACGGTGTTTGACACCATTGGCCTGCTTGAATGGGTCCGTCTTGCGCCCGTTACCCGCGTAAAAGGGGTGATGCGTATTAAAGAAGGGCTGGTCAGCGTCAACCGTCAGGGCGACGACTTTCATATTGAAACCCGCCCCTCCTCTCCGCCAGACAGCCGTATTGAAATGATTCATGAGGCGGAAGCGGACTGGAACAGGTTGCAAAGTTCTTTGTTGAAACTTCGTTTAACTCCTGAGGTATAATCTACGCTATTACTTTTTCTTAATTTATCCTTAACGCGAAATGACCACTAACCGTTTACTGACCATCCTGGTGCTTAATGTCCTGGGATTTGCGCTTTTCTTTTCCTGGTATCTGCCGGTTAACCACGGTTTTTGGTTCCAGCTGGATAAAAATATCTTTTACTGGTTTAACGACCGGCTGCTGACTAATAAGCCGCTGCTCTGGCTGTTGGCTGTTACCAACTTCCGCGCCTTTGACGGTGTTTCATTACTGGCGATGGGCGGCTTATATCTGCATTTCTGGCGGCGTGAAACCCCGCCTGGCCGCCGCAGGTTACTGGCGATTGGTATTGCGATGTTAATTTGTGCCGTGGTGCTGAACCAGCTGGGGCATTTAATTCCGGTCTCCCACCCAAGTCCGACCAAATTTTTCCCTGACGTTAATCACGTCACGAAATTAACCGGGATCCCGGCTAAAGATGCTTCAACTGACAGTTTCCCCGGCGACCACGGCATGATGCTAATGATATTTGCCTGCTTTATGCTGCGTTATTTCACGCGCCGCGCCTTTATGATTGCGGTAGCGATTGTGATTGTTTTCGCTTCGCCGCGCATTATGATCGGCGCGCACTGGTTTACTGATGTGGTTGTGGGGTCGCTCTCAGTGGTGCTGGTTGGCATGAGCTGGTGCTTACTGACCCCAATTAGCGATTACCTGGTTAATGCGCTCTATCGTCACCTGCCGGGCAAATACAAACCCGCTAAATAAAGATGATTCGGGGCGGTAAAAAGGGGCTGATTCCTCAGCAGCTTATTTACCGCCCTTATTATTAGCCTCCTTATTAAAGAGTAACGAGAAGTTTTTATTATGGTTACCGCCCGACAAAAAACGGTGACTTAGCGCTATTGTCCAGCGGTATTAATCTCATTTTTTCATCTCCGCCTGTTTTTTGCACACTTCGTTCCATTATTTCCTCAAGTTTTCTCCATGATTGCCGATAAAGTGCGCGCATTGATACATTCCTATTTCATATCAAAAAAACCTGTAAAAAGTCGTTTAAACCCCTCGCCATGGGGCTTGTAATCGGGTAACCTCACTTTCAGTTAGGCTACTTCAGTAGACCATTTCCAGGATTTACGCTAAAAAATGTGCTCCCTTGCACACTTCTGCGTTTCAGGAATTGTCTTACCCTGTCGCGCTAATTAATCTCGTTCCGTTTCGCAACTTTTCTAACGACCTCGTCGTTAAGGACCTCAAGGGATTACAAACATAATGGTCAAGTCTCAACCAATACTGAGATATATCTGGCGGGTGTTGCCCGCAATCGCATTAGCGACAGTTTTATCAGCATGTAGCTCGACGAATACCAGCAATAATGCACAAACTGATACTCATGCAGTTAAAGGCCAGAACGGCTTTTTACTTCAAGCGTCTCAGGATGAATTCGAACAGATGGTCCAGAATGTGGATATTAAATCCCGCCTGATGGATCAGTATGCGGACTGGAAAGGCGTTCGTTACCGTCTCGGCGGTACCAGCAAACGCGGCATTGATTGTTCGGCATTTGTACAGACCACCTTCCGTGAGCAGTTTGGTTTAGATCTTCCCCGTTCGACCTATGAGCAGGAAGATTCCGGAAAAAGCATTAACCGTGGCAAGTTACGTCCAGGCGATATCGTTCTGTTCCGCGCCGGTTCTACCGGTCGGCACGTCGGCATCTACCTCGGCAATGATAACTTTGTTCACGCTTCTACCAGCAGTGGCGTTATGATCTCAAGTCTGAACGACAGCTACTGGAAGAAGCGTTACCGCGAAGCGCGCCGGGTGCTGAGCCACACGCCGAGCTGATTTCAGATCCCTGAAGTCTGCGAAAACGAGATAATAAACGCTGCTTCGGCAGCGTTTTTTTTTAGCCGTCGGCCATCACAGAGAAGCCGACTTTTATAACACTTCCCTGCAAAGCCGCAGCGGATAGCCTGATTTAGCGCAAACCCAGGCTCTCTCTTGCGGGGTGAGTGTCTGAAAGCGTAAAGAGCCGCTGTTTGCCGTTGCTTCGTCTGTTGCGCTGCTGCTAACCTTGCGACATCTGTTTATCTCTGCGGGAGCTGATTAACACCATGATAGTGCGCTGGTTTACATTTTTACTTTTCAGCCTGTTCGCGCTTGCTGCCCGCGCTGAAAATATCAATGAGAGTTATGCCTTCGCGCAGCTTGGTGAACCCAAATATGCTACCCAGTTCACCCATTATGATTATGCTAATCCTGCTGCCCCAAAAGGCGGAAGCGTTACCCTCTCCGCTATCGGTACCTATGACAATTTTAACCGCTTTGCCACACGCGGGAACCCTGGCGCGGGCACGGATACGCTGTACGATCCGCTGTTCACCACTTCCGATGATGAGACCGGCAGCTATTACCCCCTGATTGCTGAATTTGCCCGTTACCCTGACAGCAGTCGCTGGATTGAGGTCACCCTGAATCCCCGCGCACGTTTCCATGATGGTTCCGCCATCACCGCGGAAGATGTCGCTTTCACCTTCAATAAATTTATGACGGAAGGGGTGCCGCAATATCGCGTTTTCTATAAAGGCGTAACGGCGAAAGCTATTTCACGCCTGACGGTGCGGTTTGAGTTGCCGGAGAGTAACCGTGACAAAATGCTCTCTCTGCTCTCTACGCCGGTTTTTCCGGAAAAGTTCTGGAAGGACCATAATCTGGGGGAGCCGCTGGCAAAGCCGCCCTTATCCAGTGGCCCTTACCGGGTCGCCTCTTATAAAATGGGTCAGTACATCACCTATACGCGGGTCAAAGATTACTGGGCCGCCGATCTGCCGGTCAATAAAGGGCGCTTTAATTTTGATACGCTGCGCTATGACTATTACCTCGATGATAACGTAGCGTTTGAAGCCTTTAAGTCTGGTGCGTTTGATTTCCGTACCGAAGGCTCGGCTAAAAAATGGGCCACGCAGTATCGCGGCAAAAATTTTGATAATCAGTTTATCAGCAAAGAGGAACAGCCTAATGATGTGGCGACCAACTCTACCTGGCTGGCATTTAACGTGCAGAAATCGCTGTTCAGCGACCGGCGTGTCAGAGAAGCTCTCTCCCTGAGCTTTGACTTTGAGTGGATGAATAAAGCGCTCTTCTACCATGCTTATAAGCGCACCCGCAGCTATTTTCAGAACACCGAGTATGCCGCCACTGGCTATCCCGATGCGCAGGAGCTTGAGCTGCTGGGGCCGCTGAAAGGGAAAATTCCTGATGAAATCTTTTCGCAGATTTATCAGCCCTCCCATACCGATGGCAGCGGCTATGACCGCGATAATATGCTGAAGGCGCTGGAACTGCTTAAACAGGCAGGTTGGGAGCTGAAAAACCACCGGCTGATCAACGTCAAATCCGGCAAGCCTTTCGTTTTTGAGCTGCTGCTGCGTAGCGGAGGCAACGATCAGTGGGTGCTGCCGTTCCAGCATAACCTCAGCCGGCTGGGGATTACCCTGACTATTCGCCAGGTAGACAGCTCACAATATCTCGCACGGCTGCGCAAAAGCGACTTTGATATGCTGCCCTCCCCTTATCCGGCTATGCCCTTCCCCGACAGTAATCTGCAAATTTACTGGGCCTCTGCCTTTATCGACTCCAGTTATAATCGCCCGCATGTAGAAAGTCCGGTACTGGACGAGCTGATTGCCAAAATCAACCAGCACCAGGGCGATAAGGCTGCTCTGCTGCCCCTTGGCAGGGCGCTGGATCGCGTGTTGACCTGGAATTACTACATGATCCCGATGTGGTACAACGCTACCAACCGGTATGCCTACTGGAACAAGTTTTCCATGCCGGGTACGCGTCCCACTTATTCTCTGGGCTTCGACAGCTGGTGGTATGATGTGAATAAAGCCGCGCAGCTGCCGGCCCAACGTCGTTAAGGAGAAGAGCTTGGGCGCCTATTTACTTCGCAGACTGCTGCTGGTCATCCCCACCCTGTGGGCGATCATCACGATTAACTTCTTTATTGTGCAGATAGCGCCAGGCGGGCCTGTTGACCAGGCGCTCGCCAATATCGAGTTCGGGCAAACCACCGGAATGCCGGGCGGAGGGAACGGCGGTGAAGCGCAGACGCGCACCAGGCTCAACGCCAGCCCGACTGACAGCCAGTATCGCGGTTCCCGCGGGCTTGATCCTGAAGTTATCGCAGAGATCACTAAACGTTACGGCTTTGACAAGCCGCTGCATGAACGTTACTTCACCATGCTGTGGAATTACGTGCGCTTTGATTTTGGCGACAGCCTGTTTCGCAGCAGTTCGGTCATTCAACTGATTAAAGAGAGCCTGCCGGTTTCAGTCACGTTGGGGCTGTGGAGTACGCTGATCATGTATCTTGTGTCTGTTCCCCTGGGTATTAAGAAAGCGGTGCGTAACGGCAGCGCCTTTGATATCTGGAGCAGCTCGCTGATTATTATCGGCTATGCTATCCCCTCTTTTCTTTTTGGTATTCTGCTGATTGTCCTGTTTGCCGGCGGCAGCTATCTGGACTGGTTCCCGTTAAGAGGGCTGGTCTCTGCCCAGTTCGACTCCCTGCCCTGGTATGGCAAAATTATCGATTATCTGTGGCATATCACCCTGCCGGTTATCGCCACAGTGGTCGGCGGCTTCGCCACGCTCACCATGCTGACTAAAAACTCATTTATGGATGAGATCCGCAAACAGTATGTGGTTACCGCCCGCGCCAAAGGGCTGGATGAGAAAAAAATTCTCTATCGTCACGTGTTCCGCAACGCGATGCTGCTGGTGATTGCCGGCTTCCCGGCGACCTTTATCAGCATGTTTTTTACCGGTTCGCTGCTGATAGAGGTGATGTTCTCCCTGAACGGTCTGGGGCTGCTGGGCTATGACGCCACGATCCAGCGCGATTATCCGGTGATGTTTGGCACGCTCTATATTTTCACGCTGATTGGCCTGCTGCTGAATATCCTGAGCGATATCACCTATACGCTGGTCGATCCACGCATCGATTTTGAGGGACGCTAATGAATTATTTAAGCCCCGTTAATCAGGCGCGCTGGGCGCGATTCCGCCATAACCGCCGTGGTTACTGGTCGCTCTGGATCTTCGCCGTGCTGTTTTTGCTCTGCCTGGGTGCTGAGCTGATAGCCAACGACAGGCCGCTGCTGGTGCATTATCACGACCGCACCTATTTCCCGCTGCTGGTGGATTACGATGAAACCGACTTCGGCGGAGCTTTAGCCACGGCGGCGGACTACCAGGACCCGTGGCTGAAATCACGCCTGGATAAAGAGGGCTGGGCAATCTGGGCGCCTGTCCGCTTTGGTGACGGCTCGATCAATTTTGCCACCACGGTGCCCTTCCCTTCGCCCCCTTCGACCCAGAACTGGCTGGGCACCGATGCCAACGGCGGCGATGTGCTGGCGCGTATTCTTTACGGTATGCGTATTTCGCTGATTTTTGGCCTGATGCTGACGCTGGTCTCCAGCGTCATTGGCATTGTTGTGGGCGCCTCGCAGGGTTACTACGGCGGCAGGGTGGATCTCTGGGGCCAGCGATTTATTGAAGTCTGGTCCGGCATGCCTACCCTGTTTTTAATCATTCTGCTGTCGAGCGTTATCCAGCCCGGTTTCTGGTGGCTGCTGGCGATCACCGTCGCTTTTGGCTGGATGCAACTGGTGGGCGTGGTAAGAGCAGAGTTCCTGCGCACGCGAAACTTCGACTATATCCGTGCGGCGCAGGCGCTTGGCGTCAGCGACAGTAAGATTATGTCCCGCCATATGCTGCCAAACGCTATGGTCGCCACTTTGACCTATCTGCCGTTTATTTTATGCGGCTCCATAACCACCCTGACCTCTCTCGATTTCCTCGGCTTCGGGTTGCCGCTGGGGTCGCCTTCTTTAGGCGAGCTGCTGCTACAGGGGAAAAATAATCTGCAGGCGCCCTGGCTGGGAATTACCGCGTTCTTCTCACTGGCGATCCTGCTGTCGCTGCTCATTTTTATCGGCGAAGCGGTTCGTGACGCCTTTGATCCCAGTAAGGTGTACTGATGTCATTGCTGAGCGTGAATAATCTGAGTATCGCCTTTCGCCAGGGCGACGTGGAGCGTCTGGTGGTCAGCGATCTGTCGCTTTCTGTTGATGCTGGTGAAACGCTGGCGCTGGTGGGGGAATCCGGCTCCGGTAAAAGCGTCACGGCGCTGTCGATGATGCGGTTGCTGCCTTCGCCGCCCGTTCTCTATCCACAGGGCGAAATCCTGTTTTCCGGGCAGGATGTGCTGCTAGCGAATGAACAAATGCTGCGCGGTCTGCGCGGTAACCGCATGGCTATGATCTTTCAGGAACCGATGGTGTCGCTTAATCCGCTGCACAGCATCGAAAAGCAGCTGTATGAAGTGCTGTCACTGCACCGGGGCATGCGTAAAGAGGCGGCCAGAGCGGAGATGCTGACCTGCCTGGATCGGGTTGGGATCCGCCAGGCCGCCAGACGCCTGAGGGATTTCCCTCATCAGCTTTCCGGCGGCGAGCGTCAGCGCGTGATGATTGCGATGGCGCTGCTGACTCAGCCGGAGCTGTTGATTGCTGACGAACCGACCACGGCACTTGACGTGACCGTGCAGGCGCAAATTTTGACGCTGCTGAAAGAGTTAAAGCAGGAGATGAATATGGGATTGCTGTTTATCACCCATAATCTCAATATTGTGCGTCAGCTGGCTGACAGCGTGGTGGTAATGCGTAACGGCCAGGCGGTGGAGAGCAATACAACCGCAAAGCTGTTCAGTGCACCGGCCCATTCATACACGCAGGCCTTGCTTAATGCCGAACCCGAAGGGCGCCCTGCTCCGGCGGATGACGACGCGCCACCTTTATTGCAGGTTAAGGATTTGCGGGTCTCTTTTCCTCTCAAACAGGGATTTCTGCGGCGGATTAGCGGCTACCATCACGCGCTGAAGTCGTTGAGCTTTACGCTGCGGCCGGGCGAAAGTCTGGGTCTGGTGGGCGAGTCCGGTTCCGGAAAAAGCACCACCGGCCTGGCTTTGCTGCGGCTGATTGCCTCTGAAGGTGAAATCTGGTTCCACGACCAGCCGCTGCATCAGTGGGATCGCCGCAAAATGTTGCCGGTTCGTCGCCAGGTGCAGGTCGTTTTTCAGGACCCCAACTCTTCGCTAAATCCCCGGCTGAGCGTGCTGCAAATTATCGCTGAAGGCCTTCAGGTGCATCACCCCAGGCTGGATGCAGCGGCGCGTGAGGCAAAAGTGATTGAGGCGATGCAGGAAGTCGGTCTTGATGCCGATACCCGGCACCGTTATCCGGCAGAGTTTTCGGGCGGACAGCGTCAGCGCATCGCCATTGCCCGCGCGCTTATTCTGCAGCCACAGCTGATTATTCTGGATGAGCCGACCTCTTCTCTTGACCGCTCGGTACAGAAGCAGATCCTGGCTCTGCTGCTGAAGCTTCAGCAAACCCATCGTCTGGCTTACATTTTTATCAGCCATGATCTGAAGGTGGTGCGTTCGCTATGCCATCAGGTGGTGGTGCTGCGGGAGGGAGAAGTGGTGGAACAAGGTGAGTGTGAAGCGTTGTTTGCTGCGCCCCGGGCAGAGTATATGCGGCAGCTACTCTCTCTTGCCTGACCGGATCAGGTCAGGCAGAGGCATCCTGAAAGGGTTCGGCGATGCCCACCCCAAAGTTTTTCAGCCGACATGTGGTGGCACACTCATCCTGACGGGTCACAAACAGACAGGGTTCGCCCGCGTACTCCACTACGGCACACTCAATCTGGATTTCCGCCAGCGCATCCTGAATCATGCGCATGATCTCTCTTGCCTGCTCGCCCTCATGGCTGAGCAGCGTAAGGCCAATCAGATCGTCATCTGCAGAGAGGTTATTTACCACCAGCGGTTCGACGCTGCTGCCAGTCGGTCCCGCTCCCCAACGGTAGCTTTGCGGTAAACGATGTACCACAGAATGTTGTAACGTATTCACCCAAACTCCCCAGACCGGTACCGGTTCTCTTCAGCTACGCCAACCTGCTTTTATCAGCATCATCAGGGTTCGCAATGGCTTTGTTCTTCACCCGCTTAACGGGCTGAATTTGAGAAGTAACTCTCATTTTAACGTTATATTTACCGCGTCAGGGGCGTAATAACAACTAATTTGTTGCACGACGGTAACTTTTCCATCAGTTATTTTTACAAATAAATAACAATACCGTTATTGAGGGTTGTACAGAACCGGTGTTGCTGAAAACAGCATTGCAGTAAGCAGAAGGGATGTACCAGAGATAAAGAGAGGGAGGCGGTGCAAAACGTAAAGGTGAAATAGCGAACTGGCGAACTGGCAAAAGGAAAATTTGCCAGAGTGGAAAACCCTGTGCGCCTGAAGAGTCAGGCGCACAAGATAATTCAGGCTGCGGCCGCTTTACGCGGGCGCGTGGCGTAGATAAACAGCAAAATAGAGAAGGTCGAGCAGATAAATATCGACCCTACCATCGGCCATGCGCTGTTAAACGACAGCGTTGAGAGCAGCGCCCCGACCAGCGCACCGACGCCAAAACGCAGCGTACCGGCCAGCGAGGAGGCAGTACCCGCCATATGCGGGAACTCTTCCAGGATCACCGCCATCGCATTCGATGAAACCATGGCCACGCAGCCGATAAACATCGCCACGCCAAACACCAGCGGCAGGAAGCCAAGGTTCAAGGCGCTGACAATCACCATCCAGAGACCCATGGTGAACTGTATCAGCAGACCGAAACGGAACATCGCCAGCGGGCCGAACCGACGAACGGAGCGACTGTTAAGCAGCGTCATCAGGAACAGGAACACTACGTTAAGCGCAAAGTAGTAACCAAAGTCCTGCGGGCTGATATGGTTCAGTTCAATATAAACAAACGGCCCGGCGTTCAGGAAGGAGAAAAGCCCGGCAAAGGAGAAGCCGCTGGCCAGCATGTAGCTGAAGACCCGCTTGTGGCGGAACAGGGAGAGGAAATTGCCCAGCGTGGTGCGCAGGTGAAACTTCTGCCGCTTGTCGTGGGGCAACGTCTCTTTGATCTGCGTGACCACCAGCACCGTAGTGACCACGGCCGCGCCGGAAATGGCCCAGAAAATGGCGTGCCAGCTCCAGAGCAACAGCAGCCAGCCGCCCACTATCGGGGCCAGCAGCGGCGCAATGGTAGTAACCAGCATCACAAAGGACATCATGCGGGAAAACTCCTCTTTCGAGTAGCTGTCACGCATCAGAGCACTGATTACTACGCTGCCCGCCGCTGCCGACAGGCCATGCAGCAGGCGCATAAAGATCAGCTGATCGATGGTTTGCGACATCGCGCAGGCTGCGGCAGCCACGGCAAACACCAGGGTTCCCACAGCAATCACCGGCTTGCGGCCAAAGCTGTCAGCAAGAGGACCATACACCAGTTGGCCCAGCGCAAACCCCAGAATGTAGAGGTTCAGCGTCATCTGCACGCTGCCTGCCGACACGCCGAACTCGCGGGCAATTTGCGGTAGCGCAGGCAGATACATATCAATCGATAACGGCATTAACATGGCCAACAGGCCGAGGATCACCACCAGACCCACTGATGAGTTCTTGTCCTTACGCACCCTCATTGCTGCTCACTTCCTCTCTGAATTAGTCTGCCGCTAGCGGGGAACAACCACGCTGGCGATCTCTTCTGCCGTCAGCGCACGGTATTCACCCGGCTCCATCTCTTCGTCCAGCACAATGCTGCCAATCCGTTCGCGATGCAGGGCCACCACATGATTACCCACGGCGGCAAACATCCGCTTCACCTGGTGATAGCGCCCTTCGCTGATGGTCAGGCGCACCTGATTCTCGCTAATGATTTCCAGTCTGGCCGGTTTGGTCAGATCTTTCTCGTTATGCAGCTGCACCCCGGCGGTAAATTTCTCCGCCGTATCCTCTGCAACCGGTGACTCCAGCGTGACCAGGTAAGTTTTTTCACAATGATGACGTGGCGAGGTAATACGGTGGGACCATTGGCCATCGTCGGTCATCAGCACCAGCCCGGTGGTGTCGATATCCAGCCGCCCGGCCGCATGCAGCTTATAGGCGGTAGGCTCTTCCAGGAAAAAGAGTACGGTAGGATGATCGGGATCTTCTGTAGAACAGACGTAGCCCTGAGGTTTGTTCAGCATAAAGTAGCGGGGACCAAACTGCAGATGCAGAGGATTGCCGTCGTACTCAACCTGGTTTTCAGGTTTCAGCTTGAAGGCGCCTTCCCTGACCACTTCCCCATCAACGGTGACTTTACGAGCCCGCAGCTCACGAAGGGCAATTGCCCGGCTGACTTCCAGTTGCTGAGATAAAAATTTATCAAGTCGCATTAAATCTGCACTGCCTGTTTGAGTTGAAAATAAAAACCGACGCACCCGTAACGGGCACGTTTGAAGAGAGAGTCTCGAAATGAATCCACAGTATATCGGGAGTTAGCGCTCAGGCACAGAGGCTGAAGCGCACGAATTCTGCTTTCGTGGCATAATGCGGTTTTGCTCGCAGATTGCTAACTCATGTCGTTTACGCTACGTCCCTATCAGCAGGAAGCGGTTGATGCCACGCTCAGCTACTTTCGTCGCTCCCACCAGCCCGCCGTGATCGTGCTGCCTACCGGCGCGGGCAAAAGCCTGGTGATTGCCGAGCTGGCCCGGCTGGCACGCGGAAGGGTGCTGGTGCTGGCCCATGTCAAAGAGCTGGTGGCGCAGAATCACAGCAAATATCAGGCTTATGGGCTGGAGGCGGATATCTTCGCCGCCGGTTTGCAGCGCAAAGAGAGCCGCAGCAAGGTGGTCTTCGGCAGCGTCCAGTCCGTTGCGCGCAATCTGGCACAGTTTGATGGTGAATTTACGCTGCTGATCGTGGATGAATGCCACCGCATCAGCGATGCGGATGAAAGTCAGTACCAGCAAATCCTCGCGCATCTGCGCCAGAGCAATCCCCAGCTTCGCCTGCTGGGTCTGACCGCAACGCCCTACCGTCTGGGCAAAGGCTGGATTTATCAGTTCCATTACCACGGCATGGTCAGAGGTGACGAACGGGCGCTGTTTCGGGACTGTATCTACGAACTGCCGCTGCGCTATATGATCAGGCACGGCTTTCTGGTTCCCCCGGAAAGGCTTGATATGCCGGTAGTACAATATGACTTCAGCCGTCTGACCGCCAATGAAAATGGCCTGTTCAGCGAAGCGGACCTCAACCGTGAGCTGAAGCAACAGCAGCGTATTACTCCCCATATCGTTCAGCAGATCGTCGAGTTTGCACAGGATCGGCAGGGAGTCATGATTTTTGCTTCAACGGTCGATCACGCAAAAGAAGTGCTTGGCCTGTTGCCTGGCAGTAAAGCGCTGATCAGCGCAGGAACGCCAGGCGCAGAAAGGGATGCGCTGATTACCGCGTTTAAAGCGCGTGAAATCCGCTATATGGTCAACGTGGCCGTATTAACTACCGGGTTTGATGCGCCCCACGTGGATTTGATCGCCATTCTCCGTCCTACCGAATCGGTCAGTCTTTATCAGCAGATTGTCGGGCGAGGTTTGCGCCTCTCGCCGGGAAAAACCGACTGCCTGATCCTCGACTATGCTGGTAATCCACACGATATTTTCACTCCTGAAGTCGGCTCCCCTAAAGGGAAAAGCGATAACAAACCGGTGCAGGTTTTCTGTCCCGCCTGCGGGTTCGCCAATACCTTCTGGGGAAAAACAACCGCGGACGGCACCATCATTGAACATTTTGGCCGCCGCTGTGAGGGCGTGCTGGAAGATGACGAGGGTGAAAGGGAGCAGTGTGACTTCCGCTTCCGCTTCAAAAGTTGCCCGCACTGCAATGCTGAAAACGATATTGCGGCACGACGCTGTCACGAGTGCGACGCGGTACTGGTGGACCCGGACGATATGCTGAAGGCGGCGCTGAAACTCAAGGATGCTTTGGTTTTACGCTGTGCCGCTATGGTGCTGGAGTGTGGCCGGGATGAGAAAGGCGAATGGCTGAAAGCGCGCTACTACGATGAAGAAGCGACCGAAGTGAGCGAACGCTTCCGGCTCACTACCCCCGCACAACGCACCGCCTTTGAGCAGGTCTTTTTACGGCCACATCAACGCGCGCCCGGCGTGCCGCTGGGCTGGAAAAACGCGGCGGATATCGTTGCCCTGCAACCGCTGCTGCGCCAGCCCGATTTTGTGGTCGCCCGCAAGCAGCGTCATTACTGGCAGATACGGGAAAAAATGTTCGATTACCAGGGCCGCTACCGCCGCGCCAACGAACTCCGCTAACAGGGCGCAACCCCCGTATAAAGAACAGGATTAGCCTGAATAACGGCGCGCATTTTCACGGCAACTTTAATCCATTGCCCGCAGCGCCTAACCTGGGCTATAATGCGCCCCGCTTTTGCTGAAGCAAAAGTTGAATACTCCAACCTGCTGCTGGGTCGCCTGTAGCAGGATAATCCGATAAAGAGATTGAACAATGTTCACTATCAATGCAGAAGAACGTAAAGAGCAGGGCAAGGGTGCGAGCCGCCGCCTGCGTACAGCTAACAAATTCCCGGCCATCATTTATGGCGGTAAAGAAGCAGCTGTAGCCATCGAACTGGACCACGACTCAGTAATGAACACCCAGGCAAAACCGGGTTTCTACACTGAAGTTCTGACTCTGGTTGTTAATGGTAAAGAAGAAAAAGTAAAAGTGCAGGCTGTTCAGCGTCACCCGTTCAAGCCAAAACTGCACCACATCGACTTCGTTCGCGCTTAATTGCCGACCAGGTTTTTGTGAAAGAAACGCCGCTTATGCGGCGTTTTTTTTGGCTTGCGTCAGGCAGAAAAGAGCGGCAGATCGCTCCTGTCAGCTTCCGCTGCTGCGGCGTTGCAGCTGGTCACGCAGATTAGGCGGCGTGCCTTTGATGGTCAGCGTATCGGTCGCGGGGTCCCAGAAAATGCGTTCTCCCAGCAGTAGCGCATCAAAGTTTAGCGTCAACCCACCGCCGCTTCCGGCAAATTTGGTTAGCTGGCGCAGCGTGCTGCGGTCAGCAGGAAAGCTCTCTTCCAGCTCATAGCCCTGCTCCTGCGTAAAGGCCTGAAACGTTTTTTCACCCAGCGGAGCCAGCTCTTTGGATAACCCCTCCAGCTCGATTTCCTCGCCAGACTGCAGCTGTTCATTACAGTAGCTGTAAACCTGTTGGCGATAGTTCTGCCGCTCGTTTTTATCGAGGCTGGCTTCAGAACAGTAATCGTCAACGGCCTGCAACAGCCCCCGGTTCTGGGCTTTAGTATCCAGGCCAACGCTGGCACCCAGGAAATCCATAAAGAAATCGGCGACTTTACGCCCTACCCGGCCACGCAGGAAAGTCAGATAGCGGGTGGAGCCAGGATTAGTTTCCCATTCGGTAAGATCGATACGCGCCACAATATCGGCGTGGTTGATATCCAGATAGTGCGTGCTGCTGATGTCCAGCTCTTCGTTAACACGCATACTGTTCTGGCTGTTCAGCACCGCAATCAGCAAATACTCTACCGCCAGATAACGGTAGTGACCGAACAGCACAATGCCGCCTTCGGCAAAGGAATATTTCCCCAGTTCATCGCGTAAACGTCCCGTTGCAGCGCGGCTGAACGCCAGGAAGTCATCTTCCCCTTTGCGGCAGTTGCGCAGCGCATCTGCCAGTTCACTCTCTTCATTAAACAGGCCATAAGCCTTGCTTTTAGCGCTGTAAACGCGGTGCAGCTCTTCCATCATCGCGGTGACGGGCGCATTGGCAGGCAGCAGCGTTTCGCGCAGCACCAGCTCAAGCGATTGCTCATCGCGCTTGATCAACTGATGCAGGGCAATCTGCTCAATATCCAGACTCATGGTAGACTCTCCTTTAGATTTAGCGCGTATTCAATCACCGAGTCTTCCGGCGATCAACTGCCAGCAACATTAACCTGTTGCGATCGATAAAAGTGCAGAAAAAATCGCGGTTTTACGGTAAGATGCCGCCCTTTAATACTCAATAAATTCGACGTTATGCCACAATCATCTCGCTACAGTGACGACCGCGTGGAAAAACTCCTCGCAGAACTGGCCCATGTACTTGAAAAAGACAAGGCCCCCACCGACCTTTCCCTGATGGTACTGGGAAATATGGTGACCAATTTGCTGAATACCAGCGTAGCGCCAGCTCAACGGCACTCGCTGGCGCACTCATTCGCCGAAGCGCTTAAGGCTTCCGTGCGTGACGATAAAGCCCATTAATCTGATGATCCTGACCCTGTTATGGTAACAAATCGGCAGCGCTACCGTGAAAAAGTCTCCCAGATGATTAGCTGGGGGCACTGGTTCGCCCTCTTTAATATCATCGTGGCTTTTGTGCTGGGCAGCCGCTACCTGTTTGTTTCTGACTGGCCTGCCTCGCTGGCCGGGCGCATTTACGCCTTTACCAGTTGGCTGGGCCATTTCAGCTTTATCGTCTTTGCCGCTTACCTGCTGATCATTTTTCCGCTGACCTTTGTGGTGATGTCGCAGCGGCTGCTGCGCTTCCTTTCTGCCATTATCGCCACCGCAGGGTTGACGCTGATCCTGGTAGACAGCGCGGTGTTCAATCGCTTCCACCTGCACCTCAACCCGGTGGTGTGGCAGCTGGTGGTGAACCCGGATCAGACGGAGATGGCCCGCGACTGGCAGCTGATGTTTATCAGCGTGCCCGCCATTTTCCTGGTGGAGATGCTGTTTGCCACCTGGAGCTGGCAGAAGCTGCGCAGCCTTAACAGGCGCAACTTCGGCAAGCCGCTCGCTCTTCTGTTTATTATTGCTTTTTTCACCAGCCATCTGCTCTATATCTGGGCGGATGCGAACTTCTATCGTCCGATCACCATGCAGCGTTCTAACCTGCCGCTCTCCTATCCTATGACTGCCCGCCGCTTCCTGGAGCGTCACGGCCTGCTGGATGCGCAGGAGTATCAGCGCCGACTGGTTGAACAGGGTAATCCTGAAGCGGTCTCTGTTGCCTATCCGTTGAATGACATCACCTTCCGGGACAGCGGGACGCGCAATAATTTACTGATTATCACTGTTGATGGCCTGAACCAGAGCACGCTGTCGACATCGCTACCCCACCTGGCGCAATTTGCTCAGCAGAACGTCAGCTTTACCCAGCATTTTAGTGCCGGTAGCCGGGCTGACAGCGGCTTGTTTGGGCTGTTTTATGGCATCTCACCAAGCTATATGGATGGCGTGCTCTCCTCCAGAGTGCCTTCTGCGCTGGTTGACTCTCTGGGCAAGCAGGGCTACCAGTTTGGCCTCTTTGCCTCTGATGGTTTTGCTTCACCGCTCTATCGTCAGGCACTGTTAGCAGACTTCTCGCTGCCGCCGTCGCAAACGCAGACTAACGCACAGACCACGGCCCAGTGGCAACGCTGGCTGGAAAGTCAGAAGTCGCAAAGTTCGCCGTGGTTTTCCTACCTTTCACTGGGTGGAAATGAGATCAAAGAAGGGCCTGCGAAAAATATCACCCGCCGTTACGCCCGTACCGCCGCGGATGTGGATAAGCAGATTCAGGATGTGCTGACCACACTGCAGGAAAAAGGGCTGCTGGAAAAAACGGTGGTGGTTATCACCGCAGAGCATGGTGTTGCGTTGGATGGCGACAGCAGCCTGGGCAACCGGGCAAATCTTCAGGTGCCGCTGATTGTGCACTGGCCTGATACGCCAGCGCAGCAGGTGCGAAAGCTGACCGATCATCAGGACATTATGACCACGCTGATGCAGCGCCTGCTGCATGTCAGTACCCCTGCGGCGGACTATTCACAGGGTGAAGATCTCTTCGCAGCCCAGAGACGTCATAACTGGGTAGCCAGCAGTACCGATCGTCAGCTAGTGATCACCACGCCTACGATCACGCTGGTGCTGGATAACAGCGGCAGCTATACCGCCTGGGATGAAAAGGGTAACCGCCTGAAGGATCACAAGCCGCAGCTTGCGCTGCTGCTTCAGGTGCTGACAGAAGAGAAGCGCTTTATCGCTGACTGACAGAGCGATTGCTTAAATTCATAGCAGTCAACGTGTTAGCCTCTTGCAATCGACCGCGTTTTGCGTACTATTAGCTCACGAGTCGGCACGTAGCGCAGCCTGGTAGCGCACTGTCATGGGGTGTCAGGGGTCGGAGGTTCAAATCCTCTCGTGCCGACCAAATTTTCAATGCATTATCATTAAGCCCGTAAATTCTACAGAATTACGGGTTTTTTTGTTTTTTTATTATATTCAGCATCTGAATCATTATTTTTTATCTTTCTTTTTACTAAAATTACTTATCAATAATTTAAATCCTTCTGCTGGGACTGCTGATGATTTACGATTGTTTTTTATATTACGATGAAGATATGTTGTTGGATCTTCGGTTACATACGTTGTCAGAGGTGGTCGACAAGTTCGTCATTGTTGAGTCAACCCACACGTTCACAGGCAAACCGAAGCGATTAAATTTTAATATAGAGAAATTTAAGCGGTTCGAAGATAAAATTATCTATGTTATGTTCGATCAACCTCCCCACCTGGATGCCTGGCAGAACGAAGCTGATACCCGAAATTCGATTATGGCGGGCCTCGTTGATGCTGAGCAAGACGACCTTATACTCGTTTCTGATGTTGATGAGATTTTTAATCCAGCCATCATTCCCTCTATCAAAAAGAACAAACTGTGCACCGTCATACATCAAAATTTTTATAACTATCACTTTAATCTTCAAGTGTTTAACACCAACGGCTCACCCCGTAAATGCACATTACCCAAAGCGATCGCCTATAAAAATTTAGTTGGATTTTTTGGTGGTAAACCCGAGGAGCTACGTAACACAAAGCGCTCATCTATTAAAAGAAGCAGATTAAAATGGCAATGGTTGAAATGGAACACGGCTGTTATTGCTGATGGCGGATGGCATTTTTCCTGGATTATGACCCCACAACGCATTGCTGAGAAAATGTCTTCCATTTCACATACTGAATATGACTTGCCTGAGTTTAATAATCCTGATCACATAACCAAAGTTATTGAGCAAGCGGAAGACATCTGGGGCAGAGACCGAAAATTACAAGTACAACCATTAGATATCAGTACTTTTCCACAATATTTAGTTGCTAATCAGCAACTCTTCAAAAAATTTATCAAATGATGAAAAGCATGAAAGAGTGAGACCTTAATCACACTATTATATGGCGAAAATCTCATTCTCCCCCGCTGCAACAAAACTGTCACGAAACTAACATACGCTGTCGCTACACTTTTCTGGCAACATTGCACCAACCTACCCGGTGACTGAAAATGGCGATAATCAAAGCAAAGAATTTCAAAGATGCGGATGAGATGCTGCACTCTGGTATCAGCAAAGTAGAGCTGGCGTATGACATCGATAGCGACGATTTTTTCCGGCTGGCCAGCCACTGGTGCGATCGTGGCGCTAAAATTTCTCGCGGTAACAAACATTTCGTGGTTTCGCTGAAAAACTTTGCCATCCCTTCTAACGACTGATCGCTTTTTTGCTCTTAACCCTCTAACCTGCTTAAATTACGCATTATCAAGATAAGCAGGTCAGGTATACGGTGCCTATCCAGAGTTTGCCGGACTCCCAGAGCGTCCCTTATGTTCTGCCGCTGAAACCTTTAGCGCTCGCCGATTCGGGCGGTTTTATCACAAACGTAACCTTTCGTTCCCCAGCCGATCACCCCAATGTCTGCCTTATTCAGGCCAACTACGACCTTGCCTGTTTTGATGAACAGCTCTTTACTACTCTGCGGCTGCCCGTCCCCTTGCATCTGAATAAGGCCGTCAGGAAACGTCGTGCAGAATATCTTGCCAGCAGAGCGCTGGTGCGACACGCGCTGTGCCGACTGGGAAGCGATCCCTGGATTCTGGCGAACGATGCCAGCAGAGCGCCGGTCTGGCCAGCCGGATTCTCCGGCTCGCTCTCACACAGCACGCAGGAAATAGCGCTGCTGCTGGCTAAAGCAGAGAGCGGCAAGCTGTTGGGCGTGGACTGTGAACAGGTGATGCGGGCAGAGACGGCAGAAGCGATGCAGGAGAACATTATTACGCCGCAGGAGAAGCATTTGCTGATGCAGAGCGGCCTGCCCTTCCCCGATGCGCTGACTCTGGCCTTTTCGCTGAAGGAGAGTCTTTATAAAGCGCTCTCTCCCAGACTCAGAAAATTTATGAGCTTCAGCGAGGCAGAAATCGTGTTCTGTGCACCGCAGGCAGAGAAAGTCCTGCTGCGGTTAACAACCTCGCACTCCAGTGATTTTCCCGCAGGCAGAGAATTTACCGGGCGGGTAGAGAGAACCTCATCCCGCATCCTTAGCTGGATCGTTGAGGCCCTCTGAGAGAGAAACCTCAACCTGAACCTCAGGCAAAAGCCTTCTTCCTGTTGCCTCACCAGGCAGTTATCCTTCAAGATCGGCACAGTTGCTTCAGCGGTAACCCACGCTAATTGGTTACATAACAACGTCTGTGCGTTTGACCGCGTCCAGCGTAGCCAGCTCCCGCTCTTCCCCGGTCAGTTCGCTCAGCTTGCCTTCACGCATCTCCAGCAGACGGTCGGCATGCAGGAAATAGTGGTCGTCATGGCTGATGGCAAAGACCGTTTTCCCCATCTCCTGCAGCCACGGCAGCAGCTCACGATAGAAGATACGGCGGAAGTGAGGATCCTGGTCAGCCGCCCACTCATCCAGCAGCAAAATATCGCGTTGTTCAGCAGTAGCCAGCAGCAGGGCCAGGCGCTTGCTCTGCCCTTTCGACAGCTTAAGATTAAGCACCTTGTTGCCTTCCAGCTTAATTTTGTCCTGCATTTTCAGGCGCTCAAGCCAGAGCTGCACCTTTGCCGGGTCAGCGGCTTCCCCCTGGTTGTCGATTAACCGGTCAAACAGATGCACATCGGTAAACACGGCTGAAAACAGGCTGCGATAGCTGCCAATATTTGCAGCTTCTATGACTTCGCCATCCAGCAGGATCTGCCCGGATACCGGCTGGTAAAGCCCGGTGAGCAGCATCGCCAGCGTCGATTTTCCGCTGCCGTTGCCGCCAATCAGGAAGACCAGCTCTCCGCGCTTCAGCGTCATGTTGACCGGCCCGACTTCAAAACCGCGATCGCCATAATGAAAAACAAGATTACGTAATTCCAGCGTCTGCCAGTTTTTGCTGACGGCAGGAACGGTGAACTCAGACTGGTACGGCGTCAGCTGGAAGGTGTTTAGCTTGTCGAACGCCACCTGAGCAGTCAGCAGCGTAGGCAGCGCTCCCACCGCAGAGAGCAAGGGCGTGCGCAGGAACAGCAGCGTCAGTGAATAGGTCGCTGCGACGGCGGTATTCGCCCAGCCGAGGCCATTAGCCATGTAGAAGACCAGGCCAATTGCGCCCAGCATCATAATATTTGACCAGTTTACCGCGCTGAGATGGAAAGTATCGGCGCGCACAATATGGTGCCGGTATTTGCGGGCATCTTCCTGATAAACCGTTTCATAAATGAGATGAGCGCGCTGGCGGTTAAGGGCCAGCTCTTTCCGCCCTTCAATAATGGTCTGGTAGTCCGTGTAGAGGTTGTCCTCAATTTCACGGAGCCTGGCCATATGGCGGTAGACTTTTGCCACCAGCAGCCAGCCACCAATAATGGTAATCGCCACCCAGACGGCGGTGATAAACAGCATTTCCGGCGAAAGCCAGGCGAGGTAGGCCGCTGCGCCCAGGGTAAGGATAATGCCCTGAATCAGCTCAGGCAGACGGACAAAAGCGATGGTGATATTGCGTACGTCGCTGGTGAGTCCGGCCAGCAGCTGTGCGCTGCCAATCTGCTCGATACGTTCGACCTGGGTATCGAGAATACGTTTGATAAATTCACCGCGCAGGCGATAAACAAAATGGTGTCCAAGCAGCGTCAGGGCAAGCTGTGAAGCCAGCGTCACGGCCATTAACAGCAGCAACAGCCCGAGGAATTCAGGCAGTACCCAGACTGACGAATTCAGGGCAACAATCAGCTCGCGGTTGATAAAAGCGATCAGCCCTATGCCAAGCGCCGCACTAAGCAGGCTGAGAACAATAACGAAAACAAAAGGCCAGCGATATTGCCGGTACACCACGCGAAGCAACTCCATGACACCATCCAGGTAAGAACAAGGCAGTGTGCAGTTTAATGAGTCGCCAGACGATATCAATTATAATTCTCATCCGCCTCTTTTTGCGCTAGCGAAAAGCACGCCGGAAGGTCAGGTTAAAGCGGAAAGCGCCAGTAACGGGATGACTGCCTGGCTTAAGCGGCAGAATGCCATGGAACCTGAGCCGCGAGGGGCCGCCCCAGACCACCACATCGCCATGCTCCAGCAGCACCCGCTGGGTGGCGTCGCTGCGCTCAAAACCGCCAAACTGGAAAACCGCCGGCAGCCCAAGCGAGACGGAAACTATCGGCTGTTTCAGATCCTGTTCATCTTTATCCTGATGCAGCGTGAGTCTGGCGCCTGGCTCATAGCGATTGATCAGGCAGGCATCTGGCGAAAATTGCGGAAAGCCCGCCGCATCCGCACAGCTGCGGGCAAGAAGACGAAAAGGGTCCGGCATATCAGGCCAGCGGCGGCCGCTGACGTTGTCGCGTTCGCTGTACTGATAGCCTCGTGAATCCGTAGACCAGCCGAAATCTCCGCAATTGGTCATCGCCACCGACATGCGGTGGCCGCCGGGGGTAATGCGATGATGAAACGGGTTCTGCGCGGAGATCTCCTCCACCAGCCTTATCAGTTCTTCCGCTTCATCCCGTGCATGCCGCCGCAGGATCACTGCGCCCTCCGCCAGAGGTTCGGCCCAGGGCGCTTCTTCACTAAACAAATCCAGCATGATGACTCCTTCGCTGTTGCTGCTATTGCGGCAGAATAAAGGCTTTAAACTGCGGCGACATCCAGGTGGTAAAGCCGTCGTCCTGCTTCTGGATCAGATAGACCGCCAGATGTTCCCGCAGCGCCAGCGCTTTGGCTTTCTCTTCGCCCAGCACCATCAGCCCGGTATCCCAGCCATCCGCTTCCAGCGCCGTGGTGGCAATCACCGTGGCAGAAACCAGTTTATGCTGAATGGGCCGCCCCGTCGCCGGATCGATCACATGGGAGAGACGTTTGCCATCCAGTTCATAATAGTTGCGATAGCTGCCGGAGGTACTGATGCCATGCCCCTGCAGATCGACCACCGCCTGCACGGCGTTCTCTTTATCCGTGGGCTTTTGGATCGCAACCTTCCAGGGCTGACCCTGGGCGTTTTTACCGCGGGTCAGCACTGCACCACCCACAGAGACGAGATAGTCAGTAATCCCCTCTTCCTCCATCAATCTGGCAAGATGGTCAGTGGCAAACCCTTCTCCCATCGTAGAGAGGTCGACATAGAGGTCAGGCAAGTCCTTCTGCAGGTAAGCGCCATCGGCACGCTGAATGACGCGGAGATGCTGTAGTCCGGTCAGCGCCTTAGCGGCGTCAATCTGTGCCTGGTCCGGCGTGGTGACCGGCTGCTTTTCAGGCCCGAAACCCCATAAATTCACCAGCGGCCCCACGGTAATGTCCATCGCCCCAGCGGTCATTTTACCGATGCGCAGAGAGAGGGTAACGATATCAGCCATATTATCGCTGACCGGCTGAGGTTCACTGCCGCGATACTGATTAAAGCGTGACAGCACGGACTCTTTTTTCCATGTCGAGAGCTGACGGTCGTCTTCATCTAACTGCTGCTGTACCGCTTTTTGCAGGCTGGCTTTGCGCTCCGGGGGGACATTTGCCAGGCTGATACGCCAGAATGTTCCCATTGTGCGTCCTTCTAAAACCAGCGCGGAATGGCTGCGACTCTGGTTATCATCGTCACACCCTGAAAGCATAATAAATGCTGCCATAGCAATAGAATACAGCCAATTCTTCTTCATTAAACGCAATCAACCTGTAGTTAATTTTGGTCCGAAATCAGGCATTTCAGGCAGTTATGTGCGGAAAAACCCACTTGATCTTATCGGTATTGCTCACCAGGATACGTAGTGAATGCAGGCCATAAAAGGCTGCCAACAAGTGATTTTAAAGGAGATCCTATGATCTATTACCTCCTCCTTGCCGTGAGCCTGGGGCTGATTATCTTTTCAGGCTATAAGCATTACAAGCAGACGCATACCAAACAGCTCTTTCGTCCACGTCACCGGCATCATCGGGCAAATAACTAGCGAAAAAAGAGACAGGAAGTGAGAAGGGAACGGCAGTAAAACGAGGGAGCGCAGCGGCCTGCGCTCCCTGACAACTCAGAACTGGTAAACCAGACCCAGCGCCACAACGTCATCAGTGTTGATGCCGGTCGCGTCGGTAAAGTTGTTGTCATCCAGCAGGTTGATTTGGTAATCAACATAGGTGGACATATTTTTGTTGAAGTAGTAGGTCGCGCCCACATCAACATATTTTTTCAGGTTCTGCGAGCCGTAACCTTCAATGTCGCTGCCGCGAGAGCTGACAAAGGCCAGGGATGGGCGCAGACCGAAATCGAACTGATACTGAGCAACCAGCTCCCAGTTGTCTGCGGTGTTAGCATAGCCGTAAGTGGTCGCATCGCTGGCACCAAAACGAGTAGCGTTTTGTGAGCGGGTGTACATGGCTGCCAGATAGATGTTGTTAGCGTCATATTTCAGACCGCCGGTATAAGCGGTAGCTTTATCGCCACGGCCCAGAATGGTATCAGTGCCCGCCGAGCCGCCGTTCTGTTCGTTAGTACGGTCCGAGCTGAACATGGCCGCACCGATAGCGAACCCTTCGCCCAGATCGTAAGTGGTGGAGAGACCCCATCCATCGCCGTTGCCAGCCAGAACGTCACGTCCGCCCAGTTCGGTTGCACTGTCGTTTTTTCCCTGATACTGAACCGCAAAGTTCAGGCCATCCACCAGACCAAAGAAGTTATTGTTACGGTAGGTCGCCAGGCCATTAGAGCGCTGGAACATAAAGTTGTCTGCGCCATAAGTATCACCGCCGAACTCAGGCAGAACGTCTGTCCAGGCGCCGATGTCATACGCCACGCCATAGTTGCGACCGTAATCCAGCGATCCTGCATCACCAAATTTCAGACCGGCAAAACCTACGCGGGTAAAGCTGTCAGCGGTGCCTTCAGACTCAGCGGTGTTCAGCGCAGCCTGGTATTCCCACTGACCGTAGCCGGTCAGCTCATTGCTGATCTGGGTTTCGCCTTTAAAACCAAAGCGGAGATAGGACTGATCGCCATCAGAACCGTCGTTATCGGAGAAATAGTGCAGGCCGTCTACTTTGCCAAAGAGGTCAAGTTTATTGCCATCTTTGTTGTAGATCTCTGCCGCACCTGCTGAACCGGCGATCAGCATCGCTGGGACCATCAGGGAGAGAACACGAAGTTTCATTTTATTACCCTCTAGTTATATGCCTTATTTTGCCACTGCGTGCTGAACGTCGAATATTCAGCCGGCAGAGCCATGTTAGTGCGGCAGGAGTAATAATCTATAAAGAAAATGATACTAAATTTCCGATTGGGTTTCAGGATGTAAGATAGATATTGCTAAATGTAAGTTTTGCGGAACTTTTCATCAGCACATATTGATAAAAAATATCACCCGCAACGTCATAAAAATTCCTTGTGCCTGTAATTCATAGAGTTAAGGTGACATCCTCTGCTGAGCACTGAATGATAAAAAAATATGGTCATCAGGTTATACAATGATTCCGCTATCATCATTTTATTTAAGTATTACCTTCATTCACCCCGAATGTGATGTTTTACCCTATTTCCCGCCGAACCTTGTGTTCGGCATTTTTTTATTGTTTTTTCCTGCTTAATGTCAATTTAAGTAAAGATAATCCCCCTGGAACAACAACTCCCCTGATGCGCTTTTTTTTGCCCTGTTTCAGCACAAATTAATAATTAATAGCGCCACTAAACGGCATGTTAATTAATGGCAGAAAGTAACATTAATAAACTATTCAGTGGCGTTATTTTTCTAGCGTTCTCTCATCGATTCTTTAACTTTATTCAGCGGCTTAATCAAATAATCCATCACCGATTTTTGACCGGTTTTAATCTCCACATTGGCCACCATTCCAGGCACGATAGGGAATTTCCTGCCCGCTTTGTTAGTTAACTCTGCTTTCTGCGTACGGACATAGACGCGGTAGTAGTACTGATCGCGTTTCACCTCATCCTGCAGCGTATCTGGCGAGACGGTTTCAACCTCGCCGGGCAAATTGCCATAGATGGAAGAGTCGTAGGCGGTGACTTTCACCGTGGCGGGCAGCCCCGGCCTGATATAGGCGATATCGCGTGGGTTGATGCGCGTTTCAATCAGTAACTGATCTTCCAGCGGCACAATCTCCATCAGTTTGCCGCCGGGCTGTAACACGCCCCCCACGGTTGTAACCTGAATATCCTTCACAATACCGCGTACCGGCGAGTAGATTGTGGCGCGGGTGAGCTGATCCTCTTTACCGGTCACCACCTGCAACTGCGCATCCAGATCGGCATTGTTTTTCACCTGCTCTTCGCGCGCGCGCACTGCATAGTCATTTTTTGCTTCGTCAATTTTTCCCTGCAGATCGCTGACCTGACGGCGAAGGCGGATTACCTCCACCTCCCCTGCGGCCCCTTTGGCTACCAGCGGTGCAGTCATGCGTAATTCCTCCTGCACCAGTTTCTTTGACTGCTCCAGGTTGCTGACCGTTTCTGAAAGGTTGCGACGACGGGACTGATAAAGCTGCGTTTCCCGTGCCACCAGCTCCGGCTCCTTAAGGGTCTCGGCGCTGAAGGCTAGCGGAGCGCCCGTCAGCTCGGCCTGCAGCCGCTCGGCGGAAGCGCGAAGCGTGCGGGCTTTGGAAGCAGCCTCACCAAAGTTGGACTGAAACCGCGTAGGATCGAGCCTGGCCAGCACCTGCCCCTTCTCGACGATATCGCCTTCGTGCACGTTAAGCTGATCGACAATTCCGCCATCCAGACTTTCAATTACCTGCGCACGGCTGGAGGGAGTCACCTTACCGGTCCCGACGGTGACCTCATCCAGAATGGCAAAATGCGCCCAGACAAAGAAAATCACCAGCGCGGCCGTACAGAGCCAGATGATTGCCGAGGTCTTTTTTTCGCTCCGTTTAAGGTTGCGGTCCACTATAATCAGGCTCATGCTGCATCCCCCCGCGCGGCGTTTTGTTTCGCTGTCTGCGCCGTGGCGCTACGGATGATCTCATCTCTCGGGCCGTCAGCAATAATGCGGCCGTTATCCATCACCACAATCCTGTCCACCAGCTTCAGCAGCGCGGGACGATGCGTCACCAGCACCAGCGTGCGTCCGGAAAGCCATCCCTGCATCTGACGGATAACGTGCTCCTCCAACTGCTCATCCATTGAGGCGGTAGGCTCATCCATCAGCACCACCTGCGGCTGACGCAGGATCATCCGGCTGAGCATCACCATCTGACGCTGCCCGCCGGAGAGGCCACGCCCCCCTTCATTGATTATGCGATCCAGGCTGGCAGCATCCTGCTGTACCAGGCTGAGCGCGCCGCTGATACGCAGCGCCTGTAGCATCTCCTGTTCGCTGGCATGGGGATTGCCCAGCATCAAATTTTGCCGCAGGGTGCCAAAGAACAGCCGTGAGTCCTGCGATAACCAGCCAAGCTGGCGCCGGAGATCTACCGGGTCAATGCGGCGAATATCCACGCCATCCACAATCACTTTGCCCTGGGTCGCCATCGCCTGCCCGGCAAGCAGCCGCAACAATGTCGATTTTCCGGCACCCACTTTGCCAAGAATGGCGATGCGTTCACCCGGCTTGATCTGCAACTGGCCGATGGTAATCACATTTTTCACATTCTCTTCGTCATAGCTGTACTGCACCCCTTTCAGATCATAGTGCCCGGTCAGCGTCGGGCAATGCGCCATCTCGCCTTCTTCAACCTGATCCAGCGGCTTTTTCAGCAGCTCATCCAGCCCGCTCATGGCGCTTTTAGCATGCTGCCAGCGGGAGAACACCATGGTCAGCTGCATCAGGGGGGCGATAGTGCGGGAAGAGAGCATACTGCTCGCCACCAGCGTACCTGTGGTGATATCCCCGCTCAGCACCAGATAAACCCCAAACACCAGCATGCTGGCGTAGGTCAACTGCTGAACCGTGGAAGCCCAGCCGGTGAGACGCGCTCCCCACAGGCGCTGCTGCATGCCCACTGCCGCACTCACTTCATGAGTTTGTTCCCACTGACGCTGGAAATAGGGTTCCGCCTGCAGAGACTTAATGTCTTCAATGCCCTCAATAGTTTCCACCAGCACCGCATTACGCAGCGCCCCCTCACGCAAGCCCTCTTTCGCCAGCTTTGCCATCGGGATCTGCACCAGCAGGCCGGGAATAACGATCAGCGGGATCGCCAGCAGCGGGATAATCACCAGCGGGCCACCAATAAAAGCCATGATAAACAGAAACAGGATCACAAAAGGCATATCGGCTGCGGCGCCGACGGTAGTGGAGGTCAGCAGCTCACGTACCTGATCGATTTCACGCAGCTGTGAGATAAAGGAGCCGGTTGATTTGGGCCGCGCCTCGTTACGAATGTTCATCGCACGGGCAAAAAGCATTGAGGAGACTTTGAGATCGATGCGTTTTCCCATCAGATCGGACACCTGGGTGCGCATCAACCGGATAAGATATTCCATTACGGCGGCGATCAGGACCCCGGAGAAGAGCACCCACAGCGTGGCTTCAGACTGTGCCGGGATCACCCGATCGTAGATCTGCATGGAGAATAAAATTCCCGCCAGCGCCAGCACGTTTCCCACCACAGAGGCGAGAGAGATCTCCATAATCTTCCGCCCCATGCCGCGGAAGTTCTCCCAGAACCAGTGCTTTTTGTAAGGCTTAACGAACTCATCAATACGTGCGTCACGCCCACGTGCCGCCACGCCAACAATGCCAACCTGCTCCTGGCATTGCGCCAGCAGCAGCGCCAGTTCGCTTTCACGTACCACATCGCCGCCGTCGCTCAGCCAGTAACGCGCTTTTCCTTCAGCATCAATGTTCTCCACCACTACCACATTGCCGTTTTCCATGATCAGGATCACCGGCGTGACTTCCTGCCGCCAGCGGATCTTGTCGCGCGGCATCATGGTCATATGCAGCCCCAGCAGGCCAGCCAGTCTTTCAAGCTGCTGCTCGGGCGCCAGGTGCTCAAACCAGCGCATCTGCTGGCGTAAGGTGGAGCCATCCGCAGGCTTGCCAAAGCGCGCGGCTACGCGCAGCATGGCGTCGATCCAGTTATCGGTGGTTGCGGTCTGTTTGTCCATAGTACTGCCTTAAATAGTTGCGTGTGCGCCTGGCGTCACAGTGACGGGAGGGTTTGCCCACTGGTGGCTTCGCGATCGATTCCCATGATATCCAGCAGGTTATCTACCGCTGCGGCATAACGAACCGTGGCGTCCCAGCCATCGTACAGCGCCATCAGGCGGCTGCTGTCAGCCTGAAACACATCCTGTTCCACGCTCAACAGATCGTTGAGGCTACGCTTGTTCAGTTTGTATTCATCGGCATAGACCGAACGGGTGTGGTCGGCACTGCCAAGCTGCGCCTCTCCCGCCGTCTGGCGCTGCTGCGCACCGATCATGTCGGCATAGGCCGTAGAAGCATGCTGGTTAATATCGAGTTTCGACTGCTGAATGGCGGCTTCTGCGGCTTCCCGGTCGCCCTCCGCCGCCCGGGTTTTGGCATTGACCAGCCCGCCCTGATAGAGCGGAGCTTCTACCTGCAACTGCAGTTCATCATCCCAGTAGGAACGGCTGTCGTTTTCATAGCGGGTCCGGCCAGCCTGAACTCTGATGGTGGGCCAGTGATTAGACTGTGCCTGACGGACTCGCTCCATCGCCGCTTCCTGTTTGGCCTGCGCACTGCGCACTGCGGCGCTTTTTTCGTAGGCGATTTTGTCCAGAGTAATTTGCTGATCCAGCAAAGACTGCGGCAGCTCGGGCAGCTCGCTGGAGACCACGCCGGTCAGCACGGTAAGCTGCGCCTGAGCAGAGCGGGCCTGAGCGCGATACTGCTCCAGCGTGGCGTGCATTCCGGCGATGCGGGTTTCTGCCTGTAGCACGTCAGACTGCGAGCTTAACCCGGCGTCCGCACGCAGTGTGGCGATATCACGTACTCGCTGCAGCGAGGCCAGGTTATTGTTTGCGGCCTCCACCAGCGCCCGATACCGCTTTACCTCAAGATAGGCTCGTAATGTATCCTGCGCCACAGTGGTCATGGTGTCGTAGAGCGCATAGCGATAGGCGTCCGAGAGCTTATGCTGTTCATCTATTGCGCCGCCGGTGCGGCCAAAGTCATACAGGAGCTGGCTTAAGGTGATGCCGCCAGAGCCATTGTTGTTCAGGCTTCCCGCCGAGTCGGTCTGGTGCGAACGCCCGCCGGAAGCCTGCAGGGAGATTTGCGGATACCACGCGCTTTTAGCAGCATCCAGATCGGCTTCACCGACATGAATTTGCGCGGCTGCCTGGGAAATTTTGGGGTTACGTGCAAACGCGCGAAGGATGGCATCGCGTAGGGTAAGGGTGGATATTTGCTCTTCGCTGGGTGCCGCTCGCCAGTTAAACTCCGCTTTTGGCTCTTTCGCCGCCAGTGCGGGCTGTGCCAGAGAGAAGCAAAGCCCACCCATACAGAATGAGAGCCACACTCTCTTCATCTTACTGCCTGAATACACCATCGGAATTCCCTTGTACACCGGAGAAAAAGGTAAAGTCATGCCGGTAAAGATAAAAATATCTTATTTTCCACAGGCACAGATAAGCCAGCGCCGAAGAGGGAGCTGAGCCGGACCCGGTGTTCAGGGGATTACAGCGTAATCCGCAACAGGCGAAAGGGTAAATATTCCTGCCCTTTCGTCTGGCATAAAAATGAGAGGAAACCCCTCATACAGGGAAAGGCGCCCCGTGAGGCACCTTTCACATATTAGTTATAGTGGTCATTCTTTACGCAACGCTTACGCGCCGGGCGCTCTGTCTGGTTATTGTATACGCCTGATCTGCTGCTCAAACAGTTAACCTCCTCTTAACTTTATACTGCCTGCACGAGAATTTCACCTCCCGTGCAGGGAAAGTCTTTGTTACACCACGTGAACCTGCAAATTATGCTGCACCAGCACGTCTCCCAGCGTATTGCCGGAAGAGAGCGCCGAGTTGTGGTAAACGTCAAACGTCTGTCCGTCCACCGTACGCTGCCCTGCTGTTGCCCAGATCCCACCCTCACCGTTAGCCAGCGTGACCTGGTCGCCCAGCACCCCTTTAATCATCAAATCACTGGCCTGGCTGTCGGTGATGTTCAGCGCTTCGTTGAGATCCAACTTGACGCTGTTGCTGCCGGCTTTACCCAGGTCGATGATTTCGATGTGCTCCACTTTCAGCCCCAGCGAGGTAAGATCCAGAGTCATATGCTCACCGTTCAGCACCAGCGTATCCGTACCTGCACCGCCATCGATATGGGTGAAGTTCAGCGAATTCACCGTTACCGTGTCGTTGCCGCTGCTCCCTGTGACCGAAGCTCCTTCCACCGTCTGCCCATCCGCTAAAGTGATAACCACGCCGCCAATGGTATAGGCACTGTCATCCGCCACGGTAGTAGCCGCAGCCGCAGTGGCAGTTGTGGCGTCACTGGCTGAAGCAGCCGCGATGCTGGTATCGGTAGTGCTGATATCGTTTTCTGTTACCAGCGTGGAATCGACGGCTGCGGCGTGCGTTACCGTGGTGGTGCTCTCCTCACTGCTAGTGGCGTGCGTAGAGGCCGCAGTAGTGGTGGAATCATCCGCCACTACTGCCATCAGCACTGAAGCTGTGGCAACGGAAGCGCTGGCGACCGGCAGCAGCGAGCCAAGCAGCAGGGTGTTGCTGGTTGATGCCGGGTTGCCCGCCGCATCCACCGCCGTTACCGTTACGATGCTGTTCAGGCTGAGTGCGGTGAGCAATCCTCCGGTAAATTTCACGCTGTAACGACCCAGCGCATCCGTCGTGGCCTGCTGTGTCTGCCCGCCCAGCGTAACGTTCAGCCGGGTTCCCTGCGCCAGATTAAGCGTGCCCCCGGAAATTGTCAGGCCGGTCAGCAGGACGCTGACCAGACTCAGCACCGGGTCCACGCCGATAGCGGGCAGATTGTGCGTTACCGCTGTAAAGGTATCGCTGGCGGTAGAGATATTTCCTACCGCATCCGTCACGGAGACCGAAACGGTGTGGCTACCGTCGGCGATGCCTTTCAAGGCGGCTGAAGGTACGGAAACACTCCATGCGCCGTTCGCGCCCACCGTGGTGGTGTAGATATTGCCCGCCACGTTAACCGTCACCGTTCTGCCTGCCGCATTGGTGGAGGTGCCGCTAATCGTTTCCGCTACGTTGGCTTCGCTAAGGTTCAGATAGTGGTCGCCACCAAATACTGTTGAGCTGGTCAGGCTTACGGTCGGCAGCGTATGCGTACCAACCAGTACCGTGGTGTTAGCCGCGCCACTGTTGCCCGCCGCATTGGTCAGCGTGGCGGTTACCGCGTCTGTGCCATCCGGCAAAGCAGCCAGCGTGGCGGCCGGGACTGAAACTGTCCAGGTTCCGTTCGCCGCAACGGTCGTAGTCAGCGTTGCGGTACCGACGCGGACGGTGATGATTGACCCTTCGGCATTGGTAGACGTACCGGTAATGGTTTGCGTGCTGAGAGCATCCGTGGCGCTCAGCAGGCCATCGCCAAACACGCTGGAGATAGTCACCGTTGGCGGCGTCTGGGCGATAACGCTTACCGAGCCGCTGTTGGTGGCGGCATTACCATAGGCATCGGTTGCGGAGACGTTTACGGCAAGCGTACCGTTCGCCAGCGCGGCAAGATCCGCTCTCGGCACGCTCAGGCTCCATGCTCCCGTACTGCCGACGGTGGTGGTATAGCTTCTGCCGCTAAGGCTGACGGTAACCGTGCTCCCCGCAGGCAGGTTGGCCGAGCTGCCGCTAATGGTTTGCGCCGTGGTCAGGTCGGCTGCGCTAAGAATTCCGTCGCCAAAGACGGTATTCAGCGTCAGCGTTGGCGTGGTATGGATACCTACTTTCAGGCCCGCGCTGGTGCTGGAGACGTTACCCACGGCATCCGTTACCCGGACGCCGACAGTAAGATTGCCATCCAGCAGCGTACCAAGGATATCCGGCGCTACCTGCGCGCTGAAGGTGCCGTTCTGCCCTACCGTTGCGGTCACCGTAGTGTTACCGATATTGATAGCAACCGTCGAGCCAGCAGCCGCGTTTCCGCCCACTGTACCGCTGATGGTCTGCGTCACCAGCGACTCCAGCAGACTCAGCACGCCATCACCAAACAGCGGGTTCAGGGTGATGGTCGGCAACTGCAAGCCCACCAGCGCGGTTGCCGAGGTGCTGGTGGTGTTGCCAGCGCTGTCCGTTACGCTGACGCCCACGTTAAGATTACCGTCGCTCAGCCCCTGAAGAATGGCCGGAGAAAGCGCCAGACTGAAGGTGCCGTCCGCTAAAGTCGTGGTGACAAACTGCGTAGTGCCAATAGAGACCACCACGCGAGCACCGGCACCCGCATTGGTCACCGTGCCGCCAATGGTCTGGCCAAGCACTGCATCCGCCAGGTTCAGTAAGCCATCGCCAAACAGCGGGCTGACCGAAACAGAAGGAGCGGTAAGTTTAACCACAGCACCCAGCGAGGTGCTGGCGGTATTCCCTGCCGCGTCGGTGAGGCTGGCACCCACGGTGAGATTACCGCTGCTCAGCGTTCCGAGAATATCCGGGGTTAGTGTAGCGGTGAAGGCTCCGTTTGCCCCCACGGTGGCGTTCACTTCTGCGGTCCCTACGTTCAGCCGGATAATCGTGCCTGCGGCGACATTGTTTACTACGCCGCTGATAGTCTGGTTGGTCAACGCATCGGCAATATTAAGGATACCGTCGCCAAAGATGGAGCTGAGGCTAATGGTTGGCTGAGCAGTAAAGATGCCTACCGTGGTTGAGGTGGAGGCGGTATTGCCCGCCGGATCGACCACCGTCACGCCGAGGGAAAGGTTACCCTGGGTCAGGGCAGCCAGATCCAGCGGCGGAATGGTGACATTCCACTGCCCTCCTGCCTGCAGGGTAGTCTGATAGGATTTCGATCCCAGCGTCACGGTGACGCTGGAACCGGTTACCCCCTCAATGGTGCCGCCAATGGTCTGCGCGACGGTGGATTCTGCGATGTTCAGCAGATCATTGTCGCCAAAGAGGTTAGTCAGAGCGCCAATGACCGGGTTATCAAGAATGGTGGTGACGGTTTCCCCCAGGGTACGGGTATTCCCGGCAGCATCAGTCAGGACCAGATTAAGCGTCGTGTCGCCAGGCTGCAATGCACCCAACAGACTTGGCGGCACCACCAGCGCAAATGTCCCGTCCTGGTTAACATTTGCGGTCAGGGTTGTCTGGCCCAGAGTCAAAGCAACAGTAGCCCCGATCCCGGCGGAATTTACCACCCCGGAAATCGTCTGCGCAACGGCCGTATCAGCCGCATTCAGGAAGCCATCGCCAAAGATGGTGAGTGAATCAGTGACAAAATTCAGCGCCTGGTTCACCACTTTGTTTACCGTCAGCGTGGCGTCGGTCTGGTTGCCGGATGCGTCACTGACGCGCAGACCAAAGACCAGCGTACCGTCAGTCAGGCTGCCCAGCACCTCTGGCGTGAGCTGAAGGCTGAAGGTGCCGTCAGCCTGCACCAGGGCGGTGGCAATCGGTGAACCGTCTCCCAGATAGAGTCCGATAGTCTGCCCTTCTGCACCAGAGGCGTTCCCGGTCACTAACTGGGTCGTCAGAATATCGGTAGCATTCAGCAGATTATCGTCCAGCAGCGCATCGACCTGCAGCAGCGGCGCGCCGGTATCTACCGTTATCGGGCGATCTACTGTGGTCACGTTGCCTGCCGCATCGCTGAGGGTGGCGGTAATTGTGTGGCCTGCGTTGGTTAATGCCTGCAAATCGCCTGATGGTACGGTAACAGACCAGGTTCCCCCGGCCTGAACGATACCGGTGTAGGTTTTACCTTCCAGCGTCACCGTGACCGCCCTGCCAACTTCACTTTCTGAAGCGGTACCAGTGAGGATCTGCGCTACGGCGGCTTCGCTGCCGTTCACTATATTGTCGCCAGCAAAAGCGTTAATGGTCAGGCCAGGAGCGACGCGATCGACCACAACCTGTTCAGTCGAGGTGAGATCGGCTGTTCCGGTACTGACCAGCGTTGCGGTTACAGTATGCGTTCCATCTGCCAGTGACGCCGCAGTATTGGGGATCGTCACTGTCCAGTCGCCATCCGCCGTGATAATGGGATAAGTACCTACAATCACGCCATCCACACGTACGGTAATATCGCCCGTTACGGCCCCCGCTACGCCCGGCAGATTGGCGAAGGTCCCGCCCACCGTCAGCGTCGCCCCGTCAGTGCTGTTGACAATATTGTCGTCCGATACCGGCGCAAGCGTAAGCAGCGGCGTGGCCGGAGGCGTCAGATCAAGGGTGACGTTGGCACTGGCCGTACCGATATTTCCCGCCACGTCCGCTACGGAAACGGTGATGGTTCCCGCAGTGCCGCCCGCAGCCAGCGCCGTCATTGCCGCTGTCGTGACGTTCACCGTCCAGCTACCGTCCGCCTGCACCACACCGGTGAGTGTCGAGGTGCCTAAAGTCACGGTAACCAGCTGGCCTGCGCTTGCGCCAGTGGTGGTGCCGCTCAACGTCTGGGCCGTCAGGCTTTCTACGTAGGTTAGCGTATTGTCGCCGGCAAACGGCTGAAGGGTAATGGTTGGCGCAACCGTATCGACGGTGAAGCTGCCGCCAATAGTGGCGCTGTTGCCAGCCACATCAGCAGCGACCACGGAGACGGCTTTTACGCCCTCGCCCAAATCAGTCAACTGGGCAGGGGTAAGATCGAGTGTCCAGGCCCCGTTGGTGGCGACGGTAGCGTTGAAATTGGTGCCCCCGATGGTCACCTGAACAGTTTGTCCCGTGCCGGTCAATCCGGTGGTCCCGGTAAGCGCTGCGCCTGCCGCAAGTTCCGTGCCGTTCAGGAAGCTGTCAACAAACGGCGTGCTCAGGGTTGGCACCGGCGCGCTCAGCGCGGCGGTAAAGTCCAGCCCTTCCGTCGTGGTGTTGCCTGCCGGATCCGTTACCGTCACGTTGACGCTGTGCGTACCGGAAGCCAGGCCAGAAAGTGCGCCTGCAGGCAGCGTCACCGACCAGTTACCCGTGGCATCGACCGTGCCGGTATAGGTTACCCCGGCAAGGTCGATCCGCAACTGGACGCCCTGATTCGCCCCTACTGCGCCCGTGGTTCCGGTCAGCGTTAACGCACCGGCAGCCTCGGCAATATTCAGGTAGCCGTCGCCAAACAGCGTATTAATGGTTGGGTCCGGAGCAGTAAGCAAGGCGGTAAAGCCTGATGTCACCGTATCGCTGTTGCCTGCACTGTCTGTGGCAGTAACGGAAACCGTATGGCTGCCGTTGGCCAGCGCCTGAAGCTGGGCTGGCGTCAGGTTCAGTGACCAGTTGCCGCTGGCGTCAACGGCTGCTGCCACCGCCGCGTCGCCGTTAAAGCCGCTGATGGTAACGTTAACGAGCTGGCCTGCGCCAATTTTGCCGGTTGATCCGCTGAGCGTCTGGCCCGCCGTAGCGAAGGCTTCAGCAATGCTCAGCTGGCCGTCGCCAAACGGCAGGTTGAGACTGACGTCCGGTACGCTCTGTACTGCCACCAGCAGGCTGCCGCTGGTGGTGCCGACGTTGCCTGCGCTGTCCGTGGCGGTAACCGTAATCGGCCAGTTGCCATCCGGCAGAGTGACCAGCAGAGAGGATGGCAGAGCAAGGCTCCAGCTTCCGGTCGCCTCATCTACTGCGGCCTGGTAAATCGTGCCGTTGACGTTAACGCTGACGGTTTGCGCCCCGATAATACCGGTGACGCCGGTCAGCGTGCCGTCTACGGCTGCTTCCGCAGCATTCAGTGTGCCATCTGTAAACGGCGTCACCAGCGTCGGTGCAGGCAGCCCGGTGACAATAGCGTTGAAATCAAGCGAATCCGTACTGCTGTTGCCTGCCCGATCCGTTACCGTAACCGCAATCGTGTGGGTGCCATTGCCCAGCGTTGCCGCCAGCGCTGGCGTCAGCGTGGCGCTCCAGTTGCCGTTGGTGCCTACCGTTGCCGTAACTTCTCTGCCATCAAGCGTTACCGTCACAATCTGGCCCGCTCCGGTAATCCCGGTGGTGCCGCGAATGACCTGATCCACGCCTGCTTCAGCGGCATTGAGCGCGCCATCCACAAATGGCGTGGCAATGACCGCATCAAGCGTTACATTTTTCAGCACTTCCACGCTGCCGCTCACGCTGGCCGGGTTGCCTGCCGCATCAGCCGCCGTCACGGAAACCTGCAACGCGCCGTCAGCCAGATCGGTAAGCGTACCTGCCGGGAAAGTCGCGCTCCAGGTGCCATCGGCCAGTACGGCTCCGGTGACACTTACTGTACCCACGCTGACCTGCACCTCCGTGCCTGCGGCGAGGTTTGTCGCCGTTCCGCTAACAACCTGCTCCGCCGCTGATTCTGCCGCGTTCAGCAGACCATCGACAAAAGGCGTGGCCAGCGTAAGAACAGGAAGAGTGTTGACTGCCACGCCTAAATTCACTACGTCAGAGGTGGTATTGCCTGCGCTATCCGTGACAGAGACGCCCACCTGCGCCTGACCATCAGGCAGCAGCAGCAGGTCGCCAGACGGAACAGTCAGGCTCCATGTTCCGCCTGTGCCAACGGTCGCGGTATAGGTTTTGTCATTGAGCGTGACGTTAACGGTGGTATTGGCTTCTGAAGTGCCGCTCACCAGCAGGCCGTTCAACGCTTCAGCCAGGTTCAGAATGCCATCTGCGCCCGCACCCAACGACACCGTAAGGATCGGCGGATTGGTATCCACGCTGAAGCTTCCGCTAGCGGAAGCAGGGTTGCCGGCAACGTCGCTGCCGCTGGCCGTGAGGCTGTTTGCCCCCTGATCCAGCGCCTGTACAGCCGCCGCCGGAACGGTAGCTGTCCAGTTGCCGTTGGCATCCACCGTCGCGGTGTAGTTTGCACCGTTCAGAGTGACGGTGATGTTGTCACCCGCTGCGATATTCTGACTGGTTCCGGTGATCTGCAGGTCGCTACGCGACTCCTGATAATTAACCACATCATCGCTGGCGATCGGATTAACAGTGATGACAGGCAGATCGGCCGCCTGAGCAATCACCGTAACCTGATGCGTAGTACTGGCAGGATTGCCGGAGGTATCCGCGACAGAAGCCGTCAGGGTCTGCGCCCCATCAGCCAGCAGTGCCACAGCGGCGGCAGGCACCACGGCGCTCCAGCTGCCGTCCGCCTGAACAACAGCAGTGTAAGTGGCATCGTTCAGGGTAAGGGTTACCGTCTGCCCCGCAGCTACATTCGTGGTGCTTCCCGACACGGTCACATCAGCACCGCTTTCCAGCGCGTTAATGTAGTCATCCCCGGCTACCGCAGCCACGGTGATAGTGGGCAGGTTCGCCAGTGAAGCATTCACCGTTACAGTCAGCGTATCAGTAGTGATGTTGCCCGCGCTGTCCGTCAGCGTGACGGTAACCGGATAACTGCCGTCTGCCAGCGTTTGCGTCACACTGGAAGGGAGATCCAGCCGCCAGCTGCCATCGCTCTGCACAGTTTGCTGATATGTCTGGCCGTTAAAGCTGATGCTTATCTGCTGACCAGCTTCGCTGAGTGACGCCGTACCGCTGATGGAAACAGGCTGCAGGATTTCGGCAGCGTTAATGATGTTGTCCCCGGCAACAGGCGTCAGCGTCAGCGTTGGCACAACCGTATCCACGGTGACTGTGGTGCTGATTTCGCCCGTATTCCCCTGGGCATCCGCCGCGGTAACAACAAGCGTTTGCGCCCCCTGGCCCAGAGCCTGCAGCAGTGTAGTGGCAACCGGTAGCGACCAGTTACCGTTAGCATCGACGGCGGCGGAATAATCCTGCCCGCCGATATTCACCGATACGGTCTGACCGGCACCCGTGGCGCCCGTGGTGCCGCTGAGGGTTTGCGTAGCTGTTGCTTCATTGCCGTTGAGATAGCCATCACCGAACGGCGTAGCGATAGTCGGCTGCAACTGTTCGGTGGCTACCGTCAGCTGTACCGTTTCGGTCGCGCTGTTTCCTGCGGCATCACTCAGGGTGACGGTTAGTGGATAAGTCCCATCGGCAGCCTGTGCAAGCAGACCAGCCGGCAGCTGCAGCGTCCAGTTTCCGGCAGCATCCACAGGCGTGGTATAGCTCTGCCCGTTAATGGCCACGGTGACCAGTTGCCCTTCCTGCGCACCGGTGCTGCCGCCGCTGACAGTGATCTCACCGGCGGCTTCCCCGGTATTTACCACATCATTTCCTGCGATCGGGTTCAGCGTCAGCGTTGGCGCAACGGTATCCACCAAGAGCGGAATGGCGAGCGTGTTGCTGTTTCCGGCCGCATCGGTCACGGTGACAGGCAGCGTTGAATCATTCTGCGGCAGCGCCTGAAGCGCGGCGGCTGGCAGTTCCACTGTCCAGTTCCCGTTCGTATCGACAGTTCCGTTATAGGTTGTGCCATCCACGACTATCGCCACGGTTTGACCATCGCCCGTTACGCCAGTGGTGCCGCTCAGGGTTTGCGGTGCTGCTGCTTCCGTACCGTTGAGTACGCCATCCGCAAAGGGGGTATCCACCGTAGCCAGCGGCAGATCGTTGACGTGAACGCTAAGCGACCCGCGGCCCGTCAGGGTGGTACCGGTATTATCCACTACGCTGGCGCTCAGCGTAGCGGTACCATCCGGGATGCCTGCCAGGGCTGAGGCGGGAATGATGGCGTTCCAGAGGCCGGTAGCGCCTACCAGTGCGGTAAATGTCTGACCATTAAAGCTCAGGGTGACCGTACTACCCTGCACAACGTTGACCGTTGTACCGGAAACAATCAGATCATCAAGCGCTTCGGTGGCGTTGAGATAACCGTCATTGCTCAGCGGATCGAGGCTGATGCCGGATGCTGCGCTGTTAACGGTGATATCGCGGCTGGCGGAGGTCGGATTGCCCGCCACATCACTTACCGCCACGTTAAGGGTGGTGGTGCCGTCATTCAGTGCAGCTAACGCGGCTGAAGGCAGGCTGACGCTCCACGTTCCGCTGGCCTGAACCAGCGTGGTGTAGATATCACCATTAATCGTCACGGTGATTGTCTGCCCGGCTTCCACATTGGTGGTGGAGCCACTGAGCGTCTGCGCGGTTTGCTGCTCTGCGCCATCAAGGATGTCATTGCCGACAAAGGTGTTGATCGTCAGCGTCGGCAGCGAAGCCGCATCAACTTTGACCGCCAGCGGGCGATCGATCGAAGTGCTGTTTCCTGCCGCATCGGTAGCGGTGATACTTACGATGTAAGTACCGTTGGTCAGCGTAGCAAGATCGGTTTCGGGAACCGTAACGCTCCACTGACCATTATCGCCGACGGTGGTGGTGTAATCCCGCCCATTCAGCGTTACCACTACTGTGTCACTGGCATCACCCGTTCCTGTCACCGGCAGCGCCACTCCCTGTTCCGCTGCGTTCAGGATGTTGTCACCCGCCAGCGCAGCCACATCCACCGCAGGCGGCAGCGTGTCCACGGTCAGCGTGAGGTCGCCTGTAGCCCCGTTTCCTGCCGCATCGCTGATGTTAACCGTGGCGATTGTCTCTCCCTGTGGCAGTGTCTGCAGCACCTCTGCCGGCACGCTGACGCTCCAGTTGCCGTCGCCATCCACGGTGCCGCTATAGGTGGTGCCATTGATCACCACACTGACGGTCTGTCCGTCGCCGGTAACGCCCGTGGTGCCGGTTAAGGTCTGAGCCACGCCCGCTTCTGCCGCATTTAAAGTCCCGTCACTGAAGGGTTGATTTGTGGTCAACGCTGGCAGATCGGTCACGGCAACGGTCAGGCTGGCACTGTTGGCGACTGGATTGCCTGCAGAGTCGCTGCCGGTTACCGTAACCGTTAACGGACCATCGGGCAGTTCCAGCAGATTGGCAGAAGGCACGCTGACGCTCCAGCGTCCATCAGCTCCCACGATGGCCGTGTAATTGACCTGATTCAAGGTCACCGTGAGTTCGCTGTTTTCCGGCACATTGAAGGAAGAGCCGCTTAAGGTAAGATCGGCCCCCGCTTCCGTCCGGTTCAAATAGCCGTCGCCACTGACGGGATCAACCGCCAGCGCGCTCAGACCTGTATTGACCGTAAAATCGCCGCTAACGGTAACAGGGTTTCCGGCAGTATCACCTACCGTTACGCTGTAACTCTGGCTACCCTCCGCCAGCCCTGCCAGTGCCGCTGAAGGAACGCTGACGCTCCAGGCACCGCTCGCCAGAACCACGCCGCTGTAGCTGACGCCATTAAACGTCACGGTAACAAATTGTCCCGCCTGCACATTGGTAGTGGTGCCGCTAATCAGCTGATCGGCCTGCTGCTCAGCGCCATCCAGCACATTGTTTCCGGCAAAATCGTTTAACGTCAGCGTTGGCAGAGTGGCCGCATCAGCCACCACGGTCAGCGATACCGGCTGCGTGGTGCTGTTGCCCGCCAGATCGGTTGCCACGACGTTCAGGGTGTAAGTGCCATTTGTCAGCCCGGTCAGCGCATCTGCCGGAATATCCAGCGTCCACTGGCCATTTGCCCCCACGGTGGTGGTGTACTCTGCGCCCTGGAAAGTTACGGTGATCTCAGCGCCATTTTCCCCTGCGCCGCTAACGGTCAAAGGTAGCAACTGCTCAGCCGCGTTGAGCACGCCCTCCCCGGCAACAGGATCGACGCTGAGCGCCGGTGGCGAAAGATCGACAATCAGGCTGCTGTCGCGGGTAGTGGTGTTACCTGCGGCATCCGCCACCGTTACGGTGACAGGATAGGTACCATTAATCAGATCGCCTGCGTCAGCAGCTGGCACGTTAACTGTCCAGTTGCCGTTACCGTCCACGTCAGTCTGATAGGTAGTGCCGTTCAGTGAGACTCGTACGCTGTCGCCCGCCTCGCCGGTACCAGAGATAGCCAGAGGCTGACCCTGTTCCGTAGTATTAAGCTGGCCGTCATCGGCAATTACCGCAATATTCAGCGCTGGTGCGGTGGTATCCAGAGTGACAGGATGCTGAACGGTGACAGCAGGCCCGGCGACAGGCACTCCTGTTACCGAAATTGTATAGTTGCCATCCGTCAGCGCAGTCACCACGTTGGCGGGGATAGTGGCGCTCCAGAGGCCATCCGCGCCCACGGTTGCCGGATAATCAACGCCATTTAAGGTCACCGTTACTACGGTATTCGCATCGTCTACGCTGCCGGTCACGGTAAGACCCTGCTGCGCCTCCGCAGCATTGATCAGATCGTTACCCGCTACACTATTCACAATGACACCAGCATCAACGAAGGTCTCAAGTGAAACCGTGGTATCGCTGATATCACTGTTACCCGCAGGGTTGGTGACTACCACGGAAACGGTGTTATCACCTTCTGTGAGGTTACCCAGCGTAGTTGCCGGAACGGTGACGCTCCACTGCCCATTGTTGCCAACTGTGGTGGTATAGGTTTGCCCGCCCAGCGTGACCGATACGCTGTCGCCCAGCGTGCCTGTCCCGGTGACTTGCAGCGGCTGGCCCTGCTCAATGCGGTCAATAATGTTATCACCGGCAACCGGATCAACGGTGAAGATCGGTGCAGCGGTGTCCACGCTTAACGGCACGTTTTGCGCCGTGGTATTGCCAAAAGCGTCGGTCGCGGCGATGCTCAGTGCCTGTGCTCCCTCAGCCAACTGACCGACTACTTCTGCCGGGATCAACAGGCTCCAGCTACCGTCTCCGGCTACGCTGGCATCATAACTGGTACCGTTAAGCGTTACGCTTACCGTGTCGCCTGGGGTAACGGTACCGCTTAATGCCAGCCCGCCACCCTGTTCATCCGCATTGATAATATTGTCGCCACCCGCCACGTCGCCCAGCGTCAGCGTTGGCAGCGTTGAGGCCACGGTGATGGTGGTTGGCGGCGTAAGGGCGGCGGTGTTGCCTGCGATGTCGGTAACGTTGACCGTTACCGTTGAACTGCCCTGCGGCAGCGCCTGAAGAGCGTCTGGCGAAAGCAGTAGTGACCAGATACCAGAGCTGTTTACCGTTGCGGTATAATCCGTTCCGCCGACGTTAACCGTAACGGTCTGTCCCTCACCCGTTTGGCCCGTTGTACCGGTGAGCGTCTGTTGTACGCCCGCCTCGGCGTTGGTGAGAATACCGTCAGTAAATGGCTGGATCAGGGTAGGATTGAGCGTTGGATCGGCGATGACCGTCAGCGAGGCCTGATTGGTCACGGCAAGTCCGCTTTCAGCCGTCACGCTGACCGTTGCTGTCTGACGGCCATTGCCGATATCCCCCACGTTTGCAGCCGGAACGGTGACTGACCAGCTTCCATCGGCCTGCACTAAACCCGTATAGGAAACGTTGTTAAGGGTGAAGGTGACCGTACTGTTTTCTGCCACGTTCGAAGTAAAACCATTCACTACCAAATCCTGCCCTGCTTCCACAGCGTTGAGATAGCCATCGGTACTGAGAGGTTCAACAGAGATGCTGCTCGCGGTGCTGTCTACAGTGAAGTTTTTGGTGGTGGTACTGCTGTTTCCTGCCAGATCGGTGGTGGTTGCTGTCAGCGATTGTGGTCCGTCACTCAGGCTGCCCAGCGCACCCGCAGGCACGGTGACCTGCCAGTTGCCGCCGGAGAGGATGGTCGTGGTGTACTCAGTACCGCCAATTGTCAGCGTCAGCGTCTGCCCGGCTTCCACACTGGTGGATGTGCCGCTGATGATCTGCTCTGACTGCTGCTCTGAGGCATCCACGATGTTGTTGCTGGTGACGTTGGCGATCGCGATGGACGGCGGAGTCTTATCGACCACCACCTGCGAGCTGAGAGGGGTGAGATTTCCCGCAGCATCACTGGCGGTAATGGTGAAAGGCTGCACGCCGTTTACAAAAGTTTCCACCACTGTAACAGGCAGAGTCAACGTCCACTGGCCATCAGCCCCTACCGTAGTGTTGTAAGTGCGGTCATTCAGCTCAAGGGTAATAGTGTTGCCGATCTCTCCCGTGCCGGTCAGCACCAGCGGCTGGGTACTTTCAGCCTGATTGAGGTAGCCATCGCCGGAGACAGGATCAATAGTCACTGGTGGAGGAGTGAGATCCACCTCCAGCGTTCTGATTGTGCTGGTCACGTTGCCTGCTACATCCGTAGAGACAACCTGCAGCTGGTTAAGCCCCTCACTGAGAGCCTGTACGGCCTGTGCAGGGATCTCGATATTCCAGTTGCCGCCTGCTTCTACCGTTACCGTATAAGTGACGTTATTCAGGGTCAGGCTGATTTGATCACCTTCCGCGCCGCTTCCTGAAAGCGTCAGTGCCTCGCCATGTTCGGTAATGTTAAGACGGTTATCCTCGGAAATTGCATCCACAGTTAAAGTTGGTGCCACCGTGTCCACGGTAAAGGTGCTGCCGAAAGAAGTGGTGTTCCCGGACGCATCCGTTACGGTGACGTTATAGGCGTTACTGCCCTGTGGCAGGGCTTGCAGCACAGCATTCGGTAATGCAACGGACCAGTTGCCGTTGGCATCCACCGTACCGGTGTAAGTAATGCCACCCAGCACCAGACTCACGGTCTGGCCGATGCCATCCACGCCAGTACTTCCGGTCAGCGTCTGATCGCTAAGGGATTCACTCCCGTTGAGCGTGCCATCGTTAAACGGCGTATTTACCGTGACGCTAAAGTTCGGGTCAACGTTAGCCGTGAGGCTGTGGGTAGTGGTGATGACGTTACCATCCTGATCCGTGGCGGTTGCCGTCACCGTAATGTCACCATTCTGCACGTTACTGACCGCTGCGGCCGGAACAGTCACGCTCCAGCTTCCGTCAGAATTGGTCGTTGTTTCATAATTGGCATTATTAAAGCGGACCAGGATCCTGGCACCGAACGCTACAAAACGGCTGTTCCCCTGGATCACCAGATCATTTTGCGCTTCAACGGTGTTCAGCATGTTGTCATCACTGATGATGCCGATGGCAATGGCGCTGAAATCGCTGTTAACGGTATAACTGCCGGTGGCGGCAGCGGGATTGCCCGCCACATCGCTGACGTTCACGGTGTAGCTCTGCGTCCCGTTTGCCAACTGATAGAAGGCCGTGGCCGGGACCAGCACGCTCCAGCTGCCGTCAGCCTGAACCGTCCCGGTATACTGGGCATCGTTAAGGGTGACAGTAACAAGTTGACCAGCCTGCACGTTAGTGGTGGTGCCGGTCATTAGCTGTGAAAGTCCTTTCTCCGCGCCATCCAGAATGTTGTCACCGGTAAACGGCGCAACGCTAATCGTTGGCAGGTCGGCCGCACTGGCAACCACCACCAGCGGAAGCGCGGTGGTGGCGCTGTTACCCGCTGCATCGGTGGCCTGCACGCTGACGTTGTAGGTGCCGTCGGCCAGCGCCGTCACTGCCCCAGCAGGTACCGTTACGCTCCAGTTGCCGTTAGCATCCACCGTGGCGGGATAGCCTCCACCATTCAGCGTGACGATCACGGAGGAGCCCAGCTCCGCCGTACCGGTCAGCGTCAGGGCCGCGCCATGTTCAGCGGCGTTGAGATAGCCGTCACCGGAAACTGGCGACAAGGTAACGTCTGGCGCAATCGTATCTTTGAGGACTGGCGTAAACGTGGTGGTCTGGTTGCCGCCTGCATCCGTGGCCGTCACGCTCAAATCATATTTTCCATCCGGCAGCGCTTGCAGCACGGCTGGTGAAACGGCAGCGCTCCAGTTGCCGTCAGCATCAGCGGCGGTAAGCACCGTCACGCCGTTAAGCTCCAGCCTGATCACGCTGTTCGCTTCCGCTGTGCCGCTGACGATCAGCGGCTGATTCTGGGTATCGCCGTTAACCGCGCCACTGTTATCCCCCACCGCAGAGACGGTAAGGACGGGAGGCGTGGTATCCACCAAGAAGGGTGAACTGGAGCTTACGTTGTTACCCAGCGAATCGCTTACCGTAACGGTCACGGTGGAAGCGCCTTCCTGCAGGGCCTGCAGTTGGTCCGGCAGCAGCGTCAGCGTCCATGCTCCTGAGGAAGTGTTGACGGTAGCGTTATAATCCACGCCGCCAATCGTCACTGTCACAACCTGATCCGCATAGGCCACGCCAGATGAACCTGACAGCGTCTGCGGCACGCCCGTTTCGTCTGCGTTAAGGATATTGTCGCCAAATGGCGCATTAACAACAATGTTATCCGGGAAGGTGGTTCGCACCTGCAGATTGCTGGAGGCGGTCACCGTAGCGCCATCCGTTCCCGTGGTGGAAACAGTTACGGCGTAGCTGTTATTCCCCAGGCCAGTCAGCGCCGCGGAGGGAACGGTCAGGCTCCAGGTACCGTCCGTGCCAACGGTGGTGTTATAGGTCACGCCGTTAAAAGTCACCGTTAGCGGCGTTGCTGCCGTTACACCCAGGCTGGTTCCGCTGATCGCCAGATCGGACTGCGCCTCAGTGGCGTTCAGGGCATTATCACCGCTGACAGGATTAATATTGAGCGAACCGGTATTGGCTGCCACATCGACCGTAAAGGAGCCAGTTGCCTGACCGCTGTTGCCCGTGATGTCCTGCACCACAACGGTATAGTTTTGCGGACCGTTAGTTAAGCCGCCCAGTACCTCAGCGGGCAGCTCAATACGCCACTCTCCTCCTGGCTGAACCAGGCCCGTGTAGGTCGAGCCATCCGCCAGCGTCAGAGTCACTTCACTGCCCGTCTGCACGCGCAGGGTGGTGCCGGTCAGGAACTGGGGTTGCGCCACTTCCGCTCCGTTCAGCACATCGTCGCCGGTCAGAGGGTTAACCGTAATGGCAGGCAGATTGGCCGGTTCGGTGATGAAGGTAACGTTGGTGTAAGCCTGTGAACTGTTGCCCGCCGCGTCAGTAGCAACGACCGTCACGGTATAACTTCCATCGGTGATCGCGGCCAGCTGATCGCCAGTCAGGGTGGCGGTCCAGCGACCGGTAACCGGGTCCACGGTGGCAGAGAGATTAATACTCTGCATGGGATCCAGCGTATCCAGCCGGACGATAACGGTACTTCCCGCCTCGGTCTGGCCGGTGAACGCCACAGGAGAGCCTTTCTCACTGGCGTCGACATAACCATTACCGGAGACAGTTTCTACGGAGACTACCGGAGCGGTGGTATCCACAGCCAATTGGGCCGTTGAAGAGGTGATGCTGTTACCCTGGGCATCGGTAGAGGTCACCGTAACGGTGTAATTACCGTCGGTAATGCTCTGCAAGTCGGAAGCAGGAACGTTGAGGCTCCAGGTGCCGTTGGCATTAACAGTGGTGGTATAGGTGACGCCGTTTAAAGTGACGGTGATGCTTTGGCTGCCATTACTGGAGCCGCTGATGGTCAAAGGATCGTTGAGATCATTTTGATTTAACAGCGTGTCAGAGAGCGTAACGGTGAGCGCCGGCGGTGCGGTAATCACGTTTACCGGAGTGGTGGAAGTGGCAGAGTTACCTGCCGAATCCGTTACCACCACGGTGATATTGTTACTGCCCTGCGGCAAATTCTGCAGTCCGGCAGATGGCAGGGTTACGCTCCAGCTGCCGTCGTTATTAACCGTTCCGCTATACTCCGTGCCGCCAACGGTCACCTTAACGGTTTGCCCTGCGCCCGTCTCACCAGTATTGCCCGTCAGCGTCTGTCCGCTGTTAGCTTCATTGCCGCTGAGTACGCCGTCACCAAACGGCACGTCGATGGTGGCGTTTGGTGCGGTAGTGTGCACGTTAAGCGCAGCGGCAGAGCTGTTCTGCAGCACGGTGCCATCAGCAAGCGTAACGGTGGCAGTCACCAGATTTGAGCCCTGAGACAGCAGTTGCAGATCTGCGGCAGGTACGGTTGCGGTCCAGCTACCGTTTGCTCCGATCGTGGCGCTGTAAACCTTACCGCCCAGCGTAACGCTGATCAGCGTGCCCGCGGGTACACCCGTGGCAAAGCCCGAGATGGTCAGTGGAGACTGTGATTCGGTGCCATTAAGCTGACCGTCGCCGCTGATGGGGCTGATACTGATACTGCCGACGGAAACAGGCTGGACATCGAAAGTGTGCGTTGCTGTGGCGGCCGTTCCGGCGGTATTGCTTACCCGCGCAGTAATGGTGTTGCTGCCATCCTCAAGCCCCTGTAAAGCGTTTGCCGGTACGGTAATAGACCAGCTACCGTTAGCGGCTACGGTGGCACTATAGGTCTGGCCGCCAAGCGTCACGGTAACCACTTGTCCCTGCTGAACGTTGGTGGTGGTACCGCTGAGGGTCAGAGAGCTTTGTTTCTCTGCGCCGTCCAGGATGTCATTACCTGCAAAAGTGCCGATAGTAATCGCAGGCGTACCGGGTTGAGTAATTTCGGCCTGAACATTGATCACTTCGTTTGAAGTTGCGGTGTTGCCGTCCCCATTTGTCACGCTCACGCGAATGGTATTATTGCCGTCAGGCAAGGTAGCCAAATCGGCTGCCGGAATAGAGAGGGTCCAGCTTCCGTTTGCCCCTACAGTTGTGGTGTAGGTTTTGCCGTTGAGAACGATGGTTACGGTGCTGCCGACTTCAGCATTGGTAGTCGTACCGTTCAGCGTCTGGTTACTGCCTTTTTCCGCCGGGGTCAGGAGATTGTCTCCGGTGAAGGCATTAACGCTGATAGTTGGCGTTAAGGGCGTTGTTCCTCCGCCATCGCCATCGCCATCCCCGTCGCCACCATCACCGCCGCCCGGATTACCGCCATCGCCACCGCCAGCGTTGCCACCATTGTCACCACCACCACCGCCTCCGCCGCCAGCCAGCGCTCCCACGGCAAGCCCTGCAAGACCAAGCGCACCGATACCTGCCGCGGTAATGACGCCGTTGGAAGCGCCAGTATCTGCCAGCAATAAGGGTTCAATCGAGCCAAGTGATTCATATTCCGGTGTAATTACCATTGCCGTCTGCGCATCGGCAAACTCATTGGTCACCGGGAACAGAGCATGTTCAGGCGGGTTGATCCCATCGTCAAACACCAACTCGCTGTGGTCACCGTCAACATCATCAAAGAAGAATTGCTGGTAGCGAACGACGCTGCCGTCGCGCATGTGCAGGATCAGGTCATTACCCTGGCGTTCAAAACCGGTCACCATGTCACGCGTACCGTGAATTTTCACTACGCTGGGCTGGTTTAACAGGACGTTATGAGACGTGCCTGCATTAGCCTGTGACAGGATTGTTCCATCATCGCGTGAAACAATTTCAACGCGGCCATCATTGAGCTGTGCCATGGGTAACCTCTATATGCACCAGAAAATTATCATTATGTGTTTTGCGCATGAAGATAAAGCAAACCTTCACATTCAGGCGCAAAGCAAGGGATAACCAGTGACCGATACCGGACTGGTTTTTACCTGGTGCATAACCGCCCCCACAGGGAGCGAAAGAGATTGCTCAGGGCAATCGGGCGTGCTGAGTTGCTATTTTTTCTAGCTTTTCCTTACCCATAGTAAGAAAGAACTGACAGCTTTACTTGATGAATATTTATCTGAAAGATAAAAATATTTAATCAAACATACAAGTTTTTAACAAGAACCGTTTTCCATAAAGGCTAAATAATGGTTGAGTATGGAAGATAAGGATTTGATTTAAAGCGAGGAAAATTCTTATGCATTTTGCAGGCTTTCTCTTTTTATGCTTCCTGAACTGACCATTTACGGCTAAAAAGGCAGCGCTGACAGGCCAAAATTTCCTGTAAATTCGTGATAAACAGCACAAGTTGCCCAGGCTGGCTTTGGTTATTTTTTATTCGCCCTGATTTTGCCGTAAAGGGGAATAATGGCGATTTTTCACCCTATACCAATGATTTGAGTTAAGGCGCACGATTTCACCTTTGTTTCAGGAGTTATCTGGAAAATGGGCCTGCAGCGACAAATCCTGTTAACAGTGCTATTTTTAGGGGTTAACAATTGTCAGGCCATGGCCCTACTGGCGTAATCCGTGAGCCACAAACCTGACAGGTATGAGCAATCTTCTTTAAACAAAGTTCTTGTGGTAAAAGAAGCGCACCTCAAGGCAGATTTTAAACGGATATCATGACGACACTGGATGCTCGACCCGCAAATGCCAGCGCAGTAGCCACGCAACACGCTACGCGTGCCATCTTCTTTATTGCCGGAATAGGTATGGCCGCCTGGGCACCGCTGGTTCCTTACGCGAAAGATCGTGCACAGCTCAGCGATGGCGCGCTGGGTACGCTGCTGCTGTTCCTTGGGCTGGGCTCGCTGATAGCGATGCCGCTCACCGGCATGCTGGCAGGTCGCCTGGGTTGTAAGCGCGTCATAACGTTGGGCAGCGTCTTTATTCTGATCGCTTTGCCGTTACTGGCGACCCTCTCCACGCCCGTTACGCTGGCTCTGGCGTTGATGGTTTTTGGTGCCTCCATCGGCCTCGTCGATGTGGCGATGAATATTCAGGCGGTAGAGGTGGAAAAGGCCTCTCAACGGGCGATGATGTCCGGCTTCCATGGTTTCTTTAGCGTTGGCGGAATTGCAGGCGCAGGGGCAGTCAGCGCCGGACTCGCTTTCGGGCTTTCTCCGCTGCTGGCCGTTAGCGTGATCGGCCTGATCATTATCGCTATCTATCTCTTCTCTCAGCGTCATTTGCTGAGCAACCGGGTTCATCAGCCTGATGCGCCGCTTTTTGTGGTGCCGCGCGGCTGGGTGCTGTTCCTCGGCGTTTTGTGTTTTATTCTTTTTCTGACAGAAGGGGCGATACTGGACTGGGGCGCCCTGTTCCTGACGCAGACACGCGACTTAGCGCATTCACACGCGGGCCTGGGCTATGCGCTCTTTTCTGTAGCGATGACGGTGGGCAGGCTGACTGGCGATCGCCTCGTCATCTCTTTTGGACGCTTTCTGACGCTTTTCTGCGGCACGCTTTGCGCCTCATTCGGTCTTTTACTGGCCGTATTTGTACCAAACGTTGTGGTCACACTGCTGGGTTTTGTGCTGGTAGGCTTTGGCGCCTCTAACGCCGTCCCTATTATGTTCAGCGCAGCAGGGAATCAGAAAACCATGCCGGTGAATCTGGCAATTTCTTCCATGACAACGATTGGTTATGCGGGTATTCTGGCAGGTCCGGCACTCATCGGCTTTATCTCACAGTGGTACAGCCTTGCGACGGCGTTTTCCGCCATTGCCGTACTGCTGTTAGCTGTGGCCGCAAGCGCCCGGCTGATTACACGTTAACTGGGGTCCCACGCTAAGCTATGTTGCCATACAAATTTCCTCTGACATCAGGCAATGTCACACGCTTTTTTGTGATGTTTATTCTGATGCTGCTGCTGGCGTCAGGATTTATGATCCACAATTCGGTGAACGCCTGGCTGACCGACAAGCGTTATGCGCTGGCGGATATCGCTCACGCCATGCAAAAGCGCATCGATACCTATCGCTTTGCAACCTGGCAGATTTATGAAAACCTGGCCGCTAACGCTGCCGGGTCGCCACCCAACAGCCTGCAGGAGACTCGCCTGCGTCCGGATGTTTACTATCTTGAGAAGACACGCCGTAAAACAGAATCGCTGATTTTTGGTTCCCACGACAGCAGCACGCTCGATATGACGCTGCGGATGTCCAACTACCTGGATACGCTGTGGGGAGCGGAAAACAGCACCTGGTCGATGTATTTCCTCAACGGACAGGATAACAGCCTGATTCTGGTCTCTACCCTGCCGCTGAAAGATATGGCGACACGCTATAAAGAGAGCGCCATCAGCAATATTGTTGAGGCGCGCCGCGCCGAGATGCTACAGCAGGCGAATGCGCTGGACGAGCGTGAAAGCTTCTCGCCTTTGCGTCGTTTCACCTGGCAGAATGACCACTACTTCACCGTCCGCACCACCTTTAATCAGCCTGGCCATCTGGCGACCGTGGTAGCCTTTGATTTACCTATTAACGATCTGATCCCGCTGAATATGCCGCTGGAGTATTTCCAGCTCAAGCAGGATGCGAACAGCGCGCCGGTTAGCAGCGATCCGGACGATCAGACCCACAGCACAAAGGTAACGCTGGCTAACCCTAATATCGAAATTGCAGCCTCGCTCACCAGCACGCCATTGCAACTGGTTTACCGCGTGCCGTTGATGGGGCTGTTTATGGATACGCTGCATAATCTGATGTGGCCGCTGCTGGCGAACCTGGGGCTGCTGCTGCTCTCGCTGGCCGGACTATTTCTGCTGCGACAGCAATCACTGCGTCCCAGCGAGAACCAGAGTGCCGAGCTGGACTCGCTACGCGTGCTGAATGAAGAGATTGTCGGCAGTCTGCCCGTCGGGCTGCTGGTATATGACTTTGCGAATAATCGTACCATTATCAGCAACAAGATCGCTGAGCACTTGCTTCCCCACCTTAACCTGCAAAAAATCATCAATATGTCCGACCAGCATCAGGGCGTATTGCAGGCCACGGTAAATAATGAAGTTTACGAAATCCGCCACGCCCGCAGCGTACTTTCCCCCAATACGCAGATCTTTATGATGCGCGACCAGGATCGTGAACTGCTGGTGAATAAAAAACTGCAAAAAGCGCAGCAGGTGCTGGATAAGAACCATCAGACGCGTCAGCAGCTGTTGCAGAATCTGGGGCATGCGCTCAACAGACCGCTGGATAAAGTGATTGCGCATCTGCAGGCCATCAGCGAAGCGCATCCGGCAGACGATCTCAGCGATACGCTGGAAGAATCCCAGGCGCTGAGCCGCCTGGTGGATGATATTGTGCTGCTCAACCGCCTTGAAACCCATGACTGGGCGCCGGAATCAGGCTCCTTTATGCTGCAAAGCGTGCTGGATGAACTGGTGATGGAAGCGCTGCCTTCGATGCGGCGCAAAGGGTTGAAGCTGGTGGTCTGTAACCGGCTGAACAGCGATGAAAGCCGTTACGGTGACCGCCGGGCGCTTTATAAGATCCTGACGACCCTGCTGCACTACTCCATCACCAGCACCAGCTGGGGACGGATAAGCATTGAGGTAAATCATCCGGCAGATCGTCCCGACCGTCTGGCGATCGAGATTGTCGATACCGGCGCGGGACTGATGGTGGATGAAATGGGCAATACCGATTTCCCATTCCTTGGCGAGACCAGTCACGATCGCTTTGGTCAGGCTTCCGGGCTGGCCTTTTTCCTCTGCAAACAGCTCTGTAAACAGCTGGGCGGGCATCTGGAAATTGTGGCGCGTCCCGATATCGGTACCCGTTACAGCATTCAGATCCATGCGCCGCAGGAGGAGCAGCATGCGCAGGAAGAGAAGCTGCTGGAAGGCCTGACCACGCTGATTGATATCACCGTTGATGAAGTCAGAAAAATCGTGGTGCATCAGCTGGAAAACTGGGGAGCAAGCTGTATCACCCCCGATGAACGTTTCTCCGGTCAGGACCACGATGTGCTGGTCACCGACGATCCCGCACGTCTCACGCCCTGGTCGTTACTCCTGACGGATGACGAAACGGGCTTTACCGCGCTTTCCCGCGACAGCTATCGGGTCAACTTCAATATCAGCAGCGCGATGCAGGATGCGCTGCTGCAGCTTATTGAACAACAGCTGGCCCAGGATGAAAACGAAGCAGAGGTGATGGAAGATCAGGATACGGCTAAGCTTTTTGCGCCTGGTTACTATCAGCTCTTTGTTGATACAGTACCAGATGATGTAAAGAGACTGTATAATGAGGCGGCGGAAGGGGACTTGAGTTCCCTTGCTCAGACTGCGCATCGCCTGAAAGGCGTGTTTGCCATGCTCAACCTGACACCCGGCAAGCAGCTTTGTGAAACGTTAGAACAACACATTACCGAGTGTGACGATTCAAACATTAAAAATACCACCAGTGATATTGACCACTATGTCAGTAAACTGCTGCAGCAAGGTAACCAATAAAATGAACAACTTGAACGTAATTATTGCCGATGACCATCCGATTGTTTTGTTCGGTATTCGTAAGTCTCTCGAACAAATTGAATGGGTCAACGTAGTTGGTGAGTTCGAAGATTCCACAGCATTAATCAACAGCCTGTCAAAACTGGATGCCAATGTCTTAATCACCGATCTGTCGATGCCGGGCGAAAAATATGGCGACGGCATTACGCTGATTAAATACATCAAGCGTCATTATCCCGATTTATCGATCATTGTTCTGACCATGAACAGTAATCCAGCCATCCTGAGCGCTGTTCTGGACCTGGATATTGAAGGGATTGTTCTGAAACAGGGCGCGCCAACCGATCTGCCAAAAGCGCTGGCTGCTTTACAGAAAGGCAAAAAATATACCCCGGACAGCGTGGCAAAACTGCTGGAAAAAATCAGCGCGGGTGGCTACGGCGACAAACGTCTCTCTCCAAAAGAGAGTGAAGTCTTGCGCCTGTTTGCCGAAGGGTTCCTGGTAACGGAAATCGCCAAGAAGCTGAACCGCAGTATCAAAACCATCAGTAGCCAGAAGAAATCAGCAATGATGAAACTTGGCGTGGATAACGATATTGCGCTGCTGAACTATCTCTCTTCCGTCAGCAGCATGCCGGTCGATAAAGACTAAGTAGTACTAAGCTGCATCAGGGCGGACTCTGTTCCGCCCTTTTTTATGCCAGAATAACTACTCCCTGCCCTTTCTGACGCGTTCTGCATAAAACGCCAGCGCCTGCTGCAGCGTATCCATCGTGACCGGCTTCGACAGACAGTTATCCATTCCAGCCTCCATACAGCGCTGCTTCTCTTCTGCCAGCGCATTAGCCGTTACGCCCACCACCGGGAAGGTCAGCCCTAACTGACGCAGGCGCTGAGTCAGGCGGTAGCCATCCATATTGGGCATGTTAACGTCGGTCAGCACGATATCGATCTCGTTGCGGCTCAGCACGTTCAGCGCATCTACCCCATCCTGTGCCGTCTTCACGCGATACCCCAGCGATCCTAACTGATCGGAGAGCAGCATACGGTTGATAGGATGATCGTCCACCACCAGAATCAAAATATCTTCATTGCTGGCGCGCTTCTCTTCCGCTTCCGGCAGGCCCGGTAGCGCATCCGGCATTGCCACTTCCACCCGGTAGATCCTGCCCAACAGGGCTGGCAGCTCATGAGGTGTGGTGGTGCCGTAAACCCAACGGCCGGCCGACAGCTCCAGCGGGCCGTCGTTATGGCTGCCATCAAAGCGGATCACCGCACGCAGCGCCTGCTGTAGCGGATAGTCGTAATCTGTCACCAGCACATCTTCCGGGCCGCACTGCCCTTCCTGTAAACGTTGCACGTTGATGCCATGTTCCCGCAGCAGTTTTTCCAGGAAGCTCGCCAGACCGTCGTTGCGTAATTCCAGCCAGCATTTTTTCCCCTGCAGACCATCATGCAGCGTGGGCGTCATAACCTTACTGTTATAGAGCGGGATACGAACGATAAACTGGCTGCCCATGCCAGGTTCCGAATCGACCTCAATATCGCCGTCCATCATATTGATCAGCTTTTCACAGATCGCCAGCCCCAGGCCGGTCCCCTGGAAGTTGCGCTGAACGCCCGTGCCGACCTGGAAGAAAGGATCGAACAGGCGGGTGATCTCTTTAGCCGGAATGCCCACGCCGGTATCACGCACGCGGAAGGCAAGATAACCGTCCTTCACATATACCTGCAGGATAATGCCACCGGTATGGGTGAATTTGATGGCATTATTCAGCAGGTTTGAGATCACCTGCTGTAAACGAAGCGGATCGCCATCCAGGGTCACGGGTACGTCACTGTCGATAAAGCACCACAGCGTCAGGCGTTTCTTCACCACCATTGCCAGATAGTTGGTAGCAATATGGGTGATCACTTCGCGCGGGGAGAATTCACGCGGCTCAATGCGCAGCTGTTCAGATTCAATCTTGGAGAAGTCGAGAATATCGCTGATTATTTTTAACAGCAGGCTGGAGGAGTTGTTCATGGCGGTGACCAGCGACTCCACCCCCTGTGGCAGCGATTTGGTCTGCAGAAGATCCAGATTGCCGATGATGCCGTAAAGAGGCGTACGCAGTTCATGGCTGACCGTGGCGAGGAACATCGATTTGGACTGGCTGGCCTGCTCGGCGGCGTGCGCCATCTCCTGCAGCGACTCTTCCATCTTCACGCGGGCGCTGACATCCACCAGCACGCAGATAGCCACGTTTTCGTTGCGGTAGCGCGAATGCACAAAGCTGATTTGCAGGTTGGTGTTACTGCCGGTCAGCACATCGACAAAGTTAACCTGCTGACCACAGATGATTTCCGTCAGCCGCTGGCGGTCTTCCTGGGTCAGCATGCTGAGATAGTTGTGCGCCAGCTCGTTGCTGAGAATATTGGTGCCGTCGCTGGTGCGCAGGATGCAGATCCCTACCGGGGCTGAAGCCACAATTTTACGGTTGAACTGCTCGTGCTCTTCCAGCCGGTGAGCATTATCCTCCGCAGGCAGAAACATACGGCGCTCAAACAGCCAGGCAAGCGTAAACAGAATGATAGCGCTGATAACGTTAAGCAGAATGGCGTTGATGATCAGCACTTTCAGCTTGGCTATCAGCTCATCAGTCTCGACAGAGTAGACCACCGTCAGCTCTGAAGGCATCAGCGTTTTCTTCAGCACCAGCTTCTTATAGCCGTTAACGTAGCCGAACCAGCTGCGATCGTCCGGCAGATCATCCAGCGAAATGCCGCCGCCGGTACGGGAGGTGGACATCAGCCGCTGGTTATTGGCATCAATGATAGTTGCGGTCACAGGGAAACTGCCCGGCGTGACAAAATCTTCCAGCCGAATGGTCTGTTCAATGCCCAGCAGAGCCGCCATTTTACTGGCGACATAAATCGGCGTCAGCAGATAGTAATAGCCCACGCCCGGCTGCCCGGAAGGGGCGATCCACACCAGGCTGCTTTTGCGCTCTTCATCATTGCCGTTGCGGTATTTAAGAATACGTTCATGCAGCGATTTCAGCGCCCGCTCACGGTTGGCCGAGGCGTTGCCTACGCCGAAATCGGCCAGGCAGAGGCTTTCTCCCCCCACAAAGAAGACTCTGTTGAGCTCATAGGCGGAGGCGAAGTTCTCTTTCCAGTAATGCAGAAAATAGCTCAGCGACTCCAGCGAGCTACGCCAGGTGTTGCTCATGGAGCTGCAGTCAGAATCGGAATAGAGCGGATAAAACTGGGGCAAAGCCGTTTTGCCGGGAAAAACGCCGTTCAGCACATCAAGGCCGTTAGCCGATGAATTCAGGCGGTTTTCTGCGATATATTTCAGCTCGCGGGTGACATCAGCGGAGTGACGCACATACCACTGCGCCTGCTCGAAGTTGGCGCCAAGTTCCTGACGGACCTGCGACTCTTTCTCATGCAGCACATTAATAATATAAAACGTGGTCAGCAGCGCACCAAGCGTCCAGAGCATAAGTGCCAGCGCCCGGAAAAGGTAACGGGAAATCCTTAACGTGGTTCTGAACGAGACGAGATATTTCAAGCGAATCCTTTAGCGGTGGGGCTGACGACGATCCCGATACAGTACCGCCAGCAGGTGAAAAAAGCCAGTTGTGGCCGCAGGCGTACTCAATAAAAAGGCCGGTTCTTTCGAACCGGCCTCAGGCACTAAACGCTGTGAAGATTATTCCTCTTCATCGCCTTCCGGTGCTTCATCTTCATTTTCAACTTCCGGGGCGATATCCTCATCCCCTTCCGCTACGCTGCCGTCGATAGCATCCAGCTCTTCTTCAGCAACCGGCTCGGCCACGCGCTGCAGGCCAACCACGTTTTCATCTTCTGCGGTGCGGATCAGAATAACACCCTGGGTGTTACGCCCTACCACACTCACTTCAGAAACGCGGGTACGAACCAGCGTGCCGGCATCGGTGATCATCATAATCTGATCGCTGTCGACAACCTGTACCGCACCAATCACCGGACCATTACGCTCGGTCACTTTGATCGAGATAACGCCCTGAGTTGCACGGGACTTGGTCGGATACTCGGCATTGCTGGTGCGCTTACCGTAGCCGTTCTGGGTAACGGTAAGAATGGCGCCATCATCACGCGGCACAATCAGCGACACCACGCGGTCCCCTTCTGCCAGTTTGATGCCGCGTACGCCGGAAGCGGTACGGCCCATGGCACGCACGGCACTCTCCGCGAAGCGCACAACTTTACCTGCCGCTGAGAAGAGCATCGCTTCGTCGCCACCGTTGGTCAGCGAGACGCCGATCAGCTCATCGTCATCACGCAGGTTGACGGCAATGATCCCGGCACTGCGCGGCCGGCTGAATTCAGTCAGCGCGGTTTTCTTCACGGTGCCGCAGGCGGTCGCCATAAAGATGTTCCACCCTTCGGCATACTCACGTACCGGCAGGATGGCAGTAATACGTTCGTTCGCCTCCAGCGGCAGCAGGTTGACAATAGGACGTCCCCGCGCGCCACGGCTCGCTTCAGGCAGCTGATAGACCTTCATCCAGTACAGACGGCCCCGGCTGGAGAAGCAGAGGATGGTGTCGTGGGTGTTGGCCACCAGCAGGCGGTCGATAAAGTCTTCTTCTTTAATACGTGCCGCAGACTTGCCTTTACCGCCACGACGCTGTGCTTCGTAATCGGTCAGAGGCTGATACTTCACGTAGCCCTGATGAGAGAGGGTGACTACCACATCTTCCTGATTGATCAGGTCTTCGATGTTGATATCCGCGCTGTTGGCGGTGATTTCGGTGCGGCGCTGGTCGCCGAACTGATCGCGGATCAGTTCCAGCTCTTCACGGATCACTTCCATCAGACGGTCGGAGCTTTCCAGAATGCGCAGCAGTTCAGCGATCTGGGCCAGCAGCTCTTTGTACTCATCCAGCAGCTTTTCATGCTCAAGGCCGGTCAGTTTCTGCAAGCGCAGATCCAGAATTGCCTGTGCCTGCTGCTCGGTCAGGTAGTATTCACCGTCACGGATACCGAACTCATCTTCCAGCCATTCAGGACGCGCGGCGTTATCACCGGCACGCGCCAGCATTTCAGAGACGTTGCCCAGCGCCCATGAGCGCGCGACCAGGCCCGCTTTCGCTTCGGCTGGGTTAGCCGCATGGCGAATCAGCTCGATAATCGGGTCGATGTTTGCCAGCGCGATGGCCAGCGCTTCCAGGATATGGGCGCGATCGCGTGCTTTACGCAGCTCGAAAATGGTACGGCGGGTCACCACTTCGCGGCGGTGACGCACGAACGCTTCCAGAATATCCTTTAGCGGCATGATCTTTGGCTGTCCCTGATGCAGAGCAACCATGTTGATGCCGAAAGAGGTTTGCAGCTGCGTCAGGGAGTAGAGGTTATTCAGAACCACTTCGCCAACCGCGTCACGCTTGATCTCAATCACAATGCGCATGCCGTCTTTATCAGACTCATCGCGCAGCGCGCTGATCCCTTCCAGACGCTTCTCTTTCACCAGTTCAGCCATTTTCTCAATCAGGCGAGCTTTGTTCACCTGATAAGGAATTTCATGAATGATGATTGTTTCGCGGCCGGTTTTGGCATCGACTTCTACTTCGCCGCGGGCGCGGATATAAATTTTTCCGCGACCGGTACGGTAAGCTTCTTCAATCCCACGACGACCGTTAATGATCGCCGCTGTTGGGAAGTCCGGCCCTGGGATGTGCTCCATCAGCCCTTCGATGCTGATGTTTTCATCTTCAATGTAGGCCAGGCAGCCGTTGATCACTTCCGTCAGGTTATGCGGAGGGATGTTGGTCGCCATGCCGACAGCAATACCTGAAGCGCCGTTGATCAGCAGGTTAGGGATTTTGGTCGGCATCACTTCCGGGATCTGCTCGGTGCCGTCATAGTTCGGCACAAAGTCGACGGTCTCTTTTTCCAGATCCGCCAGCAGTTCATGGGCGATTTTCGACATGCGCACTTCGGTGTAACGCATTGCGGCGGCGGAGTCGCCGTCGACGGAACCGAAGTTACCCTGGCCGTCTACCAGCATATAGCGCAGCGAGAAGGGCTGCGCCATACGAACAATGGTGTCGTACACGGCCGTATCGCCGTGAGGGTGGTATTTACCGATAACGTCGCCGACAACACGGGCAGACTTTTTATAGGGTTTGTTCCAGTCATTGCCCAGCACGTTCATGGCATAGAGCACACGACGGTGAACTGGTTTCAGACCATCGCGAACATCTGGCAATGCACGGCCAACGATGACCGACATGGCATAGTCGAGGTAAGAGTTTTTTAACTCTTCTTCGATATTAACCGGTGTGATTTCTCTGGCTAGATCGCTCATGGAGCCGCTATCCCTCTACATTATACCCGGATTCAAAGGTGCGAAAGTATATCACCTTTAGGCCAGGTGGTGAACGGAAAGCGTCTTTTTGCACGCTTTAATGCGTGCTTAACAACCGGAACGCCGGGCGCTGCACATTCCCCTCAGGAAACAGGTATACTGCCCATAAACTTTTAGTGAGCGAGACACCTATGAAGGCTGAAAAAAGCGCCGCCACGGCTAACGTGGATCATAACGAAATTGCCAAGTTTGAAGCCGTGGCATCCCGCTGGTGGGATCTGGAAGGCGAGTTTAAACCTCTGCATCGTATCAACCCTCTTCGTCTTGGCTATATTGCTCAGCACAGCAATGGCCTGTTCGGTAAAAAAGTGCTGGATGTCGGCTGCGGCGGCGGCATTCTTGCCGAGAGTATGGCGCGCGAAGGTGCTGAGGTGACCGGGCTGGACATGGGCGCGGAGCCTTTAGAAGTGGCCCGTCTGCATGCGCTGGAAAGCGGCGTGAAGGTGGATTACGTGCAGCAAACTGTGGAAGAGCACGCCGAACAGTTTGCCGGTCAGTATGACGTCGTGACCTGTATGGAGATGCTGGAGCATGTGCCGGACCCACGTTCGGTGGTGCATGCCTGTGCAAAACTGGTCAAACCTGGTGGCGAAGTATTTTTCTCCACGCTTAACCGCAACAGTAAAGCCTGGCTGATGGCCATTGTGGGTGCAGAATATCTGCTGCGCATGGTGCCCCGCGGAACGCATGATATCAAAAAGTTTATCCGTCCGGCTGAACTGCTGAACTGGGTGGATGAAACCCCTCTGCGCGAACGTCATATTATTGGCCTGCACTATAACCCGCTGACCAACACCTTTAAGCTCGCGCCGGGCGTGGACGTCAATTACATGGTGCATACCCACGCGCTGAAAGCGTAAACCTGCCCTTAATTGAGGTACCTCAGGCAGGCCCGGCTTACGCCGGAGCCTGTCTGTTATTGCCAGGCAAATTTTGTCCCCAACTTAAGAAAATTATTCCGGTTGCTGAAACAATACTGTCCAGGCCAGCAATTTTTTATATTTTTTTAACAGAATCATTCTGCCGGGGAAAAACACGCGGTGTTACAGGCACACGATAATTTGCCGTGGCACAGCGCGCCCCTCTTTGCATGCCGTATTTCTTTCGTTCCAGGCATCCGTATACTGGATATTGCCCTCTACACTGCGCCAGGTGATTTTTTCATACTGCATACTGACGCTTTCAACATGATTCATTTTAACATTGCCCGCTAATTTAACGTTGGGTATGCCGCAGTTCATGCCTCCTTGTTTCGGTAAACACCATTCCCCGAAAAGGCCATAAACACGCCAACGCCATACAGGGTGAAAGGTGCGTAGTCAGCACCGTTCAGGATCATCTTTCCCTGTAACGCCATAAACCCTCCCTTATCCCTGTAAATTACAGGGTTTATAGTTAAGGCGATTTTTAAGCGATTCAGAAATTTGAAGAGCAACCTGACAAAAGCGGACAAAAAATTTAATGGCTTGTTTTAACAGTTAACTATGCTGTTGCCTGAGATTCTGTTAAAGAGCTTTAGCCGCTCTCTTTCCTGATGAATTCCCCTGCTTCCCATAGCTCCCCTCCACGGAGTGGCCTTTATGCCGCTGGCACCAGCCTCTCTGACAGTCCCACTGTCAGATCGTGATCCTTCAGGCGGCATACCCGGTTCGCGGCAGGATAAAACGCACGTTAAATTCATTCCCTTTTGCAAACGCGGTAAAAAGTGGGTCGCTTCCGGCTCTTTTTTACGCAAAAAAATGGGCAATTTTTCAGGGCTGAACAAGAAACCCGCGCTTGATCAAATTTCTAAAAAAATAATCAATCTGTTGACATGGCCCCTGGCCCTTGAGAAACGCGGACTTAGGAAAACTGCCACGGCCCGATCAGCAATTTGATGTGAAAATCAAGCCTTGTTAACCCGGCAGAAATTACTAGAATACTCACCATATTGTTGTTCAAAATTCCATGACCCCCTATATGTAGTGTTTATCCACAGAGTTACGCACATCCGGACATTCTGTGTATAAACGGGGGATATTTTTTGTTTTCACCCTCACGGACAGGATATTACACGGCATGAATCAGAGTCTGCTTGTCACCAAACGCGATGGCCGCACCGAACGCATCAACCTCGATAAAATCCACCGCGTGCTGGACTGGGCTGCAGAAGGGCTGCACAACGTCTCTGTCTCCCAGGTAGAGCTTCGTTCTCATATCCAGTTCTACGAGGGCATGAAAACCTCTGATATCCATGAAACCATCATCAAGTCCGCTGCTGACCTGATCTCTCGCGATGCGCCTGACTATCAGTACATGGCGGCGCGCCTGGCCATCTTCCACCTGCGTAAAAAAGCCTACGGCCAGTTTGAACCGCCAAAGCTCTACGATCAGGTGAAGCGTATGGTCGATATGGGCAAATATGACAGCCATCTGCTGGAAGATTACAGCGCAGAAGAGTTCGAAGAGATGGACAGTTATATCGACCACTGGCGCGATATGAACTTCTCCTACGCGGCGGTGAAACAGCTTGAAGGTAAATACCTGGCGCAGAACCGCGTGACCGGGGATATTTACGAAAGCGCGCAGTTCCTCTATATCCTGGTGGCCGCCTGCCTCTTCTCCGGCTACCCGCGCGAAACGCGTCTGGACTACGTGAAGCGTTTCTATGATGCGATCTCTACTTTCAAAATCTCGCTGCCTACGCCAATCATGTCCGGCGTGCGCACCCCTACCCGCCAGTTCAGCTCCTGCGTGCTGATCGAGTGCGGCGACAGCCTGGACTCCATTAATGCCACCTCCAGCGCTATCGTGAAATACGTTTCACAGCGTGCAGGTATTGGCATTAACGCTGGCCGCATTCGTGCGCTGGGCAGCCCGATCCGGGGTGGGGAAGCTTTCCATACCGGCTGTATTCCTTTCTACAAACACTTCCAGACTGCGGTGAAGTCCTGCTCTCAGGGCGGCGTTCGTGGCGGTGCGGCCACGCTGTTCTATCCAATGTGGCACCTGGAAGTGGAAAGCCTGCTGGTTCTGAAAAATAACCGTGGCGTGGAAGGAAACCGTGTTCGTCATATGGACTACGGCGTCCAGATCAACAAACTGATGTATCAGCGCCTGTTGAAAGGTCAGGAGATCACGCTGTTCAGCCCTTCTGACGTACCAGGCCTGTATGACGCCTTCTTCGCCGATCAGGACGAGTTCGAGCGCCTTTACACCAAATATGAAGCTGATGACAGCATCCGTAAGCAGCGCGTGAAGGCCGTTGACCTCTTCTCGCTGATGATGCAGGAACGCGCCTCTACCGGCCGTATCTATATTCAGAACGTTGACCACTGCAATACCCACAGCCCGTTCGATCCCGCTATCGCACCGGTTCGTCAGTCCAATCTCTGCCTGGAGATTGCGCTGCCAACCAAGCCGATGATGGACGTCAACGATGAGAATGGGGAAATCGCTCTTTGTACGCTGTCAGCGTTTAACCTGGGCGCGATTGAGAGCCTGGACGATCTGGAAGAGCTGGCGACACTGGCCGTGCGTGCGCTGGATGCGCTGCTGGATTATCAGGATTACCCAATCCCGGCGGCAAAACGCGGCGCGATGGGCCGTCGTACACTGGGAATAGGCGTGATCAACTTCGCTTACTATCTGGCGAAGCATGGCGTTCGTTACTCCGACGGCAGCGCAAACAACCTGACCCACAAAACGTTCGAAGCTATTCAGTTCTATCTGCTGAAAGCCTCAAACGAGCTGGCGAAAGAGCAAGGTGCCTGCCCGTGGTTTAACGAAACCACCTATGCGCAGGGCATTCTGCCTATCGACACCTATAAGAAAGATCTCGATGCGATCAGTAACGAGCCGCTGCACCTGGACTGGGAAGCGCTGCGCGAAGAGATCAAAACCCACGGCCTGCGCAACTCAACGCTCTCTGCACTGATGCCGTCTGAGACCTCATCGCAGATCTCAAACGCCACTAACGGTATTGAGCCACCGCGCGGCCATATCAGCATCAAAGCATCGAAAGATGGCATTCTGCGTCAGGTTGTGCCTGAGTATGAGCGCCTGAAAGAGAGCTACGAGCTGCTGTGGGATATGCCAAACAACGACGGTTATCTGCAGCTGGTTGGCCTGATGCAGAAGTTTATCGACCAGGCTATCTCGTCGAACACCAACTACGACCCAACGCGTTTCGCCAACGGTCGCGTGCCGATGAAACAGCTGTTAAAAGATCTGCTTACCGCCTACAAATTTGGCGTAAAAACGCTCTACTATCAGAACACCCGTGACGGTGCAGAAGATACGCAGGAAGATATGGTGCCGTCCATTCAGGACGACGGCTGTGAAAGCGGCGCCTGCAAAATTTAAGCGTTAACTGTGGGGCGACGCCTGTCGCCTCCATCAATCATCTGTCAGGGCTGCTTTGCGCGGCCCGCTCTACGGATCACTATTCATGGCTTACACAACGTTTTCGCAAAACAAAAACAATCAGCTGGATGAACCGATGTTTTTCGGTCAGCCGGTCAATGTCGCCCGCTTCGATCAGCAGAAATATGAAATCTTTGAAAAGCTGATTGAAAAGCAGCTCTCCTTCTTCTGGCGCCCGGAAGAGGTGGATGTCTCACGCGATCGCATCGACTATCAGGGCCTGCCGGAACATGAAAAGCACATTTTCATCAGTAACCTGAAATATCAGACGCTGCTGGACTCCATTCAGGGGCGCAGCCCGAACGTGGCGCTGCTGCCGCTAATTTCCATCCCTGAGCTGGAAACCTGGATTGAAACCTGGGCGTTCTCTGAAACCATTCACTCACGCTCTTACACGCACATCATCCGTAATATCGTTAACGATCCGGCGATTGTATTTGATGATATCGTGACCAATGAGCAGATCCTGTCGCGCGCTAAAGATATCTCTGCCTATTACGACGATCTGATTGAGATGACCAATTACTGGCATCTGCTGGGTGAAGGTACGCATCAGGTCAACGGCAAAAGCGTTACCGTCAGCCTGCGCGCCCTGAAAAAACAGCTCTATATCTGCCTGATGAGCGTGAACGCGCTGGAAGCGATCCGCTTCTACGTCAGCTTTGCCTGCTCGTTTGCCTTTGCCGAGCGTGAGCTGATGGAAGGCAACGCCAAAATCATCAAGCTGATCGCCCGTGACGAAGCGCTGCACCTGACCGGTACCCAGCATATGCTGAACCTGCTGCGCAGCGGTGAAGACGATCCTGAGATGGCGGAGATCGCCCGTGAATGCCGCCAGGAGTGTTATGACCTGTTTGTACTCGCCGCCCAGCAGGAGAAAGAGTGGGCAGAATACCTGTTCCGTGACGGCTCCATGATCGGCCTGAATAAAGATATTCTGTGCCAGTATATTGAGTACATTACCAATATCCGTATGCACGCGGTGGGTCTGGATCTGCCGTTCAAAACGCGCTCTAACCCTATCCCGTGGATCAACTCCTGGCTGGTTTCTGACAACGTGCAGGTTGCTCCGCAGGAAGTTGAAGTCAGCTCCTATCTGGTGGGTCAGATTGACTCTGAAGTGGGTGAAAACGACTTCGACGACTTCCAGCTGTAAAATGGCCGGGTCACTCATCGTGTTGCGTGCTTCCGGCACGCAGCTGCAATGTGAGAAGGAGCACCCTTCGCTGCTGGACGCGCTGGAAGCCCATCAGATTTGCGTTGAGTACCAGTGTCGGGAAGGCTTCTGCGGCTCGTGCCGCACCCGACTGCTGAAGGGTGAAGTCAGCTACGCCGCCAAACCGCTGGCCTTCGTGCAGGATGATGAAATTCTCCCCTGCTGCTGCAAAGCCAACGGTGATATTGAACTGGAGATGTAGCGCTGCTTTTTTCTCGCAATTGCCATAAAAAATGCCCCCGACAGATTCTGCCGGGGGCATTTTTTTACCGGCCGATCCCGGCTCAATCTTTCAGCGTTTTCACCACATCAATCCAGCCGTGTCCGGTTGAAACGTCCATACCGTTAAGCCAGCGGCGCAGCATGTTCTGCGCCATCATTGCCACCGTATCCTGGCGGGTCTTCAGGCCATGACGGTTGACGTTAAACTTCACGCGCTGCGCCCAACTGCCTTCTGGAGTATGTAACGCAAAGCCCAGTTGCTCATCATAAATCCCGCCTACCAGCAGCGCCAGCGATGCGCCGGACGTGGCGGCAAGCTGCCTGCTGCGCTCGATCAGCGCCTGCAGAGACTCCTGCTGTGCAGGCAGCACGTTCCCCGCCGCCAGCGGCACTTGTGCCGAAGCAAGCTGCCAATGCAATAATCCGGCGGTAAACTGCTCGCTTACCGCAAGCGTGTAACCTTTTTCGCTCAGACGGCGTGCGAGCTGAGCGGGCAGCCCTTCCATCCCTTCAAAAATAGTGCTCTCGCCAGCAATTTCGCGCACCCGCTGCCAAAACTGCTCCATTTCAACCAGCTTAGAGGCAGGCCCGTTCAGCTTGAGTTCGATAATCGGCATGGAAGCGCGATAGCCCATCACCACCCCTTCCGGTAGCGGCAACGGCTCAATTTCGGCGGCCAGATCGCTCTCTCCGCGGCCAAAGGTAGTCAGTCGCAGGCAAACCGGGGGTTCCGGCAGGTCGAAACGGGCTTTCAGCCGCGGCAAAATTTGCTCTTCGACCATCACTTTGTATTCTGAGGGAACGCCAGGAGTGAAAAAAATCCAGCAGCGGTTCAGCTGCATCGCGAAGCCGCAGGCGGTACCGACCGGGTTATCCAGCATCTCGGCCCCTTCCGGAATTTCAGCCTGCTTGCGGTTGCTGTCAGCCATTTTCCGGCCCCGTTCGGCAAAAAAGGCCTCCATCTTCGCCAGCCATTGCTGGTGCATCACCAGTTTTACGCCCGCTGCTTTAGCCGCCGCGAGCGCACTGAGATCGTCGCTGGTAGGTCCCAACCCTCCGTTGACAATCAGCACGTCGGCGACTTTGCTGCGCTCGGTCAGCACCGTTACCAGCTCGTCAAGATTGTCTCCGGTGGTCTGGCGGCTGGTCATCGGCAGGCCATTTTCAAACAGCACCCCGGCAAGCCAGGCCGCGTTGGTATCCACAATCTGACCGTGCAGGACTTCATCGCCAGTTGCGAGCATTTCCACTCTTATCATGTTGTTCTCCAGTTCGGGCAGCGTCGGTTAACTGTATGAACAGACCCCGATAAACACAACGTCATTTTTAGCTCTGTTTTGTTTCAGAGATGGCAGCGATAGCCAGAGCCAGATTGCCGGGGATCGATCCGCCGGGGCACAATGGCAATAACAATAGAGAACACCAATTAATAACCATTCTTTTATAGCGTATATCTTACTCAAAAGAGAGATGCCCGATGATTAAAAAAGGACTGACTACCGCTGCTGGCGCACCCGTGGCCCACAACAATAACTCTATGACCGCCGGCCGCCGTGGCCCGATGCTGTTGCAGGATGTCTGGTTTCTGGAAAAATTAGCGCATTTTGATCGGGAAGTGATCCCGGAGCGCCGCATGCACGCCAAAGGCTCCGGGGCCTACGGGACTTTTACCGTGACTCAGGACATCACCCGCTTCAGCCGGGCCAAAATTTTCTCAGACATCGGCAAAAAAACGGATCTGTTTATGCGGTTCTCCACGGTTGCAGGTGAGCGCGGCGGCGCGGATGCAGAGCGCGATATCCGTGGTTTCTCAATGAAGTTTTACACTGAAGAGGGCAACTGGGATCTGGTGGGCAATAACACCCCGGTGTTCTATCTGCGCGATCCGATGAAGTTTCCCGATCTGAACCACGTGGTAAAGCGCGATCCGCGTACCAATCTGCGTAACCCAACCTATAAATGGGACTTTTTCTCCCAGCTTCCGGAGTCGCTGCACCAGTTGACCATTGATTTCAGCGACCGGGGACTGCCCACCTCCTACCGGCATATTCACGGCTTTGGCAGCCATACCTACAGCTTTATTAACGAGCAACTGGAGCGTTTCTGGGTGAAGTTCCACATGCGCTGCGAGCAGGGTATTGCCAACCTGATGGATGACGAAGCCGCGCTGTTAATTGGCCGGGACCGCGAAAGCTCACAACGCGATCTGTTTGAAGCCATTGAAAAAGGCAACTTCCCGCGCTGGAAATTCTTTGTGCAGGTGATGCCGGAAGCGGAAGCGTCGCAAACGCCTTATAACCCGTTTGATTTAACCAAAGTCTGGCCCCATGCGGATTATCCACTGATTGAAGTGGGTGAGTTTGAGCTGAACCGCAATCCCGATAACTACTTTGCCGAAGTGGAGCAGGTTGCAATGAGCCCGGCTAACGTGGTACCGGGCATCGGCTTTTCTCCGGACCGTATGTTGCAGGGCCGCCTCTTCTCCTATGGCGATGCCCACCGCTATCGCCTGGGCGTGAATCATCATCAGATCCCGGTGAATGCACCTAAATGCCCGTTCCATAACTATCACCGCGACGGCGCGATGCGCGTGGACGGCAACAGCGGCAACGGTGCAACCTACGAACCGAACAGCTTTAATGTTTTCCAGGAGCAGCCGGACTACAGCGAGCCGCCGCTGTCGCTGGAAGGGGCCGCCGACCACTGGAACCATCGCGAGGATGAAGATTACTTTACCCAGCCGCGCGCCCTCTTCAACCTGTTGGGCGAGGAAGAGCATCAGCGCATGTTTAAACGTATTGCAGGAGAACTGATTCAGATCCCTGAGTTTATCCAGCAGCGCCAGATCGCCTTGTTCCATCAGGTCGATCCCGCTTACGGCGCGGGTGTTGAGCGTGCGCTTGCAGAGCTGAAGTAAGAGCCTGAAAGTCAGGCTGAGGCTGTTTTACTCGGCACCCTGGCCGACGACAGAGGTCGTGATAAATAACTGAAACCAGGCTGTAGCCTGCGTCTCAGGCTGAAGCGGCATTGCCGTCTCGGGAAGGCGGCTTAATGCCGCCTTTTTTCCTGTTCAGCCACCCAGTTAATTAATGCCTGACGGGAGATCTTGATACCGCCGCTATCCAGATTTGGCAAAGTGTACCAGCGTTGCGGTCGCTGAAAGCCTGCCAGCCTGGTCGCTGCCCATTCTGCCAGAGCGGAGAGCGTCAGAGGCTCACGCATTGTCACCAGCGCAACCGGCCGGTGTCCATACTCGCTATCCTCAAGCGGTACAATAAAAGCCTGTGTTACCCCAGGATGCAGCATCAGAAGGGATTCAACCCACTCTGGCTGTATACCCTCACCTGCCGAGAAAAACTGGTTATCCAGGCGGCCCTTCAGTAGCAACTCATCCTCATTGATCTCTCCGCTGTCCTTCGTGGCAAACCAGCCCTGCGCATCGGTTAACCTTATCAGATTGCCATGCTGCCAGTAGCCGCAGGCAAGCGCGGGTGAACGCAGCTGGACCTCGCCTGCCACTATCCGCATATTGTGCCCTGGCAGCACCCGGCCCACGCCAGGACGCCCGTCCGCCCGCTTAGCGGCCACGGTGGAGGCCGTTTCCGTCATGCCGTAACCGCACCAGCAGGCGATCCCCCGCGCCCCGGCCTGCTCTGTCAACGCTTCTGGTATTGCCGCTCCGCCCAGCAGGACGCTATGGAGCGTTGCTGGCAGCGATGGGCGTTGCAGCAGTCGCCATAACTGTGCGGGCACCAGCGAGGCGAAGGTGCAGGTTTCCAGCGCCTGATGCAGGGGCAGCTCCCCTACTATCCCCAGCCCGGCACCGCTCAGCAACCAGCGCCAGACGATGCCCTGCCCGGAAACATGGTAAAGCGGCAACGAAAGCAGCCAGCTCTCTTCAGAGGTGAAATTGAGTGCGCTCACCACGCCAGCGGCGCTGGCAAGATGGGCGCTGAAGGTATGGGCAGCGGCTTTCGGCAGACCGCTGGAACCAGAGGTCAGGGTAAGCGTGGCAATCTGTTGCGCATTCCAGCTATAGCGGGCCTGAAAGGGCAGCGAACGTAAGGTCAGCGCTGTCAGCGACGGCAGAGATGCGCCCTCCAGCGACAGGGCAAACTCACAATTCAACGCAGGCAACAGAGCCATTAATTGTACTGTCGGAAGCTGAGGATTGAGCGGCAATACCCGTGCTCCACATTGCAGCAGTGCGAGGTAAGCCAACAGCCCCTGCTGACTGCTTTTCGCTTTCAGCACCACGCCACACCCCTGATCTACGCCCTGTAGCATAAACCCCGCAGCCAGCCGTTCAATCTGCACGGCCAGATCCGCCCAGGTAAGCCTCTGCTTCTCATTGATCAGCGCAATCTGCTGAGGTTTACGCTCTGCCCAGTAGCGCCAGGGCCATTCTGTTACTGCCGCCATACGCACTCCAGCTGGCCGGGTGCAAGCACGGGAAGCGTGCAATCGGGCCAGCTACGCACCAGCTGATGCTGCATCATAGCCAGCGTATCCAGCCCTGGGGTGACGTCAGGAGTGAGCCAGTGTGCGATACGGGCCAGCTGAGATAACCCGAGGCTGGACTCCAGCGACGAGCTAATCACCGCTTTCAGCCCCGCCTGGTGAGCCTGAGCGATCAGCTGGCGCACTTTGGTGAGGCTCCCTGTCAGCGTCGGCTTAATGACAATGGCCCTGACGCCCGGCTCGCCCAGTGGCCGGAACCCCGTTTCTCTGGCGCTTTCATCCCAACCCAGCGCGATACCTGTTTCTGCCGAGAAACGCAGAGAGTCAACCGGAGTGCGGCAAGGCTCTTCAAGGAAAGCGATGCGGGGACGCAGCTCGACAGCAACAAAGCGGGCAAAATTGAGCGCCTTCTCCAGCGTCCAGCTACGGTTAGCGTCCAGCCGCAGAGTTAACGTGGGCAGCGCCTCCAGCAGCAGATTGACCATTATGCCATCGCGCACCGGTTCACAGAGGCCAACCTTCATTTTTGCCAGCGGGTTAGCCTGCTGTTGCAGGCGCAGAAGCAGTTCATCGGGATCTCCCGTGCACAGTATCGCGCTGTGGTAACTGCCCTCTGCTGGCAGCGTTGCTGAAAGCTCCGCCAGCGCACAGCTCAGACCAAAGGCGACCGAAGGTAAAAGACTCTCCACCGGCTGCCTGCCTGCGCACCACGACGCCAGCCAGGTAACAGTTTCTCTGTGCGCTTCTGCCACGGTTTCCTGACTAAAGCCGGGCAGAGGGGCAATTTCCCCCCATCCCTGTCGGGTGCCGCTGCTCAGCCTGACCAGCAGGCCGCTACGGGTTTTAAGCCGCCTGTCACGTAAAACCACACCGGCTTCAAGGGGGATCTCCCAGGCAAATACCTCCGCGCCGCGCATCAGGGATTACGCTTAAATTTGCTGAAATCTGGCGGACGCTTCTGGTTAAACGCGTTTCGGCCTTCCTGCCCCTCTTCGGTCATATAGAACAGCATCGTAGCATTGCCCGCCAGCTCCTGTAGCCCCGCCTGACCATCACAATCTGCGTTCAGCGCCGCCTTCAGGCAGCGAAGCGCCATCGGGCTGTTCTGCAGCATCTCGCGGCACCAGCGCACCGTTTCTCGCTCCAGCTCAGCCAGCGGCACCACAGTATTGATCAGCCCCATCTCCAGTGCCTGCTGTGCGTTATACATCCGGCACAAGAACCAGATCTCACGGGCTTTTTTCTGTCCGACAATACGCGCCATATAGGCCGCACCCCATCCACCGTCAAACGACCCGACTTTCGGGCCTGTCTGACCAAACTGCGCATTATCTGCGGCAATGGTTAAGTCGCACAGCATATGCAGCACATGGCCGCCGCCCACGGCGTAGCCCGCTACCATCGCCACCACCGGTTTCGGGCAGGTGCGGATCTGGCGCTGAAAATCCAGTACGTTCAGGTGATGAACCCCCGAGGCGTCCAGGTAACCACCGTAGTCACCCCGCACCTTCTGGTCGCCACCGGCACAAAAGGCCTCATCGCCCTGCCCGGTTAAAATAATTACCCCAATCTGCTCATCGAGACGGGCATCCTGTAGCGCCGTCAGCATCTCCTTCACCGTTTGCGGCCGGAAAGCGTTGCGCACCTCAGGCCGGTTAAGGGTGATTTTTGCGATGCCGTCTGCGGATTTATGGTAATGAATGTCGCTGAAAGCCTGGCCGAAATTGAGCCATTCAATCGGGGCGGAAAGCAGCTGTTGATCGGGATAAATCATCGGAGTTCCTCAGGAGTAAGCCGCTGCGCCAGTTGATGGGCAAAGGCGGAGGGGTTGGCACGGTGGGCATTGTGGCCTGCACCAGGTATCAGCTCACAAGGGAGTGAAGCCTGAGCCGCCAGCTGTTGAAATTTGCGGTCCTGCTCACCACAAAAATAGTGAAACGGCACGGAGAGTCGGTGCAGTTCGGGTAGCAGCCAGGGCTGCTTTGCCAGAGAGGTTGCTGATAACATTGCTGCTACCGCTGCGCCATGATTATGCCGCCGTTCAGCAATCAGCGAGGCGCGTTGATACGTGGTGAGCGTGGCAAAGACCGGCTGCTGATACCAGGCCTCAAGCGTGTGGAGCAGAGGCTGCTCGCGGAAACGCCTGGCCCAGCGGTTATCCTGTTCCAGCCTGAGTGCTCTCTGTTCAGAGCAGTAAAGACCGGGATGCCCTCCCTCCACGACCACACCTTCAAGCCCCCTCTCTGCATGGCGGCAGGCGTAGTAGATCGCCAAACGTCCGCCAAGGGAGTAGCCAATCAGCCAGTAGCGCCGGACACGATGATAACGGAGCGTATGGCTTAGCGCGGCGGACAGCGCCTCAAAGCCGTTGGTAAACTGCCCCTGAGAGCCGCCGTGCCCTGGCAAATTGATACTCAACTGGGGCCTTTTGCCCATCAGGGATTGCACCTCCCGCCACTCTTCAGCATCGCCAAGCAGCCCATGCAACCAGACCAGCACCGGTTCCGATCCGCTATGCTTGCCCTGCCAGTGCGCATGCAGGATCATTGCCATTCCCCCTTCCCGGCGTCTGCCAGAGTCCGGGTCCGATCGGCATGATTTGTTTGCGATTTATTATGCGCCAGCTCACCGTGCCAGCCCTGCGCCAGGCTTCTGGCGCCCGCGGCGTCGGCTACCTGCAACTCGATCAGCGTTGCACCACCTTGCCACCCCTGTGTCAGGGCATTCTTTAGCGACTGCCACCCATCAGGCCGGTAATAAGCCAGCCCAAACAGCCGTGCGGCGGCGGAAAAATCGACCTGCTGCGGCATCGAAAAGTAGCGTTCCCGTTCCGTTTCCGGCGTAGGTAACAGCGAAAAAATCTGGCCGCCGTGGTTATTGATAACGATCACGACCACCGGGCCGGGGGAGTTTTGCAGCAGCGCCAGGCTGTTTACATCATAAAGCGCAGAGATATCGCCGATCACCGCCAGCAATGGCCTGTTGCCGCCACGCTGTACGCCCGCCGCTGTTGCGATCAGTCCATCAATACCGCTGGCGCCCCGGTTGGCAAACACCGGATAGCCTGCGGGAAGCTGAGCATAACTATCCACCAACCGGATAGTCAGGCTGTTACCAAGGAACAGTACGCCCTGTTTCGGGAGCAAAGCAGGCAAGCGCTGCGCCAGGCCAACCTCACTCAGCACAGAGTGGCAGGATGCTTCCGGTTCTGGCGCTGGTTCAGCTTCAGCGAAAGCGGGCTGGCAATATACTCCTCCCTCTGCTGCAACAGCCTGACTGAATTCATCGGAAGCGGGCTGGCTAAGCCCTGCCCGCTGCGCCGTTAATTGAGCTTGATCGGTTTCACCGGAAGCGGGCTGGCAGGATGCTGAGCAGTCGGCCACCAGCGAACGCAATTCAGGACACCACTCAGGCTGTTCCAGCGCGGGATGGGCTGCAAGCCAGGGTTGGATCTCAGCCTGAATACGGCAGCCGCGAAGATGAGCGGGATCCCGTCTGCCCGGCATCGCTTCCACCAGCCAGTACGCCACCGGCTGGCATAGCGACAGCCAGTTCAGAATGGCTTTGCCGACAAGATGGCTGCCAAACTGCACCACAATTTCCACCCCGGAAAGCCAGTTAACCGCACGGGGGTCGGAAAGCCAGCGTGAGACGTAAGGCAGCGGCTGCCCTGTTTGCGACTGTACATCAGCAAGCAACGGCCAGCCCAAACGGCTTGCCCATGCGGCAACGGCCCTCCCCTCTTCCGCACGCATTTTTCCGGCAATCACCACGCCCCGCTTTTGCCGCCAGCTGGGCCAGTCGCTGTTAACCGGCGTTTGCGTTGCACAAGTGTGTTCAAGCCAGGGCCGTTGCTCCTGCCACCATTTTCCAAGGCCGGCGTGCCAGCTCTTATAAGCAGCAGGATCGCCGCCATAAAGCGGTTCGGCAAAAGGACAATTGATCTGCACTGCGCCAGAGGTCTGCTGGCTTAACACTGAATCAATAGCTGACACCAGCCAGCGGGCAGGAATATCAGCGGTCGGGCGCGGGAGGTTAAGCGTAGCGGCATGGCTGGCAAACAGCCTCGTCTGCTCAATGGCCTGATTTGCCCCGCAGTCGATCAATTCTGGCGGGCGGTCTGCGCTGAGGACGATCAGCCGCTCGCCGGTGAGCCTGGCTTCAATGATAGCGGGATAGAGATTGGCAACGGCCGTGCCGGAGGTCACGATAAGGGCCACCGGCTCTGCGGTAGATTTTGCCAGCCCCAGCGCCAGATGGCCCAGACCGCGTTCGTCAAAGTGGGTATGGCAAACCAGCCGGGTATGACCAGCAGCGGCAAGCGTTAGGGGCGCAGAGCGCGAACCCGGAGCGATACAAATATGGCGCACCTGATGACGCGTCACGGCTTCAAGTATCACCTCCGCCCAGCGGCGGTTAAAGGTACTGTGTGACATATCCCACTCCTGAGCAAAGCAGGCACCAGTATAAAAGAGCTAAGTACAGCTCAATTTGATTTGGGGCAGGATCCCCCCGCAATTTCTACCCCGGCCAGACTTGCCAGGCCCGAAGCCTTCTGGTTGATCTCCTGCCACTCCAGGTCTGCTTCAGAACCGGCCACGATTCCTGCGCCGGCAAAGAAGCGCACGCTACTTTTTTCCACCCAGGCTGAGCGTAAAGCCACGGAGAATTCGCTTTCTCCGGCTGAAAGCCATCCCACAGAACCGGCATACCAGTTACGTGAAAAAGGTTCATGGCGATGAATGAAGTTTAAAGCCGCCTTGCGGGGAAGCCCGGCGACCGCTGCGGTGGGCTGTAGCTGTTGCAGGATCTGCTTATCGTCCGGCTGGTGCAACCTGGCCTGGATCTCACGACGAAGATGCTGGACCTTACGCAGACGAACAATCTGCGCCGGAGCAACATCCAGCCCCTGGGTCACAGCGTGCAGTCGCTGGCAGATATCCTCCACAACGAGGCCATTCTCACGCCTGTTTTTCTCATCAGCAAGCAGCGCTTCGGCCCACAAAGAGGCCTGTAGCGCATCCTTGCTGTTTTCACAGGTTCCGGCCAGCGCCTCTGTTCTCAGCGCCAGCCCCTGACGGTGATAAAGCCGCTCCGGGCTGGAGCCAACAAAAGCCTGGTGGGGGCTTAGCGCCAACAGAAAGTGATAACAGTGATGATTGACCTCACGGCTGGCGGCCAGCAGAGAGTGTGGGGAGAGAGGCTCGGGAAAACTGACGTTGGTGGCGCGGGCCAGCACCACTTTCTCCAGCTCGCCAGCTTTGATTGCCTGAAGCGCCAGCGCCACGCTCTCTCTCCAGCCTTGTTTGTCGGGAGAATGCTGGCAGGCAGATGGGCAAGCGGGCAGTGCGGGGAGCGGCACGGCGGGCTGGAGTGTGGAGAGGAGACGCAGTGTGGCTTGCGCCTGCTGACAGAGATCGCCACAAAGGAAAACGTTCAACCTCTCTCTGCGCCACAGCAAGCGGGGTAAAAAGAGATAACATCGTTGCAGGGCAAATTCATTGACGCCAACCAGGCAACCTGCGTCGGGCAGGGTGTTGAGCAGCCGGGCAGCCTGAGCCAGCGTTTCAGCGCGCACTACCTCGCCCAGAGCAATCAACGTTTCGTTCCCTTCTCTGGCCTGCCAGTAAAATTGTGGCCAGAGAGACTGAGCAGCCAGCCAGGCTAAAGCTTCGCTGGATGAACCCGCCGCAGCAGAAAGATGCAGGAAACCCTGCTGACCAGGGGAGACGGCATGAAGCTGCCTTTGCAGCTGGTGCAGAGCGAAAGAGAGCGGCATTACGGCGTCCGGAGAGAGCAGAATTTCTCCAGTTTAGCGGGGGAACAGATTCTCTGTTTTGATCTGGGCTAACTTGCCCACAAGCACAACGGGCGCCCCGAAGGACGCCCGTTGCTTATGACTGATGCAAAGCCTTAACGGCGTGCCAGCAACAGCCCCACAACCAGCCCCAGAGTGGCGCCAACGCCAATTCCCTGCCACGGCTTTTCGTGCACGTATTCATCTGCCCGGTAAGCAACTTGTTTCGCACGAACATAATAAGTGTCGGTCGCGTTGCTGACGCGGGATTTCACGTCGTTCAACGAGGCTTCTGCTTTGGCTTTCAGGTCGAGATATTTTTGATCTGCCGGATCGCCGGAGGATTTCAGAACATCTTCCAGCGTTTGCGTCAGCAGCGCCAGGTCGTCATCCAGGCGGTTCTCTTCAGGTGCGATTGTTGTAGCCATAACATCTCCTTGTGCGAATAAAATTCTCCATTAACTATAGACACTATTTGCCAGCCTGCCCGCGAACCTTTCCAGGAATTGCCTGATAATGCTGCTGTTAAGGCGCAAAACCCAAAAACCGGTCACCACGACCGGCGACCATGAAGCGCTCTTTGTAACAGGATGCCCGAAGAAGAGCGTCCGGGGCGAGGTTACTTCGCAAACATCCGGCTGATATCTTTAAAAGCTTTGAACTCCAGCGCATTGCCGCAGGGATCGAAGAAAAACATTGTCGCCTGCTCACCCACCTGCCCTTTGAAACGGATATAAGGCTCAATCTCAAATTTGATCTGGAAATCACGCAGGCGCGCCGCCAGCTGCTCCCACTCTTCCCAGCTCAGCACCAGCCCAAAATGGGGAACGGGTACGCCGTGGCCATCAACATGGTTAGTATGCACGGCATCCTGCGCTGCGGTTTTTGGTGCCTGATGGATCACTAACTGGTGACCATAAAAATCGAAATCTACCCACTGCTCGCTGGAGCGTCCTTCCGGAAGATTGAACACGGTGCCGTAGAAATGGCGCGCAGCGGCGAGGTCATGCACGGGTATTGCCAGATGAAACGGGCTAAGAGCCATTGAATTCTCCGGTAGCGGATAAAGGACGAGATGTTTGTCTATTCTTAGCGATAATATTTTTTATGAAAAGCGAATATCTTTACAATGAATCAACAATTTTTTTGCGGAATCGGTCGTTATGCTGCGTGAAATTAAAACCTTTGTTGCCGTCAGCCAGTTTGGCACTTTTGCCGCCGCCGGGCAGCAGACTGGCCTGACACAGTCTGCCGTCAGCGCACAAATGCGAACGCTGGAGAATGCGCTCGGCATCAGGCTGTTTGACCGCTCGGGCCGCGCCGTGGCGCTTAACGCCGAAGGCGTTCGTATCCTGCCGATGGCCCGGGAGATGCTGGCGCTTTTTTCCCGCATGGCGCAGCCGGAGGATCTTGTGGACTATCGCGGTGCTATCAAGATAGGGGCCATCTCTTCGGTGCAAACGGGTTTACTGCCAGCGGTACTGGTTAGCGTGCATCAGCAGGCGCCAGCGCTGGAAACCAAGCTTATTCCCGGCGTCTCCTCCAGTTTGCTGACGCAGGTGGATGCCGGAAATATCGATTTAGCGGTGATCATCAAACCCAGCTTTGCGCTGACTAAAGATCTCTATGCCGAGACGCTGCAGAAAGAGCCTTACGTGCTGATTACGCCGCCCGACGTGAGCGGTGATAACGCATTAGATCTGATCCGCCAACATCCCTTTATCCGTTACGACCGCTCTTCATTTGGCGGCAGAATGGTCAGCCAGTTTCTGCGTGAGCAGCGGCTGGAGCCGCAGCTGGCGCTGGAAATTGATGAAATTGATGCCATCGTCAAAATGGTAGAAATGCGCCTTGGCGTTGCGCTTGTGCCTTTGGCTGGCCTCTGGCGCGACCGTCCGGCTAACGTACGCATCATCCCGCTGGCCGGGCTGACTTTTTATCGCGAACTGATCGTGGTGATGCGTCATGCAAACCGCCAGGCCCCTTTGCATAAGTTTATTACCGACAGGCTTCGTCATCACGCTGCTTCCCCCCTTCAGCTGCCAGCAGTGGAGTGAATAAGCTGCGGTTTCACAGGAATGCACTGCTTTTGCCGGATTTATCTGATAAATTTTTGCTGAAATGAATTTTTACACCCACAAGCTGTCGTAACTCCCTGTGACCTGTGTCACATCCGGGTAAAGCAGAGTGTAACTACACGATAGTCTCTACCAACTCCGTTCAGCAAAGGGAATGACTTCTGGCATGAATCGAAGAATGTTTATGAAAGCGTCAATGGCTTTCGCTACGGTAAGCGGTATGTCCGGTTTATCTACGCTGTTTGCACAGGCAGCCTGGGCAGATACCGATATCGCCGACGGCTCTGCTAAGCGGTTTGATTTTAACGTGCTGAAGCAGATGGCGGCCGACTTAGCCAAAAAACCCTACGGTGGCGCGCCAGCTCCGCTGCCAGAAACCCTGGCCACCCTGACGCCGCAGGCTTATAACGAAATTCAGTACGACGCCAGTCACTCGCTGTGGAACGATATTCCTGACCGTGAGCTTGACGTTCAGTTCTTCCACGTTGGTATGGGCTTTAAGCGCCGTCTGCGCATGTTCTCAGTGGATGCCGCAAGCCGCGAAGCGCGTGAAATTCACTTCCGTCCGGAGTTGTTCAACTATCACAACGCCAGAGTGGACACCAAACAGCTGGAAGGCAAAACCGATTTAGGCTTTGCTGGTTTCCGCGCCTTTAAAAAGCCTGAGCTGGCGAGCCGGGATATCGTCTCCTTCCTGGGCGCAAGCTACTTCCGCGCAGTGGATGAGACCTATCAGTACGGTCTCTCCGCTCGCGGCGTGGCGATCGATACCTTCAGCAACGGCAAAGAAGAGTTCCCGGACTTTACCGCCTTCTGGTTTGAAACACCCAAGGCCGGTGACACCACCTTTACCGTTTACACGCTGCTGGATGGCGCAAGCTGCACGGGTGCCTTCAAATTCATCATTCATTGTGAAGAGAAGCGCGTGGTAATGGAGGTGGAAAACCACCTTTATGCCCGTAAAGATATCGATCAGCTCGGCATCGCGCCAATGACCACCATGTTCAGCTGCGGCAACAATGAGCGCCGCATGTGCGACACCATCCACCCGCAAATTCACGACTCCGACCGTCTGGCGATGTGGACCGGCATGGGAGAATGGATCTGCCGTCCGCTGAATAATCCTCAGCGTCTGACCTACAACGCTTACCAGGATGAAAATCCTCGCGGTTTCGGCATGCTACAGCTAAACCATGACTTCCAGGATTATCAGGATGTGATTGGCTGGTATAACAAGCGTCCAAGTCTGTGGGTGGAACCCGTTGGCAAATGGGGTAAAGGCGCCATCAACCTGATGGAGATCCCCACCACTGGTGAAACGCTGGATAATATTGTCTGCTTCTGGCGTCCGTCAGAAGCGATCAAAGCAGGCAGTGAGCACAGTTTCAGCTACAAGCTTTACTGGAGTGGCCTGCCACCGGTTCGCAGCGGCTTATCCCGCGTGAATGCCACCCGCACCGGCATGGGCGGCTTCCCGGAAGGCTGGGCGCCGGGTGAACACTATCCCGATGTCTGGGCCCGCCGTTTTGCGGTGGACTTTGTGGGGGGCGATCTGAAAGCAGCCGCGCCGAAAGGCATTGAGCCGGTGATCACCACCACCTCCGGTACCATTAAGCAGGTTGAGATCCTCTACGTTGAACCTGTTGATGGCTACCGTATTTTGTTTGACTGGTATCCGGATAGCGACTCGACCGAGCCGGTGAATCTGCGCCTGTTCCTGCGCACTAAAGATGAAACGCTGAGCGAAACGTGGCTCTATCAGTACTTCCCGCCACCGCCAGATAAACGCAAATATGTTGATGACCGGCAGATGACTGCCGGGTAAATCAATCAGGGTGAGGAGCATCTCCTCACCCTTTTTTACTTTCTCGCCAGTAACCCCCTTGTTCTGCTTTCAATCTGCCTGGCTGCGGGTCCTGTTCGGGTTTAGCTTCAAAGATCGGTGAATTGCTTTTTTTGTTTAAGGTCTTCAGCACGGATAAAAAGCGGCACAATCCAGACGAGTAGCCAACTTAAGGGCTGATTTGAAAAAGTGCAGGATCAGTACGTAAAAGTGGGGAGCGTCTCCGCCTCGGGTGCAACCAGCGCAGCTGACGCATGCTGAGCTATCCAAAATGGCTGATGATAAAGGAGGCGATATTTTTGTGCTGACATCCGGCAATACTCATAACAAATGCATGGTACGGCCGATATCTATAAGAAGCGTTAACAGCCAGTAGTCTGTCAACATTACTCATCTTGCGGTGACGGATGTTGACCCCACTATTTTGCAGCACGCACCATATCAACATGGGGAATATTATCCTCAAGGTAGATATCACTGACTGCCCGGAAGCCAAAGCGACCATAGAATTCCTGAAGATGGGCCTGCGCAGAAAGGAAAATTTTGTGCTGCGGCCAGTAGTGTTCACAGCAGGCGATCGCCTGTTCCATCAGCCGGTTTCCCAGGCTTAATCCTCGCGCCTCGCTTGCGACAATCACCCGGCCAATTTTTACCGGTTTCTCCAGCGATTCCGGCGCAAGTATCCGCGCATATGCCAGCAGTTGATGATCAAAAACCGCCAGCAGATGCCGGTTTTCACCCGCTAAATCAGCCCCATCCAGATCCTGATAAGGGCAATTTTGCTCGACGATAAATACCGCGTTGCGCAGAGCCATAATCTGATAAAGCTGCGTGACGCTGAGGTCGCTGTGATGCAGATCCTGCCAGTACACTTCCATTTAGGTTGCCCCGCTCTTCGCTGGTTTTAATTAAGCCAAAAAAAACGGGCTCCAGTGAGCCCGTTTATCACTTACCCTGTAGCTTACATCAGCGGCTGAGCCATCTGCACCAGCGAAATCAGCGGCTGAGGATAGATACCCAGCAGCAGTACCAGAATCGCGGAGATCAGTACTACCACACCGCCTGCGCTGAAGGCCCAGTTGGCTGGCGTATCACGTTGCAGCAGCTCTGGTGGGTTCAGGTAAAGGCTTACCGTCACACGCAGATAGTAGTAAAGGCCAATCGCACTGCCGACCACTACCGCACCAGTCAGCCACCACAAGTGAGCGCCCACACCAACGGCAATTACGTAGAACTTACCAATGAAGCCCAGCGTCATGGGAATACCCGCCAGCGACAGCATCATCACCGTCATTACTGCTGACAGAATAGGACGGTGCCAGAACAGGCCACGGTAGGAGTAGAGCGAATCTGCATCCGGGCCGCGATAAGGGCTGGACATCAGGCTGACCACGCCAAACGCGCCGAGGCTGCTGAACAGATAACCCGCCAGATAGACGCCCACGGTTTCCAGCGACAGCTGATGCGTCTGGATAGCAATCAGCGCCACCAGCAGATAGCCCAGGTGAGCAATGGAAGAGTAGCCCAGCAGACGTTTGATGTTGCTCTGCGAGATAGCCATCAGGTTACCGAACAGAATAGAAGCAACGGCAATGATAGCCAGCACCAGACGTACAGCTTCGCTGTCCGCTACCGGTGCATAGAGGAACAGACGCATTACCACGCCGAAGATGGCGATCTTGCTGGCAGTCGCCAGGAAGGTCGAAACCGGCGCAGGTGCGCCCTGATACACATCCGGCGTCCAGAGGTGGAAGGGAACCAGCGACAGCTTGAAGCCCAGGCCTACAATCATCATACCCAGCCCTGCCAGCAGCAGCGGTTGATGGATAAGGCCATCATTCAGGCTCTTGCCCAGCGCCACAAAGCTCAGGTTACCGGAATCTGCATAGACCATCGCCATCCCGAACAGCAGGAAAGAGGAGGCTACAGCAGACATAATGGTGTATTTGATAGCCGCTTCAAGCGAACGCTTTTGCTGGAAGGCGTAACCTACCAGGCCAAACAGCGGCAGGGAGATCAGTTCAATACCGATAAACAGCGAAGCGAGATGGTTGGCGCTGGCCAGCACAATGCCGCCCATTGCGGCAATCAGCACCAGCAGGTAGAACTCTTCACGGTTATCGGGATAGCCCGCCAGCCAGGGATAGGCAAAAGTACAGGTTGCGAGGCTGGCAAGGATCACCAGCCCGGTATAGAGCATAGAGTATCCATCTACCCGCAGCAGCGGCGTGACGTCCATTGGGCCAGCCTGGCCAACAAAGAACAGCGAAACCAGCGCAATGTTCAGGCCAATCACCGCCAGCGTGGCATTGACGAAGTGGTTGCGTCGCCACGCAATGGACAGCATCACAACTACCACCGTCAATCCGACGATCAGCAGCGGCAGAAGCGCGATCAATTGTTGAGGAGTTATTGTCATGGCGAATTACGGCCTTGTAGTTGAGATTGAAGCGGTATACCACTGCTGGATGTTACTCATCGCAGCATGTGAGGTGTCCAGAATCGGCTGTGGATAGATCCCCAACAGCACCAGCAGAACCACCAGCACCATAATCATCAGGAACTCACGAGCGGACATACCGCGCAGAGGCGTTTCAGATTTTGGTGCGCCGTAATAAGCGCGTTGCATCATGACCAGCGAGTAAACGGAGGCAAATACCAGACCGAAGGTCGCGATTACAATGATGACTGGCACCGTCTGGAAACTGCCGGTAAGGATCATAAATTCGCCAACGAAGTTACCGGTTCCCGGCATCCCCAAGTTAGCAACCGCGAAGAACAGCGATAGCCCTGGCAACCATTTGATGCGTGACCAGAGACCGCCCATCTGGCGCATATCACGGGTATGCAGACGTTCATAGAGCTGACCACACAGGATAAACAGCGCAGCAGCAGAGAGACCGTGTGCGATCATCTGCACCACTGCCCCCTGGAACGCCAGCTGGCTGCCGGTGTAGATAGCAATCAGCACGAAGCCCATATGTGAGATGGAGGTATAGGCGATCAGACGTTTAATATCGTACTGAGAGAAGGCCATCCACGCGCCGTAGAAGATACCGATGATACCTAACCACATGGCGATGGGTGCAAACTCGGCAGAGGCGTTAGGGAATAGCGGCAGCGCAAAACGTAGCAGACCGTAAGCTGCCGTCTTCAGCAGGATCCCTGCCAGGTCAACGGAACCTGCGGTTGGCGCCTGGCTGTGGGCATCCGGCAGCCAGCCATGCAGCGGCACCACCGGCATTTTTACCGCAAAGGCGATAAAGAAGCCCAGCATCAGCAGATATTCTACGGTGTGCGACATTGGCGTTTTCAACAGATCTTCATAGTTGAAGGTCCAGACGCCCGTCGCGTTGTAGTGCACAAACACCAGCGCCAGAATCGCAATCAGCATCACCAGACCGCTGGCCTGAGTGTAGATGAAGAATTTGGTGGCCGCGGTAATACGCGTTTTCCCGTCTGATGCCTTGTGTCCCCACAGCGCAATCAGGAAGTACATCGGTACCAGCATCATCTCCCAGAAGAAGAAGAACAGGAACATATCGATGGCCAGGAACACGCCAATCACGCCACCCAGGATCCACAGCAAATTGAGGTGGAAAAAGCCCTGCCATTTCTCAATCTCATTCCACGAACAGAGAATAGCCATCACGCCCAGCAGGCCGGTCAGCACCACCATCAGCAGCGAGAGGCCATCCAGCGCCAGATGCACGTTAATCCCAAAACGAGGGATCCACGATACAAGGAATTCAGACTGCCATTGCGGCAGACCAACGGCCTGAGTCAGAGAATAGCCGCCCTGCAACCAGAGTTGCAAAGAGAGCGCCAGCGTCAATCCCATCGAGATCAACGCAATCCAGCGCGGCACTTTTGCGCCGAAGCGTTCAAGCTGCCAGCAGAGCAGGCCACCGATGAACGGGATGAGGATAAGCCAAGGTAGTAACATGGCGATTTGTTTCCCTTTTCTGAACCTGAATGGGCTATCTGGCTGGCCATTTTTGCCCGGCGCCTGCACTCCTCACATACCAACGTATGCTGCGGCTGCCTGCGCCTTGGGACAAAACTGACTGAACTGATAACGCCCAGTTTTCAGGTAATTTTCAACATTCTCTTGCCGAGGGACGAGGCTTTCCCGTCCCGCTCACTAACCTTTAGATCGTCATCAGCAGCGCCAGGACCACCACGGCCCCTACGCTCATTGAAGCAACGTACCAGCGCAGATAGCCATTTTCGCTCACCACCAGCCCTTTGTTAGCCAGGCGGGAGAACAGCGCCGGAATGTTCATCAGACCATTCAACGGATCGCGTTGCAGTGCCCAGGCAACAAACAGATAAGGTTTCACGAAGACTTTGTCATACAGCCAGTCGAAGCCCCATGCGGCGAACCACCAGGTGCTGAAGAAGCGGCCCGGTGCGCTGTTAGCAATATTGCTTACCAGCGTACGTTTGCCCAGCCACAGCACAGCCGCCAGCAGAATACCAACGATAGCGACCACACCAGAGGTGATCTCCAGGGTCAGCACGCTACCGTGCGCCAGCTCAGTGGTTTCCGGCAGCACGCCTGCCAGCGGTGGAACGATCATCGCACCAATAAAGGTTGAGAGGATAAGCAGCACGATAAGCGGCAGGTGATGAGTGATCCCTTTGCCTGCGTGCGCGTGAATTTTCTCTTCACCGTGGAAAGTGATAAAGATCATGCGGAAGGTATAGAGCGAAGTCATAAACGCCCCTACCAGACCCGCAACCATCAGGTTCAGATGTCCATTAGCCAGCGCCCCGGCGAGGATTTCATCCTTACTGAAGAAGCCTGCAGTAATCAGCGGCAACGCAGAGAGCGCCGCGCCCCCGACCAGGAAGCAGATATAGACCAGCGGGATGCTTTTACGCAGGCCGCCCATTTTGAAGATATTCTGCTCGTGGTGACAGGCCAAAATCACCGAACCGGACGAGAGGAACAGCAGAGCTTTAAAGAACGCATGCGTCATCAGGTGGAAGATCGCCGCATCCCAGGCCTGTACTCCCAACGCCAGGAACATGTAGCCAATCTGGCTCATGGTAGAGTAAGCCAGGACGCGTTTGATGTCGGTCTGCACCAGCGCAGCGAAGCCCGCCAGCACCAGCGTCACAGCCCCGACAATACCCACCAGATGCAGCACTTCAGGCGTCAGCAGGAACAAACCATGGCTACGGGCAATCAGATAGACGCCTGCGGTTACCATCGTTGCCGCATGGATCAGCGCAGAAACAGGAGTCGGACCGGCCATCGCATCCGCCAGCCAGGTTTGCAGCGGCAGCTGAGCAGATTTACCAACCGCACCACCCAACAGCATCAGCGTCGCCCACTGCAGCATGTGGTTATCCGCTGCAAAGTGCGCCGGCGCCAGCTCAACCATCTCACGGAAGTTCAGCGTACCCAGCTCGTTGTAGAGAATAAACAGGGCAAAGGCCAGGAAGACGTCACCCACACGCGTGATGATGAACGCTTTCATTGCCGCCGCGCCGTTATTCGGGTTGGTGTAATAGAAACCGATCAGCAGATAGGAGCAGAGTCCGACCCCTTCCCAACCCAGATACATCAGCATCAGGTTATCGGCCAGCACCAGAACCACCATGCTGGCGATAAACAGGTTGGTATAGGCAAAGAAGCGGGAATAGCCCTCTTCCCCACGCATGTACCACGAGGCAAACATGTGGATAAAGAAGCCCACGCCGGTCACCACGGAGAGCATGGTCAGCGAGAGACCATCCAGCGTGAAGTTAACGTCAATCTTAAAATTGCCAACCTGCATCCAGGTCCACAGCGCCTGAGTATAAGGTGCCTGACCCTGACTGAAGAAATCCATTCCCACGAAAACGGTGGTCAGCGCCGCCAGACCAACAGAGCCCATGCCCACAGTGGCAGAGAGGTTTTCTGACCAGCGGCCGCGAGAAAAGGCCAGCAGTAAAAAGCCAATCAGCGGAAACAGTACTGTTAAATAGAGAAGATTCATCCGCGCATCTCGCTCACTTTATCAATGTTGAGGTTCTGGCTGCGACGATGGAGCTGAAGCAGCAGCGCCAGGCCGATACTGGCCTCAGCAGCGGCAAGGCTGATCGCCAGGATATACATCACCTGGCCGTCGGCCTGCCCCCAGTAGCTCCCCGCCACCACGAACGCCAGTGCAGCAGCGTTGATCATGATTTCAAGGCTGACCAACATAAACAGTAAATTACGGCGGATCACGACGCCGGTCAGCCCGAGGACAAACAGAATGGCCGCCAGAATCAGGCCGTGTTGCAGAGGGATCATGCGCGTTCCTCCTTGTTGCTTTTAGGTGCGTCACCGGGGCGATTACTTAACACTTCACCCTGACGCTGTTCACGGCCGATATGGTAAGCCACCACCAGACCCGCCAGCAGCAGCATTGAAGCCAGCTCGACGGCCAGAACGTAAGGACCAAACAGGCTGATACCTACCGCTTTCGCGTCGATCATCTTGCCGTCTATACCCTGATCGTTAATAGAGAGGATGGCGTAAACCATCACCACCAGCAGCACCAGCGACAGCAGGCCAGGCCCGATCCAGACGCCAGGCTTCAGCCATTCACGCTCCTGTGCCTGGATGCTCTCACCCAGGTTCAGCATCATTACCACAAACACGAACAGCACCATGATCGCACCGGCATAGACGATGATTTCCAGCGCACCGGCGAAATAGGCGCCCAGCGAGAAAAACACTCCGGCAACGGCCAGCAAGGAGATGATCAAATACAGCAGCGCGTGCACCGGGTTGGTATGGGTGATAACACGCAACGTTGTCAGCACCGCCACCAGTCCGCAAAGATAAAAAGCAAATTCCATGCCTGGCTCCTTAAGGTAACAAGCCCTTGACGTCGATAGGTTTAGCTTCGCTTTCGGCGTCGCCCTTGTCTTTCCCGTCGATCGCCATGCCCGCCATCCGGTAAAAGTTATATTCCGGGTACTTTCCGGGGCCGGAGATCAGCAGATCTTCTTTCTCGTAAACCAGATCCTGACGCTTAAACTCACCCAGTTCGAAATCGGGGGTAAGCTGAATCGCAGTGGTCGGGCAAGCCTCTTCACACAGGCCACAGAAAATGCAGCGCGAGAAATTGATGCGGAAGAACTCGGGATACCAGCGGCCATCCTGCATTTCCGCTTTTTGCAGCGAAATACAGCCCACCGGGCAGGCCACGGCGCACAGGTTACAGGCCACGCAGCGCTCCTGGCCGTCCGGGTCACGCGTCAGCACGATGCGGCCACGATAGCGCGGCGGCAGATAAACCGGCTCTTCCGGATACATCATGGTTTCACGCTTGGCGAACGCGTTCATGCCGATCAGGAAGATACTGCGTACCGTGGTGCCAAACCCAACCGCTATGTCTTTTAAATTCATAATGTTACCTCTTACTGCGCGTTGTACAGAATCACTGCGGCAGTCGCCAGCAGGTTCAATAGCGTCAACGGCAGACAAACTTTCCAGCCGAACGACATCACCTGGTCATAGCGTGGGCGCGGTAACGCAGCACGAATCAGAATGAACATCATCATAAAGAATGCCGTTTTAAGGGCAAACCAGATAATGGGCGGCAGCCACGGGCCGTTCCAGCCGCCGAAGAACAGCGTCACGATCAGCGAAGAAACGGTCACGATGCCGACATATTCACCTACGAAGAACAGGCCGAACTTCATACCGGCATATTCAATGTGGTAACCATCGGCCAGCTCCTGCTCTGCTTCCGGCTGGTCAAAAGGATGACGGTGACAAACCGCAACGCCCGCAATGGCGAAGGTCAGGAACCCCAGGAACTGCGGAATGACATTCCACAGATGCTGCTGGCTGTTGACGATATCGACCATATTGAACGAACCGGCCTGGGCCACAACGCCCATCAGCGACAGGCCGAGGAACACTTCGTAGCTCAGAGTCTGCGCCGAGGCGCGCATGGCACCCAGCAATGAGTATTTGTTGTTACTGGACCAGCCAGCGAACAGCACGGCGTAGACCGCCAGACCAGCCATCATCAGGAAGAACAGCAGACCGATATTCAGGTCTGCGCCCATCCAGGTAGAGGTGACCGGCACGATAGCCATCGCCAGCAGTAGCGAGGTGAAGGCGATCATCGGCGCCAGGGTGAAAATAACCCGATCGGTAAACGGTGGCGTCCAGTCCTCTTTAAAGAACATTTTGATCATGTCCGCGACCAGCTGCAGCGAGCCGCCCCAGCCTACGCGGTTCGGTCCGTAGCGGTTCTGGAACAGGCCGAGCAGACGGCGTTCGCCGAAGCTCATAAAGGCACCGCAGCCTACCACCACCAACAGGATCACTAATGCTTTACCTACGGCAATCAGAACATCGATAACTTCCGGTGTCAGCCAGCTCATTGTGCCGCCTCCTGCATCTTGTCAACGTTGGCACCCAGCAGGAATGGTGGAATGCCCGGCATGCCGAGCGGCAGACCAACCTGCCCTGCCTGCAGCGTCTCGGAGAAGCGCACCGGCAGACGAAGGGTTTCACCTGCGCAGCTGAACTCCACTGACGAACCGGCGTTTACGCCAAGTTTTGCCGCATCTGCCGGGTTCACCATCACATAAGGCTCAGGCATACGCTGCTGGATCACCGCGGAACGCTGAGACATCTCTTCGCTACCGAAAAGGTGGAAGTAAGGCGCTACGCGCCAGCTGTTGCTCTCACCAGCAAAGGCTGCTGGCACCACGTCAAACCAACCCAGTTGTGCATCACCCGCTTCAAAGAGGCGCACGCCCGGATCGCCGTTACGCAGTTTACCGCCGACTTCATCCTGGAACTTGTTCCACGCCTGTGGGGAGTTCCAGCCTGGTGCCCAGGCAAAAGGAATTTGTGAACGGGCGGCGGACGGCTGGTTGTTCCCTTCCATAGAGAAGGCGAACATGGTGTCCTTGTCCTGCGGCTGGCGCGGCTCATGCACGCTGATATTGGCGCGTATGGCGGTACGACCGCTGGAACGAATAGGAGAACGAGCCAGTTTCTGACCGCGAATACGGAAGCTGGCATCCGGTGCCGCATCCTTGATGCCAGCCAGTTGCGGCAGCGCCGCAATGCAGGCATCAATAACGTGATCCAGCTGGGTCCAATCCGGCTGACGGCTGGTAATGGTGCTGGAGAGCGAATGCAGCCAGCGCCAGCTTTCCAGCATTTCTATTCTGTCGTCGTAATAGGAAGGCTCGTAAACCTGGAAGAAGCGCTGTGCGCGGCCTTCCTGATTCACCAGGGTGCCATCACTTTCCGCAAAGCTTGCGGTAGAGAGGATCAGCCCGGCTTTATCTGTGGTTGCTGTGCGCTGGTGATCGATAACGATCACGTTAGCGGCGTTGCTTAACGCAGCATCCACTTTGGCTTTTGGTGCATGACGGTAGAGATCGTTTTCTAATACGATTACCGCATCGGCTGCACCGCTTTCCAGCTCGTCCAGGGCATTCTCAAGCGGATGTCCGCCGATCATTCCCAGGCCAACGCTGTTCGCTGCGCCTGCCAGCAACGTGATCCCCACGTCAGACCCGCGTCCCTTCAGTGCTTTGGCTACGTTCGCCGCTGCCTGAATCATCGCTTCGCTACCGGCGTGAACCCCGGAGATAATCAGCGGTTTTTTGGCCCCCGCCAGTGCCTGCACGATAACGTCAATTTTGCCTGCCAGCGCACGGTCAATACCGCTTACCGCCGGGGCAGTCTCATCCAGGGCGTTAGCAATTGCGAAGCCTAAACGCGCCTGATCTTCCACCGGCGCACAGTAGGTCCACGCGGCAATATCATCAAGACGGGTTTTATCCACGTTGGTCACAAACAGCGGATGTTTTGCGTTCTGGCCGATATTGAGGATGGCGGCAATCTGCCAGTCTGCCACTTTCTGAGCAGCAGCCATTTCGCGTGATTTGCCTTTCACCGCCTGACGAACGGAAAGGGCTACGCGCGCGCCTACCTGAGTCAAATCTTCACCCAGCACCAGCACCGCATCGTAACTTTCAATTTCACGCAGCGCAGGCGTATGTACCCCGCCGTCGCGCAGCACTTTCAGCATCAGCTCCAGGCGTGCCTGCTCGGCCGCCGGAATGCCGGTGGAGAAATTGTCTGCTCCCACCAGATCGCGCAGCGCAAAGTTGCTCTCGACGCTGGCGCGCGGTGAACCAATACCGATCACTTTTTTCGCCTGACGCAACACATCCGCCGCACCCTGCATGGCCTGGTCGGCATTAAGCGCGATCCAGTCATTGCCACGACGCTGCATCGGCTGGCGAGGACGATCTTTCAGGTTTACGTAGCCATAGCCGAAGCGGCCACGGTCGCAAAGGAAATAGTGGTTGATGCTGCCGTTATAGCGGTTTTCAATACGTCTGAGTTCACCGTAACGCTCACCTGGGCTGATGTTGCAGCCGACGCTGCACTGCTGGCAGATACTTGGGGCATACTGCATATCCCACTTACGGTTATAGCGTTCTGAGTGCGTTTTATCGGTAAACACGCCGGTCGGACAGACTTCGACCAGGTTACCGGAGAACTCGCTTTCCAGCGTACCGTCTTCCGGACGTCCAAAGTAGACGTTGTCGTGCGCGCCATATACGCCAAGATCGGTGCCGTCAGCATAATCTTTGTAGTAACGCACGCAGCGATAACAGGCGATACAGCGGTTCATTTCGTGAGAGATGAACGGGCCGAGATCCTGATTGCGGTGCGTACGCTTAGTAAAGCGGTAGCGGCGGAAGCTGTGGCCGGTCATCACGGTCATATCCTGAAGGTGGCAGTTACCGCCCTCTTCGCAGACCGGACAATCGTGCGGGTGGTTGGTCATCAGCCACTCCACCACACTTTCGCGAAACTCTTTCGCTTCACCATCATCAATAGAGATGAAGGTGCCGTCAGACGCTGGTGTCATACAGGACATCACCAGGCGACCACGGGTATCTTCGGCATTCTGGAATTGCTTCACCGCACACTGGCGGCAGGCGCCGACGCTACCGAGCGCCGGATGCCAGCAAAAATAAGGAATATCTAAGCCGAGGGAGAGGCAAGCCTGCAGCAGGTTGTCCGCACCATCAACATCATATTCTTTACCGTCTACATGAATTGTAGCCATAGTGAACATGCTTCCGTAAGGCCCGTCAGAGACGGGCGTTAATCAATTCAAATCTGCAGTGTTTACCAGCGCGCCTTTAACAGGTTTGACTGGATACCGGCAATCGCGTGCGCATTGCTGAAGACCTGAGTCGCAATACCTGCCTCAAACTCTTCGCGGAAATATTTAATCGCGCTCTGCAGTGGCTCTACTGCACCTGGCGCATGCGCACAGAAGGTTTTGCCCGGACCAAGCTGGCGGCAGAGTTGCAGCAGGGTTTCGATATCTCCCGGCTGACCCTCTTTGCGCTCCAGCGCGCGGAGAATTTTTACGCTCCACGGCAGGCCATCGCGGCATGGTGTACACCAGCCGCACGATTCACGAGCAAAAAACTCTTCCAGGTTACGCACCAGCGACACCATGTTGATCTCATGGTCAACAGCCATCGCCAGCGCCGTGCCCAGACGGCTACCCGCTTTGCCAATGCTGGCAAATTCCATCGGCAGATCGAGATGCGCATCGGTCAGGAAATCGGTTCCCGCGCCACCAGGCTGCCAGGCTTTAAATTTCAGGCCGTCACGCATACCGCCCGCATAATCCTCAAGGATTTCACGCGCGGTGGTACCAAACGGCAGCTCCCAGACGCCCGGGTTTTTCACCCGGCCAGAGAAGCCCATCATTTTGGTGCCGGTGTCGTCGCTGCTGGAAATGCCTTTGTACCACTCCACGCCGTTAGCCAGAATGGCCGGCACGTTAGAGAGGGTTTCCACGTTATTCACGCAGGTAGGCTTGCCCCATGCGCCTGCTGAAGCGGGGAATGGCGGCTTGGAGCGTGGATTAGCACGACGTCCTTCCAGTGAGTTAATCAGCGCCGTCTCTTCACCACAAATGTAGCGACCCGCGCCGGTGTGAACGATCAGTTCAAAGTCAAAACCGGTGCCGAGAATATTTTTCCCGAGATAACCCGCTTCAGTAGCTTCCGCAATAGCGCGACGCAGATTTACTGCGGCTTCAATGTACTCACCACGCAGGAAGATGTAGCCGCGATAGGCTTTCAGCGCGAAGGCGCTGATCAGCATCCCTTCCACCAGCTGATGCGGCATCTGCTCCATCAGCAGGCGGTCTTTATAGGTGCCTGGCTCCATTTCATCGGCGTTACATAACAGATAACGGATGTTCATGGACTCATCTTTCGGCATCAGGCTCCACTTCAGTCCCGTGGAGAAACCCGCGCCGCCACGCCCTTTCAGACCGGACTCTTTCACTGCCGCCACGATCTCATCCTGCGACATCGTTTTCAGCGCTTTTTCTGCACCGGCGTAGCCGTTTTTGCTGCGGTATTCGTCGAAGAAGACCGGCTGCTTGTCATCGCGCATACGCCAGGTCAGCGGATGCATCTCCGCAGTACGAATGATCTGTTTGAATGTCATTGATACTGCTCCAGCAGATTGGCGATATTTTCCGGCGTCAGATGGACGTGAGTATCTTCGTCCACCATCATCGTCGGCCCTTTGTCACAGTTGCCCAGACAGCAGGTCGGCAGCAGCGTAAAGCGGCCATCTGCGGTGGTCTGGCCAGGCTTGATATTCAAATTATCTTCAAGCGCAGCCTGAATGCCCTGGAAGCCGGTAATATGACAAACCACGCTGTCACAGTAGCGGATCACATGACGGCCAACCGGCTGACGGAAGATCTGGCTGTAAAACGTTGCCACACCTTCCACGTCGCTGGCTGGGATGCCCAACACTTCGGCAATGGCATTGATCGCGCCATCCGGCACCCAGCCACGCTGCTTCTGCACGATTTTCAGTGCTTCGATAGAGGCGGCCCGGGCATCTTCGTAATGGTGCTTCTCATGTTCAATGGCATCATGCTCAAAAGCACTCAGAACAAAGGCCTCGTTATCTTCGATCGTTTCGATCGCAATTCTTTGATCGTGCATAATTAGCGGTCCACGTCTGACATAACAAAATCGATACTACCGAGGTATACGATCAGATCGGATACCAGGCTGCCGTTGATCACTGACGGGATCTGCTGCAGGTGCGGGAAGCTTGGCGTACGCACACGGGTGCGGTAGCTCATGGTGCTGCCGTCGCTGGTCAGGTAGTAGCTGTTGATCCCTTTAGTGGCTTCAATCATCTGGAAGGATTCGTTCGCCGGCATCACCGGACCCCAGGAAACCTGCAGGAAGTGCGTAATCAGGGTTTCAATATGCTGCAACGTGCGCTCTTTCGGCGGCGGCGTGGTCAGCGGGTGATCCGCTTTGAACGGCCCTTCCGGCATGTTGTTGAGACACTGTTCAAGAATACGCAGACTCTGGCGCATCTCTTCCATCTTCAGCATCACACGGGTGTAGGCGCAGCTTATGCCATCACCGATTGGCACTTCGAAATCGAAATTCTCGTAGCCGGAGTAAGGACGCCATTTTCGCACGTCAAAGTCCAGACCCGTAGCACGCAGACCCGCGCCGGTGGTTCCCCAGGCCAGCGCCTCTTCCATGTTGTAAGCCGAAACGCCTTTCGCACGGCCAATCAGCACGGAGTTTTTCAGGGCGGTTTGTTCATAGGCTTTAAGACGTTTTGGCAGCCAGTTGATAAAGTCGCGCAGCAGGCCGTCCCAGCCTTTCGGCAGGTCATGCGCCACGCCGCCGATGCGGAACCAGGCCGGATGCATACGGAACCCGGTGATAGCTTCCACAACGTCGTAGATTTTCTGGCGATCGGTAAAGGCAAAGAACACCGGAGACATCGCCCCAACGTCCTGAATAAAGGTGGAGATATAGAGCAGGTGGCTGTTTATACGGAACAGCTCTGAAAGCATCACGCGGATGACATCAACGCGCTCTGGCACCTTGATGCCAGCCAGCTTTTCAACGGCCAGCACATACGGCATTTCGTTGACGCAACCGCCAAGGTATTCGATACGGTCGGTATAGGGGATATAGCTGTGCCAGGACTGGCGCTCACCCATTTTTTCCGCGCCGCGGTGGTGATAACCGACATCCGGCACGCAGTCGACAATCTCTTCGCCATCCAGTTGCAGGATGATACGGAAAGCACCATGCGCTGAAGGGTGGTTAGGCCCGAGGTTGAGGAACATAAAGTCCTCATTGGCGGTGCCACGCTTCATGCCCCACTCTTCCGGCTTGAAGGTCATCTGCTCCATCGCCAGATCTTCCGTCTGCTTAGTCAGCTGAAACGGATCGAACTCGGTGGCGCGCGCAGGATAATCCTTACGCAGCGGGTGCCCTTCCCAGTCCTGCGGCATCATGATGCGCGTCAGGTGTGGGTGACCATCAAAGGTAATGCCAAACATTTCCCAGGTTTCCCGCTCATACCAGTTGGCATTAGCGAAAATTTTGGTGAGGGTGGGCACATGCAGGTCTTTTTCGGAAAGCGCCACCTTGAGCATGATGTCGCGGTTACGTTCAATAGAGATGAAATGATAGAACACGGAAAAATCCGCAGCCGGTAAACCGGCGCGGTGAGTACGCAGACGCTCATCCATCCCGTGAAGGTCATACAGCATCACGTAAGGTTTCGGCAGCTTGCGCAGGAATTCAGTGATTTCCAGCAGCTGCTCACGCTTAACCCACACTACCGGCACGCCGGTACGGGTAGGTTGTACGGTAAAGGCGTCAGGCCCAAAACGGTTACGCAGCTCGCCGATCACCGGGTCATCCAGGTGATCACGGGTTTGCCATTCAGGCTGAGCGAGATCTTGCGTGGTCAAATCTGTCATAAGTTGTTCACCCTGTGGGCCTGCTGGCAGGCACTCAGTATTGGCGTCAGGATGGGCCGTGCGCGTGTTGTGATTTTTATGCGCTGCAAGTCAGGCCACATCCATAAACTGCTCTACCTGGTTCTTATGACGCTGCATATGGCCAGAGGCAACAGGCAACGTCAGCGGGGGTAGCGGTTAAATTTCGTCAGGCGAGCGCAGATTAGTGACGGCAATGCGTTCACCCTGCTTTCTTTCACGCTCTGACTGCATGTTGGCGCGGTAGACACCCTGATCGCCTACTACCCAGGAGAGGGGACGACGTTCTTTACCGATCGACTCCTGCAATAGCAGCAGCGCCTGCATATAGGCTTCAGGACGCGGTGGGCAACCCGGAATATACACGTCGACAGGCAGGAATTTGTCCACGCCCTGAACCACAGAGTAGATGTCGTACATGCCGCCGGAGTTGGCGCAAGCCCCCATTGAGATCACCCATTTCGGCTCCAGCATCTGGTCATACAGACGCTGAATAACCGGAGCCATCTTGGTGAAAGGAGTACCGGCAACCACCATGAAATCAGCCTGACGCGGCGAGGCACGGATGACTTCCGAGCCAAATCGCGCTACGTCATGCACCGAGGTGAATGAGGTTGTCATCTCAACGTAACAGCATGAAAGGCCGAAGTTAAACGGCCACAATGAGTTTTTGCGCCCCCAGTTCACCATATCGTGCAGGGCATGTTCTAACTTGCCCATATAAACGCTTTGGTGAACGTGCTTTTCCAGGGGATCGGTGACGATCTCCTGCTTTTGTAATGGGTAACGGTCATTCTCGCCGTTCGGGTCCGCGCGGGTGAGCGTGTAGTCCATCTTTAAGCCTCGCTTTTACTGCGTATGACGGTTGGAATGCGAGATAGTAGTTGGCTTGACGACCACACGACGAGGTGCGGGCGCCCAGTCCAGCGCGCGAATACGCACCAGGTAAACCAAACCAGCAAGCAGTACCAAAATGAAAATTGCGGCTTCCACGAAGCCGACCCAACCGCTTTCACGGATTGCTGTCGACCACGCGTATAAATAGAGGGCTTCAACGTCGAAGATGACGAAGAACATAGCCACCAGGTAAAACTTGGCAGACATGCGAAGGTGGGTGGTGCCTACTGCGGGCGCACCGGACTCGAAAGGCGTGTTGGTATACCTGCCACGGGCTTTACCGCCTAAAAACCATGCTCCAGCCAGCATTGCACAGCAAAGGCCGATAGCGACGATCAGGAATACAGCAAAAGCCCAGTTATGGGCCATAACGTCGGAAGTAGTTGACATACGCTCTGCTTAACTCAACAAGGGGGTGAAAGGTGTTCTGCTCTGTTCCGGCAGTTAACCCACCCCATCGATTCAAGGGAAAAAATAAAAAACCTTATAAATTTTGCTGACTTTTTTGATTAGACAGCGATTTTATGTGGTTTTTTACTCCTTTCTATAACCTTCTGTCAACTTTGACAAAAGTATCCACACATTAATTTACACCCGCAGCATTTATTTAACATTAGTTGCGCATTTTTCCAGCTAAATCGAGTCAGTCAGCGCTGCGTGGTAAAGTGTAGCGGGTATTTCCCTGCATGGATCGCGGTTTTAACAATCTCTATTTTCGCAGGATTCAGCGGGTTTTCCTTCCCCTTAATGGGGCTATTTTTTTGATCCAGCACACAGTTTTATCTTTTATGATGCAAAATTCAGCGTTGTAACCTGCGCAAAATCAATTCACTGTCGGCTTATGCACGAGGCTGGGTAAGCGGGCGGCGCAGATTTGTCTGCCGCTTATTTTTAAAACTCAAGAGCAATTACCTGAGGTAAAAATGGCGGTACAGAACGGGAATAAAGCGCATAAAAAAGCCCCTCAGCAAGAAAAGTCACTGAGAGGCTTTATTGTGAGACACTTTGCTGATTAGTTGATATTAATTAATCAGTAAAGATATCGATAGCGATCTTCTGCTATTCATCTTCATCCGTAAATGAAGCGCTGTCCTGACCGGCCGTAATCAGGTTATAAGGATCGTTACTCGATTCCATCGCATTGAAGATAGCCAGCGCCAGCTCGTTGTCGCTTTCAGGATTACGGCACAGCAGGTATTCCGTATCCGGCAGCACAGGCAAGCCTTCGGCAGCGCCCATCACGCGAAGTTCAGGACTCATCATCTCAACAGGACGGGCGGTGACGCCAAGACCCGCTTTAACCGCGGCGCGTACGGCCGCAAGAGTCGAAGCGACATAAGAGATGCGCCACGGAATGCCCGCCTCATTGAGGTGGTCGATGGCCATATCGCGATAAGGGCTCGGCTCATCCAGCAGCACCAGAGGAATCGCTTCCCCGCGCTGGAAAATGTAGTCGGCGGCGCAATACCAAAGCGTTGGTGAGGTGCGTAGTACCTGCCAGGTGAAGTTCATCGGACTGGAGGTGGTTACAACCAGATCCACTTCGCCCTGATTCAACATCTCCATCATAAACGGATTACGCTTCACTCTGACGTCGATAGCCAGCTTGGGATAAACGGACGTAACGCGGTTCAACAGGAAAGGCAGAATAGTATCGGACGTATCGTCAGAGGCACCGATAGTCAGTACGCCCTGGATGTTGCTGTACATCAGAGAGGTACAGGCTTCATCATTAAAACGCAGTATTTTTCTGGCGTAGCCCAGAAGCTGGATACCGTGCTCCGTCAATAACTTGTTACGTCCATGTCTGGCAAACAGCTCTTTGCCCACCAATTGTTCCAGACGCTGCATCTGCTGGCTCACAGCTGATTGCGTTCTGCAGACCGCAGCCGCCGCAGCAGCAAAGGTATTCAGATCGGCAACAGCAACAAATGTTCTCAGCAGATCGAGGTCAAGATTAAGGATCGGACGATTTGCACTAGTCATGTTTTCTTCACTTTATAAGTTTTTTACGAACAGCTACCCTGGTGTTATTACCTGCCATATCAAAGGGATATAGCGATAATCAATGCATAATGCCCAACGAAATGCGTCCAGCATTACTTTGCTTCGCAGACATGGAAACCTCAACAGCCTGAATATCCCCGGCACCGGCCGCAGGTGAAGCTGAAGACAGTTTGTTCCGTCTGATACATCATCAATGAATACAGCACTAACCCATAAGAAGCGGCAAGCGGTGCTGAAATGATCAATTGACGCCGTAAGCCTGACTGATACTCAGGCAATGACGCTGTTAATGTAAAACAACCATGTAAAATTGAACGTCCAGAACGCTGCACGGGCAGCGGAATAATGATAAGCCATGCTTAAGCTTACCGGTGACAGAGTTGAGCTTAATATCACCTGAGAAACCCGCACGCCCGGTGCAAGCTCCCCTGAATATTATCCTGACATACTGTCGATTACTTTTTAAGCCCCAATCCTATTATTCTTATCAGTAAAGTAACATTTTATTGGCTAAAGCCTCTCCAGTAAGCCTTTACCTGGGAAAATTTATTGCTGGCCGACGCTCCAGCGCTGTCTGGGCCTGAATCGGTTAAACAAGCCCCTTTGGCCTGCCTGAACAGCCCTTAAGCCAAATAGCCTGCTTTTTCACCACTCAATTAAGACATTTTTGACAGTTACAAAGTTCATCAATTCACCAATTTTTACCAAATGCTTTCATAAAACGATCATTTTCTTCCTGAAACGTGTCTCCTGTCTGGATAAACCATCCTGCCAGGCAGTTAAATATATCGCCTTAAACTCCTGTTTAAGAATATTATGCCAGCCTGCTGCGGCGTTGCGTTTTCTCCTGCCAGGCAGGTGAGTTTTCCTCCGGGAACGCTCCAAAGCCCTGAGATGCCCTTCAAAAGCGCCACAGAGAGGAGTACATTGTGCGAGGTCGTTTTCCATGGCAGGAAGGCAGTTGCGTATGTTTAAGGCGAGAGAAATGAATCCAATAGAAAAATCAGGCAAGCTGGATAACGTGTGTTATGACATCCGTGGACCGGTATTAAAAGAAGCAAAGCGTCTTGAGGAAGAAGGGAATAAAGTTCTCAAGCTGAATATAGGCAATCCAGCGCCGTTTGGTTTTGAAGCCCCTGATGAGATTCTGGTAGATGTGATCCGCAATTTGCCGGGCGCCCAGGGTTATTGCGATTCAAAAGGTCTCTATTCCGCCCGTAAAGCAATTGTGCAGCACTATCAGGCACGCGACATGCGGGATATGACGGTTGAAGATGTCTATATCGGCAACGGCGTATCAGAACTGATTGTGCAATCCATGCAGGCGTTGCTGAATAGCGGCGATGAAATGCTGGTACCTGCCCCCGATTATCCGCTCTGGACCGCAGCAGTCTCTCTTTCCGGCGGCAATGCGGTGCACTATCTGTGCGATGAGTCAGCTGGCTGGTTCCCTGACCTGGACGACATCCGCAGGAAAATTACGCCACGTACGCGAGGGATTGTAATTATCAATCCCAATAACCCAACGGGTGCGGTCTACAGTAAAGAGCTGCTGCTGGAAGTTGTAGAGCTGGCGCGTCAGCATAACCTGATCATTTTTGCTGATGAAATTTATGACAAAATTTTGTATGACGCGGCTCAGCATCACTCCATCGGTACGCTGGCACCCGACCTGTTGACCATTACCTTCAACGGTTTGTCAAAAACCTATCGCGTGGCGGGTTTCCGTCAGGGTTGGATGGTGCTCAACGGCCCGAAAAAGCATGCAAAAGGGTATATTGAAGGGCTGGAGATGTTGGCTTCTATGCGCCTGTGTGCCAATGTCCCCGCGCAGCATGCAATCCAGACCGCGCTTGGCGGTTATCAGAGCATCAGCGAGTTTATCGTGCCGGGCGGAAGGCTGTATGAGCAGCGCAACAGAGCGTGGGAGTTGATCAACGATATTCCGGGTGTCAGTTGCGTGAAGCCCGCCGGGGCGCTCTATATGTTCCCCCGCATCGATGCGAAGAAGTTTAATCTGCAGGATGACCAGAAAATGGTGCTGGATTTCCTGTTACAGGAAAAAGTGCTGTTGGTTCAGGGAACGGCGTTTAACTGGCCTAATCCGGATCATGTCCGTATTGTGACGCTGCCCCACGTGCACGAGTTGGAGATGGCCATTGGTAAATTTGGGCGCTTCCTTGAAGGTTATCGTCAGTAAGCTGTTACCAGAGCGCCCTCTTAAGGCACTGCCGCTGCGGTAAAGATGGCGCTATACTGGCCGCAGGGGAACGCCAGTTCGTTCCCCGCAGTCTTGCTACAGGAAACCGCACCCCATGAATCAGAGTCATTTTTTCGCCCATCTCTCCCGCCTTAAGCTTATCAATCGCTGGCCGCTGATGCGTAACGTCCGTACCGAGAATGTCTCCGAGCACAGTTTACAGGTGGCGATGGTCGCTCACGCGCTTGCCGTGATTAAAAATCAAAAGTTTAACGGTAATCTGAATGCTGAGCGCATAGCGCTGATGGCGATGTATCACGACGCCAGTGAAGTGCTGACCGGCGATTTACCCACGCCGGTAAAGTATTACAACGCGCAGATTGCCCATGAATATAAAAAAATTGAAAAAATTGCCCAGCAAAAGCTGATTGAGATGCTGCCGGAAGAGTTACGTAACGCCTACCGGCCGCTGCTTGATGAGCAGCAGCACAGCGAAGGTGAAAAGGCGATCGTCAAACAGGCCGATGCGCTTTGCGCCTATCTGAAATGCCTCGAAGAGCTTTCCGCAGGCAATCATGAATTCCAGCTGGCCAAGGCGCGGCTGGAAAAAACCCTGATCGAACGCCACAGCCCTGAGATGGATTACTTTGTTGAGGTATTTGTCCCCAGCTTCAGTCTCTCACTGGATGAAATTAGCCAGGAGTCGCTTTAACCTGAAAACGGGAAAAGCAGCGGTACCAGTAAAATACTGACCAGCATGATAATCAGGGTAAAAGGCACGCCGATTTTCACAAAATCGCCAAACCGGTATCCGCCAGGCCCCAGGACTAAAGTGTTCACCGGCGATGATATGGGCGTCATAAAGGCGGCAGAAGCTGCTACCGCTACAATCATAGTAAACGGATAGGGTGAAAGCCCCATCTGATGTGCAGCAGCCACGCCAACAGGCGCCATCAACACAGCCGTGGCGGTATTGGAGATGAACAGACCAATAGTCGCACAGAGTATGAACAGGCAGAGCAGCATGACATGCGGGCTTTTTCCGCCCGCCACATCCATCAGCCCCTTTACGATCAGCGCCACGCCGCCTGTTTTTTGCAGAGCAAGAGCAAAAGGCATCATCCCGACGATAAGTATCAACCCTGGCCAGTGAACAGAACGGTAGGCGCTCTCCATATCTATACAGCGGAATTTACCCATCAGCAGGCAGGCGATCAATGCCGCAATGGGATTGGGAATAGCCTCTGTCAGCATCATGGCTACCATCAGAGCCAGGCAAAAAATGGCATGAGGAGCCTGGCTGGCCGCAGGGGCGACGTCGTCCACTTCAGCCGGTAAGCTCAACAGAATGAGGTCGCGTTTTTGCTGCTGAATGGCCCGGATTTTTTTCCAGTCACCGATCACCAGCAGCGTATCACCCAGCTCCAGCGGCTGTACGGTCAGCTTACCTTCCAGTACTTCACCCCGCCGCCGGATACCGACCACGCTGACATCATGGCGCGAGCGAAAGGCAATATCGCCCAGCGTTTTCCCCAGTAGCGCTGAATCCGGAATAATTATCGCTTCGGCCATGCCCACGTCCCTGGCACGCTCGGAAAAATAGTCGCCGCGTAAAATCATCGGCTCAAGCAGCCATTCGCTGCAAAATTCACGCAGATCTACAGCGGAATCAGACATATCAATCAGCAATACGTCGCGCGCACGAAAAATAGTCTCAGCAGTAACTGGCACCATTACCCTGCGAAACTTACGCCAGCGCTCCAGCCCTACTACGTTGATGCCATAACGTTCGCGAAGTTGCAGATCGTCAAGTCGTTGCCCGATGAGAGGTGACCCCACGCGCAGGCCAAGCCGCCTGGCTCTGCCACTCAGCTTGTAGTCGCGGATCAGATCGCGGAAGGTTCTTCTGAACTGCTGTTTACTGCCCTCTTCCTGCCCCGGCGTCACCAGCCAGAACCGGGCTATCAGCATGTAACCAATACCCAGCAACAGCGCTACAAGGCCCAGTGGCGTCACATCAAAAAAGCCAAACCCCTTCAGCCCTTCCCGCTGCAGTTCGCTGTTAACGACCAGATTAGGCGGCGTGGCTACCAGCGTCATCATGCCGCTGATCAACCCGGCAAAGCTCAGCGGCATCATCAGTCTGCCCGGCGAGCTGCCCATCTTTGCCGCCACGCTTAGCACAACAGGGATAAAAATCGCTACCACGCCGGTTGAGCTCATCACTGCTCCCAGCCCGGCAACGGTGAGCATCAGCAGCACCAGCATTTTTGTTTCGCTGCTGCCCGCTACTTTAATCAGCCAGTCGCCCATATTCAGCGCCACGCCCGTTCTTACTAACCCTTCGCCAATAATAAAAAGTGCCGCTATCAAAATGACGTTGGGATCGCTGAAGCCGAGCGTGGCCTCCTGCAATGTCAGCGTGCCGCTGAGCACAAAGGCGATGATAACCAGCAGCGCAACAACGTCCATACGTAGCTTGCCGGAGATAAATAATGCGATAGCGATCAGCAGAAGGGAAACTACCCAAATCAGTTCTTTGTTCACAGCGGGGTCTCTGTAGAGGGAACACGCCTGAGATCATCGCATAAAAAAACCCCGCTATAGCGGGGTTACATCATCACTTAGTGTTTTCGGTGCACATCAATCGTGCCGTCTGGATTTTTGTGTATGATCAGCTCTTCCAGCGAGGTGAGCAGCATATCCACATCTTCCAGCCTCGGCGCGTCAGCTGGCGCATTGACGGCAATAAGATGGCAGCCTGCGGCCAGACCCGACAGAATGCCAGCTGCAGCATCTTCCACTACCACGCACTCTTCCGGCTCAAGCTCAAGCAACTGGGCACCAAGCAGGTAAGCATCCGGTTCTGGTTTACCATTCTGCACACGCTCTGCAGTGACAAAATCTTCAGGTTCAGGCAATCCGGCCGCTTTGCGACGGGCAGAAGCAACCGGCATCGAGCCGGAAGTCACGATTGCCCAGGGAATGTCCAGCTCCGTCAGCGTAGCGAGAAGCTGCTGAGCGCCCGGCAGAGCGGTGATACCGTCAGTGTCTTCAGCCTCGATTTTTTCGAGGGCAAAGAACTCCTGCTGAATCGCCTCTTCCGAAGCGCCGGCCATAAAATGACGCAGTGAGGTAATTGCCTGCTTGCCGTGAATGAAGTTCAGCACTTCATCGGCCGCAATGCCGTGCCGCGATGCCCAGTTCACCCAGGCGCGTTCGACTACCGGTAATGAATCCACCAGCGTGCCGTCCAGATCAAACAGAAAACCTTTACACTTCACTACGTTTTTCCTTATCAGGCGTTGATGATTTGCGCGATCTCATTCGCACTCAAATGGTACTGCCTTGGACAAGTGTGCCACACAGTGAGCATACGTTGATACTTTTCCCACATCGGGGTTTGTGCATTAAATCCGTGCGTGCCGGAATCAAAGTGGGTATAGCGCCCTTCTACATTCACCATAAAGCGCACGTAGCCGAGGTAACGCGCTTCTGTTGCAGCATCAAAGCCCAGAAAGGCGAGCCGACGCTCCTCCAGCGAGGAGGGATCTTTCAGATTTGTCCATGAGACGTGCAGCGCATGGTGCATTTCCATGATGTCGATAATCATGCGGCATACCGCTTCGTTCAGTTCGCCGAATTCGCGGTCAAGTTCCCGCATTTGCAGGCCGTAACCGCGCTCGATAATAGTTTGCTGACGACGATAGCGCTCCGCATTATCCGGATCGAGCATTGTCATCATTTTATATTGATTAGAGAGGATCAAACGCTGCGCATTGGTCATTTCCATCATTCACTCCTGTGCCACATCGGGCAAACAAAATTGCAAGGGATGAGTGAAGATCGCATAACCTGCTGAAGCACGGTATGGCAAGCAGAGGCTTCTTTGATCCAGACCCGGTTTTCCCCTGCAAAAGCAGAGAAAAGCCGGTCGGAGAGTTAAAGATCGTCGAGGAAGGTTTTGTCCAGCTGCTTAAAGGCACGTTTAAGCACGTCGGCAAGAGACTGATAGGTCGGCTTTCCTTCCACTGGCGCTATCGCCTGGCCAGCAGCCTGAAGTTTTTCACGCACTTCATGGAACCAGTTGAGCAGCGTAGGCGGCAATGGCGTTACGGAACGCTTACCCAACCACCATAATCCCTGCACTGGCAGGCTACAGGCGAACAGAGCCGTAGCCACGGCCGGACCCAATTGTCCACCCAGCGCAATTTGCCAGGTCATCGAGAACACCGCCAGCGGTGGCATAAACCGGATGGCAAAACGCGTAGCGCGTGAGACCCGATTCTCTGGAAACATGGGCGCCAGACGCTTATCGACAGGCCATGTCTTCATATAATGCTGTCCCCGCTGGAACAGTTTAAACCAACCGACAGAGCCGGATTCATTAGCCATGGCTGACCTCAACTTCGGAGATAAAAAATAAACAAAACGTGCAACTCAACAACTTTACATGATGTCTTTCAAAATATTTTGTCTTTACGCGGCGCACTGGTTATCCTGTGCGCGTTTGTTGAAGGGCTGTTACAGGGTTGCTATCACTCTGCATGCAGGACCATCAGCATCTGATAATAATTCAAAAAATCACGTAAGATTTATCAAGTTTTTTTGCTTTCAGACAAAATTTGCCCTGAGCATGACGTTCATCATTAATGTACCAGCTTTCATGCGCTACGCTGATAGTCTGTTGAGTTTTATTTCGCCACCTTTAACCAATAGGACCTTCCATGTCGAGTAAGTTAGTCTTGGTTCTGAACTGCGGCAGTTCTTCCCTGAAGTTCGCCATCATCGATCCGGCAAATGGCGAAGAATACCTCTCCGGTTTAGCCGAATGTTTCCACCTGCCCGAAGCCCGTATTAAGTGGAAAATGGAAGGGGCTAAACACGAAGAGGCATTAGGCGCCGGCGCTGCGCACAGCGAAGCCCTCAATTTCATCGTTAAATCTATTCTGGCACAAAAACCAGAGCTGTCTGCACTAATTACTGCAATTGGTCATCGTATCGTTCATGGCGGTGAAAAGCTTACCCAGTCTGTAATTATCGATCAGGATGTCATTCAGGGCATCAAAGACGCCTCTTCTTTTGCACCGCTGCACAATCCTGCACACCTGATCGGGATTGAGGAAGCGATGAAGAACTTCCCGCATCTTTCTGATAAGAATGTGGCGGTTTTCGACACCGCTTTCCATCAGACAATGCCGGAAGAGTCCTACCTTTATGCCCTGCCGTACGCGTTGTACCGTGAGCATGGCGTTCGCCGTTATGGCGCACACGGCACCAGCCACTTCTATGTGACTCACGAAGCGGCAAAAGTGCTGAACAAGCCGGTGGAAGAGCTGAATATCATTACCTGCCACCTGGGCAACGGCGGCTCCGTAGCGGCTATCCGCAACGGAGTCTGCGTGGATACCTCGATGGGCCTGACGCCGCTGGAAGGTCTGGTCATGGGCACCCGTTCAGGCGATATCGACCCGGCCGTGGTCTTCTTCCTGCATGACACCCTGGGCATGAGCGTGGATGCCATCAACAAGCTGCTGACCAAAGAGTCTGGCCTGTTGGGTCTGACCGGCGTCACCAGCGACTGCCGCTACGTGGAAGATAACTACACCACCAAAGAAGATGCCAAACGCGCGATGGATGTTTACTGCCACCGCCTGGCGAAATATATCGGTTCTTACACCGCGATGATGGATGGCCGCCTGGATGCGGTAATCTTCACCGGTGGCATCGGGGAAAATGCGGCGATGGTTCGCGAACTCTCCCTGGGCAGACTGGCCCTGCTGGGCTTTGAAGTGGATCACGAGCGCAACCTCGCGGCCCGCTTCGGTAAATCGGGCTTTATCAATAAAGAAGGCACCCGCCCGGCTCTGGTTATCCCAACCAATGAAGAGCTGGTTATTGCCCAGGACGCCAGCCGTCTGACTGCTTAAGCCCTTCCCTCTCCGTCAGCTCAGGCTGGCGGAGTTGTTTTGACATCACCAACCTGGACTCAAACGCGCTGAAGCCTGAAAGAGTCTATTCGAGAGGTTTATTGTGTCTCGTACCATTATGCTAATTCCTACCGGCACCAGCGTCGGTTTAACCAGTGTCAGCCTCGGTGTGATCCGCGCGATGGAACGCAAAGGCGTGCGTCTCAGCGTCTTCAAACCTATCGCCCAGCCGCGCAGCGGTGAAAATGCTCCGGACCAGACCACCACTATCATTCGTAAAAACTCCACCATTCCCGCCGCCGAACCCCTGCAGATGAGCCGTGTGGAATCGCTGCTGGGTTCAAATCAGCAGGACGTGCTGATGGAAGAGATTATTGCGCGCTACCACGAGAACACCAAAGACGCTGAAGTGGTGCTGGTAGAGGGCCTGGTGCCGACCCGCAAGCATCAGTTTGCTTCTGCGCTGAACTATGAGATTGCCAAAACGCTGAATGCGGAGATCGTCTTTGTGATGTCGCTGGGCAATGACTCTCCTGCCCAGTTGAAAGAGCGGATTGAGCTGACGCAAAGCAGCTTTGGCGGCAGCAAAAACAAGAATATCACTGGCGTGATCATTAACAAACTCAATGCGCCGGTTGACGATCAGGGGCGTACGCGCCCGGATCTGTCGGAAATATTTGATGACTCCAACAAGGCCAGCGTCGCAAATATCGATCCTAAACAGCTCTTCGCCAACAGCCCGCTGCCGGTGCTGGGTTGCGTGCCCTGGAGCTTTGACCTGATTGCGACCCGCGCTATTGATATGTGCCGTCATCTGAATGCGGAGATTATCAATGAAGGGGATATTGCTACCCGCCGCGTAAAATCTGTAACCTTCTGCGCACGCAGCATTCCTCACATGCTGGAGCACTTCCGTCCCGGTTCGTTGCTGGTGACCTCTGCCGATCGTCCGGACGTGCTGGTTGCAGCCTGTCTGGCTGCCATGAACGGCGTGGAAATTGGCGCCGTACTGCTGACCGGTGGTTACCAGATTGATGCCCCTATTCGCAAACTGTGTGAGCGTGCGTTTGCCACAGGTCTGCCTATCTTTATGGTGAACACCAACACCTGGCAGACCTCGCTGAGCCTGCAGAGCTTCAACCTGGAAGTGCCAAGCGACGATACGCAGCGCATCGAGCGTGTGCAGGAGTATGTCGCCAGCCATATCGACCCGGAGTGGATTGAATCTTTGACTGCGGCTTCAGACCGCAGCCGTCGTCTTTCTCCACCAGCGTTCCGTTACCAGCTCACCGAGCTGGCGCGTAAAGCGGGCAAACGCATCGTGCTGCCGGAAGGTGATGAACCGCGTACCGTTAAAGCAGCAGCTATCTGTGCCGAGCGCGGTATTGCAACTTGTATCCTGCTGGGGAATCCGGAAGAGATCCAGCGTGTTGCTGCGGTACAGGGCGTAGAGCTGGGTAAAGGGATTGAGATTGTGGACCCGGAAGTGGTGCGCGAAAATTACGTTGCCCGTCTGGTTGAACTGCGTAAAAGCAAAGGCATGACCGAAGTGGTGGCGCAGGAACAGCTGGAAGATAACGTTATGCTTGGCACCATGATGCTGGAGCGTGGCGAAGTCGACGGACTGGTCTCCGGCGCGGTTCATACCACGGCAAATACCATTCGTCCTCCGTTACAGCTGATTAAAACGGCGCCAAACAGCTCGCTGGTCTCCTCTGTGTTCTTTATGCTGCTGCCAGAGCAGGTGCTGGTGTATGGCGACTGCGCCATTAACCCGGACCCTAACCCTGAGCAACTGGCGGAAATTGCTATACAGTCTGCCGACTCCGCGCTGGCCTTCGGTATTGAACCTCGCGTGGCGATGATCTCCTACTCAACCGGAAACTCTGGTGCCGGTAGCGATGTGGAAAAAGTCCGCGAGGCGACCCGCATCGCGCAGGAAAAACGTCCGGATCTGGTTATCGATGGACCTCTGCAGTACGACGCAGCGATTATGGCCGATGTGGCCAAATCGAAGGCGCCAAACTCGCCTGTAGCGGGCCGCGCTACGGTGTTCATCTTCCCGGATCTGAACACCGGTAACACCACTTACAAAGCCGTACAGCGTTCTGCCGACCTGATCTCTATCGGGCCGATGCTGCAGGGGATGCGTAAGCCGGTAAACGACCTCTCTCGCGGTGCTCTGGTAGATGACATTGTCTATACCATCGCGCTGACGGCCATTCAGTCAAAACAGGCTGAAGGCTAATTCCAGCTTCTGCTGGATCTGATTAAAGCGAATCGCAAGATTCGCTTTTTTTATGCCCTCAGCTGTTAAAAAGTCTCTGCTTGCCAAATTTTTAAATTTCCCCTCTGCTTTACCTGCTAAAAGAATAAACAGCTGCAATAATCACCCTGAAAACCAGGCGGACTGCCACACTTAATCCACTGAAAAATAAGAAAAGGTTACACAAATGATTATTTTTTTTGGCTTAAATGGCATGCCAGGACTAGTCTTACACAGGCAAGGTAAACTATTTCATGAAATATCTTCAAAAATCATAATGCCTGAAAGTAGCCGTTAATAATCAGGCCAAGGGAGAGTCTCACATGAGCGACAACACAATTCATCCGGTTTACAGTGAAGTAAATAATGGCGTTCCACTGAAGCGTATTTCCTGGAGCGCTGTCTTTGCTGGCGTAATACTTTCAACCGTTATTTATTTGCTGCTAGCTATTTTAGGTACGGCAATAGGCGCGACCACAATCGATCCACTGAAAGAACAGAATCCACTTGATGGTTTAGGGACGGGCGCTGCCGTCTGGACCGGATTAAGCATGTTGATCTCCGTTGGCGCGGGCGCTTTCATTACTGGCCGACTGGCACAGCGTGAAGGGGCATTACATGGCATATTGATGTGGGCCGTGAATACACTGCTTTGTCTGTGGATTGCGGTGATGGTAATAAGCAGTGCTGTGAGCGGAACGGCCAGTGTAATTGGCTCGGGCTTCAGCATGCTGGGTAACGGTATTTCAGCAGCGGCACCTTCGCTTGCTAATACCGCGAAAGAGAAGTTGCAGGAAAATAATATTGACCTGGGCAATATGCAGAGCGAGCTTGAAAAAACCCTACAGCAAACGGGTAAACCCGAACTGCAGCCGCAAAACCTGCAAAATGACGCAAATAAAGAAGCGAATAATGCCCAGAATCAGGCGCAAAATACCGCTAATCATCCGCAAACTGCCGACACTGATTTAACCAGCTGGTTCAGCGGTGTTATTCAACGTAACCAGGATACGCTTCAGGCTGCCGATCTCGACGCGCTGAAAAATATCATTAAAGCGCGTACCGGTAAGAGCGATCAGGAAGTTGACCAGATTGTTGCCCAGACGCAAAAAAGCTATGAGCAGGCGCGTCAGAAATATCAGCAGCTAAAAGCGGATGCTGAGAAAAAAGCGCGTGAAGCAGCGGAACAGGCTGCTGCTGCAACCGCTAAGGCGAGCTGGATGGCGCTGGTTGTCCTGCTGATTGAAGCCGTTATCGCTGGGGTGCTGGGTAAAATGGGCCGTAAAACGCAGCCACATCAGGTTGTGGCTCGTTAACTCAGCCGGCGTTAATCTGATAAAGAGTCAGGTTGACGCTTTAAACTGAGTTACAGAAAGTCAGCACAAAAAAATGGGACGAAGCGATTCGTCCCATTTTCATTTTTTGCAGCCGGTGGTCAGGCTGAAGAGGTATCCGCGCTGGCGCGCCTGGACTCGTTATTACGGCTGAGCCACAGAGAAAGCGCCTTCAGCGAATCATCCGTAAACTCATCGCAGCGAGCGGTGATCTCTTCCGGCGTCATCCAGAATATCTCATCCACCTCCTCTTCCTGCATGGCGAAGGGACCGTGTGAGACGCAGCTGAACAATCCACCCCAGACGCGGCAGTGCTGATCTTCAAAATAGAACAGGCCATGTTCGGCAAACGGCACGGCAGCGATGCCAAGCTCCTCTTCCGCTTCACGGCGAGCCGACTCCAGCATATCCTCCCCGCTCTGCACCACGCCACCGGCGGTGGCATCCAGCATACCGGGCATGAAATCTTTGCTTTCGGTGCGGCGCTGGACGAGAATTTTACCCATCCCATCGTGAACCACGATGTAGGTCGCGCGATGACGCAAACATTGTGCCCGCATTTGCGCGCGGCTGGACTGTGCAACGACCTCGTTATCTTCGCTAACGATATCCACCCATTCCGTGCCGCTCTCTTGCTCCACCATCCGTAACCCTTATTTGTTCTGGCGCTTCAGCGCTCGTTGACTCTTGCCCGCACAGTTTGCCACGGACAGCCGGTAAATTATAATCCACCTGTGTCATTAACAGGCGGTCTTGGAGGATTCCGAAAGCCAGAGTTGCACAGAAGCGCGCTGCCACTGAAAATAGGCGTAATCCGCGATCTGTTGCGGCACCTCGTCGCCATGTAAGGCCAGCCGGTTGATCATCACCGCCAGATCAGTATCGGCAATCGACCACTCGCCAAAGAGGTTTTGCTGACCTGCTTTCAGTAACCGCCCCACGCCATCAAACAGTTTTCTGGCAGCCGCCTCTCCCGCTTCACTTAATGGCGCGTACTTCTCACTGGCAAATAACACCTCCGTCGGACGCTCCTGACGCAGCGGCATAAAGTCACTGCGAAGCCAGGCCTGTAGTTCACGCGCTTTGGCCCGCTTTTCGATATCACGGGGATAGAGCCGTTCATACTCGGGGGCAGGGAAGCGCTCTTCCAGATACTCGGCAATGGCGGAAGATTCAGAGAGCAGGAAATCGTCAATCTGCAGGGTTGGCACCCGCCGGGTCAGCGAAATTTCACCATAAGCGGGTTGCAGATGCTGCTGGCTGGCGAGATCGACACGCTGTAGTGAAAAAGGCACGCCTTTCTCGCTCAACGCCACAAATACGGACATCACATAGGGGCTAAAAAAACAGGCATCGGACCACAGCATCACGTTTGGGTAGTTCATCCTGATATCCTTACAAAGCGTTGTCTGCCTCTTGTTTACCGATTTTTCAGCAGAAAGGCAATCCCCCAAACTTCACCTAAGCTGAAAGCAGGCTGTTGGCATTTTTACTTCTCTGATTAAGGACAGACAGCATGCATATTTTACTCACAGGCGGCACAGGCCTGATTGGCAGCCAGCTTATCCCTCGCCTGCTGCAACGGGGCGACCAGGTAAGCGTCGTTACCCGCGACGTGGCGGCAGCGCGCAGCAAATTTGGCGACAGGGTTAACCTCTGGTCGGGGCTGAATCAGCAACGCGATCTCAATGATATCGACGCGGTTATCAACCTGGCTGGGGAACCCATTGCTGACAAACGCTGGACGGAAAAGCAGAAAAATCTGCTGTGCGAAAGCCGCTGGCAGATAACCGAGCGTCTGGCGTCGTTAATCAATGCCAGCGCCACGCCACCCTCGGTATTGATTTCCGGTTCAGCCACCGGATTTTACGGTGACGCGGGCGATGTGATCCTGACGGAAGAAGATCCGGGGCACGAGGAGTTTACCCACCAGCTTTGCGCTCACTGGGAGAAGCTGGCCCAGGCAGCGGAAAGCGAACAGACGCGGGTCTGCCTGCTGCGTACCGGCGTGGTGCTGGCTAAAGAGGGAGGGGCGCTGAGCAAGATGAAACTGCCCTTTAAAATGGGCATTGGCGGACCAATTGGCAGCGGCAAGCAGTACATGCCCTGGATCCATCTGGACGACATGCTGAACGCCATCCTGTGGCTGCTGGATAACCCAACGTTGCAGGGGCCTTTTAATATGGTGGCGCCTTATGCGGTGCGTAATGAACAATTTGCCGCCATGTTGGGTCAGGCGATGCACCGTCCGGCCTTTATGCGCACGCCTGCCGCCGCCATTAAAGTGATGATGGGGGAATCCGCTGTACTGGTTCTTGGCAGTCAACACGTGCTGCCTAAGCGGCTGGAGGAGTCAGGATTTACCTTCCGCTGGTATCAGCTGAATGAGGCGTTAAAAGACGTGGTATAGCGCCGGGAAAGAGGCAGGCAGTAATACCAGTGGCGTTGAGCCGGTTACTGCCCGCCTGTAAGCTTAAGGTGAAAATCTGCCAACAAGAGGTGCCGGGGCTGCCCCTCAGCATGCTTTGTGCCGCTGGCGGGACTATTTTAACGCGCCAGAGAGAAACTGTTGCAGACGGGTGCTTTTCGGGCTGGTGAATACCTCATGCGGCGGCCCCTCTTCTTCAATTTTGCCCTGATGCAGGAAGATAACATGGCTGGAAACGTGGCGGGCGAATTCCATTTCATGGGTTACCACCACCATAGTTTTGCCCTCTTCCGCCAGCTTCTGCATGATTTTCAGCACTTCACCCACCAGTTCGGGGTCGAGCGCCGAGGTGGGCTCATCAAACAGCAGCACTTCCGGTTCCATCGCCAGCGCACGGGCAATCGAAACGCGCTGCTGCTGACCTCCGGAGAGGTTCACCGGGTATTTACCCCTGGCGCGCTCATCAATACCCACTTTATCGAGATATTTGATGGCTCGCGACTGCGCCTCCGCTTTGCTTAACCCCAGAACCTGAATCGGTGCTTCCATCACGTTTTGCAGCACCGTCATATGGCTCCAGAGATTAAAGTGCTGAAACACCATCGTCAGGCTGGTACGCAATTTGCGCAGCTGCTCTTTGTCAGAGACCTTCAGCTGACCGTCGGTGTCCCTGACCAGATTGATCATCTGATTGTTGACGGAAATAGTGCCTTCGCTTGGCTTCTCCAGGAAGTTAATGCAGCGCAGAAAAGTACTTTTCCCGGAGCCGGATGAGCCGATAATACTGATGACATCACCGGCATTTGCCTGCAGTGATACGCCCTTCAGCACCTCATGCTCGCCATAACGTTTATGCAGTTCTGTTACGTTTAATTTGTTGTCGGCCATAGTTCACTCAATGGGTCGATGAGGGTTTAACGTGCTTCAGCCAGCGATGCTCCGCCTTGCGGAACAGACTAATCAACACATACGAGATAATCAGATAGAGCACCGCAGCGATACCAAAGGCCGCAAACGGCTGATAGGTTGCCGAGTTTATGTCGCGGGCAACCTTGAGCAGGTCAGGCACCGTGGCGGTAAAAGCGAGTGCCGTAGAGTGCAGCATCAGGATCACTTCATTGCTGTAGGCCGGGAGTGCCGTGCGCAGCGCTGAAGGCATGATGATGCAGCGATAGAGTTTAAACGTGGAGAAGCCATAAGCGCGTGCAGCCTCAATTTCCCCATGCGGAACGGCACGGATAGCTCCGGCAAAAATTTCCGTGGTATAGGCGCAGGTATTTAAGGTCAGCGCCAGCAGCGTACAGTTCAGGCCGCTACGGAAGAAAGCATTCAGCAGATCGTTGCCTTTGACCACTTCCAGCGTGTACATGCCGGAGTAGAAGATCAGCAGCTGCACATAGAGCGGCGTACCGCGAAAAACATAGGTAAAGAGCCACACCGGAAAACGCACGGCGGTGACAGAGGAGACGCGTGCTATAGAGAGCAGTACTGCCAGACAGCCGCCCAGCACCACCGAGATAATCAGCAGCCAGAGCGTAATGGCCACGCCGGAGAAACGGTAGCCGTCGGTCCACAGCAGAGCTTTCCAGTATTCCTGAATAATGTCGATCATAGATCCGCCCTTCTCACACCCACCGTATAACGGCGTTCAAGCCACAACAGGACGCCGTTGGAGAGCGTAGTAAAGACCAGGTAAATCACGCCGGCCACAATGGCAAAGTAGAACGGCTGCCAGGTACTTTTTCCCGCCAGCTGCGTCGCCTTGACCACATCTTCCAGTCCCAGTAAGGAGACCAGCGCGGTCGCCTTGAGGATCACCTGCCAGTTATTGCCGATGCCCGGCAACGCATAGCGCATCATGCCGGGGAATAATATGCGGCGGAAGGTCTGGGAGGAGGTAAAGCCGAAAGCGGTTGCGGCTTCAATCTGCCCTTTCGGTACGGCCATATAAGCACCGCGGAAAGTTTCAGTGAAGTAAGCGCCATAGATAAAGCCGAGAGTGATGATGCCGGCAACCATCGGATCAATATCGAACTGATCGAGGCCCAACATATCAGTGAACTGATTCAGGGCTATCTGCAGGCCATAGAAAATCAGCAGCATCAGCACCAGGTCGGGTACGCCACGAATAAGGGTGGTGTAACCTTCAAAAATTATCCGTAACGGGCGGTTGTTGGAGAGTTTGGCCCCTGCGCCAATCAATCCCAGGATAACGGAGAGCAGCACGGAACTCAGAGCCAGTTCCAGCGTGACCAACGCCCCTTTTAAAATTACTTCCGAATAGCCATACAGCATAATGATGTCCTGTCTTTGGATTAACTTCGCGTTTCATCCGCCCGTGGCGTACAAAACGGGGGTCGCCGTTCGCAGACAGGCTAACCCCCATGACAGGTTTTACTTAACCGCCGTACACGTCAAAGTCGAAATACTTTTTAGCTAATTTGTCGTAGGTACCATCTTTGCGCAAGCTATCAAACGCTTTATCAATGGCTGCTTTCAGGTCGGCATCATCTTTACGCATGCCCATACCGGTACCCACACCGAAGATTTTTTCATCTTTCACGGCCGGACCCGCAAACGCATAATCTTTACCGGCAGGCTGCTTCAGGAAGCCTTCGCTGGCAGCGACTTCATCCTGGAAGGCAGCATCGATACGGCCAGCCGTCAGATCCTGATAAACCAGATCCTGGTTAGCGTACGGGGTAACGGTAATGCCCTGAGGACGCCAGTTTTGGTTGGCGTAGGTTTCCTGCGTAGTGCCCTGTAGCAGGCCGATGGTTTTGCCTTTCAGCGAATCAAGCGTCGGCATGATTTTAGAGCCTTTCGGCGCAATCAGACGGGCGTTAGCAGCATAGAGTTTCTCCGAGAAGGCGATCTCCTGCTGACGCTTTTCGGTGATAGAGAGCGAAGAGATGATGGCATCAATTTTTTTCGCTTTCAGCGAGGGGATCAAAGCATCGAAATCACTTTCCACATAGGTGCATTTGGTCTCGATACGCTTACAGATCTCATTCGCCAGATCGATATCAAAGCCAACCAGTTGCCCCTGAGCATTTTTAGATTCAAAAGGTGCATAAGTTGGATCGGTACCGATGCGCAGCGTTTTCGGCACGGCAGCAAAGGCGCTACCCGCTGAAGAGAGAGCCAGCAGCAGAGAAAGAGCCAGGACCTGCTTTTTCATAAATTACCCTCGAGTATGGTTTTTTATTATCTCAGTCGTGATGTTGTTAGCGCAGTAAAAGCAATTGTCTTTTGCAGATTTCATGCCAATTTTGCCGGGCTTTGCCCCATCGCTGCGCAATCCCCGCATTACGCCTTGTGACGAGGCAAACAGCGGCAATGCAGGGAAATTTATAACAGGTTTGTAACCTTTCGGGGAATGCAATGATGCATTTTGGTGCACTGAATGCCCAAAAAGCGATTCAGCACCAACAAACGCACTATTGCAGTGCATTTATTGCGGGGTTATGCACCCTGCCAGCGCGCGAAAAGATCTTTATCGAGGGTGATATCAAACTGATCAAGCACACGGTTTACCGTCTGGTCGACAATATCCATGATGTTGGTGGGCCGATGGTAAAATGCTGGCACCGGCGGCATGATAATTGCGCCCAGTTCAGCGGCGGTAGTCATCATACGCAGATGGCCCAGATGCAACGGCGTTTCACGCACGCAGAGAACCAGACGGCGGCGCTCTTTCAGCACTACATCGGCAGCACGCGTCAGCAAGCCGTCGGTATAACTGTGCACAATACCGGAGAGGGTTTTCATTGAACAGGGCAGAATAGCCATGCCGTCCGTTTTAAAGGAGCCGGAAGAGATGCTGGCAGCGATATCCCGCACATCATGTACCACATCGGCCATCGCCTGGACCTCCCGCACGGAGTAATCGCTCTCCAGCGCCAGGGTTTGGCGGGCAGCCTGACTCATCACCAGATGGGTTTCCACCTCGTTTACCTGCTGCAAAATCTGCAGCGCGCGTACGCCATAGATGACGCCGCTGGCACCGGAGATGCCAATAATGAGTCGTTTCATAATAATCCTGCGAAGTTAGAGGGCTGAGTATGACATGGCCGGCCAAAAAAGAAATGGGCCGGAATCGCTTCCGGCCCATCTTACCTGCCTGCAGAACTCAGGGTATTAGCCTTCGTTGTGCATTTCCAGGTTTTCTACTTCGTTCTGACGCGCCATCGCTTTGGCATCATCATTACGCAGTGACTGGAGATACTCCAGATATTGCTGATCGACATCTTTGGTGACGTAGATACCGTTGAACACCGAGCATTCGAACTGCACGATATCGGGGTTCTCCTCTTTCACCGCTTCAATCAGATCGTCCAGATCCTGGAAGATCAGGCCATCGGCGCCAATCAGCTGACGGATCTCTTCCACTTCACGGCCATGAGCAATCAGTTCCGTTGCGCTTGGCATATCGATGCCGTAAACGTTAGGGAAACGGATTTCCGGTGCTGCAGAAGCCAGATAGACTTTCTTCGCCCCTGCTTCACGTGCCATCTCGATGATCTGCTCGCAGGTGGTGCCGCGCACGATAGAATCATCCACCAGCAGCACGTTTTTGCCACGGAACTCGGCACGGTTGGCGTTAAGCTTGCGGCGAACCGCGCTGCGGCGCTGGTGCTGCCCCGGCATGATAAAGGTACGGCCTACGTAGCGGTTTTTCACAAACCCCTGACGATAAGGCTTATCCAGGATACGCGCCATTTCCAGCGCAATATCGCAGGAGGTTTCCGGAATAGGAATGACCACATCAATATCCAGGTCTTCCCACTCGCGGGCAATTTTCTCGCCCAGCTTGGTGCCCATACGCACGCGGGCGCTGTAAACGGAAATTTTGTCCAGGAAAGAGTCCGGGCGGGCAAAATAGACGTACTCAAACAGGCACGGATTGAATTTAGGGTTCTCCGCACACTGACGGGTAAACAGCTGCCCTTTTTCAGTGACGTAGACCGCTTCGCCTGGCGCAACGTCGCGCAGGAATTCAAAGCCCAGCGTATCCAGCGCCACGCTTTCAGACGCCACCATATATTCGCTGCGGCCATCTTTCATGCCGCGCTTGCCAATCACCAGCGGACGGATGCCGTTAGGATCGCGGAACGCCACCAGACCATGGCCGATAATCATCGCCACGCAGGCATAGGCACCGCGGACTTGTTGATGCACGGCAGCCACCGCAGCAAAAATGTTATCTGCTTCAAGCGGGTAATGCTGAAAACGATCCAGCTCAACCGCAAAGATATTCAGCAGGATCTCAGAATCTGAAGTGGTGTTAACGTGACGACGGCCGCTTTCAAATAGCTGCTTACGCAGCTCGTGCGCGTTGGTCAGATTACCGTTGTGCGCCAGCGTAATGCCATAAGGCGAGTTCACGTAGAAGGGCTGCGCTTCAGAAGCGCTGGAGCTTCCGGCCGTTGGGTAACGGACGTGACCGATCCCCATATTGCCCTGCAGACGCTGCATATGGCGGGCTTCAAATACATCGCTAACCAAACCGTTTGCTTTACGCAGGCGGAAGCAATTCAATGCATCAATGGTAACGATGCCTGCGGCATCCTGCCCACGGTGCTGGAGCACCGTTAACGCGTCATAAATCGACTGGTTGACCGGCATGAATCCGGCGATCCCGACAATACCGCACATGTGGTTATTTCCTCATAAGCCGTAACCCCGGTTCTATTACCGGGGCAAAAAACTCGACGTACTTTTCAGGTAGTCAAAAAACCACCTGATGACGTAACTGAACTGGGGAACCAGCTGGGACTGTTGCCAGTCCGGGCTTTTGGAAAAGCCGGTGAATGTATCGAGGAAAAACAGAATGGCTGAGACAATCAGCACGCCACGTAAAGCCCCGAAACAGACGCCCAACACTCTGTCAGTACCTGACAGGCCAGTTTTTTCAACCAGCGAACCAATGACGTAATTGACAATTGCCCCGACTAACAGCGTGGCAACGAACAACACCCCAATGGCGATTCCATTTCGAACCAGTTCGTCTTCAAACCCTGTGAACCAGACGGCTAAGTAGGAGTAGTAATGACTGGCGACAAAAAATGCGCAACCCCAGGTAACGAGAGATAATGCTTCCCGAACGAATCCCCGGATCAGGCTGACAAGAGCCGAAAAACCAATAACCGCAATAATGACGTAATCTATCCAGACCATGAACTCTTCCAGCGACTGTGCCCCTGCATCCAGTTCGGGGCGAATTCTAACAGAAAAAGAAAACGTTTGCGTAACGTTTTCCTTTACCAGTTTATTTAAAGAGGTGTGTTAAAAAAACCAGCAAGAATGCCTGCTGGCGGCCTCCCTCACCTGACGGAAGGCCTGATAATGCAATGTTTTGATTTGCTTCAGGTAACGCCCGCCCGCAACAGGATGCTCTGGGGCGGAGGCCGGGCATTTAAGGTTATAAATAAGGCAGAGGCTCTTACACTAATAGCCACAGGCTCAGATTTTACGGGTGGAAAAGCCGCCACCCGTTGAAAAAAACCTGCCGGACGTTACGGTGAGACTCTGCGCCCTGTCGCTACCTTTTCTGCAGGATAAACGAGCCTTCAGCTGCTAACGCGCGCTGTAAGGTTTCACTACTCCGCCTAATCCTGAAATGCTTTTCAGCTCCCCTACCGCTGCCTGCATCTTCGCTTTCGACGCATCCGGTCCAACGTAGATGCGGGTTATCTGCCCCTGAACCGGCGTGGAAGGCACGGTAAAGGCGCGATAGCCAGAGAGACGCAGCTGCGCCACCACTTCATTTACCTTGCTGGCATTTTTCAGTGCGCCCAGCTGAACAACGTAGGCCTGGCCGCCCGGTGCGCCCGCCTGCTGAGCAGGCTCTGCAGGCTGAGGCGCCGGAGCAGGTTCAGGCTTCGGCTGAGGAACAGGTTCAGGCTTAGGCTGAGGCTTCGGTTTTTCCACCGGCTTCGGTTTAGGCTTCTCAACCGGCTTCGGCTGAGGAACAGGTTTAGACTCGACCACCGGCGGCGGTGCGACTACGCTGGGTTGATTGTGTGACTGCGGTGCCGTGGAGCCACTTTCAGCCTGAGAACTGTTGCCGCTGTTTTGTCCGGTAACAACGCTTGCCGCGCCTTCTGGCGGCTGCGATGGTAAAGGCTGCGTGACCGGCGGCACCAGATCGTTTTCCTGCTGGTCACCCGGTTTCGGCACCAGCGGAATGGCCGCGAACTCTTCTTTGTAATGCTTTTTCTTGCCGTCGAGCAGGCCCGGCAAAACGATCACGCCAAGTGCTACGATGATGACGGTCCCGACTAAACGGTTTTGAAACTTACTGGCCACTGCCGTTCTCCGTTTCCCTCGTTTCCATTACGTGCGCTACGGTGTGGAAAGAGCCACACACCAGCACAATATCCTGCTCTGCCGCCTGCTGAAGCGCGTAATGATACGCCTCAGCCACGCTGGCAAAGGTCTGAGCCTGCGGCAAATATGCCTTAAGCTGCTCAGCGCTGGCACCGCGCGGGCCTTCCAGCGGCGCGCAATACCATTGATCCACTTCCGGTTCCAGACAGGCCAGCGTACCGGCAATATCTTTATCATGCAGCATGCCGACCACAGCGTGAACCTTGCCGGTTTTCGCCATTTCGCTGAGGCGCCCGGCCAGCCAGGCGGCTGCATGAGGATTGTGTGCCACATCCAGAATCACGCGGGGTGAGTTCGCTATCGTCTGAAAGCGGCCGGGCAAAATGGCCTTATCCAGCCACTGATAAATAATTTTTTCATCGACGCTGAGGGGAGAGGCGCGCAGAGCAGCCAACGCGGTAGCAGCATTGGGCAACGGCACCTGCGGCATCGGCAGCGCTTTCAGCGAGCCATGCGCATCGGTAAACGTCCAGTTTCCGTCAGCTAATGAATAAGACCACTCTCTGTCGCGCTTAAGCAGCAACGCGCCGAGCTTATCGGCTACATCTGCAATGCTTTGCGGCATCTCCGGCTCGCCTACTACGGCCGGTTTTCCGGCACGGAACACGCCCGCTTTTTCACGGCCAATGCTTTCGCGGTCCGGCCCCAGCCAGTCGGTATGATCCAACCCAATGCTGGTCACCACGGCAACATCTGCATCGACAATGTTGGTGGCATCCAGCCGCCCGCCCAGTCCCACTTCCAGGATCACCACATCAAGTCGGGCGCGTTTGAACAGCCACAGCGCAGAGAGCGTGCCAAATTCAAAATAGGTGAGCGAGGTTTCGCCACGTCCGGCGTTGATATCCGCAAACGAGGCGGTGTGATCCGCTTCCGGCAGCTCTTCTCCCTGAATACGGACCCGTTCGGTATAACGCAGCAGATGAGGTGAGCTGAACACGCCTACGCGATAGCCCGCAGCAATCAGCAGCGTTTCAAGCGTCCGACAGGTGGTACCTTTGCCGTTGGTGCCCGCCACGGTAAATACAACGGGGGCCGGGGTTAAGAGGTCGAGCGCAGCAGCCACGCGTTGGACGCGTGCCAGCCCGAGTTCGATAGCTTGAGTATGGAGATTCTCAAGATAATGAAGCCACGTGACCAGAGGCGACGTGGCTTGAGGAAATTTATCCATGTGTCCCGTTCAATGTCGTACGGTTCATTGGTAAAAGGGGCGCTGCGCCCCTTTCGGTTGGCAGTCAGGCCTCTGGGCTCTGCGGCGCATCCTCAACAACCTCTTTAACGAGGTCTTCCTCAGGTGCGGGCAGATTCATCATTTTAGCCAGAATGCTTGCCAGCTTAAAGCGCATTACCGGACGGCGAATGATCATATCGATTGCGCCTTTTTCGATCAGGAACTCGCTGCGCTGGAAGCCAGGGGGCAGTTTTTCACGGACCGTTTGTTCGATAACGCGTGGGCCGGCAAAGCCGATCAGCGCTTTCGGTTCCGCAATGTTCAAATCGCCCAGCATGGCGAAGCTGGCAGAGACGCCGCCCATGGTCGGGTCCGTCAGCACGGAGATATAAGGCAGTCCCCGCTCCTGCATTTTTGCCAGCGCAGCACTGGTTTTGGCCATCTGCATCAGCGACATTAACGCTTCCTGCATACGGGCGCCGCCCGAAGCGGAGAAGCAGATCATCGGACAGTTGTCTTCCAGCGCCTGCTCAACGGCACGCACAAAACGTGCGCCAACTACCGACCCCATTGAACCGCCCATAAAGGAGAACTCAAACGCGGCGGCTACTACAGGCATGCCGTGCAGGGTTCCCTTCATCACAATCAGCGCGTCTTTTTCGTCGGTCTCTTTCTGAGCCGCAACCAGACGATCTTTATACTTCTTGGAATCCTTGAACTTGAGCAGATCTTTCGGTTCCAGCTCGCTGCCAAGTTCCACCATCGACCCTTCGTCCAGCACGCTGTGCAGACGGTCACGACCATGCATACGCATGTGGTGGTCGCATTTCGGGCAAACTTCAAGATTACGCTCCAGCTCGGCGCGGTACAGAACCTGGCCGCAGCTGTCGCACTTGGTCCAGACCCCTTCCGGAATACTGGCTTTGCGCGAAGGGGTGATGGTGCTTTTATTGAGAATTCGTTCAATCCAGCTCATTGATGACCTTTCTGTTTGAACCTGGTGAAACCAGTTTTCTTTTTTCCACGCCGCACGGCAGCGCAGACCATAATGTCGCTCATTAAACCATAACCGCCCGATGCTGTGGATAAAAATCTGGTCAACGGACGGCAGTTTAGCGATGTATTACTGCGATTTTTGCTGACGGGCAGCGCGACGCTGGCGCCAAACCTCAATCACGCCCGGCAGTACCGACAGCACGATGATGGCCACAATCAGCAGCTTCAGATTCTCCTGCACGGCTGGCATATTGCCAAAGAAATAGCCCGCGTAGGAGAACAGCAGCACCCACAGCAACCCGCCCGAGATGTTGTAAAGGGCAAAGTGGCGGTAGGACATTTTTCCCATGCCGGCGACAAACGGCGCAAATGTCCGGACGATCGGCACGAAGCGCGCAAGAATAATCGTTTTCCCGCCGTGACGCTCGTAAAATTGATGGGTTTTATCCAGGTGACTGCGACGGAAGATCTTTGAGTTCGGGTTGCTGAACAATTTGTCGCCAAACAGCCGACCAATCGTATAGTTCACCGCATCGCCCACAATCGCGGCTACCGCCATCAGGACCACCATCATATGGATATTGAGATCGTTAGTGGGTAACGCTGCCAGCGCGCCGGCGACGAAAAGCAGGGAATCTCCTGGCAGGAAGGGCGTGACAACCAGACCTGTTTCACAAAACAGGATCAGAAACAGAATGGCATACACCCACATACCATACTGCGCCACCAGCTCCGCCAGATGAACATCAATATGCAGGATGAAGTCGACAACAAAATGAATCAGTTCCATACACGTTTCCTTAATTGTCCAGGCATTATTTAATCCTCGAGGAACAGCGGTCCCATCGGCGGACGAGGTAGTTCATACTGTTCCGGGTAATCGACTGCCACCAGGTATAACCCTTCTGCGCGGGCAGTGGCCGCAGCCAGCGTGCGATCTTTCGCCGCCAGCAGCTCTGCCATCCAGCTCTCAGGTTGATTACCGCAGCCGATTTCCATCAGACTGCCGACAATATTACGCACCATATGGTGCACAAACGCGTTAGCTTTAATATCCACAACCACCCAGTCACCATAACGGCTGACGTTCAGATGCATCATATAGCGCCACGGCGTCCGGGACTGGCACTGCACCGCACGAAACGAAGTGAAGTCGTTTTCGCCCAGCAGGCACTGCCCTGCCCGCTGCATTTTTTCCACGTCCAGCGGATGGTAAAAATGGGTCACGCCACCATGCAGGATCGCCGGGCGCAGGCGACGATTATAGATGACGTAGCGATAGCGCCTGGCGGTGGCGCTGAAGCGGGCATGAAAATCATCCGCGACCGGTTTGGCCCAGCGCACAGCGATATCATCCGGCAGATTCGCATTAACCCCCAGCGTCCAGGCAGCCTCCTTGCGTACGGAGGTGGTTTCGAAATGCACAACCTGACCGGTGCCGTGAACGCCAGCATCCGTTCTGCCTGCGCAAAATACGGTAACCGGATGGTTAGCGACTTTGGAAAGGGCTTTTTCCAGCTTTTCCTGCACGCTGCGCACTTCCTGCTGCCGCTGCCAGCCATAGTAGCGGCTGCCATCATATTCAATGCCGAGCGCCAGCTTGTGCTTCTGCTCAGGCAAGCCTGCTTCTGACATCAGTACATATACTCCTGAACCAGCTTCTCAGCGGTTTTCACCGCCATCAGCGCGCCACCAAAACGCACGTTGTCCGCTACGGACCAGAATTGCAGCATTTCCGGAATGCCGTAGTCGTTACGCACGCAGCCCAGGCTCAGATGGTTGCTGCCGGAAGCGTCGCCAACCTGCGTCGGATAGTTATCTTCATCAGAGAGAGCAATATCTTCTGCCTGTAGCAAGACTTCGCGCGCTTCGTCAGAGGAGATAGGGCGCAGGTTTTCAATATGCACAATCTGCGCGTTGCCGTAGAAAACCGGGGCCTGCACGGTCGAAACTGTGATCGGCAGTCCTTCGTCCTGCAGCACCTTACGCACCTGATCCACCAGACGACGCTCCTGCAGCACGCTGCCTTCCGCATCGTTCAGCAAAGGCAGCATGTTGAAGGCCAGCTGACGGTTAAAGAAGCCCTCTTCCGCAGGCAGGCCATTCAGCAGACGAGCGCTCTCACCGGCCAGCGAATCCACCGCGGCTTTGCCGTGGGCAGAAGCGGCAATCAGGCTGGTCACCTGCAGACGGCTTAAACCCGCCTGGTCCATCAGCGGCTTGATGGCGCACAGCAGCTGGCTGGTGACGCTGTCGGCCACGCTGATAATGTTGCGGTTACGGTAATCACCCAGCACCTGCGGATTGACATCCGGCACCACCAGCGGCACGTCCGGCTCCATGGCAAACAGGTCGCTGCTGTCGATCACCAGGCAGCCCGAGTTGGCCGCCTCATCCGCATAACGTGCGGAGGCTTCACGGCCTGCGGCAAAAAAGGCCAGCTGCACCTGCGACCAGTCAAAATTGCTGGCATCGGTGACTAAAATCGATTTCCCTTCATAGCGCAGGGTTTCACCCGCGCTGCGCTCGCTCGCCAGCAGATATAACTCACCAACCGGGAACTGGCGTTCAGCCAGCAGTTCCAGTACAGCTCCCCCTACTGCGCCTGTCGCGCCCAGTAGCGCAATGTTCCAGCCGTCAGACATGTTGGTTTACTCCAGAAAATAAGACAAAAGAGAAGGCGGTAGTTACGCCGCCCGCAGAGTCAGATAAGGCAGGGCCTTCAGGAAGCTGGCTCATAAACGGCATTAAAACCGAGTTTCGCCAGCAGGGTAGCAGCCTGCTCAGAATCACAAGCGACCTGCAAAGAGGACCACTCGCGACGTTCAAGGTAATTCTTGCGCAGGCGATCAAATTCGCCGGGAACAGCCGCCACCGCGCGCAGCGGCGCATCATCGCGGCGCACATCATACACCAGATGCACCACTCTTTTCAGCGTTGGCTGGTCCAGCTCACCGTGAAGAGTGATGCGACCAAATTCTGGAGCGGGCAATAAGGTCTCCAGCAGCACCTGCTGAGGCTCGCCGAGGAAGGCGGTCCAGGCTTCAAACACCTGGGTAGTGCCGCGCGCCTTGCCTTCCAGCGTGTATCCGGCGATGTGAGCAGTGGCGATATCTACCTTCTCCAGCAACGGCAGCGAAAGCTCCGGCTCCGGCTCCCAGACATCAAGTACCACGCTGAGGTCGTCACGCTGTTGCAGCACCTTCAGCAGCGCGGCATTATCCACTACCGGCCCACGGCAGGCGTTGATTAAGATTGTCCCTGGCTGCAGAGCCATCAGCAACGCCTCATCAGCGAGATGCAGCGTTTTGTATTCGCCCTGCTTAAAGAGCGGCGTGTGGAAGGTCAGAATATCGGCCTCTTCCACCAATGTTGAGAGCGGCAGAAACTCGCCCTCATCACCGCGATCGGCACGCGGCGGATCGCACAGCAGCGTTCTGATGCCCAGCGCTTCCAGGCGCGCCTGCAAACGGCCGCCAACGTTACCCACGCCGACAATACCCACCGTGCGATCTTTCAGCTGAAAACCGTCACGCTCTGCCAGCAGCAGCAGCGCAGAGAAGACATATTCCACCACCGCAATGGCATTGCAGCCCGGCGCGGCAGAGAAGGCGATACCCTGCGCCTGTAACCAGGCCTCGTCAATGTGATCGGTTCCGGCAGTGGCCGTGCCGACAAACTTCACCGGCTTGCCGCTCAGCAGTTCCGCATTCACTTTAGTCACCGAACGCACCATCAGAGCATCCGCATCATCCAGTTCCGCCTGCGGCACCGGACGACCCGGCACAGCCAGCACGTTGCCCGTGCGGCTGAAAAGCTCAAGGGCATATGGCATATTTTCATCAACAAGGATTTTCACAATCGGGTCCTGCCTGGAGAGGAGTGGGCCGATATTCTGCCATAAACCTGCGAACCGGATAACCCTCAGGTGCGCTGATTAAGAGTTTACCCTTGCGGAGAGGAGAGCGTACACTGCCCCCCTTTTCTTACCTGGCGGATCTTACTATGAATTTTCTGTTTCCCCTGCTGGCGGTGCTGATCTGGTCGGTGAATGCCATTGTCAGCAAAGTGTCGGCTGGAGCGATCGATCCGGCGGCTATTTCATTCTATCGCTGGGTGTTAGCTTTAGTGACCCTGACGCCTTTCGTGCTGCCTGCTGTCTGGCGCAATCGTCAGCAAATCAAAGAGGTGTGGTGGAAGCTGCTGATCCTGGGGCTGTTAGGTATGGTGCTCTATCAGAGTCTGGCCTATTACGCAGCGCACAGCGTGACCGCGTTGTTTATGGGGATCCTGAACGCGCTGATCCCGCTATTAACAGTGCTGATCAGTCTGCTGCTGCTGCGGCTGGCACCGACGCTGGGGATCCTGTTGGGCAGCCTGCTGTCGTTTAGCGGGCTGGTGTGGCTGGTGAGTCAGGGCAACCCCCAGCAACTGATTTCGCAAGGCTTAGGAAAGGGGGAAGTGATGATGTTTGCCGCCTCCACTTCTTACGCCCTGTACGGCGTACTGACCAAACGGTGGGCCATTGCACTGCCCAACTGGCAAAGCCTCTATATGCAGATTGTGTTCGGCGTACTGCTGCTGCTGCCCAACTTTTTGCTGGCGCAGGACGTTTCGCTTAACCTGCACAATATTCCGCTGGTGCTGTTTGCCGGGATCCCGGCGTCAATTATCGCCCCTTTCCTGTGGATCCAGGGCGTGATGCGGATGGGAGCCAATACCGCGACCATTTTTATGAATCTGGCCCCGATCTTCACGGCGATTATCGCCGTGCTGTTCCTGCACGAGACGCTGCACAGCTATCACTTTATCGGCGGCGGCATTACTCTGCTGGGCGTTTTTCTGGCGCAGCGCCTGCGAACTCCTCTGCGGCTGAAGCGGGCAGCGGCGGCGGATTCCGATCCCACTGCGTAAACGCCAGCCGGACCAGCAGCCCTCCCAGCGCCGGACTGCTATGCAGTTCGGCGTGAGTGCCATGCCAGTCGGCAATGTCTTTCACCAGCGCCAGTCCAAGCCCGGCACCGCCCACGGCACCGATCTCCGTTAAACGATGAAAGGGCTGCATCGCCTGCTGGCGCTGTGCGGCGGCTATCCCCTTCCCGCTGTCTTCAACCGTCAGTACGCCGTCGCGCACGCTGACGGTTATTGTACCTTTAGCCGGGGTGTACTTGATGGCATTGTCGATCAGATTGGCGCAAAGCTCCCCGATCAGCAGCGCGTCACCGCGCACCAGAAACCCCTCTTCCCCCTCATAGCCCAAATCGATCTGCTTTGCTCTGGCCTGAGCAAAATGGGAGAAACAGGCCTCTTTGGCCAGAGCGGCCAGATCAACCGCCTGCAACGGCACCTCCGTAGTCTGGTGTGCCCGCAGGCGTGAAAGCTGTAACAGGCGATTGGTGAGCGAGATGGTTTCATCCAACGTGACGCGCATGGCTTGTAAACTCTCTTTCCAGCTTTCGGGGTGGTCGCTTTTCAGGGCTACGGCCACCTGTGTTTTCAGGATAGTGAGCGGCGTACGCAACTGATGCGAGGCATCGGCGCTAAATCGTTGCTGGCGCGCCATCATTTGACGCAGCCGCTCTATATAGCGATTCACAGAGAGTATCAGCGGCTGCATTTCAGTCCACGGCAATACTGCCGGTAAAGGGGTGAGATCGCCAGGGTCTCGTCGCGCCATCAGGCCAGACAAGCGGCGCAACGGTCGCAGCACTTTTTTCAGCATCACGGCGGCCAGTAGCAGCGTCATCAAAACCAGCGCCCCCTGGCTGAGCAGCGCAGTCTTCAGTAATTTTCCCGCAAACTCTTCGCGGGATGTCAGCGTTTCTGCTACCAGTATCAGCGCCATGCCGTGAAGGTTCTCCTCGCTCACCGGTTGCCAGAGCGCGGCCACCCGGATAGCCTGCTGACGGTAAGTCGCGTCGTAGAAGTGTACCAACGCGGGATAATTCACTGAACGCGGCACATCCGCAGGCAGCGGGGGGATATCGTCATAACCGGAAAGCGTTTTGCCTTCCGGCGAGATGACCTGGTAAAACAACTGATCGTTCATGTTGCGCTCGAAGCTGTCCAGCACCACCCAGGGGACATCCACTTCCAGACGATTGTTCTTCACCCGCAGCCGTTCCGCCACGGTGCGGGCTGAAGCCAGCAGCGAGCGATCGTAAGCCTGGGTAGCGGCCTGCAATGCGCTTGCATAGTGGGTGTAAACAGAAAGTCCCCACAGCAGGATCAGCGGCAGCCCCAGCCATAACAGCAGCTGCCGACGCAGGGAAACCGACTTTATGACTGGCATTCGAGGCTGTAGCCCAATCCACGTAGCGTAACGATTGAGACATTACTGCCGGAGAGTTTTTTTCTGACGCGGTGCACATAGAGTTCAATGCTTTCCTGGCTGGCCTCATCCGCCAGGGTAAAGGTTTGCTCATAGAGCTGCTGCCGCGAGACCGGACGTCCGCGCCTTTGCATCAGTGTGGTAAGCACGCTGGATTCACGCGGGGTCAACGCCAGCGGCTTATGCTGAAGTTCAAAGTAGCCTTCATCATGGAAAATCAGCTCGCCAAAGGCCTGCGCTTCCTGGCTCTGGCCCTGGCTGCGCCGCAGCAATGCGCGGATGCGCGCCTCCAGCTCTTCCAGCTCGAAAGGCTTGCTCAGATAGTCATCTGCTCCCTGATTCAGCCCGCGTACGCGGTCTGCCACTCCGGTTCTTGCCGTCAGCAGCAGCACCGGCACGTTTTGCCCTCTTTTTCGCATTCGCCCCAGCAACGACAGACCATCCAGCCTGGGCAGCGAGATATCCAGCACCACCAGCGAGTACTGTTCCGTTTGTAATACCTGATCCGCAGCCAACCCATCGGCCAGCCAGTCAACGGCAAACCCTGCCTGGGTTAACGCCTTTTGCAGCCAGCAAGCCAGTCCGGCCGTATCTTCTACCAGTAAGAGACGCATATCACATCCTGTCAGTTTTCCTGCCCACTGAAAGGTAAATGAAAGGTTAATGTTTTAACAATTCTACAACCCCGGAAGTTCGGGAAAGCTCACACTCTGGAAGAAAAGAACGGAGCAATTAATGAAAAAAATGACCCGCACTGCGCTTGCCGCTGCTTTGCTGACCCTGGCTTCGCAGGCCAGCTTTGCCGCTGAAGCCCCGGATCGTACCGAATGTATTGCCCCGGCAAAACCTGGCGGCGGCTTTGATCTGACCTGTAAGCTGCTTCAGGTTTCGCTACAGGAAACCAAACAGATTGAGTCGCCAATGCGCGTAACCTATATGCCCGGCGGCGTGGGCGCTGTGGCTTACAACGCCATCGTTGCCCAGCGCCCGGCTGAGGCCGGAACCGTAGTGGCCTTTTCCGGCGGCTCGTTACTCAATCTTTCTCAGGGAAAATTTGGTCGTTATACCGTCGATGACGTGAAATGGCTGGCCGCCGTGGGCACCGATTACGGCATGGTCGCGGTGCGGGCAGACTCACCCTATAAAGATCTGAAAGAGTTGATGGCCGCAATGAAAGCCGACCCGAACAAAGTGGTGGTGGGAGCCGGCGCCTCCATTGGCAGCCAGGACTGGATGAAAACTGCCCTGCTCGCCCGCGAGGTTGGAATCGATCCCCGCAAAATGCGCTATGTGGCGTTTGAAGGCGGCGGTGAACCCGTTACGGCGCTGTTGGGCAACCACATTCAGGTGGTTTCCGGCGATATGAGTGAGATGGTTCCCCACCTGAAAGCGGGCAAGCTACGCGTGCTGGCCGTAATGGCACCGAACCGACTACCGGGGCAGCTTGCGGATGTTCCTACAGCTAAAGAGCAGGGCTTCGATATTGAATGGCCGGTGATCCGTGGCTTCTATCTGGGGCCGAAAGTCACCGATGCGGAATATAACTGGTGGTCTGACGCGTTCAAAAAGATGGTCGCTACGGATGAGTTCAAGAAACAGCGTGATATGCGTGGCCTGTTTGAATTCAATATGTTCGGTCAGGAGCTGGATAGCTATGTGAAGAATCAGGTCAACGACTACCGTGAAAAAGCCAAATCCTTTGGCCTGGCGAAATAACAGGAGCGCCCAATGAGCGATCGTATTTTTGCCGGCATCTGGCTGCTGCTCTGTGTGGGCGGTCTTTATATCGCCTGGGGGCTGCACAGCGAGTATAGCTACGAGCCTGTAGGCCCCCGCCCCTTTCCGATGATTATCCTCGGGCTGATGGCTCTCTGTGCAATCTGCATGCTGCTGCGAAAGCCCGATACTATTCACTGGCCAAAACGCGGGACGTTGCTGAGGCTGCTGGCATTGATGGCGATCATGATGCTGTACGGCTTGTTTTTTGAGCGCCTCGGCTTCCCGGTCATGACCACGCTCCTCACCTTTGGTATCGGTATGCTGTTTGGCGCACGCTGGTGGGCTGCGGCGATCTCTGGCGTGATCATGGGCGTGGCGCTGTTTTACGCGTTTGACCGCCTGCTGGAAGTGACTTTACCGCTCGGCAGCTGGCTGAGCTAACGGAGAACCGCATGGAAACCTGGTCCTTTCTTATGCAGGGGTTTGCGGTCGCGATGACGCCAACCAACCTGCTGATTGCTTTAGTTGGCTGCTTTATCGGTACCATTGTCGGTCTGCTGCCGGGGCTTGGCCCGATTAACGGCGTAGCCATCCTGATGCCGCTGGCCTTTGCGCTGCACCTGCCTGCGGAATCAGCGTTGATCCTGCTGGCTACGGTCTATATTGGCTGCGAATATGGCGGACGTATCTCCTCCATTCTGCTGAACGTGCCGGGGGATGCTGGTGCCATTATGACCGCACTGGATGGCTACCCTATGGCGAAACAGGGGCGCGCTGGCGTTGCGCTTTCCATTTCCGCCGTCAGCTCGTTTGTTGGATCAACCATCGCCATTCTGGGCATTATTCTGTTTGCTCCCATTCTGGCAAACTGGTCGCTGGCCTTTGGCCCGGCGGAATACTTTGCGCTGATGGTGTTCGCCATTGCCTGCCTGGGCAGCATGATGAGCCAGAACCCGCTGAAATCTTTCCTGGCCGCGTTAATCGGCCTGGGCATGGCGACAGTCGGCGTCGATGCCAACACGGGCGTTTATCGCTTCACCTTCGAAAGTGTGCATCTCTCTGACGGCATTCAGTTTGTTGTGGTTGTCATTGGCTTGTTCTCGGTCAGCGAAATTCTGCTGATGCTGGAATCCACCAGCGGCGGGCAGAAAGTCGTGCGGGCCAGCGGCCGCATGATGTTCAATCTGAAAGAGGCGGCTGATTGTACAGGTGCAACCCTGCGCTCATCATTTGTCGGCTTTTTTGTTGGTGTGTTGCCAGGTGCAGGGGCGACCATCGCCAGTGCTATTGCCTATATGACCGAGAAGAAAATTCGCGGTGGCGAAACCTTTGGTAAAGGTGACATTCGCGGCGTGGCGGCACCGGAAGCCGCAAATAACGCCTCGGCCTGCGGGTCGTTTATCCCGATGCTGACGCTGGGTATTCCCGGTTCCGGCACCACGGCGGTGATGGTGGGTGCCCTGACGCTGTATAACATCACGCCGGGTCCTGCGATGTTTACCGAGCAGCCCGATATTGTCTGGGGGCTGATTGCTGCCCTGCTGATTGGTAACGTGATGCTGCTGATCATGAACATCCCGATGATCAATATTTTTGCACGGATGCTGACAATCCCGCTCTGGTTCCTGGTCCCGGCTATTGCGGCCATCTCAACGGTAGGCGTCTATGCCGTGCACAGCAATACCTTTGACCTGCTGCTGATGGTCGGGCTGGGTATATTCGGCTATATCCTGCGTAAGATGGATTTCCCGATGTCGCCGCTGATCCTGGGCTTTGTGCTGGGCGAAATGCTGGAGCAGAACCTGCGCCGCGCCTTGTCAATCAGCAACGGTAATCTTCCTATCCTGTGGGAAAGCCTGATCTGTAAAGTACTGCTGGTGCTGGCCGTGGCCGTGCTGGTGGTGCCCTTTATCTGGAAACGCTGGCGGCGCAGGCGTTTACAGGCTGTTACTGAGTAAATAAAAAGCGGCCGGGGCAACCCGGCCTTTTCTTTAGCCGCTAAGAGGAAAATATTTCCCCCCGCCAGGCCCACGCTACTACCTATCACCGGGCGGGATTGTTATCATAGCCAATCACCCTTTCTCCGGCCTGCCCCGGATGTTGACCTTTGAGTTAAGGATTTTTTCATGCAACCTCTTAGCGGCCCCGGTGCGCCGATCCCTGGCGATCGTACAGCGGTCGATGCCAAAGCAGGCACTACCCGCCCTGGCCCTGGAGATCAGCCGCTAACGCCGGTCCAGCGCACCACGCTGGAAAGACTGATTGTCAAAATTATGGCGTTGAGTTCGCTGAAGTCGCCCGAGCTGTGGGCTGGCTTGCGTCATGAAGTGGGGGTGAAAAACGATGCGGGTCTGCTGGCGCGCCATTTCCCTGCGGCGGAACAGTTTCTCAATACCCGCCTCTCTCAGGTGCAAAATACCCACGCTAACCGCCAGCTTTTCCAGCAACTGACGGATCTGTTGCCGCAGGGGAACAATCGTCAGGCGGTGAGCGACTTTATCCGTCAACAGTTTGGCCATACGGTGCTCAGCTCGCTCAATCCGGACCAGCTGCGTCAGGTATTAACCATGTTGCAGAATGGTCAGATGGCGATCCCGCAGCCGCAGCAAAACCGTATCAGCGACCGCACGCTACTGCCTGCTGAACATCATACGCTGAATCAGCAAATCGCCCGCCTGGCTGCCGCCACGGGCGAACAGCCAGTGAAGCTGTGGGCTTCGGTTATGAAAGTGGTTAACCTGCATAGCGGCGATCCTGTTCCTTCGCGCCTGTTCCCGCTGCTGACACAGTATCTCCAGGTCAGCCAGACGCTAAGCCAGCATGCCGCCCCAACGCTGCCGATGCTGCTCTCCTCGCTGAAGGTGCCGCCGGACCATGCCGAGCAGCGCATGCTCGAAGATGCCAGCCTGCAACGTTTTCAGCAGCCGCCGCTGGCGATCCTTACCCCCGCCCAGGCCCAGGATCTGATGAACCTGCTGTTTGCCCGCCGCGCCGAACGCCTGCGCGAACAGCTGGTGGCCGATATCGATATCCAGCCGCAGCCGATTGTTGCGCCGCTGTTTGGTTATGTGCCGCCGGTTCTGCAGCCGCTGGTGAACCGTCCGGCGTTTACCGCATTTGCGGTGCTGGTGCTGATCCTGTTCCTGCTGTGGATTTTCCTTTGAGTCTCTGACAAACACTCTCGTTTAACGTTAACTCTGCAGGTCACTCTACTGCTGTCTTTCCCTGCGTGACCGGATGCTGGTCACGTAACCAGAAATCGAGCCTGCTACTTAACTCCTTTCCCTGATACCCTGCTGACGTCAGCTTCCACGCATCTTTGGTTGAGCCATTTTTTGCCCGTTGCAGGGGCGAATGGCTCTTGAAATTATTTAGTGATGGTTTACTCTAGTGCGCTAGAAGATATTGGTCGAGATAATGATGAAAAAGTCCCGCAGCGTCGGTATGGAGCTCTCTTTCGCTCTCTATGGAGCGGCTAACCGCATGGCCCGGATGCATAAGCCGTTCCTGGAGCCGTTAGGCCTGACGTTCCCGCAATACCTGGTGATGCTTGAACTGCTGAATGGATCGCCGTTATCTGTGGGCACGCTTGGCGCTTCTCTCGACATGGACACCGGCACTATCACGCCTCTTGTCAAACGGCTCGAGACTGCGGGATTTGTTACTCGTACTCGCGACCCGAACGATGAACGACGTGTGCTTGTCGATCTGACCCCAAAGGCCGAGAGCATTCGGGACGAAATCTGGAGCATTAGTCAGAAGATCAAGAGCGCCTGTAAATTGGATGAAACTGGGCTAATCGAGCTTCGCGATACCTTGCAGGATCTCAGTAGGCCGCGGCAAGAGTAGAGATAGCGACGACAACATATTCGCGCCATTTTATCTAGTACACTATATTATGGGGAACTAGAGATATTGTGCAAAATGACGACCCGCAGCTGAGGTCATCGGATGGTCGAAAGAAACTCTCCTTCAGAGCCATCGTGACTATCGCTGTGCTGGTCAGGTTCCCCGGTAACCACTAACCCCCTGACTAAGGAAGTAGTTATGACTATGAATCTTATCCAGCCTGAGACCGAAACGTCGCCCGACGAGACGCTGTCGTTCAAAGAGGCGACCCGCATGCGTCGCTCGATCCGCGGCTTTCTCGACAAGCCCGTGCCGGTAAGCATAATCCGTGAGGTGCTGGAGGATGCCCAGTGCGCACCGTCCAACTGCAATACGCAGCCCTGGAATACTCACATTGTCCGCGGCGAGAAACTCAGGCAGCTTTCCCAAATCCTGCACGCCAAAAACGACGCGGGAGAGTTCACGCCGGACTTCTCTTTCGACCAGAACGACTATTACGGCGACTATCGTAAGCGTAACGACGCCCTGGGCAAAGCCTATTACGAAGCCATGAATGTAATGCGCGAGGACAAGGATGGGCGGCGGCGCGTGGGAGCAATGAACTACTCGTTCTTCAATGCTCCGCAGGTTGCGTTCCTGTTCATGCCCTCGTTTGGCGACAATGTCCGTGTTGCAGGTGACATAGGTATGTATGGCCAAACTTTCCTGCTTTCGCTGGCGGCGCGCGGTCTCGGTGGCATCCCCCAAACCGCACTCGGTTTTTTTGCCGAAACAATCCGCGAATTCCTCGGCATTCCCGACGAGTTGAAATTGCTCTTTGGCATTTCTTTCGGCTACCCGGACGAGGCAGCACCCGGCAACCGGATCCACATGGATCGCGTGCCGGTCGACACAAGCGTGACCTTCCACGATTGAAATACCAGGGGAGCGGCCTCGTTTTGCCCGCCGCGCCCTCTACCGCATCAGTCACACGGCGGTGATATGACTTTGCCGCGCGATCTGCCGACTCCCTCTCGGCGATCAATCACACGAGGATAACATCATGAAGATTGGCATACTGGGCACCGGCAACATCGGCAAAACGCTGGTTTTGAAACTCAGCGCTGCAGGCCATGACGTAAAGGTCGCTAACTCGCGCGGCCCCGACACAATCGAAGGCGACATCCTGACCCACGGCGCTCAGGCCGTCACCTCCACCGAAGCAGTGGCTGGTGTTGACGTGGTGATCCTGTCGACGCCGCTCAGCGCCATTCAGAAAATCGCCCCGCTGTTGGCGGGGGTACCCGCCAACACCGTCGTGATCGACACATCCAACTACTATCCCAAACGTGACGGCGAGATCGCTGCCATCGAAGCCGGTCAAACCGAGAGTGAGTGGGTTGCCGGGCAGCTTGGCCGCTCCATCGCCAAAGCGTGGAACGCTATCACCTCAGCTTCCTTCGCGCAGAAGGGCCTCCCCGCAGGAACAGCCGGACGGATCGCCATTCCCGTTGCCGCCGACGGCGAGCGGGAACGCGATGTGGCGATGAGTCTGGTGGACGAGACCGGACTCGACGCCGTTTATTCAGGACCGCTCAGCGAGTCATGGCGCCAGCAGCCCGGATCGCCGAGCTACTGCACGGACCTGACGCGCGACGAGCTGCCCGCTGCCCTGGCCGCGACCGAGCGGGCCCGTCTGCCCAGACGCCGCGACCTCGCGATTGAGGCGATCATGGAACGGGTTGGCGACAGTACCACCAACCCCGACTCGGACTACGCCGTGCGTCTGACTCGCGCGCTCTTCATGTGACTGACGCAACGGGCGGGAGGATCTCCAGCCCGTTGCTTCCAATTACCTCTGTAACAGGTACCAGACATGTCGTTTCCCGCAACCAGGCGTGCCCCGCTGCCTCCTTCTGCCGCTCGGGAGAAGCTGACACGTGAAGCCGTCGTGATCATTACGGTGCTCGTCATCTCAACCTTCACCGTGATCCTCAATGAGATGCTGATGGTGATCGCCCTGCCTCGTGTTATGGCGGATCTTGACCTTTCCGCCGCAACTGCGCAGTGGCTGACGACAGCATATATGCTGACGATGGCCGTTGTGATCCCGGCGACCGGGTTCCTGACCGAACGGTATCGGATGCGCACGGTCTTCACGTTGGCGATGTCGCTCTTCACGGCCGGGACCCTTGTCGCCGCCATTGCTCCCGGCTTCGACGTGCTGCTGGTCGGCCGCATCATTCAGGCGGTCGGCACTGCGATTGTGCTGCCGCTCTCCTACACTGCCGTCAGTACGCTGGTGCCGGAGACGCGCCGTGGTAGCGTGATGGCACTTATCACTGTCGCCGCATCCGCCGCGCCCTCAATCGGCCCGGTGGTCACAGGCGCAATTCTGTCGCGCCTCGACTGGCACTGGCTCTTCATCACGCTGTTGCCCATTGCCGTGAGCTCCCTGGTCATCGGGAACATCATGATTCGCGTGCCGGGTACCCCGCGGAAGGTAGGGCTGGACGCCCTTTCGGTAGTTCTCTCGGCGGTGGGGTTCGCCAGTGTCGTTTATGGCCTCGCGTCATTCGGAGAGGGTGCGGCGCAGGGAATAATTTCGCCCTGGCCTTCCCTTGGGCTGGGAGTGGCAGTGGTCGCGGTATTCCTTGCCCGACAGATCCAGCTGCAAAAGTCCGACCGCGCGCAACTTGATATGCGCCCGTTCAGGATCCGCACCTTCAGCGTCTGCGCCGCGGCGATGCTGTGCTTCATTACGGCCGGTTATGGCACTCTGGCCCTGATGCCCGTTATTCTCCAGGCGTCGTACGGGTTAACGCCTCTTCAGACAGGCCTCTTCATCATGCCCGGCGGGATCACCATCGCCATTACTTCCGCCTTTGTTGGGCGCATGTACCCTCGCGTCGGGCCGCGCCTGTTTGTCGTCACCGGCGCGATCATCATCGCTGTGGGACAATTTTACTTGTCCACCCTCGACCCTGGCACCCCCATCTGGTTGCTCCTCGGCACCTACCTCTTTATCGTCCTCGGACAGGCTCTTATGTGGACCCCACTGTTCACCGCCTCCCTTGGTGTTCTGAGTCCGCACCTTCTTCCCCATGGCAGCGCTATCTTAAACACGCTCCAGCAGCTGGTCGGGGCAGCGGGCATCGCCATCGCGTTCTCGGTCATGGGCACCGTCAGCGAGGGATACATCAAAGCTGGCGAACACGTTGCTTCCGCGATGGCGTACGGCTCGCAATGGACCTACCTCGTCTTTAGCGGCTTCGGGCTGGCAGCCCTCGTAGCCGCTCTCTTCCTGCCTCGCCAGGTCGCCTCTGCGAGCTCCACTGTGGCGACGCACTGACGTGACCCCTACACCCGCGCGGTCCATTCAAACCATTACATCATAATCGGAGAATATTTATGACGAACAATACCACTCCTCTCATCTTCCTTATGGGCACCACCGGCCAGACTGGCCGCCTGATTCTGGAGGATTTCGACCGAAACCCCGGTGACGTACGCATCCGCATCGGTGTACGCAAGCAGAAGGATCTGGAGCGGCTGCGCGCTGAGGGTCGCGACGCCGTTCTGTTCGACCTTGACAATCCCTTGACCTTTGCCGAAGCGCTCTGCGGCGTCGATCGCATGAACATCCTGACCGGCTATACCATCGCCATGACCCACCAGACCAAGACCGTGGTGGACGCGGCGAAGAAGGCGGGTGTGAAACACATCGTCAACCAGGGCGTCTTTGCTGCGGAAGACGCTACCGATTCGAAATATTGCTGGTTCGCGCTGGTCGAAGCCTATATCGAGGCCAGTGGCATCGCCTGGACGCACCTGCATCCCAACGTGTTTCTCGAAAACATGCTGAGCGTATCACAGCCTGTTGGCGGTACCTTCTCAGTATTCTGGGGCGAGCACCGGGTCGGCTACGTCGCACTCCACGATCTGGCCGCCGTAACCGCCAGGGTCCTGCGCGACGGCCCCGAACGCCATGCCTCAAAGGATTATTACCTCAGCACCGAAACCATGACCGGCCCGGAGCTGGCCACCGTATTCGGCGAAGTGCTCGACCGCACGATTCACTGCAATGTGCTCGAACCCTCAGAGATGGAGGCTCATTTCAAGCAAGGCACGGTGGAGGTTGAGGACTGGTATGCCCGCAGCTCGTTCGAGCTTCTGACGCAGTTCGCCGACGGTCGGATGGGATACATGGGCACCGTCAAGAATGATGTGCCCTATCTGCTGGGTAGACCGGCGATCGGGGTCCGCGCCTGGGCGGAGATGCACAAAGCGCAGTTGCTGGCATTCGTTGATAGTCCATCGACCTGAAGAATTTTCCGGCAGGGTCTGAGCAAAGCTACCCCTCTTCAGGGAAGAGGTTGGAACAATGAAAAAAATCCCCGCAGCTTAAGAGTTTAGCGGCCGTGAACGGCGGGGTTTTTTATCGCCGGACGGCCATGCAGCTGTCGGTCCGTCCACGACACGACACGACACGACACGCAGCATGATCACTGATGACGGGCGAAGTTTAAGATCACTGCAATCCCTGCGACTGCGCAGGCGGCACCCGCCAGATAGACCGAACCATACCCTGACGATGTGGCAAGAATACCGGTTAACGGACCGCTGGCACCGTAAGCAATATCCTGAAAGGCGGAGAATCCTCCCAGCGCCGTGCCGCGCACCTGTGGAGCGACACGTTTTACCACTTCCACCCCCAGTGCGGGGAAAACCAGTGAACAACCGGCGCCGGTCAGCGCGGCCCCGGCCAGCGCCATCCAGGCCGTGGCAGAAAATCCCAGCACCAGCAGCCCTGCTGCTTCAATGCTCAGCGAAATCAGAGCAACTCTGATGCCACCCAGACGGTCCGGCATCCAGCCAAACAGAATTCTCACTACCACAAAAGCGATGCCAAACGCCGTTAAGGCAAAACCCGCATTGCCCCACTGCTGGCTGGCAAAATAGAGCGTGGTGAAAGTGCCAATCACGGCGAAGCCCACGCCCTGCAATGCCAGGCCGAATCCGGGAGAGAGGATCTGCCCCACCACCGACCATAATGACGGGCGTTCGCCGCCGTGGGTGGGCACTGGTTTGACCCAGAAATTAAACAGCAAAGCGATCGCTGGCAGGATCATGGTGGCAATGCCCATCAGCATAAATCCTCCCTGACTGTGCAACATCAGGCCAAGCGGCGCACCGGCCGCCAGCGCACCATAAATCGCCATGCCGTTCCAGGACATCACCTTGCCGGAACGCTTTGGCCCCACCAGCCCCAGGCCCCAGGTGAGATTTCCTGTCAGCAGTTGGCTTTCGCCAAAACCGAGCAGCAACCGCCCCACCACCAACAGCGCAAATTTACCCATCACCGGCAGCGGAAGGAGAGCAGCCAGCACATAGGCCAGCCCCACCAGCGTACAGGCGAGCATGCCCTGCATCACCGAGCGTTTGGCACCGCGCTGGTCGGCCAGTCTGCCGGCATAGCCTCGCGTCAGTAGCGTCGCGAAGAACTGGATACCAACGGCAATGCCCACCATGACGTTATTCAGCCCTAACTCCTGATGTACAAAGAGCGGGATCACCGGCAGAGCAAGCCCTGCGGTCAGATAAGTAAGAAAAACGGCAAAAGAGATGCTGGCCAGCGAGGTTCCGGGGCTGGTCGAACGGTCAGTGAAGGTGGTCGGCATGGATATCCTTGTTATTACGTAATGGCGCGCTTCGCCCGCACATCCATCATTGCTGTAGCACTGTCAGAAGCACGCTGATTAACATCAAACGCTTACGCAACATCGTGACGACGTTGAAGGGAGAAACTTTCCGTAAAATTGTGGAGCAAAGGCTCTCCACCGTCAATTGCCACAAAAAACGCTCTGTAACCCGTTTACGGGGTAAAACAACCATAAAAGCTGCTAAATGCTGCGAGTATCTCAACATATCTGGGATCTCTCTCGCAGTTTCAATAAAGAATTTCTCACATAGCGGCTTTATTGAGGCTTTTTGTCTGCTGTAACGGCAACGCCCGAGATAAATGTTATCAAAATATCTTCAATTGCTTATATTTTAACAAAATAAAAACATTTATATGACGTAACATTCCTACATGATTTGCATTTTTAACTATTTATTAACCATATAGATGAATTTTTATAACATAAAAAGTCACCCGTCACACTTCTGTCGGAAACCCGCCTGCTCTGGCGAAAGTGATTGCTATCTTGCTTGCGTAGTGAAAATCACCTTGGGTCACTATAAGCCTGCAACATGCAGGCAATAAAACGAATACTCCGCCCCTACAGAAAGGTATTGCTATGAAATTCAACGTCGCATTATGTGCAGGTTTGGTTTCTGCCTGCATGCTGTTCACAACACCCTCTTATTCAGCAGAAAAATATGATATCGCCGTGGTGGCAAAAGTGACAGGTATCCCGTGGTTTACCCGAATGGAAGTCGGGGTAAAAGAAGCAGCCGCCAGGCTTGACGTTAATGCCTACCAGGTTGGCGGCTCCACCCCCGATCCGGCTCAGCAGGTCAAAGTGATTGAAGATCTGATCGCTAAAAAAGTCGACGCCATTATTGTGGTACCCAACGATGCCAAAGTGCTTGAGCCGGTGCTGAAGAAAGCTCGCGAGCAGGGCATCGTAGTGCTGTCGCATGAATCACCAGACCAGCAGATTGGCCAGTGGGATGTCGAAACCATCGACAGCCAGAAGTACGCTGAAAAGAACATGGATGAGCTGGCCAGCGCCATGGGCGGTAAAGGGGGCTACGCCATTTATGTCGGCTCGCTGACCGTGCCGCTGCACAACGCCTGGGCCGATGCGGCTATCAAATATCAGAAAGAGAAGTACCCGGAGATGAAGGAAGTAACCTCGCGTCTGCCGGTAGCTGAAAGTATCGATAAATCCTACGCTACCACGCTGGATCTGATGCGTACCTATCCTGACCTGAAAGGCATTATCGGTTTTGGTTCACTCGGCCCGATTGGCGCCGGTCAGGCGGTGAAAAGTAAACGCGCTAAAAACAAAATTGCCGTCGTAGGCATCGCGATGCCTGCTCAGGCTGCGCCTTATCTGGCCTCTGGCGATATCAAAAAAGCGCTGCTGTGGGACCCGAAAGACGCCGGTTTTGCGCTGGTCAGCCTGGCCGACCAGCTGCTTCAGGGCAAACAGGTCAACAGCGATCTGACCATCGATGGAGTGGGCAAGGCGGATGTGGATATGAAAACGCATGTGATCCGCTTTAACCGCATTCTGGAAGTCACCAAAGATAACGCCAAAACGCTCGGTTTTTAGTGGCTGGATCCTGCCGGTCGACGGCTGACCGGCATTCAGGCCGCTTCCAGGGGTAGCTATTCTATGTCGCAAACGTTTCTCTCTCTTGAAAACATCAGTAAATCCTTTCCCGGTGTCAGAGCGCTGGATAACGTCAGCCTGACCCTGAAAAAAGGGGAAGTCCACTGCCTTGCCGGGCAGAATGGCTGCGGGAAAAGCACGCTAATCAAAGTGATTTCCGGCGTTTATCAGCCTGACAAAGGGTCGCACCTTGGCATTGATGGCAAGCTGTTCAGCCATCTCTCCCCTTCGCTCTCCGCTTTTTATGGCGTACAGGTGATTTATCAGGATCTGTCGCTGTTTCCAAATCTCACCGTCGCGGAGAATATCGCCGTACACCGCTATCTGCCCGGCGGAGGTTTCTGGGTAAAACGCAGCGCCATGCGCAAACTGGCGCTCGACACGCTCCAGCGCATCGGCGTCACGCTCGATCCCGACAGAAAAGTGGAAAAGCTCTCCATTGCCGATCGTCAGCTGGTTGCCATCTGTCGGGCGCTGGCGGCGGATGCCAGCCTTGTGATTATGGATGAACCCACCGCCTCGCTGACGCGCCATGAAGTGAACGGGTTGCTGCGGGTCGTTAATGAGCTGAAGGCTGCGGGGATCTGTGTGGTCTTTGTCAGCCACAAGCTGGATGAAGTGATGGAGGTTGCAGACCGGATAAGCGTGATGCGCGATGGCAAGCTGGTGGGCACCTTCCCAGCCAGCGAGCTGAACAGCGATGAGCTGTCGTTCCTGATGACCGGACAGCGTTTTACCTTCAGCCATCTCCCGGCGCGCGCGGACAAAAGTGAAACGCCGCTGTTAGAAGTACATAACCTTTCTCGTAAAGGGGAGTATCACTCAGTGAACCTCAGCCTGAGACGGGGTGAAATCACCTCTATCGTTGGTCTGCTGGGTGCAGGGCGTACCGAACTTTGTCTCTCGCTGTTTGGCATGACTCAGCCGGACAGCGGCGGCATCAGCATTGAAGGCAAAGAGGTGCGCCTGAAGAGCAATCGTGACGCCATTCGTCACGGAATTGCCTATGTCTCTGAAGATCGCCAGACCCAGGGACTGGTGATGCAGCAGTCCATTTTTGACAATTTGCTGGTGCCGGTATTTAACCGTATTCGTAGCCGTGCCGGCTTGCTCGACAGACGCAAAGCTCGTCATCAGGTAGCCACGCTGATCCACGATCTTAATATCAAGGTGTCGGACAGCCAGCTCCCCGTACAGACGCTTTCCGGCGGCAACGCCCAGCGCGTCGCTATTGCCAAATGGGTTCCCGCCCAGCCTAAAGTCCTGATCCTGGACTCCCCCACCGTCGGAGTCGATATTGCTAACAAAGAGGGGATCTATCGCATTGCCCGCGATCTCGCCGAATCTGGCATGGCAGTGTTGATGATATGCGATGAAATTCCCGAGGCGTATTACAACAGCCATCGCGTGCTGGTGATGCGCAAAGGAGAGCTGGTGGCCAGCTTTGCCCCTCATCAGTGTCAGCAGGAAGAGATTGCCGGAGTGGTGAATGAATAACAAATTGCGTCATCTTATTACCCATCACGAGTTCTGGCTGGGGATGTTAATCCTGCTGCTTGCGGCAGGGCTGAGCCTGCGTACCAGCGAGTTTCTGACCCTTGGCAATCTCACAGATGTTGCTACCAGCTACGCCATTTTGGGCATTCTGGCCTGCGGTCTGTTTGTGGTGCTGATTGCCGGCGGCATTGATATCTCTTTTCCGGCGATGACCGCTATCGCCCAGTATGTGATGGCCAGCACGATGCTGGCTCATGGCGGCAATTTCCTGCTGGTCTTCGCTATTGCCATGGCCTGCGGATTAATCCTTGGCCTGATCAACGGTGCCCTGGTCTATTTTCTGCGCGTACCGGCGATCATTATTACCATAGCCACGCTAAATCTGTTCTATGGACTGCTGGTCTGGTTCACCAACGGCACCTGGCTTTATGGTTTTCCCGACTGGTTTATGAACGGCATTAACTGGCTCTCCTTCACCGCCGCCGACGGCTATGAATATGGCCTGACCCTTCCCCTGCTCTGCCTGCTGGCGGTATTTGTGCTGACCGGCATCCTGATGCGTTACACCCGTCTGGGCAGACAGATTTATGCCATGGGCGGCAGCCGGGAATCTGCTTCGCGGCTGGGAATGAACCTGCTGACGCTGCACTTCTACGTTTACGGCTATATGGGCCTGCTGGCGGGCGTTGCGGCGGTGGTACAGGCGCAGACCACACAGTCGGTGGCGCCTAACTCGCTGGTCGGATATGAACTTACGGTGCTGGCCGCCGTGGTACTGGGCGGCACCAGCATGACCGGTGGCCGCGGGTCGCTGGTGGGTACGCTGCTGGGGGTGCTACTGCTCGCTTTCCTGCAAAACGGGCTGACGCTGCTGGCGGTCTCCTCCTACTGGCATATGGTGTTTAGCGGGCTGATTATTCTGGTCAGCGTCAGCGCCACAGCCTGGAATGAAAAACGCAAACTGGCGAAGGGGATATAGCATGAACACCTTAAGTACTCTCTTACCCGGCGACCGGATCATCCGCCTGCAGCTGCTGATGATTGTTATTGTGCTGGCGCTGTTCTCGCTCACGTTGGGCGGCCGCTTCTTCAGCGCCGGTAATTTTCAGTCGATAGCGACCCAGCTTCCCGTAATGGGCCTGCTGGCGCTGGGTATGGGGCTGACCATGCTCACCGGCGGGATTAACCTGTCGATTATTGCCAGCGCCAACGCCTGCTCGCTGCTGATGGGTGCAATTATCGTTGCGCATCCCGATCAGCCGCTGTTCCTGCTGCTGGCCCTGATCGCCGGTGCGCTGCTGGCTGTGGTGATCGGTACGCTGAACGGCCTGCTGATTGCGGTTATTGGCGTCTCCCCCATTCTTGCCACGCTCGGCACCATGACGTTGATCGCCGGACTGAACATCCTGCTTTCCAACGGCGCGGTGATTTCAGGTTTCCCCCCGCTGATTCAGTTTCTGGGCAATGGCGATCTGTTTGGCGTGCCCTTTGCCCTGCTGCTGTTTCTGCTGGTGGCTTTTGCCCTGTGGGTCTTGCTGGAACAGACCACGCTGGGACGCAGCATTTATCTGCTGGGGTCGAACGAGCAGGCTACCCGCTTCAGCGGCGTTAACACGGCCAGGGTGCAGATCACGGTTTATATCTTCTCGGCTCTGCTGAGCTGGGGCGCAGCGCTGCTGATGATGTCAATGTTCAACTCCGCCAAGGCGGGCTATGGCGAGTCCTGGCTGCTGGTGACCATTCTGGCTTCGGTGCTGGGCGGCATCAACCCGGAAGGGGGATTTGGCCGGGTCATTGGCATGGTGCTGGCGCTTATCGTGCTGCAAATGCTGGAGAGTGGATTGAATTTGCTGGGGGTAAGCAGCTATCTCACGATGGCGCTTTGGGGCGGTGTGCTTATCCTGTTTATCGCGTTACAGAATCGCAGAGGCCGACAATGACAAGTTATTATCTGGGTGTGGATGTAGGAACCGGTAGCGCGAGGGCAGGTATTTTCGACCTTAAGGGAAGAATGATGGGTCAGGCCAGCCGCGAAATCGCGCTGTTTCGCCCGCAGGCAGATTTTGTTGAGCAATCTTCCGACAATATCTGGCAGGCGGTATGTCAGGCCGTACGCGATGCTGTTAATCAGAGCAACATCAATCCCGTGCAGATTAAAGGCATCGGCTTTGATGCCACCTGCTCGCTGGTGGTGCTGGATAAAGAGGGTAAACCGCTGACGGTCAGCCCTTCCGGCCGCAGCGAGCAGAATATTATCGTCTGGATGGATCATCGTGCTATTTCTCAGGCGGAACGCATTAACGCAACGAAACATCGGGTGTTGGATTACGTCGGCGGCGTGATCTCACCAGAGATGCAAACGCCAAAGCTGTTATGGCTGAAGCAGCATATGCCTAACAGCTGGCAGAATATCGGCCACCTGTTTGATCTGCCCGACTTCCTTACCTGGCGCGCAACTCAGGATGAGACCCGCTCGCTCTGCTCACTGGCATGCAAATGGACCTATATGGGCCATGAAAACCGCTGGGATGAGAGCTATTTCCGCCAGATTGGGCTGGAAGATTTGCTTGAGCACGACGCTGCTAAAATCGGGCGCGAAGTAAAAACGATGGGCGAACCTCTGGGCCACGGACTGACGCAGCGCGCTGCCAGCGAAATGGGATTATTGCCCGGCACCGCAGTCAGCGTCTCGATCATTGATGCTCATGCAGGCAGCCTGGGCACGCTTGGCGCTGCCGGGGCATCCGGTGAGCATGCGGACTTTGACCGCCGGATCGCGTTAATCGGCGGCACGTCCACCGGCCATATGGCTATTTCCAAAGAGCCACGCTTTATTAAGGGCGTCTGGGGCCCCTACTTTTCCGCTATTTTGCCCGATCTCTGGCTAAATGAGGGTGGGCAGTCAGCCACCGGTGCGCTGATTGACCATATGATCCAGTCGCACCCCTGTTATGCCACGCTGCGCGATCAGGGCAAAGCCCAGGGGAAAACGATTTACGAAGTGCTGAACGATCGGCTGCGGAAAATGGCGGGGGAGCCGGAAAAGATCGCCTTTCTGACCCGCGATATTCATATGCTCCCCTACTTCCACGGCAACCGTTCGCCCCGCGCTAATCCGAACCTTACCGGTATTCTGACTGGTCTTAAGCTCTCACGTACGCCGGAAGATATGGCGTTGCACTATCTGGCTACCGTTCAGGCTATCGCGCTGGGTGCACGGCATATTATCGAAACCATGAACCAGACGGGTTACAGCATCGACACGATTATGGCCAGCGGCGGCGGCACAAAAAACCCTGTCTTTGTGCAGGAACACGCCAACGCCACTGGCTGCGCCATGCTGCTGCCGGAAGAGAGCGAAGCGATGCTTCTGGGCAGCGCCATGATGGGCACCGTGGCCGCAGGCGTCTACGAATCATTGCCCGAAGCGATGAATGCCATGAGCCGCATTGGCAAAACCGTCACCCCGCAAACCAATGAAATAAAACGGTTCTATGACCAGAAATACCAGGTTTTCCGTGAAATGTATCACGACCATATGAAGTATCGCCAGATGATGCAGGAGGCGTGATGGGAAAGGAACACGAAGTTGCTCCAGGCAATGCCGGAAGCCTGAAGGCGAAGGAACATGAAGTCACCTCAGAGAATGCCGCAAGCACGATGCAGCAGGAAGAGCAAGCCTGGCAACAGGCGCAGCAAGGCTGGCACACCTGGAGCCAGACGCTGGCGGTGCTGGATACGCAGGTAGATCGCCAGCAGTGGCAGGCGGTGCTGGCGCTTATCGCCGGATGCCGGGGCAAAATCGCGGTAACCGGCGTTGGCACTTCCGGGATCGCGGCGCGGAAAATTGCCCATATGCTGGCCTGCATCGAGCAACCTGCAATCTGGCTCAGTGCGGCAGATGCGGCACATGGCGACAGCGGTTTTCTTCGCCCCGAGGATCTGCTGATTATGCTTTCACGCGGCGGCAACTCTGACGAGCTGACGCGGCTGCTTCCCACGGTTAAGGCCAAAGGGACAAAGCTGATTTGTGTTACCGAAAATCCCGACTCTGCGCTGGCCAGAAGCGCAGACCAGCTGTTGCTGACGCCACGGGTTGAGGAGATTGACCCGCTGAAGATGCTGGCAACCACCTCCATTATGGTGGTGCTGGCGCTGTTTGACGGCATGATCGCGGGGCTGATGAGTGAGAGCGGCTTTGGTAAAGAGCAGCTGCTGGCTGTCCATCCGGGGGGAAACGTAGGGAAAACGCTGCGGGGTGAGTGATTTATAGCAGCTGTTTATGCGATGCAAACAAAAACGCCCGCTGAAACAGCGGGCGTTTTTACGTTGTGGTGAGCCGCGATTACAGCTTACGCATCACCAGCGTGGCGTTGGTCCCGCCAAAGCCAAAGCTGTTGGACATCACGGTCTTCAGCTTCTGCTCGGTAGGTTTGGTCACGATGTTCAGGCCCTCTGCCGCCGGGTCCAGCTCATCAATATTGATGCTTGGCGCGATGAAACCGTGCTCCAACATCAGCAGCGAGTAGATAGCTTCCTGTACGCCTGCCGCACCCAGCGAGTGACCGGTCATAGCTTTGGTAGCAGACATCGCAGGCATAGTGTCGCTGAACACTTCACGGATTGCACCCAGCTCCTTCACATCGCCCACTGGCGTAGAGGTACCGTGAGTGTTCAGGTAATCGATTGGGGTATCAACGTCAGCCATAGCCAGACGCATGCAGCGCATTGCGCCTTCGCCAGAAGGGGCAACCATATCCGCACCGTCAGAAGTTGCGCCATAGCCCACCACTTCTGCATAGATGTGTGCACCGCGAGCCAGCGCGTGTTCCAGTTCCTCAACAACTACCATGCCGCCGCCGCCAGCGATAACAAAACCGTCACGGTTGGTATCGTAAGTACGGGACGCTTTTTCCGGCGTTTCGTTGTACTTGGTAGAGAGCGCGCCCATGGCGTCAAACTCACAGGACATTTCCCAGCACAGCTCTTCACCGCCGCCAGCAAACACCACATCCTGTTTGCCCAGCTGAATCTGTTCAACCGCGTTACCGATGCAGTGAGCAGAGGTGGCGCACGCCGAGCTGATGGAGTAGTTCACACCGTGAATTTTAAACGGTGTGGCCAGACAGGCTGATACGCCAGACGCCATCGCTTTGGTCACCATATAAGGACCCACGCCGCGCAGCCCTTTGGCACGCATGCCGTCAACGCTGGCTGCCTGGTAGAAAGGCGAGCCGCCGCCGGAACCGGCAACCAGACCCACACGCGGGTTGTTCTGGTACTGCTCTTCGGTCAGACCGGAGTCTTTTACTGCTTCCAGCATAGAGATGTAAGCATAAATGGACGCATCACTCATAAAACGCAGCACTTTGCGGTCGATGAGGCTGGAAATTTCGTCTTTAGAAAGTTTGACGTTACCCCAGACGTGACTACGCATGCCGGAATCTTTCAGCTCCTGAGCGAAAGTGATGCCTGAGCGTCCCTCACGCAGAGAAGCCAGGACTTCCTCTTGGTTATTACCAATGCTGGAAACGATACCCAAGCCAGTAATCACTGCACGTTTCATTCAATACCTCATTCACTGCTTATATTAGGATTCGACACGCACTTTAGCTTACAGTTGTACGCCGAACAAGTCCGATCAGCGTTTAACTTTTGTAAATTTGCGTGGGCCAGCTCACACCGTTACAATCGCGGCACCGCCTGATAACTGAGCTTTTACCTTGAAAACCACTCCAATCGAGCATGCTGAATTAAGCTGGAACGATCAGGGTACACCTGTATCCCGAGCCTTTGGCGACGTCTATTTCTCAAACGAGAGCGGGCTGGAAGAGACGCGCCATGTGTTCCTGGGCGGTAATCAGCTGCCCGATCGTTTCGCTCATCATTCGCGCGATCTTTTTATTGCCGCCGAGACAGGTTTTGGGACAGGTCTTAATTTTTTAACGCTGTGGCAGGCGTTCGATCGCTACCTAAAAACTCAGCCAGAAGCGAGGTTACAGCGTTTACACTTTATCAGCTGTGAGAAATATCCTTTAAGCGTCACCGATTTAGCCAGCGCCCATGCCAGCTGGCCTGAGCTGGCTGACTATGCGGCCAGACTGCGCGAGCAGTGGCCGGTTGCCCTGCCCGGCTGTCATCGCCTGCTGCTGGCAGGGGGCCGCATCACGCTTGACCTCTGGTTTGGTGATATTAACCAGCTAATCCCTGGTTTTGATGACACTCTGCAACAGCAGGTGGATGCCTGGTTCCTGGATGGCTTTGCGCCGTCGAAGAACCCCGATATGTGGACACCAGAGCTGTTTAGCTGCATGGCCCGCCTTGCCCGTAAGGGCGCCACCTTTGCCACGTTTACTGCGGCAGGCTTTGTTCGCAGGGGTTTACAGGCGGCCGGATTTAACGTGGTGCGCAGCAAAGGATTTGGCCCTAAACGCGAAATGCTCTGCGGCACGCTGGACGAGGCGCTTCCCGCTGCCGATCGTCTGCCGTGGTACTCACGTCCCGCTGCCAGAGATGACGATATCGCCATCATCGGCGGCGGCATTGCCAGCGCTCTTCTCTCTCTGGCGCTGCTGCGTCGGGGCAAAAAAGTCACGCTCTATTGTGCCGATCCCCTTCCCGCTCAGGGCGCTTCCGGCAACCGACAGGGCGCGCTCTATCCGTTGCTTAATCAGCACGACCCGGCGCTGGCACGCTTTTTCCCCAGCGCCTTCACCTTTGCCCGCCGGTTATATGACAGCCTGCCCGTGGATTTTGACCATGACTGGTGCGGCGTCACGCAGTTGGGTTGGGATGAGAAAAGCCGTGAGAAAATCGCTAAGCTTTTAACTATGGGGCTGCCCGAAGTGATTGCTAAAGAGGTTCCAACCGCAGAGGCTGAAGCGTTGTGCGGCGTTGAAACCGGCTGTGGCGGCATCACTTATCCGCTGGGCGGCTGGCTTTCCCCCGGCGAGTTAACGTCAGCACTGTTGGCGCTGGCCTGTCAGCAAGGGCTGAGCGTTTACTGGGAACATCAGCTGATATCCCTTCATAGTGAGGAGGAGAGCTGGCAGCTCCGGTTCAGCCAGCAGCCAACACGGCGCCACGGCAACGTGGTACTGGCAACCGGCCACACGCTGGCTTCCTTTGAACAGAGTGAAAACCTGCCGGCCTATGCGGTGAGCGGCCAGGTCACCCATATTCCCACCACAGCGGCGCTCAGCAGACTCAGGCAGGTGCTCTGTTACGATGGCTATCTGACACCCGCTAACCCCGTTAATCAGCATCACTGTATTGGTGCCAGCTATCACCGCGCCGATACTTCAACGGCATACCGGGAAGGAGATCAGCAGGAAAATCGCGAGCGCCTGATCCGCTGCCTGCCTGAGGCAGACTGGCCGAAGGAGGTAGACGTCAGCGCAGGCGAGGCCCGCAGCGGTGTCCGCTGCGCCAGCCGCGATCATCTGCCGATGTTTGGCCCGCTGCCCGACTATCAACGGACGCTGGAAACCTATGCGGATTTAGCGCAAAAAAGGGAGCAGGCCCCCCCGGCCCCCCTCTATCCGGGACTCTTCGTGCTGGGCGCGTTGGGATCTCGCGGTCTGTGCAGTGGCCCGCTGGCGGCAGAAGTGCTGGCCGCAGAGATGTGTGGTGAGCCGATCCCCCTGGATGCCGATACGCTGGGCGCAATGCACCCTAATCGTTACTGGATAAGAAAGTTGCTGAAGGGAAAAGCGGTGAAGACATCCCTTTGAAAGGGAAGCGGCTGACAGAGAAAGCCGTGAACCCATGGGCTGCTATGAACGAAAAGCAGACATTATGCTGTGTTCATTAAAAATATCTCTGCTGAGTCGCTGGTCTTTCAGTCCGGCCCCGTAGTCCGGGACTTGAGCTGGTTGACGTTTATACTTACCCGTGCCGGTTTCGGTCTGACGTCGCCTTATCCCTGGGTGCAACTGGCCACGCTTCGATGGAGCTTTTGAGGATGATGGCCGACAACTCTTAATCCGCTGTGGCACGGCTGACGACAATGTGGGCGGTCTGGCGAAGTTATTTAATATTCTGGCAGGCTGAACCTGACCAGGATGTCGTCCTGCATGAACTGTATGTGCTGACGGTCAGACAGGGAGCGTCTGAAAAGGAAGTTAGTGGCGAATCTGTGCCAAATCGTCTTCAGTAAGACCAGTCATTTTCATGATGGTGTTGCAATCAAGGCCGTTCTGCAGCATGGTTCGGGCTACTTCAAGTTTGCCTTCGAGTTTACCTTTCTCAACGCCACGTTGTTCTCCAAGCTGGATACCCTTCTCGATACCCTTCTCGATACCCTTCTCTTCAAGTTGTTGTGCGATGGACATAAGTGCGTCTCCGTGTTGCGGCACACGCTGTGCCAGCTCGTGAACAAAGGCTTCGGCGTCTGAGGTTTCGCCAGCCTGTACAATATAGTGTACCAGTGATACTACCTGTGATGAAGAAAGATATCCGGCCAGTAAAATAGGCACCAGCCTGTCCACCAGTTCTGCCAGGTCCCGCTGATGAATATGTTTCTGCAGCAGGGTCAGGGCGGCCATACTGCGATGACCTGCGATTTCGTCATCCGGAATGACGGTAACATCGACCAGCGGGAAAGCAGTGCTGTAGAGCCTGCCTGCCAGTTCCGGATCGTCAAACTCATCCAGCCATCGGGTGGAGTAGGGATACGGGCTGCGCTTACCGGTATAGAACAGCACCGGTATTACCAGTGGTAATTTTTTATGGCCTGCCTCCAGATGGCGCTGCATGGCGGCCACCGCATAGCGGATCAGGCGAAATGCCATATGTTTATCTGGCGTTGACTGGTGTTCGATCAGTACATGAATGTAACCGTCACCGGCTGAAGTTTTCAGGCTGTAGAGCACGTCGCTGAAATACTGACGGAGGTCATCCTCGACGAAAGAGCCGGACTCCAGCTTCAGTGTGTTGAGATCGCAGATGGCACGCAGTTCTGCGGGGAGGTGAAGTTCCATGAAATCACGGGCAATATCCGGCTGCGTCAGAAACTGCCGGAACATGGCATCGTGGGGTGTGGAAATGCTGCTTTTCTTCATCATCAGTCCGGGTTTCGAAAAATGACCCGGATAGGTTACCACAGCCGCCAGAACGCTGGTATTGACCGAGAGTTGTATTACTACTCCTTACGCCATGTAATGTCTTACTCTCCTGAAATCAGGACAATAGCTAAATTCAGTAATGCTACTTCTGGAGCAAATGGCTATGAGTATTGCTGGCTGTGATTCGAATACATTTGCAACCAGGCTTAATGAAGTGCTTACGCTCAGCGTACCTGTCAGAACACCAGAGAAGCTGTTTGGCAGAGAAAGGCAGCTCGAGCCGGCACTTCATTCTCCCGGCCGTCAGCGTATCGTTGAAAGTGGATTTGAGCATTTCGGACTTGAGATCTCCTCAGAGATATCTGACCGGATTTGCACGCTGAGTGACGAATTTCCGTACTATGTCAGATCACTCTGCAAGGAACCCCTGGGCTTAACAGGCTTGATGAGGGAAAGGCTGAAAGAGGCTGATGAAGAAGCCAGGCGGCACGGTGGCCGCCCGGTCTCAGACTGGTTTACGGGCCTGCAGGAAGAGATTATCCCACATGCCGATCACCAGCGCCTGATCGCGCGGCGACAGCTCACCGGCGTGAATGGCGTTTTGCAGGCTCTGTTGCACCTGAATCTGCAGTGCTTCCGGGGTATGTTCCCCCTTCTGTTCAATCTCGGCCACCGCCAGCGTCAGATGCCCGCGCAGATAGCCGCTGGCAAAGAGTTCGTCGTCGCTGGCGCTTTCCACCATATCGTCGATCAGAGCCAGAATACGCGCCTCAAATTCATCGATCATACCATTCCTTATCCATTCTTCCCCGCGGTTACAGATCTTCCGGCCAGGGAAACTGTGCCGCCGTTAACGGGGGTGTTGAGTAATACGAGCAGAGTTCGGTAACAAAACGGGCTGGACGGGCTGGCAGGCCCTTCTCCAGATGCATCATTACCTGAGCATGGACTTTCCGCTGAAACGCGATGCGATCCGGTTCACAATCTCCATTGAGATTGTCACAACTTACATTGAAGGGAAACCCTGCCGCAACACAAAACATCCACTCCAGCGACTGCGGTTTCACTTCCACCGCTTCAAACTGATTCTGAGTCATGGCATCCCGCCCGTCCGGGCAGTACCAGTAGCCAAAATCGATCTGTTTACGCCGCTCGCTGCCTGCGATACACCAGTGTGAAATTTCGTGCAGTGCGCTGGCATAGTAGCCGTGAGCAAAGATTACGCGGTGATAGTCAACCTGCTCATCAGCAGGAAGATAGATCGGTTCGTCGTCGCCTTTAATCAGGCGTGTCTGAAAATCATGAAAAAAGCAGCGGTCAAAAATCTCAATCAGCTGCGAATAGTGATGGGTCTCGTTCATTTTTCTTCTGAAACTCTGAATTGAATTAACACGCTGCACCAGATCCGGGCAGTTCCCTCTGCCATTCGCCTTCAGCTAAACAGCTGATGGCACCATGCGGCGATGGCCGCGCCGTGGCTCTCATAGAGCAATTTGGCGCTCATTACCGCAGAGACAATCACTACCATCGGACGGATCAGCGTCTGGCCACGGCTCAGCACCATGCGGGCGCCCAGACGTGCGCCGCAAATAGCCCCCACCAGCATCACCAGCCCGGTACCCCATACCACTTTGCCGCCAAACATAAAGAACAGCAGGCCGCCTAAGTTGGAGGTAAAATTGAGCACTTTGGCATGCGCGGTCGATTTCGCCAGGTTATAGCCGCACAGAGTAACAAAAGCGAGCGCATAGAACGAACCCGCGCCGGGGCCAAAGAAGCCGTCGTAAAAGCCCACGCAGCCGCCCGCAACCAGCGCAAACGGCAGCCCATGCAGACGGCGCTGGCGGTCTTCCTCGCCAATTTTAGGCATCAGCAGAAAATAGAGGCCTATCGCAATCAGCAGCACTGGCAGGATCTGGCGCAGCAGCTCCGCCCGGATATGCTGGATCAGGATTGCGCCGATTATCGCGCCAATAAACGTCATCGCAATATTGAGCTTCTGTTCGCTCAGGTTGACCGCTTTCCTGCGCACAAAATAGAGGCTCGCTGAGAACGAGCCGCCCACTGACTGCAATTTGTTGGTGGCAATAGCCTGCGCCGGGGAGAGACCCACGGACATCAGCGCAGGAACGGTGAGTAATCCACCGCCTCCGGCGATAGAATCAATAAATCCGGCCAGCATAGCCACAAAGAACAGCAGCCCAACCAGCAGGGGGCTGATGACAAACCAATCCATCTTCGGTTCCTAAAGCAGATGTTTATCCAGTAATGCCTGACAGGAAGGCGGCAACGGCGGCGGCTCACGCTTCACCGGTGTACCCGTGCCTGGTTTTGGCGGCAGGAACCAGCTTTGCAGCTCGGCACCACAGCCGTCTCCGGCAGGCGGCACAGGCTGATCCTGGCACTCCAGACTGCCAACGGGACAGCGCAGGCGGACGTGCATATGCGCCCGATGTCCAAACCAAGGACGCACTTTACGCAGCCAGTCACGATCGGCCCCTGCATCTTCACAAAGCTGCTTTTTAATTGCAGGATTAACGAAGATCCGTGTTACTTCCTCATCTTTAGCTGCAAGTTTAATCAGGCTGTCTATCTCCGGCTGCCAGTGGCGCGCCACCACATTTTTACCGTTTGCGGCCACCAGATCCAGCGGCTGCGGCTTGAGTAACATCTGCGAGGTCCAGCGCGTTTTCGGCAGCTGGAGCCAGATATCGACATCCAGCCCCGACTGGTGGCTGGCGTGACCGCTGCTGAAGCGCCCGCCCGCCGCCATACCCATATCGCCAATCAGCACTTCACCCAGCTGCAGGTTATGCACCTGGGTGCTGAGACGCTGAATAAACAGGATCAGATCAGGATGACCATAATAACGGCGCTGATCCTGCCGCATCACCTGGTAATCAGGAGAGTTAAGCGGCAGCGCCTGCGCGCCAACGATACAGCCGTTGGCAAACTGGCCAATCGACTGTGGCGAACCGCTAATCGGCTGGCGAATGGATTGCCATGGCGTGGCCGCCAGAGTGGCGGTAGTGACCAGCAGAGCACAAAGCGCAAACAGCGTCTTTTTCATTCGGTTACCAGCGAGGAATATCCGTGTGCACATCAGCATTCTGAGCACGCTGACGCAATAAATGATCCATCAATACGATCGCCATCATCGCCTCGGCGATCGGCACCGCGCGGATCCCTACGCAGGGATCGTGGCGGCCTTTGGTGATCATCTCCACTTCTTCTCCGAAGCGGTTGATGGTTTTGCCCGGCACGGTAATGCTGGAGGTGGGCTTCATCGCCAGAGTTGCCAGGATCGGCTGCCCGCTGCTGATGCCGCCTAAAATGCCGCCCGCATGATTGCTCTGGAAGCCATCCGCACGGATCTCATCACGATGCTGACTGCCACGCTGGCTGACCACGGCGAAGCCGTCACCAATCTCCACCCCTTTCACCGCATTGATGCTCATCAGCGCATGGGCCAGATCCGCATCCAGACGGTCAAACACCGGCTCACCCAAGCCTGTGGGCACGTTTTCTGCCATAACAGAGACTTTGGCACCAATAGAGTCGCCCTCTTTTTTGAGCGCGCGCATCAGCTCATCCAGCGCCTCGATTTTATCCGGATCGGGGCAGAAGAAGGGGTTTTGCTCGACCTGAGCCCACTCTTTCAGCTCGCAGGCGACATCGCCAATCTGCGCCAGATAGCCGCGCACTTTGATGCCATGTTTCAGCGCCAGATATTTTTTTGCAATAGCCCCCGCCGCGACGCGCATCGCTGTTTCACGGGCTGAAGAACGCCCGCCGCCACGGTAGTCGCGCAGGCCATATTTCTGCTCGTAGGTGTAATCAGCATGACCGGGACGGAATACATCCTTGATTTCACTGTAATCCTGCGAACGCTGGTCGGTATTTTCAATCAGCAAGCCAATGCTGGTGCCGGTGGTGACGCCTTCAAACACGCCCGATAAAATTTTCACCTGATCCGGTTCACGGCGCTGAGTGGTATAGCGAGACGTGCCCGGACGGCGGCGATCCAGATCGTGCTGCAAATCAGCTTCCGTCAGCGGAATGCCGGGCGGCACGCCATCAACAATACAGCCAAGCGCCAGTCCGTGAGACTCCCCGAAGGTGGTGACGCGGAAGAGTTGTCCAATCGTGTTACCGGCCATGATGTCCTCTTAATATTTTTATTAATCTTTATAGATGCTGAAGTGGTGCCGGGCGTCAACAATCTGCTGACGGGTCAACATAAAGACGCCGTCGCCGCCGTTTTCAAATTCCAGCCAGGTAAAAGGCACGTCCGGGTAGTGATCCATCATATGCACCATGCTGTTGCCCACTTCACAAATTAACACACCCTGTTCTGTCAGGTAGTCCGGCGCATTAGCCAGAATACGGCGGGCCAGTTTCAGACCATCGCTCCCGGCGGCCAGACCCAGTTCTGGTTCGTGGCGGAATTCGCCCGGCAAATCACCCATATCTTCCTCATCCACATAAGGCGGATTGGTGACAATCAGGTCATAAGGGGTTTTTGGCAACTCGCGGAACAGGTCGGCGCGGATTGGCGTTACCTGGTGCGTAAGGCCATGAGCTTCAATGTTTTGCTCCGTCACCGCCAGCGCATCGGTAGAGATATCCACCGCATCCACTTCGGCCTCCGGGAAGGCGTAAGCGCAGGCGATAGCGATACAGCCGCTGCCGGTACACATATCCAGAATATGCGTCGGATCACCGGAGATCAGCCCGGCGAACCGGTCGTTGATCAGCTCACCAATTGGCGAACGTGGGACCAGCACCCGCTCGTCAACGTAAAACTCGTGACCACAGAACCAGGCTTTGTTAGTGAGGTAAGAGACCGGAATACGTTCATTGATGCGGCGAATAACACGTTCAACAATGCGGTGACGCTCGCTGGAGGTCAGCCTTGCCGTGCGCATATCTTCCGGGATATCCAGCGGCAGATAGAGGGTGGGCAATACCAGCTGCACGGCTTCATCCCAGGGATTATCGGTGCCGTGACCATACCAGAGATCGGCTGCGGAAAAGCGGCTGACTGACCAGCGCAGCATATCCTGAATGGTGTGCAGCTCACTGACTGCCTCATCAACGAAAATTTTGTCCAATGTGCCCTCCAACAGGCCAAACTCAACTCGGCAGCTAGTTTGCCATGAAGCGGACCATAATTCAGCGCGGCGGCGTGAAAAAGCTGACTTTTGTTTTTTGCCTTAACAACTCAAGGTAGACTGTGGTCAGAAAAGACGACGCTGCGGGACATTTTGCGCCCGAAAACCCGGATGATGAGAATTTAATGAGTAAAAAACAGCCCCTCAGCGCCGAAGACCAGGCCTTGTTTCGTGGATTAATGACCGGCACCCGCAAGCTGGCGCAGGACACCATCGTGCATAAACCGCTGCGGAAGAAAATTTCTGAAGTTCCACAAAAAAAGCTGCTCTCTGAGCAGATGGATGCCAGCCACTATTTTTCTGATGAATTTCAGCCGCTGCTGGCTGAAGAAGGTCCCATGCGTTACGTGCGCAGTGACGTCAGTCATTACGAACTCAAAAAGCTGCGACGCGGCGATTACACGCCGGAGATTTTTCTCGATTTGCACGGATTAACGCAAAGGCAGGCGAAAGCGGAACTGGGTGCGCTGATTGCAGCATGTCGCCGCGAGCACATTTTTTGCGCCAGCGTAATGCATGGTCATGGCAAACATGTACTGAAACAGCAGACGCCTTTATGGCTGGCCCAGCATCCCATGGTGATGGCATTTCATCAGGCGCCAAAGCTCTTTGGCGGCGATGCAGCCCTGCTGGTATTGATTGAGATAGAGGAGTGGTTGCCGCCTGAACTGCCCTGAAGCAGACGACTCAGGGCCGGAAGGAACCGGCCCTGGAGAGTTACATGGCTTTAGCCAGTTTTGACGGGCTAACCTGCCATTCCAGTTTGCCGCTGCTGCTGTCAGCATTAAAATCGATGCTGGCAATGGCCGAGGTGGCAAACATGGGCGGTGATTCCTGGGGGCAAAGCTCGGAAACCAGATAGCCCACCAGAGGCAGGTGAGAGATGACCAGTACTGAAGCCACGCCTTCCTTCGCCAGCACCTGCAGATAGCTGGCAACTAATGCCGGGTCACCACCGGGCGTCAGTTCGGACAGAATATCCTGTCCCTCCGGCAACGTCAGTCCTTCACGCACCGTAGACAGCGTCTGTTCAGCACGTAAATAGGGGCTGACCAGCACACGTTCAATATTCACTGCCTGGCCGTTGAGCCAGTTCGCCATCTGGCGTGATTCATTACATCCGCAATGAGTCAGAGGTCTTACAGAATCACTAGCCGCATCTAGGGCAGCATCGCCGTGACGCATAATGAAAACTTGCATAATGCACCGCTGTTGTTAAACATAAACGCCGGAAAACAGAACTTCCCGACTCTTCATTCAGTGAATGAACGCTGTGTTGTACCCTAAGGCCGGAAGTTAAGTCAACCGATTGTTTACAAATTGAGCGCTTTACGGAACAGTGCCAAAGCGCCCCCTTTCACAGGGTAAATCTAACCCCCTGAATCGGCATGGCTATTCAGCTTACTCTCCGTTTTGTAAAAGGTTTCTTCTGAACTGGCCCGCTTTAATAAAGCCTCGCACGGGGTAAAGCGTTCGCCATAAGACTCCTTCAGCCGCTCTAATGTGTTAACGACAGCAGCGGCCCCTGTTCTGTCCATATAGTGGAAAGGGCCGCCGAGGAAAGGAGGAAAACCGATGCCAAATACAGCACCAATGTCGCCATCCCTCGCACAGCGAATAACGCCTTCATCCAGCGTTCTTGCCGCCTCATTCAGCATCATCATCACGCAACGTTCGGCAAGGGATTGAGCGCTGAGATGCGTTTTTGGCGTCAGGTTTAACAAGGTATAAATTTCCGCATCCACCGCTTTTCTTTTGCCGAGGGTTTTACGTCTGTACTGATAAAATCCCCGGCCATTTTTGCGCCCTTTACGCCCATCTTTTAGTACCGCATCCAACTGGTCAGGCGCTCTGAAACGTTCGCCCCAGGCGCTTTCAAGGACGGGAAGAATATGAGTACCAATATCGATACCCACTTCATCCAGTAACTGTATTGGCCCTACAGGAAAACCGAAATTTTCCAGCGCACGGTCAATCGCCTCTACCGGTTCGCCCTCCAGCAGACAGCGCATCGCTTCATTTATATAAGGCGCCAGAATGCGATTGACATAAAAACCCGCACGGTCGGCCACCACAATGGGCGTTTTTCCCTGTTTCTTCGCCAGTGCTACTGTGGTGGCGACAGTTTCTGACGAGGTGCCTGCATGGGGGATCACTTCTACCAACGGCATCTTGTCTACCGGACTGAAGTAGTGCAACCCGATGACGTTTTCAGGCCGCTGAGCCTTTGCTGCAATATCGGCAATGGGTAAGGAAGAGGTATTGGAAGCAAAGAGCGTCCGGGCTGAGGTATTCGCCTCCACTTCTGCCACCATCTTCTGCTTCAGCGCCAGCTCTTCAAAGACCGCTTCGATAATAATATCCCGGTGATGGAAGCCCTGAAAATCGGTGCCGCCACCTATCATGGCCATCTGCCGCTGGCGTTCGGCGGGACGGATATGCCGACGCTGCACACTTTTGCTCAGCAGATCCCAGCTGTATTTCATCGCATGGTTAATGCCTTCGGGGGTGATATCTTTAATGCGCACCGGCAATTTGCCACGCGTGGCGGTGACATAAGCAATTCCTCCGCCCATCAGCCCTCCTCCCAGTATGCCGACCGACTTCACCTCGCGGGGTTTGGCCTCTGCCCCCCACTCTTTTTTCATTTCCGTGGTGGCAAAAAAGAGGCTGCGCAACGCGGCCGATTGTGGCGTCATCGCCAGTTGACCAAAGGCTTTCGCCTCTTCGCCATAGCCAATCAGACTCCCCTGTTGCAGACCCGTCCGCACAACAGAAAGAATTTTCCGCGTTGCCGGATAGTTGCCCCTGGTTTTGGCTTCCGTCTTTTTACCTGCCAGCGAAAAGAGCAAGGCTCTGCCTGCTGGCGCACTGAACAGGCGCTCGCGCAGGGGCAAAGCTTTAGGTGTTTTACGTCCTTTTAACGCCATCTTTACCGCAGTTTCCAACAGGATTGTTTGCGGCACGGCGTCATCCACCAGCCCCAATTTCAACGCCTGCTTAGCCCGCAACGTTTTACCTGTCAGGATCATCTCCAGCGCCTGCGAGACACCAATCAGCTTTGGCAGGCGTTGTGTGCCCCCCGAGCCCGGCAGCAGGCCAAGCTGGACTTCCGGCAGCCCCAGTCGGGTTTTGTCATCCAGCGTGCAGACGCGCTGATTACAGGCCAGCGCCAGCTCCAGCCCGCCGCCGAGACAGGCTCCATGGATGGCGGCCACAACCGGCACCGCCAGAGAGGCAATCTCAGACATCACCTTTTGCCCTTCAAGCGCCAGCGCTTCCGCCTCCTTAGCCGTTTTGCAGCGGTCAATCATCGAGATATCTGCCCCGGCAATAAACGAATCGGGTTTACCGGATATCAGCACCAGCCCGGCAAGGTGGGGATTGCTGCGTGCTTCGCTAATCACTTCCCGAATCTGCGCGGCAAATTCAGCTTTCAGCGTGTTCATCTTCTCGCCTGGCACATCGATAGTAATGACGCCAACGTTATCCAGTCGCATGGTCAGCCCAAAGGCTTTGCCGTTTTCCATTATTCCGCCTCCAGTACCATTGCTGCCCCTAACCCACCCGCCGCACAGGCGGTGACCAGCCCAAGACCGCCACCGCGACGTCGCAACTCGTTCAGCGTCTGCGTGATCATTCTGGCCCCCGTGGCGGCAAAAGGATGCCCATAGGCGATAGAGCCTCCCAGCACGTTGAATTTTTCCTGATCTACCTCACCCAGCGCATGGGGACGATTTAACACTTCACGAGCGAAACGCTCATCAGCAAACACCTTAAGATTCGCCAGCGTCTGGGCGGCAAAGGCCTCGTGCATATCAATCAGCGTCAGATCTCCGAGGGTGATCCCTGCCCTGTCCAGCGCTATTGGCGAAGCGTAGGAGGGGCCAAGCAGCATGTCCTGCCAGACATCAGTGGCGGTAAAGGCGTAGCTGCGCAGATAGCCAAGCGGCACCAGCCCCAGCTCACGCGCGCGCGATTCCGTCATCAGCACCACGGCGGCAGCACCATCTGTCAACGGCGTACTGTTGGCAGCCGTTACCGTACCGTGCTGGCGGTCAAAAGCGGGACGAAGGCGGGAGTACTCTTCCAGAGAGGAGTTAAGACGGACGTTATTGTCCTTCGCAAAGGGTTTAAGCCAGGGCGGCACAAAAGCAGTCATCACCTCCGCCTCCAGCCGCCCCTCTTCCCAGGCTCTGGCGGCGCGCTGATGTGAGCGGTGGGCCAGAGCATCCTGCTGTTCGCGGCTGATGCCGTGGCTTTTCGCCATCTGCTCTGCGGTATCGCCCATGCGTAAGCCGGTGGAGTATTCCGCCACGGCAGGTGGCACAGGAAGCAGGTCACGTGGGCGTAACCCGCTGAACAATTTCATTTTTTGTGAAAATGTTTTGGCTTTATTAAGGTCGACAAGAACCCTGCCCAGCTTTTTACTTACGCCAATGGGCAACACGGAAGAGGAATCTGCGCCTCCGGCGATGCCTGCCTGAACAGTGCCAGCCAGCAGGCTTTCCGCTACGTTAGCTATCGCCTGAAAACTGGTCGCGCAGGCCCGGCTGACGCTGTAGGCATCGGTCTGTACGTTAAGCCCGCTTCCCAGCACAATCTCCCTGGCGATGTTCGGCGCTTCCGGCATCTGCACCACCTGGCCGAAAACCAGCTGCTCAATCACCTCCGGCGGCAGTTCGCTCCGCGCCATCAGCTCACTGACCACCATTCTGCCCAACTCAACAGCAGGGACGCCATGTAAAGCTGTAGCCTGACGGGCAAACGGGGTACGGAGTCCATGTGTAATCGCGATGCGTTCGCCCTGACGCGTCAGCAAAGGAAGTGCCTTGCTCATTCTGATCACCCTTGAAATCCAAACGGCATCATTGCCAAAGAGGTCTGACCTCTAAGGTTAACCAGATTTCTGCGTTCTGCACGGGAATTAAGAGAAAATTGCGAGAGGAAACACGCTTCGGGAACAATGAGCGGGCAATGCCCGCTCATGCCGGGGATTAACGCAGGCCGAGTTGGAAAATCATGGTTTCTGCCTGACAGCTGAAAGTGAAGTCAGCCTCAAGCAGCACGCCACCGGCCTGTTCGCTGAAGCGGGCCTCAATAACGCAGGGATCGGACTCTACCTGACGCGCTTTTTCAGTCAGCGTCGCCAACACCGCTTCCGCCTGCTGGCGGGTTTCATACAGCTGGCTCCAGCTGGCAGTGCAGTCGGTATTGTCCATAATGGTGCCTACATCGACACAGCAGCAGGCGGCCGTTTCATTTGCACTGCATTTTTTCAGAGCATGGGTCATAAGGGATCTCCGGTTAGCCGCTACAACGGCAGAAGTAAAATCACTGGGTCTATTTTACGCCTGCCGTAAAAGGTTGTCTGGTCAGGGCCGGGGATAGCGCCATTAAGTGACGAAAATCACAGTTAAAATTGATCTGAAACAAGTTAGACTGGCGATGCCCGATCCGGGTTCCCTGCTTTTTGTTATGCAGATCGCTTTTTTTGGATCATTTTAGAAATATTTATAAAACAATATTGCAACATGTGTACAGGTCAGACCTATACTGGGGCCACTGGTCTGATTTGTTCGCCGTCTGTCAGTCCCTACACTTTACGATCCCTTGTTACTTCATGTAACAGAGTTTAATAAAAATCAGATAAATGAGGTTGTGGTCATGAACCATAAAAACCTGTTTGCGAAATCTGCGCTCGCAGCTGCAGTGGCAATTGTTACGTCGAACGTTTATGCAGCCGGCTTTCAACTGAATGAATTCTCTGCCATTGGTTTGGGCCGCGCTTATTCCGGCGAAGGCGCAATAGGTGATACCGCAGCCTCCGCCAGCCGCAACCCGGCTACAATGGCGCTGATGGATCGCCCGATGTTCTCCATTGGCGCGGTATTTATTGATCCTGACGTTAGTATTGATGGCGAAAGTCAGTCTGGCCAAAGCCTGAATGCCGATAATATTGCGCCGACGCAATGGGTACCGAATATTCATTATGTTCAGCCAATTAACGATCAATGGTGGCTTGGAGCTTCCGCAACTTCTAATTATGGTCTGGCAACAGAATTTAATAATGATTATGCAGCCGGTCCTTATGCCGGTAAAACCGATCTGCAAACCGTTAACTTTAATTTGAGTACCGCTTACCGTCTGAATCAGCATTTTAGTTTTGGCGTAGGTTTTGACGCGGTTTATGCGCGGGCGAAAATCGAACGTTATGCCGGCGAAACAGGCCCGGCTCTGGGTCTGCCAGCAGATACACAGATTGCACACCTTAAGGGTGAGGAATGGGGCTACGGCTGGAACGCCGGTATTCTCTACGAAGTCGATGATAATAACCGCTTCGGCTTTACCTATCGTTCCGAAGTGAAAATCGATTTTGATGGTGATTATAAAAGCAGTATTCCTGCCGCGTTTAACCCCATTAATCAGGCCGGCAATTTTGGCCTGCCTTACGGCACCAGCGGCAGCACTATTCCTGGCTCGTTAACCCTGAACCTGCCGGAAATGTGGGAGCTTTCGGGCTACCATAAAGTGGCACCGCAATGGGCGGTTCACTACAGCCTGGCTTACACCAGCTGGAGCCAGTTCCAGGAGCTGAAAGCGACCGGCACCCAGGGACAGACGCTGTTTCAGAAAACCGAGGAGTATAAAGATGCCTACCGCATTGCCCTCGGGACCTCGTATTTCTATGACGAAAACTGGACTTTCCGCACCGGTATCGCTTTTGACGACAGCCCGGTGCCTGCCGAGAATCGCTCTATCTCCATTCCGGACCAGGATCGTCTCTGGCTTAGCGCCGGTGCCTCCTATGCCTTTAACCAGGATGCGTCAGTGGATGTGGGCCTCTCCTGGATGCACGGCCAGCACGTCACGGTTGAAGAAGGCGGCTATACCTTTAACTCTACCGGTAAAGCCTGGCTGTATGGGGCAAGCTTTAACTATAAGTTCTGATTACTTCTACAAAAGCAAAAGGCCTGTCATAAGACAGGCCTTTTTTATGGCTTCGTAACGGGCATTTCACCTCGTCCTGAACCGCCGTTGTACAGGTCAGCGCAACGGGCCGTGCAAAATGCCGTCACACAGGACATCGCAACGGACTAGTTAGAATCGATATCGTCCAAATCGCCCTGAATGGCCGCCGCGTTCGGGTTTTCCTGCGGAATTAACTTGCCATCGCTGGCCAGGAAGTCATGACGCTGGAAGTAAGCCGCGCGGACAAAGGCGTAAGGGTCCTGCGAATTGCGCAGGATTGCATCGGAATCCAGCAGCTGAGCACGAGTCTCCACGCCTTCCAGCGCCCACTTGCCTGCGGACATCCACCAGGTTAGCCAGCTCAGAGGAGCATAGAGATCGTCTACCAGACCCCCTACATCTTCACGCGGAGTAAAGCCACCGTAACCTGGCACTTCGACATAGGGACCATAACCAACGCCGTAGTTGCCCAGCGTACTGCCGAACCCGCGCGCTTCTTCTTTCGCCAGCTTAGGGTTCGCCATGGTCGCCACATCAATAAAGCCGCCCATCCCCAGAATGGTATTCAGGAAGAAACGGTTGAAGTGAATCATCGCTTTATAAGGTTTGCCCTCAATAAAGTAGTTCACCATGGTGGAAGGTTCATCCAGGTTACTGAGGAAGTTGCTCAAGCCGGTGCGGGCAGGCACCGGAAGATAGTCACGCCAGGCTACCGCCACAGGGCGTACCACATAGGGGTCCAGCACGTTGTAGTTAAAGTTGAACATGGAACGGTTAAATCCTTCGAACGGATCCGATCGCCCCTGCGGCGCATCCGCCGTGTTCGAACTGGCACACCCAATCAGCAACACGCTGGCCAGCGCTACGCCCGTTATGCGGTAGCTCATATCTTTCTCCCTGTGATCAATGTAATACCGCCGTTACGGCTGCTGCTGATTAATCTCAACAGCCAGCTGCTGGTGACCGTCAAAAGACGTAACGGCGCTGAGTCCAAACCAGTCGCCTGGCTGCGGATTCGCGCTACCGTCGCGCGAGATGCGAACGCGTACCTGAACCTGCTGCTGCGCTGAGAGCAGACGCTGCGGCATCATGGCGTTGCTGTCATCCAGCGTCAGCGATAGAGGAAAATGGCCTAACGGTAATTTTTTCACCGCCACCGGGACGGGAGAAACACCATCAGCAACAGAAATATACAACACTCCATCCGCAGGTAACATTTTTTCTGCCCCTGGCGACAGGGAGACAGAAAGCGCCAGATGGCTGTTTTGCTTACCAGATTCGGTTTTTGCCTGTTCGATGCTGCGCTGGATCATGATTACGCGCTTATCGTCAGCAGGTAACAATTGTAACATCTTTTGCCAGACTGCAATGGCTTCGGGGTAGTGCTGCTGGCTAAAAGCATTAAATGCCAACAGGCTCAGCACCCGCAGATTGCTCCCGTCGGTTTTCACCATTTCATCCAGCATAACCGCAGCCTGACGATTATCCTGCGGGTCCGGCGATCGGGTCAGAACATCAGCATAGCTGAGCTTTACTTCGGGATCGTTTGGCGCCAGTTGCAGCGCGTGCTGGAAGGCCTGGGTTGCGGTGGCAGCATTGTTCAGCACCATGCCGATTCGTCCCAGCATCAGCCAGTCATTGACGTTCTTTGGATCGTTCTGTAATGAGCTACGCACGCCCAGGCCCAGCCTGGCCAGCTGTTCCATCGTCAGCGGTCTGGCAGCCGGGTCCATCACCTGCGCACGCAGGGCAGGCAGATCGTTTTGCACCTGCTGCCAGGATAAAACCTGCGCGAAGCCGCCGGTTTTGAAGTAAAAACCCAGGCTGACCAGGATCAGCACCAGCACGCCTGGCAGCAGCACCCAACGGCCTACGCTGCGCTCCCTGCCCTCTTCATCCTGAGGAATATCCAGCAGCAGGGTTTGCTGCAACTCACGCACCATTTCCGGCCGCTCGCCCACCACGCCCTGCTCTTCATCTTCCTCCAGCTCTTTCAGACGCTGATGATAAAAAGTTTTATTCAGCGCATCGCGATCGATCGCAGAAGGGCGCTGTTTGCGTCCTCCGGCAATCAGCAGCAGTGCGCATGACGCTACCAACAGCGCCAGAATGGTTAACCAGAATCCACTCATTATTGCTTCCCATTATTCTTCAGAAGCGCGTTCAGGCGCTGTTGCTGTTCCGCATCTATCTCGTCGTTCAGCGACCGTTTCCGGCTGCGCAAAATAATCACCAGCGCACCGATGATCACAAAGAGCGCAGGGCCTGCCCACAGAATAATGGTGGAAGGCATCACCGGCGGTTCATAGGTGACGAAGTTGCCGTAACGCGCAACCATATACTGCTTTACCTGATCCGGCGTCTGCCCTTTTTGCAGCAGTTCATAGACTTTCAGCCGCATATCGCTGGCGATCATCGCATTGGAGTCCGCAATGCTGTTGTTCTGGCACTTCGGGCAGCGGAGGGATTCGGTCAGGTGGCGATACTGCTGCTCCTGCTCAACCGAGTTAAATTTATAGGTATCAATATTGTCAGCTACGGCAGCAAAACTGATTAACAGCGCCACCATCAGGCTCAGGGCAACTTTCACGCGCCGCTCTCCCTGCTGTATTTTTCCCAAAGCGGCTTCACTTCGCGGTTCCACACCTCGTTATTCAGATCCCCCGCATGGCGATAGCGGATGATGCCTTTACCATCAATCAGGAAAGTTTCCGGGGCACCGTAGACGCCAAGATCTAATCCCAGCATGCCGTCACCGTCATACAGGCTCAGCGCATAGGGGTTGCCCAGAGAATTCAGCCAGTTGATCGCTTTATGGCGATCGTCTTTGTAATTCAGCCCCACCACACGAACGCCAGTAGAGGCGAGTGTGTTGAGATACTGATGTTCAGCCCGGCAGGTGGGGCACCAGGTCGCCCAGACGTTCAGCAGGATCGGTTTGCCATCGGTGAGTACCGACTGATCGTAAGTTTTTCCCGGCTGATCCAGCGATTCCAGCTTAAATACCGGCACCGGTTTGCCTACCAGTGCCGATTCCAGCAGCGTAGGATCGTCACCGTTGGCATTGCGATTCAGTTGCCACATCAACGCCGCAGCCAGCAGCAGAAACAGCACTAAGGGGATATAAAGAATTTTCTTGTTCATGCCAGCTCCTTCTGCGCTTTTTTACGCGAGCGATAACGCGGATCGCACAGGCAGAAGATCCCGCCAACAGCCATAAATATTCCACCGAACCAGATCCAGCGAACAAAGGGTTTGTAGTAGATGCGCACCGCCCAGGAGTTATCTCCCAGCTCTTCCCCCAGCGCCGCATAGAGATCCCTGGTGAAACCACCATTAATCGCCGCTTCCGTCATCATGGTGTGGGCCACGCTGTAGTAACGCTTTTCTGCCTGCAGCGTCGCTTCATGCTTGCCATTGCGCGTAACGTCAATGACGCCTGCGCCGCCGGTGTAGTTTGGCCCTTGCAGGCTATGCACATCGCGGAAGGTAAAGTGGTAGTCGTGAATATCCACCGTGTCGCCCGGGCGCATCCGCACATCCCGCTCCACGCTGTAGTTTTGGCTGAAAGCAATGCCAATCACCGTCACGGCCACGCCCAGATGACCAAGCACCATTCCCCAATGGCTGCGCGACAGATGCGTTAACCCTTTAAAGAAGCTGTGGCGATGGGTGGCGCGTTCGTGCAGCTCCATCAGCGTAAGGAAGATGACCCAGATGGACATCAGCAACCCTACCACCGCCATCGCTTCGATGCGATCCTGCATCAGCCACGGCAGCACGATGGAGAGAACCAGCGTCCCCACCATCGCAACAGCCAGCCGCTTCCACAGCTTCTGCGGCTCATCACGACGCCAGCGCACCAGCGGGCCAATTCCCAGCATCAGCGCCATCGGCGCCATCAGCCAGGTAAACAGCGTATTGAAGAAAGGTTCGCCGATGGAGATACTGCCCAGTCCCAGTTGCTTATGCACCAGCGGCAACAGCGTACCGAGCAGCACCACCAGCATCGCCGCTATCAGCAATACGTTGTTCCCCAGCAGAAAAGATTCGCGGGACCAGACTTCATTCTGTACCCGGCTACGCACTTTGCTGCCTTTGATGGCATAGAGCAGCAGCGAACTGCCGATAACGATGACCAGGAAAGCCAGAATAAACATGCCGCGGGCCGGATCGGAAGCGAACGAATGTACGGAAACCAGCACGCCAGAGCGAACCAGGAAGGTGCCCAGCAAACTCAAAGAGAACGCGGTAATGGCCAGCAGCACGGTCCAGGCTTTAAAGGTGCCGCGTTTTTCAGTAACGGCCAGCGAGTGGATCAGCGCTGTTCCTGCCAGCCACGGCATAAAGGAGGCGTTCTCTACCGGGTCCCAGAACCACCAGCCGCCCCAGCCCAGTTCATAATAGGCCCAGGCTGAACCCAGAACGATGCCAATGGTGAGGAAAACCCAGGCTGCCGTGGTCCAGGGACGCGACCAGCGCGCCCAGGCGGTATCCAGACGCCCGGCCATCAGCGAGGCGATAGCGAAAGCGAACGCAACGGAGAAACCCACATACCCCATATAGAGCAGCGGCGGGTGGAAGATCAGGCCGATATCCTGCAACATCGGGTTAAGATCGCTGCCGTCTATCGGGAAGTCCGGAAGCGTACGGGTAAAGGGATTAGAAGTCAGGGTAATGAACAGCAGGAAGCCGAGGTTAATCATTCCCATGACAGCCAGCACTCTGGCAATTGAGTCGAGCGGCATACCGCGGCTGAACAGCGCCACGGCGAGCGTCCAGGTGCTCAGCAGCAGCAGCCAGAGCAGCAGAGAACCTTCATGCGCGCCCCAGGTCGCGGCTATCCGGTAGTAAACCGGTAAGAGCGTATTGGAGTTGGTCGCCACATAGGCCACGCTAAAATCGTTCACCACAAAAGCGTGAACCAGTACGGCGAAAGCGCCAAGAATGCAGGCAAACAATGCATAACTCAGTGGACGAGCCAGGCCCATTAAACGGCTGTCCTGGCGGGCTGCGCCCCACAAAGGGTAAATGCTCAATAACAGAGAGAGCGCAAGCGCAAGGCAGAGCAGAAAGCTGCCAATTTCAGGCATCATGACTGGCCACCTTGTGGCTGGTAAGCCACCTGCGGCCCCTTATGATTCGTTTTCATCGCATCCTCGATTTCTGGCGGCGTGTACTTTTCATCATGCTTCGCCAGCACTTCTTTCGCATTCACCAGGTTGCCATCTTCCAGCACGCCCTGCGCCACAACGCCCTGCCCTTCCCGGAACAGATCCGGCAAGATGCCAAGATAGCTGACGTCAATCACGCCGCGCGCATCATACAATTTAAAGGAGACTGCCAGCGTATTGGGATCGCGTTTCACGCTGCCGGGCATAACCATTCCCCCTACCCGCAGACGCTGGCCGGGTTCCGGCTTGATGCGGGCTTCGCCTTTTCCTTCAAGAATTTCACTGGGAGTGTAGAAGAGATCGATATTGGAACGCAGGGCATACATCACTAATGATGTTGCCACGCCCAGGCCAACAAGGATGGCGACCACCATAATCAGGCGGCTTTTACGACGAGGGTTCAAGGTTGCTCTCCTGCGGTTTCACTGGCAACTTTACGGTTTTTGGCAGCCTGAATTCGGCGATCTCTGCTCTGCCGCTGACGAATGTCATGCAGCAGGCTGCGGCGCTGCAATACCGTGTGCAGCACCAGGACGCCCAGGGCGATCAGGGTAGAGGCCACAGCCAGCCAGACGTAGAAGGCGTAACCGCCCATCTGGAAGAAAGCGTGCCATGATGAGAATGCTGGCGTCATGCTTTCCGCCCTCCTTTTGCCGCCACGTCCGCCACCCATGGACGGTGACGTTCCGTAAACAGGATCAGATTGCGCAGGCGCATCAGCGTTAATGAGATAAACACCAGCAGATAACCAAGAATTGACCAGCGCAACGGGCTGCGCATGCTGGGGTCAATCGCCTGCTGAAGCATCCCGGATGAGCCCTGATGCAGCGTATTCCACCACTGCACCGAGTAATGAATAATCGGCAGGTTGACCACGCCCACCAGGATCAGGATGCCGGCTGCACGTCCCGCCATCCGACGGTCGTCAAAGGCGTTATAGAGGGCAATTACGCCCATATAGAGGAACAGCAAAACCAGTTCCGAGGTCAGGCGGGCATCCCAGATCCACCAGGTTCCCCACATCGGCTTGCCCCAGGCGGAACCGGTTATCAGCGCAATAAAGGTGAACACAGCACCAACGGGAGCCATAGCTGCCGCCGCTAAATCGGCCGTCTTCCATTGCCAGACCAGACCAACAAAAGCCGCAATGGCCATTGATGCATAGATGCCCATAGACCACATCGCGGCCGGGACATGAATGTACATGATGCGGTAACTGTTGCCCTGCTGATAATCTGCCGGGGCAAAACCAAAGCCCCATATCCAACCCAGTAACAGGGTAAATATGCCCAGCACCGCGAACCAGGGCACCAAACGTCCGCATAACCGATAGAGCCGGTCGGGCTTACCGAGTTGATGTAACCATTTCCACATTATTATTTTGCTCACATAAAAAGAAAAAGCGTTCTGGTGTTCAGTAAAATGCTTAATGCACGCTGACCCGCAGTGCTGCGGCAGTGGCGAACGGCGCTAACGTTGCGCTGCCCACCAAAAGAGCCCCTAAAATAGCCAGGTAGCCGTCAATCGGAAGTCCCATGCCGGCAGCGTCTATGGCTGCGCTGGCAAAAATCAGTACCGGTACGGCCAGCGGCAGCACCAGTAAACTCAGTAATACGCCGCCGCGGCGCAGACCAACCGTCAACCCCACCCCTATTGCCCCCAGAAAGCTCAGGGTGGGCGTGCCCAGCAGCAGCGTCAGCGCAATGGCGCGCCAGCTTACAAAGTCCAGCGAAAGCAGCAACGCAGCCAGCGGAGAGAGCAACAGCAGCGGCAGACCTGTGACTACCCAGTGAGCGGCCACTTTTCCCAGCACTGTTATCGGCAGCGGTGCGGGCAACAACAGCAGCTGTTCAAGCGATCCATCAAGAAAATCATCACGAAACAGACGCTCAAGCGCCAGTAGCGAAGAGAGCAGCGCAGCAACCCAGACAATTCCCGGCGCAATGCGCGCCAGTAATGCAGGTTCTGGCCCAATTCCCAGCGGGAAGAGGGTTATCACAATCAGGAAAAACCAGAGCGGGTTGATAATCTCCGAGCCGCTACGGAACGCAATGCGCAATTCACGCCGGAGGACGCGCCAGAACATCAGACTACCCCCGAAGAGGTAAGGCGAATTTTGCGAACCGTGCGGTGTGCGGCCGGTAATTCCTGATGAGTGGTTAAAATGACCGTGCCGCCATTTTCTGCATGCAAATTAAAAAGCGCCATCAGCTTAGCCACACCCGACTTATCAATAGCCGTTAAAGGTTCATCAAGTATCCATAAAGGCGAACGGCTTAACCACAATCGGGCCAGCGCGACCCGGCGTTGCTGGCCCGCTGAGAGCTGCGCTACGGCAACGTCTTCGAATCCGGCTAAATCAACTTCCTCCAAAGCCGCCATCAGAGAGGCTTCCGACTGGCTGGCATGATAAAAGTGCAGATTCTCACGCGCCGTCAGCACCGCTTTCACGCCAGGCTGATGCCCAAGATAGAGCAGCGCAGCATGCCAGATATCACGCTGCTGGCGGACAGGTTGGTGATGCCATAAGACATCGCCCTGCTCTGCCCGGCTAAGCCCGGCAAGAATTCGCAGTAGCGAGGTTTTTCCCGCCCCGTTAGCCCCTTCAATCTGGACAATGTCGCCCGCTGAAACGGTAAAACTGAGATCGTGGAACAGCGTACGTTCGTCGCGTACGCAGGTCAGATTGTTGGCTTCCAGCATCAAAAAAGTCGCGCTTAGTAGAGTGGGTCGAAATAGTACCACAGGCAATCAGGTCATCGCAGCCTGCTCTCTGCCTGCATCCTCATGGGCTGGCAGCATTATGCCTGTTACGCGTCACAGATCTTGTAAAAAACCCTTGCGGTTAAAGGTTTGTTACGCTTCTCCTGAAAATTCGTAACAATCCATCCTGCCAGAAACACGCTACGCTTAAGAGGAAAATAACCGCTGGGGAACAGAATAATGACTAAGAAACATAAAGATGGCGAAGTAGAGAGTGAAGAAAGCGAGCAGGATGAAGAGATAGAAGTGGATGAAGAGGCCCTCCCCTCCAGAGCGGCAGCCGTGCATGAACAAATCCGCCAGGAGGGAGAAAAGGAGCTGGAACGCGACGGCATGGCGCTGCTGTTTTCCGCTATTGCGGCTGGCCTCTCTATGGGCGCATCGCTGATGGCTAAAGGTATTTTCCAGGCCAATCTGGAAGGGGTGTCGGGCGCTTTTCTGCTGGAAAACCTCGGTTATACCTTCGGCTTTATTATCGTCATTATGGCGCGGCAACAGCTGTTCACCGAGAACACCGTTACCGCTGTGCTTCCCATTATGCATAAGCCAACGGGCAGCAATATATTATTGCTGCTTCGCCTGTGGGGCATTGTGTTAGGTGGTAACCTGGCAGGTACGGCACTGGCGGCGTTGGCTTTCAACCATATGCCGATTTTTGACGAGGCCACGCGACACGCTTTTGTCACCATCAGTCATAAAGTGATGGAAAACACGCCGGGTGAGATGTTTGCTAACGCCGTGGTTTCAGGTTGGATTATTGCCACAATGGTCTGGATGTTCCCTTCCGCTGGCGCGGCAAAAATATGGGTCATTGTGCTGATGACCTGGCTGGTCGCTCTGGGCGATCTGGCGCATATCGTGGTCGGTTCCGTAGAAGTTCTTTATCTGGTGTTCAACGGAGATATCAGCTGGTATCAGTTCTTCTGGCCTTTCGCCCTGCCTACCCTCGCTGGCAACATCATTGGGGGAACCTTTATTTTCGCGGTGATCAGCCATGCGCAGATCCGTAACGATATGAGCACAGAAGCGAAAGCAAAAGCTAAAGCCGATGCCAAAGCAAAAGAGAAAAAGGAAGGCAAAACAGCGGAACAGGAAAGCTGATAAAAAACGGTGAGAGCACGGGCGGTTTTAAGCCGGCTTCTGGCTCTTTTTCTCCAGGCAACCTGTGAATGGCTGAATGCAGGACTGCAAAGTATTAACGGCAGGCAATAAAGCCTGCCGTTAATTAAATTTAATTAAACATCGCCCATGTGTTGGCATAGAAAGAACCAGCAAAGAGGACGTAAGCCAGCCAAACCACAGAGAGAACCGCAAGTGACAGTTTCACAGACATGATAATACCCCTTAAGGACGTTAGCGCGTGGCCGCAGATTGACAGTGCTTACACTAGGCCTGCCCGTTGATGTGGATATTGATCCAGCGCAAAAATAGCTAATTTAAGGAATGTGGCCCGCGCAGAGATAGCCTGAAATGATCAAATCTGGTCAGAGCGATTCATCGGGCTTTGTTATGAAGGGATCAAATTTGAAAAAGAAGTCAGCATTGAGAAAGAAAATTGAGTAAAGGCTTCACCGGGACGCCAGCATCAGGCACGATGATCAGGGCTACGGGGTAAACATTGCGCCAACTGGCGACAAAAACAGCAGTCAGCCGCTAAGCGGTTAATTTACGCCTGAAATCGCGCTATACTCCACGCCGCTGTCTCCTTAGTTAAATGGATATAACGAGCCCCTCCTAAGGGCTAGTTGCAGGTTCGATTCCTGCAGGGGACACCATTTCATCCTCAGTATTACCCAGCTTTCACTCTCATCCACTCAATTCCTTTCTTCACTTATCAGGGATTTCCTGCTGTTTCATTGGGGTCTGCACGCCAGCCTGCCTGAGAAGTGCATAACGGGCGATAAGTTGCTTCAGATGCATCTCAATCTGCGCCTTCGCGGCTACAGGCAGAGCCTGTGCGGCTGGAATCAGTGACAGCGCCCGCAGTTGTTCTTCAGCCGGAACGGCCTGACTAAATGACTGCATGGCGGAAAATACCACTGATTTCAGTTCGCTCACCGTGATGTATTTTCCCCGCTGCTCATCCAGCCTGTTAAGTCGATCGCTCAGTTGCTGTAGCTTCTCCATTCCCTGATGCCAGCCGCTCAAGGCTTCTACCGGCAAATCAGCAGCTGTGAGCTGTTGCTGCCATTCCAGCATCAGGAGTTTTGCCTGCTCCGGCCACAGCGCCTGGGCCTGTTCTGCCAGTTGACGACCGTAATCAATATTCCAGTCGGGTGGTAACTTCCCTAAGCGCGCAAGCTGCTGGCGGGTATCGGTGATAAAGGGTTGCGATGAATAAGATTGCTGACGCAACACAGCCAGCTGTGCGGGTGTGAGTACTGCGGGTAACGGTGCCAGGGATGCAGCAAGCTGACTCTGTAACGGATCAGGCCGGTGCAAAACAGACCAGCCCCACACCGTTGCTGCGCTTACCACCAGCATGGTAGACATCCCGGCGAAGAAGGATCTCCAGCTGTTTACCGCAGCCGTTATCGCTTCCCTGTCCGGCTGATGTTCCTGCTGTGATCTCTGTACATACTTCTCCGTGCCGGATAGCCAGGTTTTCTCCGTAACCGGAACACCTGAGATATCCACAGTCGTTTCCCTGTCATCCACAGCCTGCGGAGGCGTTACGATAGCGGGCTGAATGGCAGCAGCAGAAGCGAGTGCGCCGTCACTGTTTTCCACTCTGGCTATATTGTTGTGTATCTGGCTACGCAAAGTATCAAACTGGCTCAGATGTTTAAGTTCCATGCGCTGAAGCGCACTCTCTATTAGAGTAAACTGCTGTTCCGCGTGGTAAAGCTGGCTGAGGTCGCTGTAGCTCAGGGGGAGAGTTCGCATTACTTGCTGTATACGGTAGCTCAGAGTGGTAAGGATCTTTATCCGCACGTTTACCGGCTGCGGCCAGAGAGTGCTCCAATGATGGCTTATCAAAGCCTCGAGAATTGCCAGCCCTTCATTGAGGCCGGATAACCCGGCCCGGTGCGTGCGGGCTAGCGTGTACCAGGCCGCAGTCTGCAGCTCCACGCCATTTTGCTCAAACAGCGAGAGGCAGAGTTTTTCAGCATAACGCCAGTTCACATCGGGCCGGGCAGGATGGGAAAGTTTAGCCAGTTCATCACGCAAAGCGGCATAATCGGCTAGCATACGCGGGTCGTTACCGGTTTTAATTTTACGGGGGGCAATGTCATTCATGACCAGATATCCATTCATTTTGCATACAGAACTGAGGGATTTTAATTATGCTGCTTCACTTTCTGCATAGCCGGGGCGATGCAGATACTCTAATGCTGCTAAACTAGCGTCCTGGACATGCGATAATAGAATAACGATCGATACAAGATCAAATTCGTCTCTGTTAACTTCTGAAAAATAAATTTACTGATAAGTTAACCTTGTTTGTTAGCAGTAGATAACCTTAGCAAGCCAGAAAAAGAAACTGCCCTTCAGCCAAAAACCTCTTATTTATAGCGAGCAATTAAAAAGCACAGGGTGATAAGCAGACAGGTAATTATATATTGATTTTAATCAATGACAGAGAAGTGCAAATACTCATTAAAAATATTAAGAGTATTTTGCCAGACGGCAGAAAGAGAAGCGTGAACAATTCAGATTGAAAGGGTTAAAGCCTTACCGCACGACGAATAATTGTTCGGCAGCGAAAACTGCCAGAAAATGGTGCTGTGTAACGGTTGTGGTTTCATTCCCTGTCCCATAAAAAAACCGCCCGCAGGCGGTTATGCAGAAGATAAGGTGATTCTCAGTTACAGCGGTCTGTCATCATCATCTTCGAGAGGCTCTTCCTCATCTTCATCGTCGGAGCCCAGAGGCATATCTTCCCCATCCTCTCTTTCATCTTCATCAGCAGGGTACTCTGCATCGTCAGGAAGGGGTTCCTGGTAATCAGGGCGTTCAGACATAGTGACCTCCGTTATCCCAAATGGGTCTACTAAATATAGAGGGTAAGCCTCATAAATTGCTGCCCTGCGTCACAAAAGCATCAATAAAAAAAACCGCCCGGTGGGCGGCTGAATAATTCCATCACTCTGGCTCTTTATCGCCAGATTCCGGGGCAGAACCGGGATCGTCATTCTGCTGCACCCCCTCCTTCTCCTGCGGATCTGTCGGGCTTTGAAAAGCGTGTTTCTCATTATCTGAATTGCCGATGGCATTAGGGTTAGTCATAGGTTCCTCCTGACAAGTTATTCCGGAAAGCAAGCCTGCTGGGCTTACTTATCATCATTAGGGCGAGACGATTTATTTTCAGAGTGCCGCTCAGGGTTAACCGGCATATCGTCCTCCTCGTAGGGATTCTGCATATTCGGCGCCGCTTCCGGCAGCCCTTTACTGACTTCGCCCTCTTTACGGCGGTGCTCGTTCGAATCAAGCTTTGTCATGGCGCTCTCCTTTCGGGTTCAGAACGTTAAGTTTAGTCGATGATGGCCAAAGTTGAGGGAAAGATGCTGATTCACACCGCCGGATTATCGATTTCATCAATCAAACCGGCCATCTGATTCCTTACGTTGCCAACCATTTTCGAAACGGGATGCCAGGTGAACTCCTCCACGGAGAGCGCACTTTCAGTAACAATTTCACTGGCTCGCTGGCTACTTGTCTCCGGGTCAAGCCACTCCATAATGGCGTCGGCCTGCAATACCAGCGGTCTGCGGTCGTGAATATCCACCAGACCTTTATCGCTGGCAGCGGTGATGATGACAAAGCCTTCATCCTCATTCTGCTTATCAAAAGGCGCTTTGCCGATAGCGGCAAAAAAGAGGGGCTTACCGGACTCAGGATAGAGATAATAGGGCTGCTTGTTACTGCCTTCCTTTTTCCACTCATACCAGCCATCAGCCATCACGATAGCGCGGCCATGCTGCCAGAGGGGCCTGAACATGCGTCCGGTGGCGGCTGTTTCAACACGGGCATTTATCAGCGGATGTTTGTTCCACCAGGCTGGTTTATAGCCCCAGTGCACCGGATCAAGATGAAGGGCATTATCGCGCTGATTAAGTAACAGCACGTTAGTGCCGGGCGCAATGTTATAGCGCCCCAGCGGTTGATGATCGTAAGCAATCTGGCGTTCTGCCTTATCGGCAAACTCTTTCAGATAGTCTTCGCGTGTTCTGTACTGAGTAAATCGTCCGCACACAGGCACCTCCTGCAATAAGGATAGCCAGGAGAACGCATCGCTGTTGGGTATCGCTGATTTCTTTTATCTGAAAACCAGCCAGGGTTACTGATAAAACGCTGCCAGCAGCGGAACGTGTAAGCCCTGTGCGGTGAAACTTAGTGGTGCAACATCTCATCCACTACCTGCGCCGAAGTGAGCTGGAAAGGATAATAAGTTGGCCAGTTCTCCATCTCTTTCAGTAACGCTTCCTGCGAGGTATTGCCCATGAAGATATGGTAATGCGCTGACTGGCGCGGGACAATGCCGTGATCGCTGAACTGGACATATTTCGGCGCCTGGCTGCCAGCCTCTTTACATTCAAACAGATAACGTACGCCCTTCTTGCCTGAGGCATAGGTCAGAATTTTGTACCCGGCGTAGTCATATTTACAGCTGGTCACCTTATTGCCCAGATGAAACTCCATGATGTTATTTTCGATGCCGATTGACTCAACATCGGTGGCATATCCCTTACGGTAATAGGCCTTAACAGCTTCCGCGCTTTGCCCTTTATCCTGCTCCGCTTTCTTTTTGAAAACAGGATCGAGGTCGCCATTAAGCAGATAAGGATAAACGGACTGCCACACGCCATCCCAGTCCGACAGGCTTCTGTCCTTCACCTCCCGATCATTAAAAATACCCTCTGCAGCTTTTTGTTCCATTTCCGTCAGCGGTTTCCCGTGCGAGTGATGGGCATGAGCAAACGCGTGATGGCTAATGAGCAGTGCGCCCAGCGCCAGGAGAGATTTTTCAAATTTACCAGCCATGCTTTTGTCCTTGTTGAATTCCCGGAAGTGATAAATGTTACGTTATAACATATCTTGTATCAAGTTTTCTTCTGACTACAAAAAAACCCGCCAGTGGCGGGCAGCATTCCGGGCAAGCAACGTTGGAGGATAAGCGCGAAAGTATTCAGACGATGCAGCTTTGATCGTTTCAGAACAGTGCCTTTTGCTCTGGACTGCAACTGGGCATCAGGAACAGATGGCCGCTGTGTTAGGTCTTACTCACCGTATAGCTTTTCACCTTGCCATCATCCAGCTGGACGGTCAGCGTTTTCCCTTCCGTGGTGCTCATCGCTTTGGCCTGGCTGTAGCTCCACATCATCAGCAAATGGCCTTCCGGGTAGGGCGTCTCGCTTGTGGGCTGTCCAAAGAGATCGATCAACTGCTGACGCGATGTCTGACCATAATGAATTTTGGCAAGTTTTGTATCATCGAAATCTTTTCCCGAAGAGGAGGTGCAGCCCGCCACGGCAAAAAGCAGCAGCAGAGCAAAACATCTTGTTTTCATTGATTTTTCCTTATCGGTTAATCCAGTTTTTCACAATCATAAAAGCCCGTTAATTTAATCTGGCTGCTGCTGGTTCTGACAATTTCTGCTTTCAGCGTGGCCGTACCGTTATGATAAATGTGATCGAGGCCAAGCATACCGGGCGCTTTACTGTTTTTAACCAGCAGATGATACGCAACGTTTTCACTATCGCCCTTTTTACCGGTGTAAGTCATCGTCTGTTTTTTGGGCTTAACGCCGTTCACAAAAATCGTCCCATCCTGCTGCGGCTCCAGCTTAAAAGGCCCACACTGCAGAGCTGCCAGCGCAGGAGAAAGCGTTGTCAACATCAATGAAAATGCCAGGATTTTAATCATTAATTACGCCCCTGCTGTAACGGTTAAAGAATGGACAAAACTCAGCCCCGGCCCTTATTTTGATAAAGTATAACGCACTGATAATGCAAGCGAGCTGGAAAGTTTCCTGAGATCACTAATCGGACAGCAGCTAATTAAGCCACAACCTACACCTGAAAAAATAATTTATTTTCCGGGGCGAATTGTTTAGCTAATTTATTTTTTGAAGCTGCTCTTCCCCTCTTTTTTATTACGCAGAAGGTAAAAATGGCTCTGGTATACACGCTGAAAAGCTGTCACTTTGTTGGAGAGGGAGTTCAGACATCAGAACTGCGCCGTTGAGAACAAGGAGACGCTTGATGCCAGCAACATTTACCCTGCATATGTCCCGCCACGTGAGTAAAGCTTTACTACCCGATTTGAAAGCGCTGATTGCGCCCCAGGCGATGCAGTTTTTCTCCAACGAATTGGGTGAAGAGTGGCACTACACGCTACTTTGTCAGCAGAGTGATGAAAGTTGTTCACTGGCCGTTTCGGCAATTATGGTCTGGCATCAGTTAAAAAGGATCTCCACGCTCAGTTACAGCAACGCTTCTTGTCACAAAGAACTGACAAAGTGTACCGCAGGCGAGCTTTTCACCCTGCTCAAAATGCCAGGCGCAGCCCTGTATCTCTCATGAATTATTCCGTAGTGAAAGAGTGATAAATAGTCTGTGCATATCAAAGTGCGCGCTGATTTACGACCGTTCTGCTGTTGTATTCCACTGATTGAAAAATGTTCCGTTCCCTTAAACTACCGGCAAGTAAATACCGACTTAGCTGGAGTGCCTGATGTCAGAAAAAGATCCCATTGTTGAACGTCTTTCCGTAGAAGTGCTTGCCCTCAGGCACATCGTCCAGATGCTGATTGCCTACGGCAATGTGCCTACTGGCGGAAAATTAAATAAATATTTGCTTAAAGTTGCGGATGATGCCGAGCACCGGAACGATCGCCATGCCAGTAAAGCCATTGCCGATGCCATTCGCAGCTACGTGCAAAAATAACCTGTAACGCGCCACAAGCCAGCGGATATCCCGGATTACGCCTGAAGGGTGAAAGAGATAAGAGGGGCAACGGTCGTGGCCCCCTTGTTGATTATGTATTGCCAACCTTAAATGAAGAGATATCCTGCGCCAGTTGCGCAGCTTCAGCCCGCAGCGCCTGGGTGTTTTCAGCGGTCTGATTGACCAGCAGCAGATTTTGCTGAATGCTACGCTCCACCTGGGAAACTGCCAGCGTGACTTCTCGTGCCCCTGTACTTTGTTCATCACCCGCCACGCTTAAAACCAGGCCATTTCACGATTGTCATCCGCTAAATTTAGCGCTACCCTGCGCTTCTTTTATCGCCCGGTTATTGATGACCTGCGGCGATACTCGCTTAAGTGCCGCGATTTAGCTGATTAACCGGCATACTTTGGACGCTTCATTAACAGGGAAAAATACTATGCACGCCTACCTTATTGGCTGGTTTGAAACCTTAAATCTGCCTTACGCTCCTCAGATCGCCCTGCTCGCTGTTATCGGCATCATTCTGCTTATCTCCCTGATTGTGCACGGTTTGCTTCACAGCATTGCCCTGCCTTTCCTGAAACGTTTTGCAGAGAGATCGTTAAGACGATGGCCGAAATCCATTATTGATAAAAAGCTCTTCAGCCGGTTCCTCCTGCTGATGCAGGGCGTGCTGCTGCAAATCCAGCTTGAGCTGTTCCTGCAGGGCAATGAGCCTGTTTTCAGCGTGCTGATGGTGGCAAGCCAGGTCTGGATGATGATCTTCAGCCTGCTGATGTTCTTTTCGCTGCTGGACGTCTGTCTGGAGCTTTCAGAAAACAGCGTACTGGCGCACCAGTTACCGCTTCGCGGTATTTTTCAGAGCCTGAAGCTGATTGCCGCGCTGCTGATAGCACTGATGGTGATTTCGGTATTGATCGGCAAATCGCCGCTGGTGCTGCTCACCGGTCTGGGAGCGATGACTGCGGTACTGATGCTGGTATTTAAGGACCCTATCCTCGGTCTTGTGGCCGGCATCCAGCTCTCGGCAAACAATATGCTGAAGATGGGTGACTGGCTGGATATGCCAAAATATGGCGCGGATGGTGACGTCGTGGATATCGGTCTGACGACCGTAAAAGTTCGTAACTGGGATAAAACCATTACCACTATCCCTACCTATGCGCTGATCTCAGACTCCTTCAAAAACTGGCGTGGGATGTCTGAATCCGGTGGTCGCAGGATCAAACGCAGCATCAACATCGATACCACCAGCATCCATTTTCTCTCTGAGCAGGATATTGCTGATTTGAAGCGCGCGCAGTTGCTGACGCCTTATCTGGAAGAGAAAAGCCGGGAGGTGGCGAGCTATAATTCCCGCCTGCAGTGCGATCTATCGACGCCGCTTAACGGCCGTCACATGACCAATATCGGCACGTTCCGTGCGTGGCTGGAGGCCTGGTTGAGGGCACATCCGCAGATCCATAAAGAGATGACGCTGATGGTTCGCCAGCTGGCACCCGGCTCTGAAGGCCTGCCGGTAGAGATCTACGCCTTTACCAACACCACGGCGTGGCTGGAGTATGAAAAGATTCAGTCTGATATTTTCGACCTTATCTTTGCCGTACTGCCAGAGTTCGGGCTGCGTGTCCATCAGACGCCAACCGGCAACGACATGCGCAATATGCGTTTATCCTCCGCAGAATAAGGAGGAAACAGGCGGGCAACTTTTGCAACAGAGTGCCCGGCTGCTTTTTATGCCGCCGTTCATACCCTTTGAGCGGCATTTCATTCCTTTCTGCAGGCAGTTCATGCCTTTGTTTCCCCGCCCGCGAAAGAGCCGCCCTAAGATGTGCTTAATTTCTTAAACTTTCCCCCGGGAGCTTTCCATGAGCACACAGCCCGTCAGCACCAGCGTCAACCGTACCCGTTGGCTCACCCTGTTTGGCACCATCATCACCCAGTTTGCCCTGGGCTCCGTCTATACCTGGAGCCTGTTCAACGGCCAGCTCTCCCACAAGCTGGAAGCGTCCGTCAGCCAGGTAGCCTTTTCGTTTGGCTTGCTGAGTCTGGGGCTGGCTGTCGCCTCTTCGCTGGCGGGGAAACTGCAGGAACGCTTTGGCGTACGTAACGTCACCCTCGGAGCCGGTTTGCTGATGGCTCTGGGGTTTGCGCTTACCGCTCACGCCGACAACCTGTTTATGCTTTACCTGAGCGCGGGTGTACTGGTAGGCCTGGCGGATGGTGCAGGTTATCTGATGACGCTGTCGAACTGTGTGAAGTGGTTCCCGGAGCGCAAGGGGTTGATCTCTGCCTGCGCCATTGGTGCCTATGGCTTAGGCAGCCTGGGTTTCAAATTTATCTGCGGTTATCTGCTGAGCGTCTACAGCCTCGAAAGCACCTTTATGATCTGGGGAGGTCTGGCGATGGCGATGATTATGCTGGGTGCGCTGTTTATGAAAGATGCGCCCAAACAGCAAACCTCTTCACAAAACAACACCGGCCGCGCGCGTGATTTCTCGCTGGCTGAGGCGATACGTCTGCCGCAGTACTGGATGCTGGCGCTGATGTTCCTGACAGCCTGCATGAGCGGTCTCTATGTGATTGGCGTGGCTAAAGATATCGGTGAGGGCCTGGTGCATCTCTCAACGCAGACGGCGGCCAGTGCCGTGACCATCATTGCTATTGCTAACCTGAGCGGCAGGCTGATCCTTGGGGTGATGTCCGATAAAGTGGCCCGCATCCGGGTAATCACTCTCGCTCAGGTTATCTCGCTGATTGGTATGAGCATCCTGCTGTTTACCCGGATGAGTGAAATCACCTTCTTTATCTCCATTGCCTGTATCGCCTTTAGTTTTGGCGGCACTATTACCGTTTATCCTTCGCTGGTCAGTGACTTTTTCGGCCTGAATAACCTGACCAAAAATTACGGTCTTATCTATCTGGGATTCGGTATCGGCAGCGTACTTGGCTCGCTGATTGCCTCACTGTTTGGCGGCTTCACTATCACTTTCAGCCTGATTATGGCGCTGCTGGTGATTTCACTGATTATGTCCGCCACTATCCGGCTGCCGCACCGTGCCGAAGAGAGTAAGAAAACGCTGCAACATGCTTAAGGCTGATTATCCAGGTGCTAATCTGCACCTGGCAAAAGATAATGTCGATTCTGCCGATCAATCCGCGCCGCTATTTCGCCTGAAACAGCGGCTCCGCAATGCCTGCCACACCGACCCGCACCGCAAACAGGTCGCCTGACTGTGGATACTCTGCCAGTTCCTCTGCGCTACGATCTTCCCTTGAGCTGGTAATATAGAGCGTTTTCAGATCTTCGCCACCAAACGCTACCATTGTCGGCCAGCGTACCGGCAGTGGAATTTCATCCACTATCTCACTGTTGGCAGGGTTAAGGCGTATTACGCGTGAACCGTCAAACATGGCGACCCAGTAGAAGCCTTCGCTGTCGACCGCCGCACCGTCCGGTAACCCACCCGGCCCCTGCTCAAAGCGTTTCAGCACTTCACGCGGGCCAATTTCGCCCTGCTCATTCATAGGGTAGCGCCAGAGGATGCCCTCAGGCGTATCAGTCTGGTACATCCAGCGGCTGTCGGGCGAGAACGCCAGTCCGTTAGAGATTTTGATATCGTCAGCTTGTACCGTCAGTTGGAGATGCTCATCCAGCTGACAGAGCAGCGCGCCACGGCGATCCTGCGGCTCCCACAGCGTGCCGCACCAGAACCGACCATGCCGGTCCACCCGGCCATCGTTAAAGCGGCTGCGCTCCGCCTCGCCAGGATTTGGCGCTACGCGCTTAACAATTTTTCCCTGCGCATCCAGCAAACAGACGCCGCTACGAAGCGCGGCGACAAAGCCGCCCTGCGCATTCAGGCCAAAGCAGCCAATATGCTCCGCTACCGGAAACTGCTGGTGGTCGCCAGTGCGTGGGTCGAAGCGATGCAGGGCGGGCGCCAGAATATCAACAAAATAGAGCACCTGCTCACTGACGGACCATACCGGGCATTCGCCAAGCTCCGCCTGCGCCTGCAATACGTTTTCCACCTGATAATCCATATTCTCTCCTTATTTGGGTTAAGCTCTAAGCTTACTGCAAAATGAGAAAATTGTGCGGAGAGGATTACTGTCAATTTTGCCGGAATTATTTTGCTGCAAACATTAAATTAAGAGCATTCCGGCTGGAAAGCCTTTTTTTTCGGTCTTATCTTATTTATGATTATTGACTTCGCCGCAATACTTTCCCTATTGTATTATTTTGAAATATCTGCCTAAATAACTCTACATAAGCGGCATTATTCCTCCACTTTTATCTCGTAAAGTTGTAGTCATTGAAAAAGTGAAGGAGTATTCACAATGAAAGCACTCATTAAAATTGCGTCGGTGTTAGGTGTGATGTTTATGCTGAGCGGATGTATTGTTCATGATGGCTATCGCGGCGGCTATCATCATGGCGGCGGCCACCATGGCGGGCATCATCATGACAATGGTCGCCACCGGGGCTGGTAGAAAGGCATTATAAGAGGGTGAGTATTCACCCTCAAGCGGGCAAAGCCTGCACACGGCAATATAAAAAGAAAGAGTAGAAAAATATTAGGCGGGAAAATATTCCCGCCCTTTTTTCGTTTTAGCTTTTAATGCTGTAATTACATTGATACCAGGCCTTCATTAATCCGGGAACCCGGCTTTCCTGCGGCTTAATTGGCTCAACTTTATCAAACCCACGTTCCGAACAGTAGCGTTCCACATCCTCGTCCAGCGCCGTTTTATTTACGGTGGAGGGATTAAAACGATACTGCACAGTATTTACCGCATGATCCTCATCAATTTTTTCAAATGCTCCTGGCTTACCTGATGTGCAGCCGGCCAGCATAAATATTGCCAGCGCAACCGCGCCCGTTACAAACTTCTTCATGTCAGCTCCTTACTTTCGGTGCGGCATAATACCAGCGAGCCTCTGCATCGCCATCAGAAAACCCTGCATTTGCACATTTTTTACCGTGCCGTTGCATTATTTTACCAATTGATTCGATTCAGAAAGCCGTCTGGCGCTATCGGGAGAGGAATGCGATTATCCACTCAGACATAATTTATGTCTGCCAACACCATGAATGACTTAGAATAACAATATGTTATGCCCGCGGCGAGCGGGCTTTTTTTTGCGCTTATTTGGCGTTACCGTCAAGAATTATACGTAACACCTCGCCCGATTGATTGACCGGAAGTGCCAGCACAGATTGATAAAGGTCGATGGTCATATCACAAAGCTTCGCTTTATCCGCTCCCGCCTCTGCCGGGGCATTCAGCGTTTGCAGGGCGGTTCCCCATTTATCATACAGCGATCGCACAACAACTTGCAGATCGGCCCGTCCGCTGGCCGCATCCACCGGCTGCTCTGCGCCATGGCTGTTCTGCAAAAAGCTATCGAGAACAGCCATCTCTTTATCAATCAGCGGCTGGGGCAAAATCTCTGCCGTATTAACACCGCCTTCAACCTGGGGGAAAAGATATTTGAAGCACAGCTCAGCGTTTTTTTGTCTGATGATCTTCATCTCTTCCAGCGCCACGGTCATATAGTCATAAAGCTGCGCGTTACTGGCATAGCTGATGCGCTGATTCAGCAGATCGGCAAGCCAGGGGCGCAGCCGCTCCAGCGCCTGCTTTTCGCTGTTGCCCGCCTGCAGGGCGTGAATAAACTCCTGATCCAGCTTCTGATACAGTCCCGGCTGCTGCGCCCTGATGGTGCGATAGACCGGTAAAGAGGCCAGACGCTGCTCCGCTGCCCTAAGACGCTCATCACGCTGCTGCTGTGGCAACACCATGCCGAAGTAGTAAAAGTTGCCGATGAAGAGCAGCAAAAAGCTCAAAAATATGGCCAGCTTCTGGCTGATTTTTCCGCTTTTATACAACCAGGTAAAAAACAGCACAACCGCAAGGCCGCCTGATAAGGAGATGAGCGTAGCGTAGGACATGAAAAGCAAACCTTTGTTTACCGGGCCGTCTCAAACGGCCCGTCGTTCAGCATTAATCAACCCGAACATCAACCAGCACCGGACAGCTGGCTCGTTCAATAACAGCGGCGCTGACCGATCCTTTCAGCAACCGGTTAAAAGAGGAGAGATGACGCCGTCCCATAATAATCATCGCGGCGCTGAGTTCGTTAGCCTGATTCACAATGGTTTCCGCTGATTCGCCAGCAACGACCCGTCCGGTCGCGCGAATACCGGCCCGCTGAAGCTCGGCCAGCGCCTGGCGTACGGCACCTTCTGCTGTATTTTGCTCATCCAGCGCGTAGCCGAAATCGCCCGGGTCCTCTCCAGCTTCAATAGTGTAACTTCCGGCAGTAGCGGCATAACTGGCGTCAACACAGCACAGCACCACGACGTCGGCGTCCAGTGCAAGCGCCTGCTCTGATGCCAGGGCTACCACTTTTCGCGCAATGGCAGAGTTATCAACAGCGACTAAAAGTGTTTTCATCTGTCCCTCTCAGTTAATCACGTAAGGCCGCTTTGCCTATTTCATCCACCAGCGCCTCTTTGCATTTCAGGATCTCTTCACGGAAGCGCGCCTCATGCTTTTGAAAACGGGTGGATGGAACCAGCAGGCTGATAGAAAAGCGGCCAAGAATGGTGTCAATCGCCACCGCCATCGTGGAGATCCCTTCCAGCGTTTCACCCCGATCGTAGGAAAGTCCGGTGCGACGGATCTCCTTCAGTCGCTCGAGAAGTTCAGGAAACGCCTTAACAGTCAGATCGGTGATGGCTTCATAAGCATCCCCAACCAGCGTACGTGCCTCTTCATCACTCCCCAGAGCCAGCAAAGCTTTACCGCCTGAAGTGCTGTAGAGCGGAAGGTTCAACCCGATACGGGGAACCACCCTCAGCTCACGATCAGCCACGACGTAGTGCACAATGGCCAGTTGCAGACCGCTGGCGCGGGCCAGCGATACCGTCTCTCCCGTCGCATCGCACAGCGCCTGTAGCCAGGGCTGAGCGATAGCCACCACATCGGTATGCACCGTAGCGATCAGGCGCAGCAAAGCGGGGCCAAGCCGCACGCCTCCCGCGCCGGGACTGCGGACTAACTGTACTGAATCCAGGGCCGCCACGATGCGCTGCACTGTGGATCGGGGGAGATCAACAGCCTGCGCTATTTCACCCAGGCTCATGCCGTTTGGGCTGTCGCCCAGCGCGTTCAATATTTTAGCCGCGCGTGAGATCACCTGGATTCCACCAGTTCGCTCCTCTTCGCGCAGTACAGTAGGGTCAGACATAGGGTTCAGCTCCTTGCTTGATGCGAATACTTTAGCACTCTTTCAGGCTGCGGACAGGCTGTATCACATTGCAATACAGTTAATCGCCATGTAATATCGCCGGCGAATGTATCACAATGCAATACAGTGCACCGATAATTTTTATTTTCGCCAATGGAGTTTTCGCTATGACAGCTCAACCGGCAGCGCCCCCCGCTCCCCATCCCTTTACCCTGCGCCTGGCGTTGGGGCTGGTGGGCGTGCTGATCGCCGCGCTGACCTCGGGACTGAATGACAGAGTAACGGACCTGGCCCTTGCTGACATCAGAGCCGCTATGGGGTTCGACTTTGACAGCGCGAGCTGGATCACCTCAGTTTACCAGGCTGCCGAAGTGGCGGCCATGATGATAGCGCCCTGGTTTGCAGTGACGTTTTCGCTTCGCCGTTTCACTCTGGTGATGGCCTCCGGGTTTGCCATAGTGGGCGTACTGCAACCTGTGGCATCCACGCCCTCGCTCTTTATTGCGCTCAGGGTTGTGCAGGGCATTTTCGGTGGCGCGCTGCCGCCGATGCTGATGACTGTCGCCCTGCGTTTCCTGCCGCCGGGCATCAAGCTTTACGGTCTGGCGGCTTACGCCCTCACCGCAACGTTTGGGCCGAATATTGCCGCCTCGCTGGCTGCTTTCTGGACCGATTCCGTTGGCTGGCAGTTTGTTTTCTGGCAGGTTGTGCCGTTGATAATGATTGCCAACCTGCTGATCGGCTGGGGCATTCCACAGGACCCGATGCGCTTTGAACGCTTTAAACAGATTGATCTGTTCGGCATGGTGACCGGTTGCAGCGGCATTGCGCTGCTGATCCTGGCGCTGACCCAGGGCGAACGTCTGGACTGGCTGGCTTCGCCGCTGATTACCGGCATGCTGCTGACCTCATTTGCGCTGCTGATTGTGTTCCTGATCAATGAGTGGTTTCACCCGCTGCCGCTGTTCAAATTACAGATGCTGGAGCGGAGAAACCTGACTCACGGTCTGCTGGTGCTGGCGGGGGTATTGATGGTAGGACTTTCCGGCTCTGCCCTGCCCTCGGCCTATTTTGGCCAGGTGGAAGGCTTCCGTACCCTGCAGTTTGCGCCGCTGGCGCTGACGATTGGTTTGCCTCAGCTGATTATCGCTCCGATGATGGCTGCCATCCTGAATATGCGTTGGGTTGACTGCCGCTGGATGCTGACGGCTGGTGCCGGTCTGCTCACTCTGTCGTGCCTGCTGGGCATGCAGTTGACCGGTGAGTGGGCCAGGCAAAATTTCTGGCTGATCCAGCTACTACAGGCCTTTGCGCAGCCGATGATGATTTTACCGGTACTGATGAGCGCCACCAGCGTCGTCCTGCCGCCAGAGGGGCCTTTTGCTTCCGCCATGTTCAATACCGTCAGAGGCTTTTCCAGCGTGGCCGCCAGTTGTCTGGTGGAAAACTTTCTGACTCATCGTGAAAAGTTTCATTCGCATACGCTGACAGACAACCTGGGTAATCGCCCGTGGCTGATGACGGCGGATACCCCGGCCAGTGCCAGCAGCCTGATGCCCCTACTGCCGGACGGCAGCGCCAGCTCAACGGAAAACCTGAGCCATTTTGCCACGCTGCTAAAGCACCAGGCGGTGATCCTCAGCATTAGCGATGCCTATATGCTGATTATCGGTTTTGCCCTGCTGATGATCCTGTTAACGGCGTGGCTGCCAAAACGCGTCTGGCCACCGCAAACCCTTATCCAACGCCAGGCCTAATCTACGAGATAATAATATGAGCTTCACACCTGCAAAAAGAACGTTGTTGTTACTCCTGCTGTTAGCCGTCCTGCTGGGAATGGCCTTTTTCGTATGGTCCGCCATGAGCCATCATCATGCCCGCACTGATGATGCCGTGGTCACGGCGGACTACACGCTGGTTGCCCCAAAAGTTTCCGGCTATATCCGCACGGTCAACGTCAGTGACAACCAGCCGGTCAAGGCAGGTGAAACGCTGGCAACTATTGATGACCGCGATTACCAGGTAGCACTGGAAACGGCCGAAGCTAACCTTCAGGTCAGCCAGGCAAAACTCAGCAGCATTGAAGCCCAGCTGGAGCAACAGCAGGCCACTATTGCGCAAACCGATGCTGCCGTCAGCGCCAGCGAAGCGACACTGAACTATGCCGGACAAAATGCTGAGCGCTATCGCCGCCTGTTGAAAACCGGCACCGCCACAGCCGACGAACAGCAAAAAACCAACGCCTCTATGCGTGAAGCCTCTGCTCAGCTCCGCCAGAGCCAGGCTGCGGCGCTCGCTGCGCGTAAAGAGACAGGGATCCTGCAGGCGAGCCTCAAACAGGCTAAGGCAGATATCGCCGCCTCTGCAGCCAACGTCGATCAAGCCCGTCTGAATCTCTCCTACACCACTATTACCGCGCCGATTGCAGGTTCCGTGGGGCAGCGTTCTGTTCGCCAGGGCGCATGGGTTTCTGCCGGTACGCGCCTGTTGGCGGTAGTGCCTCTGGAGCAAACTTATATAGTCGCTAATTTCCTTGAGACGCAGCTGACGCATGTACAGCCAGGCCAGGGCGTTGCTGTTAAAGTCGATGCTTTACCCGGCGTGACGCTGCGCGGTCATGTTGACAGTATTGCACCAGCGACAGGCTCTACTTTCGCAGCCATTACCGCCGACAACGCAACGGGAAATTACACCAAAGTGGTGCAGCGTTTACCGGTCAAAATTGTGCTTGAACCCGGTCAGCCGGAACGCGCGCGCTTAAGGGTTGGCATGTCCGTGGTACCCGAGATCGAGACACCCTGAACCGGACGATGCTTAGCTTAATCGACTTTATTTTGCATCAGAGAGCAGGTAAATTAGCCGACGATCCTGCCATAGGCAGTTTATGGCTACCCGATACGGCCTGGCTTGAGCGTCTGCTGCATCGTAAAGTTCGCGAAAAGGCCGGGGATCGCCCCAGTCTCAGGCGTTAATAGGAGTTGCTGGTGAAATATGCTTTGATGGGAATCTCTTTTATTATGGTCATTTGGGTTGGCACTTTCTATCTGATGCTGTAACCCTTCAGGACGCTTTCAGCGGGTCAGGCCTCCCGGCCTGACCCCACTCTTTAAACCTCTTCTTCGTTGAGTTTCACCGTCCCCGGTAAAATCCCATCAGCACGAAACATCGACTTAATGCCTCTTACCGCCTGACGGATGCGGTCGCTGTTTTCAATCAGGGCAAAGCGAACATGTGTATCGCCATAATCGCCAAAACCAATGCCTGGTGAGACGCACACTTTAGCTTCCTGCAGCATATGCTTGGCGAATTCCAGCGATCCCATATGGGCATAGTAATCGGGAATTTTTGCCCAGACGTACATAGAGGCTTTCGGGATCTCCACCATCCATCCCGCTTCATGCAGACCTTTCACCAGCACGTCGCGGCGGCGCTTGTACTGCTCTGCAATCTCTTTCACGCACTGCTGATCCCCTTCCAGGGCGGCGATCGCCGCTACCTGCAACGGGGTGAAGGTGCCGTAATCGTGATAGCTTTTGATACGCGCGAGCGCGGCCACCAGCTCCTTGTTACCGACCATAAAGCCAATGCGCCAGCCTGCCATGTTGTAGCTTTTCGACAGGGTGAAAAACTCTACGGCGACGTCGCGCGCGCCCGGCACTTCCATGATCGACGGCGCTTTCCAGCCGTCGTAAACGATATCCGCATAGGCTAAATCGTGGATCACCAGCACGTTGTACTGTTTGGCCAGCGCAATAACGCGTTCAAAGAAATCGAGCTCCACGCACTGCGCGGTTGGGTTTGAAGGGAACCCCAGGATCATCATTTTAGGCTTCGGATAGCTTTCCCGGATGGCGCGCTCCAGCTCGTTAAAGAAATCCACCCCCGCCACCAGCGGCACGGAGCGAACCTGCGCCCCCGCAATCACTGCGCCATAGATATGGATCGGGTAGCTGGGATTGGGCACCAGTACCGTATCGCCATGATCAAGCGTGGCCAGCATCAGGTGCGCCAGACCCTCTTTCGAACCGATGGTGACGATAGCTTCAGATTCAGGGTCAATCTCGACCTGATAGCGGTCGGCATACCAGCGTGAAATGGCCCGACGCAGACGGGGAATACCACGCGAGGTGGAGTAGCCATGCGTATCGTCTCGCTGTGCTACGGCACAGAGTTTTTCCACAATATGCGGCGGCGTTGGGCCATCCGGGTTGCCCATGCTGAAGTCGATAATGTCTTCACCACGGCGGCGCGCGGCCATCTTCAGTTCGGCCGTAATGTTAAATACATATGGGGGAAGACGTTCAATGCGGGAAAAACGGCGTGCAGAGCTGTTGTCAGCCATAAGATCCTCTGATTTACGTTAGCGCCCGGACCGTCCGAGCGACGCTGACCAGAAACTGGTCGAACACTGAACATAACGCAGAGGCTGCCGCCCTGTCGACAGGGCGACATAAAATAGTTTTAAACGTCGTTTTTTAGCCGTCCAAAGACCCAATCGTTCACCCATTCACCTCTCAGTAGATAATTATCCCGGAGCGTCCCCTCAAGCTGAAAGCCGTTCTTTTCCAGTACACGGCGCGACGGCCAGTTGCCTTCCACAACCTGCGCTTTGATTTTGTGAAACTCACAGTGCTCAAACAGGTAATCTGTCAGCGCGGCCAGTGCCTCAGTGCCGTATCCTTGGCCGCAATGTTCGCTGAGAAAGGAGTAGCCCACTTCCGCCTGCCGGTAGGGCGCCCACTCGGCATTGGTGCCAATCAGCCCCACCGCCTCGCCACTACTTTTCAGCCTCACCACCAGGCAGAGCATATGGAAACTGGTGACTTGCCAGGGCGCCAGACGGTCACTAAAGCGCTGACGGATATCGGCCATCTGCGGCACGGCGCTGATATACTCCATGCTGCTTTTATCGGTATGAACCCGGTAAAAAAGTTGCCAGTCCTCCGCCTGCAGGTTCTTTAATTGCAGCCGCTCAGTGATGAGTTGCATAATATTCTCCATAAAAGAGTTGATCTGAGCTAAAGCCACGGCAAATCATTATGTCGATGCCTGGCACATCCTGCCCGCTTTCCTTATCATAACCTTCTCTCTATCCTTTTGCTGAGGCGCCCGTGCACTCAATGTTTGACATGCTGCTTGCCGTGCTGGACCGCGCTGCGCTGATGCTTATCTGCCTGTTCTTTATGACGCGCACGCGCCATTTTCGTCAACTGCTGCAAAAGGATGAACACTCCCGGCAGGAGCTGATTGCGGTCACGGCAATTTTTTCCCTGTTCGCGCTGTTCGGTACCTGGAGCGGCATCAACGTTGACGGATCGCTGGTTAACGTGCGAACCATTGCCATTATGTCCGGCGGCATTCTGTTTGGCCCCTGGGTCGGCATTATCACCGGCGTTATCGCGGGCCTGCATCGCTTCCTGATCGATATTCACGGAGTCACCTCTATCCCCTGTCTGATCACCAGCATTATTGCTGGTGTTGTCTCGGGGTATATCAACCTCAAGGTGATAAAAGAGAACCGCTGGAGCATGGGTATTATTGGCGGCATGCTGTGTGAATCGCTGACCATGATCCTGATTGTTCTCTGGGCCAGCCCGACCACGCTTGGGATAGAGATTGTCTCTGAAATAGCCGTACCGATGATCCTCGGTGCGGTCAGCATCGGCTTAATTGTGCTGCTTATCCAGAGCGTTGAGGGTGAAAAAGAGGCCATTGCCGCCCGACAGGCCAAACTGGCGCTGGAAATCGCCAACAAAACGCTGCCGCTGTTCAGGCAGGTAAACAGCCAGTCATTGCGCAAGGTGTGTGACATCATTCGCAGCGATATTAATGCTGATGCCGTTGCGATTACCAACAAGCATCAAATCCTGGCTTATGTGGGCGTGGGCGAAGCGAATTACCATAACGGCGATGATGAGATAAGCCCGACCACCGCCAGCGCCATTGCCAATGGCGAAATCATCATTAAAAACAATGATGAGGCGCACCGGACGCCAGAAATTCACTCAATGATTGTGATCCCGCTGTGGGAAAAAGGGGACGTCACCGGCACCCTTAAAATTTATTACCGCCATGCGCACCGCATCACCTGGTCGCTGAAAGAGATGGCGGTGGGTCTGTCACAGATTATCTCCACCCAGCTTGAAGTCTCGCGGGCGGAACAGCTGCGGGAAATGGCGAACAAAGCGGAACTGCGCGCCTTGCAGAGTAAAATCAACCCGCATTTCCTGTTTAATGCGCTGAACGCAATCTCCTCCTCCATCCGCATCAATCCGGACACCGCCCGGCAGCTCATCACCAACTTATCGCGTTATCTGCGTTACAACCTGGAACTCAATGATGATGAGATTATCGATATCAAAAAAGAGCTCTATCAAATCAAGGATTATATCGCCATTGAGCAGGCCCGCTTCGGTGACAAACTGACGGTGATTTATGACATTGATGAAGAGGTGAACTGCTCGCTGCCCAGCCTGCTGATCCAGCCGCTGGTAGAGAACGCTATTGTGCACGGTATTCATCCCTGCCGGGGAAAAGGCGTGGTTACCCTTAGCCTGAAAGATCAGGGCGACAGGATCAGAATTTCGGTGCGGGATACCGGCAACGGTATCAGTGAAGAGGTGGTCGCGCGGGTTGAGCGAAATGAGATGCCGGGCAACAAAATTGGCCTGCTTAACGTGCATCACCGCGTAAAGCTGCTCTATGGCGAAGGGCTGCATATTCACCGCCGCAATCCCGGTACGGAAATCGCTTTTTATATCAGCAAAAATGGCACGGTGCTGCCCGCCAGCGAAAGCGTCTCTTTAAGGGCCTGGTAGTCTGTTAACTTCGGGAAAATGATGTGAAAGCGATAATTGTTGAAGATGAATTTCTGGCGCAGCAGGAGCTTAGCTGGCTGATTCGGCAACACAGCCAGCTGACCATTGAAGCCACCTTCGATGACGGCCTGGATGTGCTGAAATATCTGCAGACTCATCAGGTGGATGTGATATTTCTTGATATCAATATTCCTTCGCTGGATGGCATGCTGCTGGCGCAAAATATCAGTAAGTTTGCGCAAAAACCGCTAATCGTGTTTATTACCGCCTATAAAGAGCATGCGGTAGATGCCTTTGAGCTGGAAGCATTTGACTATATTTTAAAGCCCTACCATGAGATGCGCATCATTACCATGCTGCGCAAGGTGGAAAACACCTTACATCAGGCTTATCAGCCGGGAAATCAGGAAACCGTCCGCCACGGCGTACACAGCGTAAATCTGGTGAAGGATGAACGGATCATCGTCACCGATATTAATGATATCTACTACGTCGAAGCTCACGAGAAGATGGCGTTTGTCTACACGCGGCGCGAAGAGTACGTGATGTCAGTTAACATCACCGAATTTTGTGGCCGCCTGCCGGAAGAGCAGTTTTTCCGCTGCCATCGCTCTTACTGCGTTAACCTCAATAAGATCCGCGAAATCGAACCCTGGTTTAATAACACCTATATGCTGAAGTTGCGGGATCTGGAGTTTCAGGTGCCGGTAAGCCGCAGCAAAGTGAAAGAGTTTCGCCAGCTGATGCGGCTGTAGCAGGAGAAAGGGCCGGTATCCCGACCCTGTGAAGAGGCTGTTACAGTACTCTTCCCAGCGTCTGGCGCAGGTGGGCGCCAGCTCCCAGCAGACCGGGCTGATCGTGGGTGATCAGAAAGACGGGAATGTTCTGCACATAATCTTTGAAACGGCCTTTGTCTTCAAACGCGGCACGGAAGCCGGATGCTTTAAAGAACTCAAGGAAGCGAGGCACAATGCCGCCCGCAATATAGACGCCGCCAAACGTCCCCAGGTTCAGTGCCAGGTTGCCGCCAAAGCGGCCCATAACCACACAGAACATCGCCAGCGCACGGCGGCAGTCAGTACAGCTGTCATCCAGCGCGCGTTGGGAAACGTCTTTTGGTTTGAGATTTTCCGGAACCCGACCATCAGATTTCACCATCGCCCGGTAGAGGTTAACCAGGCCAGCGCCAGAGAGGATACGCTCGGCAGAGACATGGCCCAGCTCTTCCCGCAACACTTCCAGGATCATATCTTCTTCTTCGCTGTTAGCGGCGAAATCAACATGCCCCCCTTCGCCCGGCAGGCTGACCCAACGCTTATCGACATGCACCAGATGCGCCACGCCCAGCCCGGTTCCGGCACCGTAAACGGCAACAGGTTTATCTTTTACCGCCGCTGTGCCGCCAAACTGCATCACGTCCTGCTCAGAGAGCATCGGGATTGCCATGGAAACAGCAGTGAAGTCATTGATGATCTCAAGGTGCTCAAAACCAAGATTGGCCTTCATTTTGCTGGTGGAAAATGCCCAGTCGTGGTTGGTCATCTCTACCCAGTCATCGGTGATCGGACAGGCGATAGCGATACAACCGTCGACGATCTCCTGCTTCTGCTCCTCCAGGTAAAAACGGATCACGGCTTCAAGGCTATCGTAGTCTGCTGTGGAGAAAGTTTTGGCTTGGGAAATGGCACCGGTTTCGGTTTCACACAGTGCCAGGCGGGCATTCGTTCCGCCGACATCACCTACCAAAGCATACTTAGTCATTATTGTTTTGCTCCGCTTACGTCATTTATACACACTATAAATTTCCCCCACTAAAACAACAACGCCCGCCCGTGTCAGGGCGCACGAATCAGGCTAATCGCCTACCTTACCTGCCTGCGGCGCCCTTGCCCACGGGCATCAATCTGAATTGATGCCCATTATGCCGAATTTCGCTGATTTAGCGCCGCCGTGACCGCTTTTAACAGCAGCGGGACGTCCAGCGGCGGCAGCAGAACCTCCACCAGCGACAGGCGTTGCGTTCGCTGAATGATTTTCATCACTTCCGTCAGTTGCACCGTTTCATTAACCCGCCAGCTTTGTGCAGCGCATTCACTACTCATCGCCTGAGGCAGCTGCGTCCAGTTCCAGGGGGCGATATCATTGTAGCGCTGGTGCTCTCCATGAATGGCACGCTCAACAGTATAACCCGCATTATTAAGAATGAAGATGACAGGCTTCAGCCCATCCCGCAGCAGGGAACCCAGCTCCTGAATGGTTAGCTGGGCAGAGCCATCGCCGCTGAGCAACACCACGCGCCGATCCGGGCAGGCTGTTTGCGCACCGTAAGCGGCTGGCAGCGTATAGCCAATCGATCCCCACAACGGCTGGCTGATAAACGTAGCATCCTCAGGCAGACGTAATGCTGCCGCGCCAAAGGCTGCCGTCCCCTGGTCTGCGAGGATGATGTCACCAGGCCTGAGGAAATCCTGCATCGCCTGCCAGAAAGTATTTTGCGTCAGCGTATCAGAAGGCTTGTTTTGTAAGGGCGGCGGAGAGACGGAGGGCGCAGGCCACGAGGCTGCATAGCGACTGGCTACCGACCGTAAAGCTTTAACCGCCTCCGCCATCGGCAGATGAGTAAAGGTCTTATCCCCTGCCCGGCTCGAATTCAGACCGATGGCAATGGTTTTGCCGGAGTCGATATTTTGCGTAAAGCCAGCGGTGATCGTATCCGTGTAGAGCACTCCCACCGTAATGATAACGTCGCTCTGTTCGATAATGCATTGCGTGTCGCCCGCGCTCGCTGCACCGGCATAGGTTCCCACAAAGCCGTTACGCTGTTCTGGCAGCACCCCTTTTCCCATCAGTAATGTGGCAAAGGACACTGGCACATCATCAAGAAATTGTGCAAGAGCCTGCTTCTGGCCTGCGCGGTCAGCCAGGAAATCGGCCAGCAAGGCTACGCTTGCTGCATCAGCCAGCAACTGCTCTGCTGCTGCGGTAAATGCCGCCAGCTGCGCTGGATCGCTGGAATGCTCTACAACCAGCTTTTCCTTTGGTGCGGCAATCTCTGCCATGGCCACATCGGTTGATAAATAGAGATAAACGGGACGGTGCGTTTTCAGCGCGGTCAGCAACAAGCGGTCTATCTCCTGAGCCGCATTTTCCGGCGTCAGAACAGACTGCGCTACGGTGATTTCACAGGACATACGCAGGAAGTGACGATAATCGCCATCACCAAGGGTGTGATGCAGCAACAACCCCTCTTCCGCCGCTGCGCTGGCGGGAGCACCCACAATATGGATCACCGGCACATATTCTGCAAAGCTGCCTGCCACGCCATTGAGGGCGCTGAGTTCGCCTACGCCGAAAGTGGTCAACAGCGCTGCCGCGCCACGGCAGCGTGCGTAACCGTCGGCAGCGTAAGCCGCATTCAGTTCATTAGCACAGCCTACCCAGCCAATTTCTGGGCTGTTGATGACCTTATCCAGAAACTGCAGATTGTAGTCGCCCGGTACCCCAAACAGATGACCGATACCGGCTTCCTGTAAACGAGACAGCAAATATTCCCCAACGGTAAGACGTGACATAGGGTTTCTCCTCAGTGGCTGTTAACTGAGTATTGCTGATAAATTTGCAGTTATTAGCAACCTGCCCCAGTGCGCATGGCAACTCTGCGTTACGCCTCAGCTAATTTTTCAAGTTGCGATCTGCCGCGCTTACCGCTTCAATGTAACCGTATACACTGACAGGCTTTCAGGGAACTCCATCCACTTCGAACAGGAATTATTCATGGTTTATCAGGCAGATGCAGAGCGTTATCAGAAAATGACCTATCACCGCTGCGGCAAAAGCGGCCTGAAGTTACCGGCTATTTCGCTGGGACTCTGGCATAACTTTGGCGACAGTACACGCGTGGATAACAGCCGTAAGCTGCTCCAACATGCTTTTGATAACGGTATCACTCATTTCGATCTGGCGAACAACTATGGCCCACCTCCGGGTTCGGCCGAAGAGAATTTTGGCCGCATTCTGCGTGAAGACTTTGCGCCTTACCGCGATGAGCTGATCATCTCCTCAAAAGCGGGTTACACCATGTGGGACGGCCCCTATGGCGACTGGGGTTCACGTAAGTACCTGATTGCCAGCCTGAACCAGAGCCTGAAACGTATGGGCCTGGATTATGTGGATATTTTCTATCACCACCGCCCGGACCCAGAGACGCCGCTGGAAGAGACCATGACGGCGCTGGACCATATTGTGCGTCAGGGCAAAGCGTTATATATCGCGCTCTCTAACTATCCGGCAGCGCTGGCAGCAGAAGCGATAGCCATTCTGAAGCAGTTGGGTACGCCCTGCCTGATCCATCAGCCGAAATATTCCCTGTTTGAGCGGACGCCGGATAATGGGCTGCTGGATGTGCTGATCAAAGAAGGCGTAGGCAGCATCGCCTTTTCCCCGCTGGCTGGCGGCGTGCTCACTGACCGCTACCTGAACGGCATTCCGGAAGATTCCCGTGCCGCCAGCGGCAGCCAGTTCCTGAGCGGCGATCAGCTGACCCCGGAAAAAATGGACAAAGTACGTCAGCTTAATGCTCTGGCGCAGCAGCGTGGACAGAAGCTCTCCCAGATGGCACTGGCCTGGGTTCTGCGCGAGGGTCGCGTCACTTCGGTGCTGATTGGCGCCAGTAAAACCAGCCAGATTGACGATGCAGTAGGCATGCTGAAACAGCGTGACTTCACTCCGGCTGAGCTGGATCAAATTAACGCTATCCTTGGCTAACCCCTTCCCGCCGCGGCCTGCGGCGGGTTTCTCCGGATAATTCTCAAATCCCTTCTTTACGCACTTTTTCAGAATCTCCCAGGCGTAACGCCAGTTAACTCTTTATAATCTTGGCGACACAACGGAGCAGTTGAGCCGTTGATAAGGAGATATAATGAAACGTTTTCTGTTTGTTGCCGCTTTGCTGGCAAGTTTAACTCCGTTGGCGATGCACACAGCGCAAGCCGACAGCGCCAGAATTACGTTAGCGCCTGGCGTTTCGTTACAAATTGGCGACCGCGACCCGCGCGGTAATTACTGGGATGGCGGACGCTGGCGCGACGGCCGCTACTGGCGCAGCAACTATCGCTACGATGAAGGCCGCTGGTGGCGTCATGAGCAATGGCGTCGTCATGAGGAGATGCGCCGCCGACATGAGTGGGAGCGTGAGCGCAGATGGCACGACCGTGAACGTCAGCGCGAATGGCGACATCATGAGCGTGAGCGCCATCACGATCGGGATCGTGACCATCACCATTGATCAAAAAAGCCGACCTGCGGGTCGGCTTTTTTATGGCGCGCGGCGGCTGAGCCGCGTTTTATATCCCCAGCGCCATCGCCACCAACAGGTAAAGATTCAGCGCCACGACCACCAGCACAATCAGTTTACCTATCCACTGCATGGGACGAGAGTTGACCATATCGCCCATTAGCTCACGATTACCGGTAAAGGTCAGCAGTGGAATAAGCGCCAGCGCGATACCAAAGCTTAGCAGTACCTGGCTCATCACCAGAATGCGCGTCGGTTCCCACCCCGCCATGATCACGATAAATGACGGCAGCATAGTGACCACCCGGCGAACCAGCAGCGGGATGCGGACGTGAATAAAGCCCTGCATTACCACCTGCCCGGCCATTGTGCCGACCACGGTTGAAGAGAGTCCGGCGGCCAGCAGACTAAGCCCGAACACCAGCGAGGCGGCGCGGCCCAGCAGCGGGTCAAGAGTCAGGTAAGCCTGATCCAGATCGGCAATGCCCGTATGGCCGCTGAAATGGAAAGCCGCCGCCGCCGTAGCCATCATCGCCAGATTAACAAAACCGGCAATGGTCATGGCAATGGCCACATCCAGCTTGGTGGAGGAGTAGCGCTGCTCACGCGAGCCGCCATCAGAACTTTGCGTTAAGGATGAGTGAAGGTAAATAACATGGGGCATGATTGTGGCCCCCAGCACGCCAGCGGCCAGAAGCACCGCATCCGCCGTTGGCAGCGAAGGCACCGCCACCCCATGCACCAGATCGGCAATTTTGGGCTGTGAGAAAAACAGTTCAATGACATAGGCCGCCGCCACAAACAGCAGCAGCCCGCCAATCACCAGCTCCAGCGGTTTTTGTCCACGGCTCTGCAGCATCAGGATCAGGAAAGTAACGACACCGGTAAGTACCGCCCCCTGCAGCAGACTGACGCCAAAAATCAGCTTAAAGCCAATCGCCGCCCCAATAAATTCAGCCAGGTCGGTTGCCATGGCAATGATCTCAGCCTGCACCCAGTAGAACCAGACGGCAGGACGAGGGAAACGATCGCGGATGTGTTCAGCAAGATTTTTGCCGGTGGCGATGCCCAGCTTGGCGGACATCAGTTGGATGACCATTGCCATGATGTTAGCCCAAACCACCACCCACAACAGCGTGTAGCCGTAAGAGGCTCCGGCCTGGATGTTGGTAGCAAAATTACCGGGATCGATATAGCCGATAGCCGCAATAAAGGCAGGGCCCATCAAAGCAAATTTTATTTTGCGTGCTCCCCGGACGGTTTGCTCTGCTGTACGGCCTTCAAACATTGGTATCCCCTTAAACCCAGATGCGATCATTCTCTTTTAGATGATAATGATTATCAAGCGCATTTGAACAGGTATTCGTTATCGCTGCGATAGCCCTTACTAAGAAATATAGCAAAGGCTATACTCCGATCCAAACTACTCCATAGCTAAAAAATGAGCAATTCTTTTTGTGTTACTTGTTAAAAGGATAACCTTGATGTGAATGGGGTGTTTTTATAAACAGTGTCAGGATGTGATCTAACGGGTGGATCTGTCAGGATGCGTGATAGGTAATTGTTATATTGTGTTCCAGATCTCGTTTTTAGGTTTCTTGTTACATAGAATGTGCAGCGAAATACAACATCCTTCAAAAATGGAGCACACATGTCAGGCATTTTTCATTTTGCTTTGGCGCTGGTGATGGTAGCCGTGCTGGCCCTGCTGGTCAGTACGAATCGGAAAAACATCCGCGTACGTTATATTATACAGCTTCTGGTCATTGAAGTGCTGCTTGCGTGGTTCTTCCTGAATTCAGAAGTCGGCCTTGGCTTCGTCAAAGGATTTGCGGGACTGTTTGACAAGCTGTTGAGCTATGCCGCACAGGGAACTAACTTTGTCTTTGGTAATATGAGCGATAAAGGCCTGGCGTTCTTCTGGCTGAACGTTCTGTGCCCTATCGTGTTTATCTCCGCGCTGATTGGTATTTTGCAGCACTTCCGTATTCTGCCGATTATCATTCGCGCAATCGGAACCGTGCTGTCCAAAATCAACGGCATGGGTAAACTGGAATCCTTTAACGCCGTCAGCTCGCTGATTTTAGGCCAGTCAGAAAACTTTATCGCCTATAAAGATATCCTCGGCAAAATGTCCCAGCGTCGCATGTACACCATGGCGGCGACGGCGATGTCTACCGTATCGATGTCGATTGTGGGCGCATATATGACCATGATTGACCCAAAATTTGTGGTAGCAGCGCTGGTGCTGAACATGTTCAGTACCTTTATCGTGCTGTCGATCATCAACCCCTACAGCGTCGACAGCGAAGAAGAGTTAACGCTGAACGATCTGCATAAAGGGCAGAGCTTCTTTGAGATGCTGGGTGAATATATCCTGGCCGGTTTCAAAGTGGCGGTGATCGTGGCTGCAATGCTGATCGGTTTTATCGCGCTGATTTCCGCTATCAATGCGCTGTTTGATTTTATCTTCGGCATCAGCTTCCAGGGTGTGCTGGGCTACGTCTTCTACCCGTTTGCCTGGGTGATGGGCGTACCGGCTGGCGAAGCGTTGCAGGTCGGCAGCATCATGGCAACCAAACTGGTTTCGAACGAGTTTGTCGCGATGATGGATCTGCAAAAAGTAGCGGGTGAACTCTCTCCGCGTGGCGTGGGTATCCTCTCCGTGTTCCTGGTCTCTTTTGCTAACTTCTCCTCTATCGGGATTGTGGCAGGGGCGATTAAAGGGTTGCATGAAGAACAGGGTAACGTGGTTTCCCGCTTCGGCCTGAAGCTGCTCTACGGCTCAACGCTGGTAAGCGTTCTCTCCGCCTCTATTGCTGGCCTGGTTTTGGGCTGGTAACAAGTCAGCAGGTTAAAAAAGGTGGGCCTGAAAGGGCCCGCCTTTTTTTATGCTCTTAAGGGAAATAGAACCAGGCTTTGCTGATCAACTCATCATTCACTTCAAATACTGCCATACTTTCGATCGGCTGCTCAGCAATACCGTAGATCAGTTCATGATCGAAGACTTTATTGCCCATTACAGTACGAGTGATTAATTCCGCCCGTAATGCCGGATTGTTAAAGCGGTTTTGCTGATAGAAGGTTCTGAGATTCTCTTTCCCGATCAGGGAAGGCTGTTCGACCGGCATACGCCAGGCGCGAAAATCCGCTGAAAAGCAGGCGACAAAGGCCTCTAAATCGTGATTGTTATAAGCGATAAACTGATTAATGACCGGCGTTTCTACTGCCATAATATCCCCATGCATAGAGAACAAATTGTAAGCTTTGATCATACTCCACCCAGAGTATGATCAAGCTTACAATTTGCTCCGGTATGCAGGCCGCTATCGCTCAGACAGGGTCAGGTGCAGGTTATTTCTGTTCAGAAAGGCTGAGATCAATAAACTTCTCTGCCTTCAAAGGCTGGGGAATTAATCCGTTTCTGACATAGAAATCTGCGGTATTTTGCTGCACAGCTAACACTTGCTGCTTATCAACATCGACGGTATTAATTTCACGCTTCACTTTTGCCAGCGCCACCTCCTGTGGGATGCGTAATAATTTGCTGATAGCGGTGGCGTAAGCTTCCTGATGTTTTTCTCCCCATGCTCTGGCTCGCGTCAGCCGCCTGACGAAGTCCGCCAGCTCCGCCCTTTTACTGGCCAGGGCGTTGTTGCTGGCCACCAGATAGGTCAACGCCGGGTAATCTTTGCCATCGGCCAGCATCTGCGCACCGGACTGCTGGGTGGCAAAAGAGACATAAGGTTCCCAGGTGGCGACGGCATCAACGCCGCCCTGATCCAGAACCAGCGTGGCCTCCGCTGGCGTGGTGAAGACGAAATCCACCTGTTTTGCATCAAGCCCCGCCTTTTGCAGTGCCTGCAGCGCCAGATTGTGACCGGACGATCCTTTAACGGTGGCGATGCGTTTGCCTGCCAGATCTCTGACGCTCTGAAGAGCGCTGCCCTTTTTCACAATGATGGCATTACCCGCATAACGAGTTGCGAGAATGCCCTTTGCATCCAGCCCGGCGGCAACCGCAAACGTCAGCGGCGCATCGCCTACTGAGCCGGCATCGATTGAGCCTGCGCGCATCGCTTCAAGTAGCGGAGCCGCATTAGCAAATTCATGCCACTCCAGAGTATAAGGCGTATTGTTCAGTTCTCCCGCAGCCGCAAGAATGGCTCGCGCATTACCGCGCTGGTCGCCGACAGAGAGGGTTTCGGCAGCCCAAAGAGAAGAGGAAAATGTCGTAAGCAGCAGAATAACAGCAGTAAAACGGCGCATGATCCGGTAACTCATTAAGGAGAAAACCCGAGACTACCATCCTGTTTTTCAGACTCTAAATGCGATTATTGAGCAACAATTATACTATTAAGTCATAACAACGAAATGCAGGCGCACGCTGCCTGGTAATAGCCAAAATTGCGCATAGCTTTGCAGATTAATGAATTTCACAGCGCCTGCTTTCAACTATACGGTTTTCTCTCTGCCGGCTTTTTACCGGCTTTCACCAGGAGAAACCCTCATGAGCATCCAATTCCTCGGCATGATTGGCCATCGCCTGGCCTCTGAAACTATCCCCGCCAGCGGCCCTCTTTTTGATAAACAGTACATTGCTGAATTTGCCCGTGCGCATGAGCAGGCGGGTTTTGATCGTGTGCTGGTAGGCTACTGGTCCGATCAACCTGATGGCTTTCTGGTGACGGCTCATGCTGCGGCGAACACCTCAACGCTGAAGTTTTTACTGGCACACCGTCCTGGCTTTGTTTCTCCTACTCTGGCTGCGCGCAAGCTCGCCACGCTGGATCAGCTTACCGATGGCCGCCTGGCGGTGCATATCATCAGCGGTGGCAGCGATGCCGAGCAGCGGCGTGACGGCGACTATCTGAATAAAACCCAGCGCTACGAGCGTACCGATGATTTCCTCAGCGTGCTGCGGCAAAGTCTCTCTTCCGATACGCCATACGACCATCAGGGTGATTATTATCAGGCCGAACAGGCATTTTCTGCCGTGAAACCGCTTCAGCCTCATTTTCCCATCTATTTTGGCGGCTCCTCTGCGGAAGCCATTAGCGTGGCAGCCCGCCATGCAGATGTCTTCGCACTCTGGGGGGAGCCACTGGCTGGTGCAGCGGAAACGGTGCGTACGGTACGGGCGGAGGCGGCGCGTCAGGGTCGCCAAATCGGCTTTAACATCTCCTTCCGGCCAATTATTGCCGCCACGGAAAAAGAGGCCTGGGAGAAAGCGGAACATATTCGCGAGGTGGCGCGCAAAAAGCTGGTGGAGGCTGGCCACGATTTTGGTCTGCCCAAGCCACAAAGCGTGGGGGCAGCGCGCCTGATGGCCGCCGCCAATGAGGGGGAGAGGCTGGACAGCGCGTTATGGACCGGCATCGCTAAACTGGTTGGCGGCGGCTATAACTCTACTTCTCTGGTCGGCACACCGGATCAGGTGTCGGAAGCCCTGCTGAAGTATTACGACTTAGGTATAAAAAGCGTACTGATCCGTGGCTTTGACCCGCTTAATGATGTGCTGGAATATGGCAAAGAGCTTATCCCGTTAACGCGTGAAAAAGTGGCTGCTCGTCATATCGCAAGGAGTGCCTGATGCGGTTCTCTTTTTTACTGGCGATGATGATAACCGCCCTCACCACTTCCGCCTGGGCGGCTGACAAGGTTACGCTGCGTTTAGGGGATGTGAAAGGCGACCGTTTTATCTCCCTGCGTGAGTCCGGGCAATTAAAGGATTTGCCCTACGATCTTAAGCTGACCTCGTTTGACTCCGGCGCGCCGGTTCAGGAAGCGCTCAATGCGGGCGCGCTCGATGTCGGCTTCACCGGTGATTTGCCCTTCCTGTTTGTCTATGCCGCTGGCGCGCCGGTGAAAGCGGTGGGCGCCTGGCAGAACAATCCCGACAGCATTGCCCTGCTCACTCGTGCCGATTCAGGCATCCACAGCCTGAAAGATCTGAAAGGGAAGCAGATAGCGGTGAATCGCGGCGGCTGGGGCCACTACCTGGTTCTGGGATTACTGGATCGCGCAGGCTTAAAGCCTTCTGATGTGACCCTGCGCTTTCTGGGGCCGGTTGATGGCCGCGCCGCGCTGGCCAGCCATGCCGTCGATGCCTGGGCTACCTGGGAACCTTATGTCTCCTCGGCGATGGTGATCGATAAGGATGTGCTGGTGCCGCAGGGTGGAGGTAAAGGGATCCTCTCTGGTTATTCTTACGCCCTGGCGAGGGAATCCTCATTGCAGGATCCGGCCAAACGCGCAGCCATCGCTGACCTGCAGGCCAGACTTGCGAAGGCGCAGATCTGGGCAGAGCAGCATCCGCAAGCGTTCGCTAAAGCGCTGTCAGCCACGCTGGGAATGCCGGAAAGCATCACACAGCCCTGGATCGCGCGTGCGCAGATCCGTCCGATCGAGTTCACGCCAAAGCTGGCGGCCACCCTGCAGCAGTCGGCTGACTTCTTCTTTAAGAACCGCGTATTGCCCAAATCTGTCGATGTGCATCAGGCATTTGATTACAGCCTGGCCGCGCAGGCTAATCTGCTGGCAGAAAGTCAGGAGGCGAAACATGAGTGAATGGCGACCCCATCGTCTGCGGGAGTTTATCGGCAACCTGGCCACACTGTTAGAGAGTGAGCCGCCTGAGGCGGAAATTCTTGCTCAGGGTAGCGACCTGTTAAAAGCGCTTATCCGGCATGATGACTGGCTTCCCGATGAGTTTGCCCGGCCAGACCCCACGCGTTATCAGCAATATTTGCTGCATGCCGACTCGAACCAGCGTTTCTCGGTAGTGAGTTTTGTCTGGGGACCCGGCCAGTCCACTCCGGTTCACGATCACCGGGTCTGGGGCTTAATTGGCATGTTACGCGGCGCGGAAGTTTCACAGGGCTACCGGCGTGAAGCGCAGGGTTTGCAGCCAGAAGGCGAGCCGGTTCGGTTGAACCCCGGTACGGTTGAAGCCGTGTCACCTCAGGTAGGGGATATTCATCGCGTCAGCAATGCCTTCAGCGACCGAACCTCGATCAGCATTCACGTTTATGGCGGCAATATCGGGGCGGTCAAACGCGCCGTATACAGCGAAACGGGCGAGGAACAGCCGTTTATCTCCGGCTATAACAACGCCTTTTTACCGAATATTTGGGATCTTTCACATGGTTAATCAACTGATACGTCGTTACGGTGAAATCCGTCAGGCCCTGTTACAGCAGCAGGAGCTTGCGCTGATTGATGTACGCGAAGAGGCGCATTATGCACAGGGGCACCCGCTGTTTGCAGTGAACATTCCACTTTCAAAACTTGAGATCGATATTCTTAACCGGGTGCCCTTGTTAACGACGCCGGTAACGCTGTATGACGGGGGGGAAGGGCTGGCTCAGGTAGCCGCTGAGCGCATGAAAGCGCTGGGTTACAGCAATGTCGCTCTGCTTGAAGGGGGCTTACAGGGTTGGCAGCAGGCGGGCGGCGAACTCTTTATTGATGTTAATTCTCCCAGCAAAGCGTTCGGCGAGTTGGTTGAGAGCCTGACGCATACGCCTTCGCTTCCGGCACAAGAGGTGCAGAGGCTGCTTAACAGCGGCGAGTCAGTGGTAGTACTCGACAGCCGTCGCTTTGATGAATATCAGACTATGAGCATTCCCGGCGGCATCAGCGTGCCTGGCGCGGAACTGGTATTGCGCGTGCGCGACCTGGTTTCCTCTCCCGAGACCCAAGTGATCGTCAACTGCGCAGGACGCACCCGCAGCATTATCGGCACGCAGTCGCTGGTCAACGCTGGCATAACCAACCCCGTCTATGCCCTGAAAAATGGCACTATCGGCTGGACGCTGGCGGGTCTGCCCCTGGAGCGGGGACAAACCCGACGCTATAGCCCAGGCAGCGAAGCGGCAAACGTTCAGGCAGCCAGCAGCGCCCGCCAGGTTGCCGATCGGGCTGGCGTGAAACGTCTTAGCCTGGATCGGCTTCAGCAGTGGCAACAGGCCGCCACACATACGGTCTATCTGTTCGACGTTCGCGATTGGGATGAGTATATTGCAGGCCATGTGCCCACTTCCCGGCACGTGCCTGGCGGGCAGTTAGTTCAGGAGACCGATCACTATGCCAGCGTGCGCGGTGCGCGGATTGTGCTGGCAGATGATGATGGCGTGCGGGCCAACATGAGCGCCTCCTGGCTTGCCCAGATGGGCTGGCAAGCGTATGTGCTGGACGATCCGGGTAAAGAAGCGTTCAGTGAGAAAGGGAGTTGGGTGGCTGACGTCCCTCCTCCGCCAGAACTGGATGAGATCCTCCCGGCTCAGCTTGCAGACTGGCTGGATACCGGCGGAACGCAGGTATTGGATTTCACCACCAGCGCCAACTATATCGCCAGCCATATTCCCGGCGCGGCCTGGCTTCAGCGCAGCCTGCTGACGCTGGAAGGCAAACAGCCCCTGCCCCCTGCCGAACGTTATGTGGTGACCTGCGGCAGCAGCCTGCTGGCACGCTATGCGGTTGAGGAACTTTCGCAACTCACCGGAAAGCCGGTGAACGTCCTGAAAGGAGGTAACGCCGCCTGGCGTGCGGCTGGTTTACCGCTGGAACAGGGAGAGCGTTTGCTGTTACAGCCACGAACCGATCGCTATCGTCGTCCTTATGAAGGCACGGACAATTCTCATGAAGCGATGCAGGCTTATTTAGAATGGGAGTATGGCTTGATTGCGCAGCTGGAACGCGATGGCACGCATGGATTCAGGGTGATAAATTTCAGAAACGGAGATTAATAATGGGTGGGGGAAAATGCGATAACAAAGAGTAAAGAGTGATTGGTGGAGATAAGCGGGATCGAACCGCTGACCTCTTGCATGCCATGCAAGCGCTCTCCCAGCTGAGCTATACCCCCACTACATTCAATCTGTTTTCCGGTGCCAAATCTGCTGGTGAAGATTTGGTGGAGATAAGCGGGATCGAACCGCTGACCTCTTGCATGCCATGCAAGCGCTCTCCCAGCTGAGCTATACCCCCGAACCGAATAACCGCGCCGGAACCTGAGTTGTCCCGACGGCGGGGATAATATGAAACAGCGCTGATGGTGTCAACGGCAAATTAGCAAACTGAAGTTAATCGCTGAAAAAGCCGTCAATAAGTGCCAATGAGTAGTTGTTTACATAATATTCAGGCAGCAGAAATACCCTTTTTGTCGATCTTCACAATGATAAAATAGGGTCAGCAGCGCAATTTTACTAAGAATTTTCTGAGGATAGCTTTTTCCGCCCCGCAATCATGTAAACAGAGCGTTAATTAGCCTCCTAATTGATCTTGTTTTTGTTAATTTCTCGTGCAAAACTGCCCGCGCTTTCGAAGGCCGGAACCCTCTCAGCGCTGGATGCGCGCGTTTTACAACGCGATGGATCCGGCCATTTCTTCCTTCACTACACCAGAATCAGAGCTACATATGTCCTTGCATTCACCTAAAGAGATCGCAGCGGTTGCTATTCAGTCCGGCGTGGCTAAAAGCCATTCTTCTGTTTCCACTTTACTTATTCTCGGGTTTTTAGCCGGTGCCTTTATTGCGCTCGGCTTCCTGTTGGATATTCATGTTATTAACTCTCTGCCTGCCGACTGGGGTTCATTTGGCGGGCTGCTGGGCGCGGCCGTCTTCCCGGTGGGGATTATCCTGACCGTTCTGGCCGGTGGTGAACTGCTGACCGGTAATATGATGACCATGCCTGTTGCCTGGTTCGCCCGTCAGATCAGCGGTTACAGCGTGCTGCGTAACTGGTTCTGGGTAACCCTCGCTAACTTCATCGGCAGCATCGCGGTTGCATGGTTCTTTGGCCATATGCTGGGCATGACCGAAGGCGATTACCTGAAAAAAACCGTCGCTATCGCTACCGCTAAAGTAAATGCTGACTTCACCCATTCCTTTATTTCCGGTATTGGCTGTAACTGGCTGGTGTGCCTGGCTACCTGGCTGGCTTTTGCCAGTAAAGATGTGGTAGGCAAAATTTTCGGTATGTGGTTCCCGGTAATGGCTTTTGTGGCCATCGGTTTCCAGCACGTGGTTGCCAACATGTTTATCATTCCTGCGGCCATTTTCGCAGGTCAGCTGAGCTGGGTAGAGTATCTGCCTAACTTTGTCGCGGTATTCCTTGGCAACACCGTTGGTGGCGCGGTGTTTGTCGGCCTGGCCTATTACATGGCCTACCGTCCAAAGGCAGATGCGGTAAAAGTATCAAATTAATGCCTGCCTTCCCTCTGCCTGTTCCGGGCAGAGGGAACCCTCTACTCTCCCCTTTCTGTATTAATCACCGCTTTTAGTCGTCATTCCTATTAGTTGTTCGTATTACGAAATCCTGTAATATGTTGAGGTTACCTCACGTCGCAAACGGGAATTGCACTATGAAAAAGGAATGGTTAACGCCAGAAGAGCTGGCCAGAGAAACAGGTTTCAGCCGTCAGACAATCAATAAGTGGGTTAAGAAAGAGCAGTGGATCACCAAGCCTAAACCCGGCGTACAGGGAGGAAAAGCGAGGATGATCTATATTGATGAACGTGTCCGAAGTTTTCTTAAGTCTACCCGTCATGCTGCCGAACCCACGGCCACCTATCGTGTCCCGCCCAATTCCCTCTCTTCGTTATTGCTGACTTCTCTCCAGCAGATGAGTCCCGTCGAGCAGGAAAAACTTTACGCATTACTGTTACGTGAAGGGATTCAGGGCCTGCTTCGTCGTCTCGATATCAGCGACTCTCAGGAATAAAAAAACCGGCCCGCAGGCCGGTATTCTGGAAGAGTAGCGCAGCGTTACTGCTGAGCTTCACGCTCTGCAATAAAGGCCAGCGCCTGGTCGATACGCGCTACAGAACGGGTTCTGCCAATTGCATGCACGGTGACATCAAGTGCGGGAGACTGTCCCGCACCGGTGACAGCTACGCGCAGCGGCATGCCGACTTTACCCATGCCCACTTCCAGCTGATCTGCCGCAGCCTGGATAGCCTGATGCACATTCTCAGCGCTCCAGTCTGTGACAGCCGCCAGTTTGTCGCGCACCACCTCAAGCGGCTGACGGGCAACCGGGCGCAGGTGTTTTTTCGCCGCATCGGCATCAAATTCGGCAAAATCCTCGTAGAAGTAACGACAGGAAGCCGCCATCTCTTTCAGGGTCTTACAGCGCTCACCTAACAGCTTCACCAACTGAGCCAGTTCTGGCCCGGTACGGGTATCAATGTTTTCCTGCTCAATATGCCATTGCAGATGCGTTGCCACATATTCAGGCGCCAGGGTGTTGATATAGTGATGGTTCAACCACTGCAGCTTTTCAGTGTTAAACGCGCTGGCGGATTTGCTGACGGCTTCCAGATCGAACAGGTTTTTCATCTCTTCTACAGAGAAAATTTCCTGATCGCCATGTGACCAGCCCAGGCGAACCAGGTAGTTCAACAGCGCTTCCGGCAGATAGCCATCATCACGGTACTGCATCACGCCTACCGCTCCGTGGCGTTTAGAGAGTTTCTTGCCATCATCGCCCAGGATCATAGAGACGTGCGCGTAAACCGGCACCTGTGCACCAATCGCTTTCAGAATGTTGATCTGGCGCGGGGTGTTGTTGATATGGTCTTCGCCACGGATGACGTGGGTGATTTCCATATCCCAGTCATCGATAACCACGCAGAAGTTATAGGTTGGCGCACCGTCAGTACGACGGATGATCAGATCGTCCAGCTCCTGATTGCTGAACTCGATCGGGCCACGGATCTGATCATCAAAGATCACCGATCCCTCCAGCGGGTTGCGGAATCGCACCACACAAGGCTCATCGTCAGCATGATGTTCATGGCTGTCGCGGCAGTGACCGTCATAACGTGGCTTTTCATGATTCGCCATCTGCGTTTCGCGCAGTTCGTCCAGACGCTCTCTGGAGCAATAGCATTTATAGGCTGTTCCCGCTTCCAGCATCTGGTCGATCACCGCGTTATAGCGATCGAAACGTTTGGTCTGGTAGTACGGGCCTTCATCCCAGTTGAGGCTGAGCCAGTTCATGCCATCCATAATCGCGTCGATAGCCTGCTGTGTGGAGCGTTCCAGGTCGGTATCTTCGATACGCAGTACAAACTCACCGCCCTGATGACGGGCAAACAGCCAGGAGTAGAGCGCGGTACGTGCGCCGCCAACGTGCAGATAGCCGGTTGGGCTGGGGGCGAAGCGGGTTTTGATTTTCATTAACAGCTGCCTTATTACGCTATCAGTTTCGGCTCATGCCGGTGAGGTCTGATTAATATCAACTAAAGTGGGCAACATTCTACCACCTGAAGATGATTCCTCAACGGCATTCCCCCTGTTGTTGGCAGCCTTTGCCTGGAAAGCCAGCTTCACCCCCCTTTTTTTGCATAAAACCCCAACATCTTGATTAATTTTAAGACGAACGAATATTTTCCTTTTAAAAACCGTTGACTCATTTGCGGCGATCCCTATAATGCGACTCCACACAGCGGGGGTGATTAGCTCAGTTGGTAGAGCATCTCCTTTACACGGAGGGGGTCGGCGGTTCGAGCCCGTCATCACCCACCACTCTAAAGGGTGGCTCGCAGTGTAGAGTAAGACCAGAATTCCAGAGATGGGTGATTAGCTCAGTTGGTAGAGCATCTCCTTTACACGGAGGGGGTCGGCGGTTCGAGCCCGTCATCACCCACCATCTCTCAGAGAGTTTTGTGAAGAAGTACCGAAGTGGGTGATTAGCTCAGTTGGTAGAGCATCTCCTTTACACGGAGGGGGTCGGCGGTTCGAGCCCGTCATCACCCACCACTTCGGGTCGTTAGCTCAGTTGGTAGAGCAGTTGACTTTTAATCAATTGGTCGCAGGTTCGAATCCTGCACGACCCACCAATGTAAAAAGGCGCCCTAAAGGCGCCTTTTTGCT
>NZ_JAWVWP010000006.1:0-289684 GCF_033657285.1 Erwinia sp. MMLR14_017 | reverse complement strand
CCGCAAGCAGTAGCAGATCGCCGAATTTATTCAGGTGATTGCCACGCCGCAGAAGCGTCCAGCAGGATCCCGAATGGGACGATTTAGTGGCGGACGCTTTTAGATAACTTTCTGCTTATAAAGTAAAAGTCCCAGCCGATTAGCTGGGATTTTGATTAAATAGGTTGATGCCTTACTTCGCTAAATATTTGATATACCTCACTCTTCGGTAAGATGATTTCGTGAACTTCAAAGTTGCTATAATTTATCCATTCATAACCATCAATATCATTTCCGTATAAGTAACTAACTTAAGCTGCCAATATTCTTACTTCATCTATGAATTTGACGGCGAATGCATAGCATGAATCACCTTCTAAATTATATGTTGAAGCTTGATAGCGATAATCTGTTTCAAAGTCATCAGCCACTTCAGCATCTGGATCTAATAAATTAGGAAGCATTACATTCATCATTTCTGTAAAAGCTTCTAATTTATCCATCTTGAATAAATCTTAACTTTCTGGTGTGGTAATCAAAGCATTATCATCAGACAAGCAATCTAAATCACCATTTAAAGTCGCTACACTTGCATAACTGAGAAACATTTTCCCAGTAATGATAAAGTGGAACAATCCGTTTTTATATCCAGAAGCTACACTCCAATCTGGTACATAATCTAATAAAATCGCGAATTTATTTGGATCACCAAAGATCATAATTACCACCCTTTCTTAGGCAAATCTAATTGTTTTTTAACATCTGATGGGATCGTGTTCTTATTTAGCGGTGCTGATTTATCCCCTGTACTACCAGACCAGTGCCAAGTTCCATCATTGGTATTTGTAAATTGATGAACATTACCATCAGCATCTTTTGCGTAACGTTTTTCCGCTAACAATTGATGAACCAAATAAATCCATCGAATTTTTTGGTTCTGTTCCAGCTTTAAAACTATAACCCGGTTGCCCTGGAGTATGTTTTGGATTGGATTGATAATTCATACCATTTTTGGCAGTAGTTGAAGTTGCAGTCGGCAATGCACTGCCTCTCGCAGCCTTACTCCCCCCACCCAGCGCACTTAGCGCCACGCCCGCAATAATATCTGCCTGAGTCTGATCGAGGCCATATTTCGCCATGACCTGCTCAGACACTTTATTGCTGGCAACGATCCCATCTGCGTCCATCTGGTGCGTCCAGGTCGCAGTCAGATCGTAGACCATTTTGATCGGGATATCTTCGCCCATCGCCCGATCTATTGCCTGTTTCACCGCCATGCTGTCGGCCAGCACGTCACCGTATTTCAGCAGGCAGGTGGCCGGACTGCTGGCACAGTCGCTTATCAGTTGCTTCTGCTGGGCAGTGCTCAGCTCTTCATATTTTTTAACGATGTCGCCACAGTCACCGCCGCCAGCCTGACAGGATTTCATTTCCGATGACCAGGCATCTATCTGCTTGCTACTCAGATAGTTATTCTCAACAACAACAAAACGTTTATTATACAATCTTTTTCAAAGCAATCTTATTACCTATAGCAACAACCTCTGAGTCATTTTCATCAAACCTACCTAAGAGAAAAAAAATAATCCCATCGTTATGTAATATATTCTCAATCCATTTTGTTAACCGCCCAACCGAAGGAGCATCAGCTTCACTCAAGTTTGGTGATAAGTTAGAAAAAAACAACTTTTCTTGAGAGTTTATTAATTTCTGAATCTCACAACATAGAGAGCTAGCAATACAACAAGTTCCTGCTAAAATTAGCCCCTTACATCCCTTATCAATAAAGGATTTTTTATCCTGGAAATTATCTACCTTTATCCCTGAGCTTCCTATTAATCCCCATGTTTTTTTATAATTAACTATCGCATTATCAGGCTGCTCTGGTACTAACTGTACCATCACATGGATAAAATCATCATCAGTTACAACGGTATATATATCTTTCAACAGCCGTTCACCAAATTCTCTTCGGGAACAATTAGGTAGCTCCCAACTTACAGCTGAAATTCCATTTATTTCAGGAATCAAATCACTAAAATCACAAATATCATTTTTGATGCTTATATTTTCTGCATATCGCCTGACATAATTAGTAGTCATAGTGGTTACCTTTTTCATCATTAAAATGTGGCCCCCTATTTTGACTTGAGTCATCTGCAAAGAAATGACCACCGGCATCATCACGAATATATACTTTCTGGGTTCCACCGCCTGGTTTTGGTACATCAAACTCATATATATATCCCGGTTGAGGGTTTTTTCTCCTATCAACATTTGGGTATACTTTACTCGGGCTTTGACTTACAGGAATACCAGATTGTCTTTTAGCTTCGTTGAAGGCTCCAGCCCTTGCGGAGCCCTCAGGAGACAAGTTTGCAGGTTTATCCAAATAAGCCAAATCATCCTTGCCTGGCCTATCTGGTATCGGCGTTACTGTAGTATTCCCACCAGTATCGGCTATACCACCAGTATTTCCGGTATTTGTCGCCCCCTGCTGATACGACTGATCCGGCGTTGTGAGCGTAGTTCCCTTGTTTTGATCCTGAACCGGATTAACCAGTTTCTCACCTGTCAGATCTCTATCCGGTTGTGGGAAGATAGTGATCAAACCTTTCTGCTCCTGACCTACCATGTAATCGTAAGCTTCTCGCTGCTCGGGCGTCAGTTTCTCAATCAGGTCAGCCTTACCTGTCATGGCAACGTTAAATACATATTCCTGTTCTGAAGCAGAGAGATTATCCAGAGCGGTTTTAGCCGTGCCAATACCAAGCAGGGCACCCAGGCCTTTCTCAACAAGCGCATTCCGGCAGGCAGCAACTTTTGAGCAGCCCTCAACCGCCAACTTTCCACCCTGAACTAAAGCACTCAGCGAGTTATTCTCAACAGCATTCTTACCCGTCCCCACCCCGACAACCCCACCTGCCGGCGAGTCGGCCGCTATTCCGCCCGCCAGCCCTGCAGCCATCTCGCTCAGCGTGCTGACCATCTGCTTCTGGCTCTCCGTCAGGTCGCTGATGTTCGTGTGCGGATACATCACCGCCACGATTGCCCGCGCAGCCAGCTCCCCGCCCGCGGCACCCGCCGCGCCCGCTGAGGCGCTGTTGCCGGACATCTGCGCCAGCACCGCACCCGCCACCGCGTGCGCCATGGTGTTGGCCAGCAGGTTGGTATTTTCCGTGCCGTCAGCATTGTAAGTTGTCGTGGCTTTTTTAATCGCGTTAGCGATGTACGGCGACATTGCGCCGCCCGCTGCGGCCCCGAGGTTACTGGCGCTCAGCCCGCCCAGCGCGCCTGCCACGGCGGTCGCCACCATCGACCAGGTGCCGCCCGTGCCCCACTGCTCCGCCACCGCTTTATAACCAGGATCGCTCTGCACGCGCGCATTGAGCTCATCCTGAGGAAGGCTGGCATAGTCAGGATGCGCTTTCAGCAGGCGGTCAGCGGTCTCTTTCGCCGCCGTATCCAGTTGCCAGGTTTTCACGTCGTTGACGACCCTTCCTGCCAGCTCCTGTACGCCCTGCGCAAACGCCATCCGGTTGTCGACTTTCTCCCTGTCGAAAATTTTGTCGATGCGGCCGTTGGCGTTTTCGGTGTCGTGGCTCAGCCCCGCAACGTCCTGAGCCTGGTGCTGAGCGTCGCGTACCGTAATCGTGCCATCCGCCACCGCTGAATGCGTGGTGCCGGAGGCGCTGCCGCTCATGTTCACCAGAGTCGGCAGCGCGCCGCCGCCGAACTGCTGGCCCGCAGCAGCATGGCCGTCATATCCGCCGCTGATGCCCACAGATGCGCTGCTGGCGCTGTAAGAGGCGTGATTATCAATGCTGTCCCAGCCCAGCGTGCCGGTGGACAGGCGGTTATTTGCCGCATCCGCCGTGGAGGCTATTACCGCGCCGTTCAGCTGCGTATGGTTGCCGGTATAGATGTCATAACCACCGTCGCCCGCAAACAGCCCGCTCTGGTCGCCGACGCTGGCATATTCGCTGTTCACCTTGCTCGTGCTGACGCTCAGCCCCGCCGAGCCGTTCATCGTGCCCCAGGTGAAGCTGAAGCCGCCGCTGGCGCTCTGCTGTTTGCTGTGGTAGTTATCGGTGTCCTGCAGGCTGGTCAGCGTGAGGTTGTTGCCCGCGTTAACGCTGATGCTGTCACCCAGCGCCTGCGCGCCGGAGAGCAGCGTGTCGTTGCCGCTGCTGAGCGTCAGGGTATCTTTCGCATTGACGCGGCTGTTGACCCAGGTCGTACTGTTGCCGTTCTCCGCGCCGCTGGCCACATACCCGCTGGCCTGCACGCCGATGCCGGTTTCCTTGCCAATGGCGACGTGAACTCCGGCGCTCCAGCCGGAGGATTTGTTGCTGCTCTGCTGTTCGGAATTGTTGCTGGCGGCAACCAGATTAAGGTCGTGCGCGGCGGCCAGCGTGACGTTATTCCCGGTGATACCGCTGCCTGCCAGCGTCAGATCGCCGCTGGTGCCGTTCGCGCCGGTGGCGACCACTGCTACGCTACCGCCCCCGCTGAGCGAACTGCCGCTGACGGTATTGCTGCTGTATGCCGATGAGGATTTGCTTTTGCTGGCGCCGACGCTGAGTGCGATTTTTATACCGGCCTCATCCAAATTACCTTTAGCCAGCGCCGTGGCGGACTGCCTGGCCGCACCTGACATCGCCCAGCCGCTTTCCAGCATTTTCACCGCGCCCAGCGCCTTCAGACGATCGTCGCCCGCCTGGCTGGCCCCTTTCGCCTGCGAACCCAGGCTCAGCAGCGCATCGGTAATCGGGCTGGTAAGCTGAAGCGTCAGACCGCTCTGCTTCTGCTCATAACGCTGACGGCGGGTCAGCGTGTCGTTGCCCGGATCAATAGTAACCGATCCGCCCACCAGGCTGATATCCTGCTTTGCAATCACGTCTGAACCAGCCACATGCGCATCATGTCCGGCAAGCAGAGTGACATTTCCCCCGGTGCTGCCTATCGTGCTGGCGCTCTGACTCTGAGTGGTGCCATCCTGCTTCAGCTGCTGTTTTGAAGAGGCGCTGCCAAAGGTGACGCCAATGCCGCCGCCGCTGAACATGCCGCTCTTTTTGGTTTCACTCAGACGGTAGCTGGTCTGGTTTTCCGTTGCCGCCGCGATGGTAAGGTCATTGCCCGCTTTCAGGCCAACATCGCTTTCGCCAACCACAGAGGAACCTTTTACCGTCAGGTCATTGCCCGCGATGATCGAAACGCGATCGCCGCTCAGCTGTGAGGCTTTTTCGACGGTTGAGCTATCTTCTTTAATAGTGTGGGTGGTCTTCTTGCTGAACAGACCCTTTTTGGTTTTTGTTTCTTCCCGATAGGCATAATCACTTTCTGTCGCCGCAGTGATATTCACATCGTGTCCGGCCTGAGCTGAAAGATCCTTTTTGGCAGTGATGGTGCTGGCTTCGCTGTTAAGATCATGGCCGGCAATCAGTTGAGTATTTCCACCGCTGACAATTTCCGTGCCCTGCTGGCGTACAGCATCGTTGATTTCCACTTTCTTACCGGCTTTATAGCTGTTGCCGGAGCGGGTTTCTGCGGCCAGCAGATTAAGATCGCGTCCTGCCTGTAGAGCTATATCATTTTCCGCTGCCATGCCTGCTGCATCGCTGTTCAGATCGCGACCTGCTTTCAGTAGCAAATCGTTGCCGCTGGTTAACGTGGTGCGGTCCAGTCCGCTCGCATGCGATTCACTTTTGCCCTTCTGGCTGTTCTGAGTCGTGGACGCACTGTTCAGGTTGATATCATTACCTGCACCAAGCGTGGCGTTACCCCCTGCGCTGACGGCACTGGCCGTAACGTCCAGGTCATTGCCCGCCTGCATGGCGAGATTGCCGCCTGCGGAAATCTGGCTGCCTTGCGTAGTGGTTGTGAGCGTGGCGGTTGCCTCTTTCTTTTGCCAGCCGTTTTTGAAGCCCGACTGGGCGCCGCCTTCCACCTGCTGGTTGCCAGCAATGGCAATATCATGCCAGGCATCCATCAGCAGGTTATTTCCGGCGCTTAGCGTGGCGGCGGTAACGTTAATATCATTGCCTGCTTTCAGGCTCAGCGAATCTGAAGCGGTGATGGCAGCAGTTGCTCCGTTCAACGTTTCGCTGAATGAGAGATTCATGCCCTTGCTGTTGTGGGCATCAAGCTGCCACTGTTGAGAAGTCGTCAGGTTATTGATATCTCCGTTAACGCTTTCCAGCGCCACGGTTTTCCCGCTAATCGTTGAGCTGACGTTATTGATATCATTCAGCGCGCTCAGCTGCAGGTCGCCGCCCGCCTGGATAAGACCCGCACTGAGATTACTGAGGGAGTTCTGGCTGTCGACCTTCAGCGCATTCTGAGCACTTATCGTACTGCCGTTATTGATGACGTTGCCGCCATTGAGCGTAACGTTATTACCGGCAATCACGCTGCCCTCATGCAGATCGGCATCTTTCGCCGAGAGGTAAACCTTTGGCACCATCACCATCTCGCCGTTTACCGTGGCCGCCTCCCACCAGATAATGCTCTTATCCAGTGAGGCAACCTGATCGGCACTGAGTGACACGCCAAACTGCAGCCCCAACGATTTTTGCGTGGCTGCAGCGTTATCCATCAGATAACGCATCTGATTTAAATCTGACCCAAGACCGTTGATATAGCGATTGCCCGTTTCGCTAAGTACAGCATTACTGACATAGCGCGTATCGAAGGCGGCATCGCCCAGAAAACGGTAGTCATACTCTGGCTTCAGGCTGAGGCGATCGAGCAGATAAGATGAGCCGAGAAAGGCATTTTCATCGGTATAGAGCGTGCGGGTTTCCTGCGGGGCAGCAGCAGGATGGATGCCCAGCAGGGCATTGAGATCGCCGAACAGGTTGGGGTCCAGATTACCCAGGCCGTCAAGCTTGGGGTTTACGGCGATAAGATAAGGACTTTTACTGTCTGTGGTTGCTACAAAGTAGCCATTCGTACCAGAGGGCAAAGGGTAGGCGCTGAGATCAACGGGGCTTGCCTGAGGAGTCTGCAACCCGGACGCACCCTGACTGTTGGCGCGAATATCGGCGAGCGAGGTATTTTCCCCCAGATCCGCACTCTCTTTTCCTGTTAATGAATGGCCGGTCAGCGCTGTTTGTGGCGATGCTGCGGCTTCCAGTCCAGCGGCGCTGTTTACCTGGCGCAAAGCATCCTGCAATTGGTCGTGCCACTGCGGTGTGTTGACAGCAGCATAATCTGAAGCAGATAACTGCTGGCGCTGAAGCGCGCCCGACTGGCTGACTGATTTCAGGCCGTTTACCGTTGGCGCGGCAAGGGTATTGCCGTTCCATCCGGCATTGGCCGTGGTGTTGCTGTTGCTGATATCACCGCTGAAGCTGGCGCTTACATTGCCGCCCGCCTGAATCACGGCGCGGTAGAGTTCACCAGGAGTAAAGGTATTTTCATGGCCAACAAGCGTGTAAGTAAATTCGCTACCCTTTGTGGCGTTACGCGTTCTCTCTTCACCAATAGTACCTGTGGCTAAGGCACCCTGATATTGATAAACCAGAACATCGTTCTGTGTGCCAGCCTGCCAGGATTGGTTGTTTAACTGGTTACCGGAAAGCGTAATATTGCCTTTTGCGAGAACGTCACTGGCCTGGTTCTCCAGACTCCCCGCCTGGACTGTCATGTTACGTCCGGATGAGATACGACCGGCCCCGCCGTTACTGACAACGTCTACCGTGGAACTTGAAAGCGCAAATCTCTGAGTAGCGGCTTCTTCTGTGGGGGCGTAATAATCCTTAACTGTTGTATGGCTCGAACATCCGCCATCGGCTCCAGCACAACCACCACCACTCTCAGTCGTCTTTCTCACCGTGTAATAACCATAATCCCCTACAGCCAGATCCCAGATGGTGATTTTCATCGTGGTATCGCCCACGCCAGCGCGGGCCGGTGCGGAAGTACTGCTTTCCGTAACGTGTAAACCGTCACGGGTATTTAACAAATGCCCGGTATTAACCGTAATATCACCCTGCTGCGTCTCAATGGTGCCGGAAGTATTAACCACCTCACCATTCGCGTTGCCCGCCGCGTCCCGCTGAAGCGTAAGGTTGTTGCCAGCGAGAATATCGCCCCGCTTATTCTGAATACTGTTTGCATAAAGGAAGAGATTATTCGCCGCATAGAGCAGCGCTGTGTTCACCAGGCTGCCTGGAGTGCTAATCGTCAGGCTTCCACGCGTGCCCGTAAAGCCATTAAGCGTGACGTCACTGCGGCTGGTCAGCGTCAGGTTGCCGCCGCCCTGCAGGCTGCCATTGCCATTCATGATGATGCCGCTGCCGCTCAGGTTGCTGTCACCACTGCCGCTGGTCAGCTGGCCATTGTTGGTCAGCAAGCCACTCGCGCTAACCGTCAGCGCCTGCCCCTGCATGGTGCCCTGGTTTTCCAGCGCGCCATTGCTGCTGACGCTCAGACGGTTGCCGGCAGCAAGTATTCCTTTAGCGGTAAAGGCGTTAATGATTTTCAGCGTTGCATCGCCCAGGGCCACGACCTGGCCGAGCTGATCGAATCCGTTACTGTTTACTATCAGCGTGCCGCCGCTAAAGAGTTTACCGGCTGCCTGCTGGTTAACTTGTGACGCTGTCACGTTTAGCTGCTGCGTTCCCAGCAACGTGCCGTTGTTGGTGAGCTGCTGATAATTGACTGCAAGATTTGCCCCCTGCGCGCTTCCCTGATTGTTAAGGGTAGAGCCGCTGAGGGTGGCCTGTTGATCTGCCAACAGCGTGCCACTGTTTGCCGCGTTTGCCGCATTCAAAATGAGCCGCGTCGCCTGGAACCAGCCGCTGTTTGTCAGCTGTGGCGTGTTGAGCGTCAGCTCGCCGCCAGAGAGCAGCTTACCGCTATTACTGGCAAGGCCGGTGGCTTTAATGGTGCTGGTCGCGCCGCTCTGAATCAGCCCGTAGTTATAGAGTTCCGGCGTGGTTAACGTCAGCGCTTTCTGGCTGACAAGCGTGCCGGAGGCATTATTGGTCATGCGCCCGCTGAGCGTCATAAGCAGGTTATTATCCCCCTGCATACGACCGCTGTTATTCACCGCTCCGCTGGTCAGGGTCACTTCCTGGCCCTGAACGTTGCCGGAGTTGGTCACCGAGGCGGCCTCAAGCGTAAGCTTCCCTGCCGAAAGCAGCGTTTTATTCTGCTGCTGCGTAAACCCGCCATCAAGTTTTACCGTCAGGGAGTCAACACCGCTAATGTCACCGTTATTATTGAGTGCGGAACCCGTCAGCTTCAGCGATTTCGCAATCCACTGCCCCTGATTGGTCAGCGCCAGCGCCTGGAGCGCTGCCGCGCCATTGGCGGTGATTTTACTGCCTGCGTTCGAAGTGAGTTTATCAGTGAGGTTCAGTTGCAGTCCGTCGGCACTCTGAATTGAGCCGTTGTTGATCAGTTGCCCGGCTTCCAGCAGGATCTGCTGTCCCTGCCAGCTGCCGTTATTGGTTACCGTGCCACCCTTAACTGTCAGCGTGCCCTGGGTCAGCATCGTTCCTGCGCTGCTGTTTACCAGCTCACGCGCCGGAGCAGCCAGGGCCATTCTGATCATACTTCCTGCCATCTGCGGCAGTGCGGCCAGCGTCAGCGCCTGTAACCCAATCAGGCTGCCCTGATTGATCACATTTGCCTGGCTCAGCGTCACTGTTTTTCCCTGTATGGCTCCGCTGTTGGTTAACTTACCTCCAGTCAGCGTCATCGCCTGACTGCTGAGCAGCGAGCCGCTGTTGGTCAGAGTCTGAGCGCCGATCAGCACCTCGCCCTGACTTAACAGATCGCCGGTATTACGCAGCTCTCCGCTCACGCTGGCCGTAAGCTCACCGCTGCCCAAAACAGATCCCTGCTGCTGCCAGCTATCCGCAGTGATTTCCGCCCTCTCTCCCTGTAGCGTACCGGAAGTGGTGAGTTGTCCGGCATTAAGCGTTAATGCGCCGCCAGAGAGCGCCTTACCCGCTGTGCCGACAGTGAGGCTCTCCGCCTGCACCGCCAGCGAGTCACTCCCCTGCCACAACCCGCTGTTGTTCAGCGTACCGCCCTGCAACGTCAGGCCGCTGGCCATGATTTTACCGCTGTTCAGCAAGGTTGGGGCAGAAAGGTCAGCCGCTCCCTGACTCAGCAGAGTCCCGTTGTTGTTCAGTTCACTGCTGGCGCCGCCATTCAGGGAACGGATGCCGGTGATTGCGCCCCGGTTAGCCAGAGTGGTCAGTTCAAAACCAAGGCGGTCGCCCTGCCAGCTGCCGTCATTGCTGGCGCTGCCGCCGGTCACGGTCAGCTCCCCTCCGCTCAGGAGTTGTCCGCCCAACTGATTACTGAGCTGCTGGAAGTGGGCTGTCAGTGACTCATCGCCCTGGAGCAGGCCACTATTTATTAACTCGTCACCGCTTACCTTAAGCTGGTTTGCCGCAACGGTGCCGCGGTTATTCACTTTGCGCGCGTTGATATCCACCTGCTGCTGCGCCAGGAGTTGTGCGTCAGAGCCGTTGGTAAGCGTGTCACTAAGATGGGTAAGGATAGTGTCAGCCTGCACCCGTCCGTTGTTGGTGAACTGACTGCCGGTGATATTCAGCGCATCATTAACCTGTAGCAGCCCGTCATTATTTATCTGCTCCAGCATCAGGTTTAAGGTGCCGCCGCCAAGCAGTTTTCCATCAGCCTGGTTAGTGAGAGAAGTGGTGTTCAGCGTCAGCTCGCTGTTGCCCTGTAAAAGGCCGCCATTGGTTAACAGCGGTGCGCTCAGGTTCAGACGATCGGCCGCAAGGGTGCCCTGATTAAGAATTTCGCTGGCCTGCAGCGTCAGCCCCTGCTCGCTCAGCAGGCTGCCGCTGTTACCGACACTCCCGCTAACCTGCGCCTTAAGTTGTGAAGCGGCGCGTGTACTGCCATCGTTCTGCCAGTTTTGAGCAGTCAACGTTAGCCGATCGGCCTGTAGGGTTCCCAGATTAGTCAGCGTTGTGCCGTTAAGGGTCAGCGCACCAGCGCTGAGTAACTGACCTGTGGCCTGATTACGCAAATTTTTGCCGTCAAGCGCCAGCGAGTCGTTACCCTGGATCAGGCCACTGTTGATTAAATCGCCCTGCAGCGTTAGCACCTGCGCAATCAGCCAGCCCTGGTTATCAGTGGTGTCGCTCTGTAGCTGAATGCCCTGCTGGCCGAGGATCTTGCCCGAGTTAGTCAGGCTGTTTGCGCTTAAATCCGCCTCTTTTTCACTCAGCGCGTTACCGCTGTTTTGCCAGCTCTCTGACTTCAGCGTCAGCTGCTGCCCCTGTAATAACCCCTGATTGTTCAGCGTTTTCGCCTGCAACGCCAGTTGCCCGCCACTGAGCAAAGTCCCGGCATTAGTCACATTCTCGCCGCTGACGAGAACTGCCCCGCTGCCCTGAAGCAGACCGCTATTGTTCACGCCGGCAGCGGTAATCTCCAGCGCGCTGGCCACTACCTGCCCATTATTCGTGAGCTGTTGCAGATTCAGTTGCATGCCCGTATCAGAGAGCAGCAGGCCATCCTGCTGATTAATCAGGCTGCTGTTACTGGCAGTGAGGCTGGCGGCGCTGATTTCACCGGAGTTAACCAGACTATTTCCGCTGAAGGCGAGCGCAGCGTCACTGGTTATCAAGCCGCTGTTATGCAGATCGGGCAGATTAAGGGCAAAATCATGGGCAGAAGTGAGGATGCCCTGGCTCTGGTTTGTGAGCTGATTGCTGCTGATTGTCAGCAGGCCGTTCCCCTGAATCAGTCCATTGTTCTCAATCTGAGTGCTGTTCAGCGTCAACTCCGGAGCTGAGAGCGTGCCCTGGTTTACCAGCTTGTTGCTGGCTGTCACCAGCGACTCTTTCGCGGTTATTGCGCCGCCCGCCCGGTTATCCAGCGAATCAGCGGTGATTTTCGTACTGCCCTGGCTGCTCAGCGTACCGCTTTGTTGTAAAAGATCGGTGTTGATTTCAGTGAGTGCGCCCCCCAGCATTTCACCACTGTTAGCCAGCGTGTGGGTGGTTACGCTCAGGCTGTCGCCTACCAGTTGGCCCTTATTGATCACGGCATCAGCATTAATATGCTGAGCCGCTTTTGCTACCAGCGCACCGCTGTTCTGCGCCTGCTGCGCCTTTAATAAAAGGCCTTTGCCAGCCGTAAGCTGACCGGCGTTATCAATCTGTTTTTGCGCTGTCAGCTGGATATCGCCCGCGGCATTACCGGCACTGGTTTTATCAACCAGCAGATCGCCGCCGTTGAGCTGGATATTTTTCCCCGCAGTCAGCTTACCGTTGCTCACAGCCAGCTTACCGTTACCCGTCAGGCTGATAGTCTCATCACTGACCACTGTGCCTGCCGCCAGCGTGATATCCTGCGCGGCATTCAGCGCTACCTGACCGGTAGCTTTATTATCCCCATTAAGGACGATGCTCTGCCCGCTGACCTCAAGCGCACCGCTACTGAGGCTTTTGTTCAGCGTGATTTTTCCGCTGGCATCAAGAGAAATATCGCCCTGACGCGCATTCAGATCGCCAAGGTTTACCCCAACACCCTTTTCGCTGGAGACTAACCGGATACGGTTGGCATACATTCCCCCAAGCGCGCCAGTATCTACCGCAACACGTGGCGCCGCGCCTTCTCCCGCAATGGCTTGAGAAGTGCCGTCTACCGCTACACGGTTAGCCCCGGCGATCACCTTTAAATCACGGGCATGGATAGCGGCATTGACCTCGGTTGCCCTGGAGATAATTGACAACGCATCCGACTGACTGGCGTCAATTCCCTGCCCTTCAACCGTTATCGTCCCCCTGGTTACTTCCAGCGACTGCAAATTGCCTTTTGCGTCGAGCTGCGGCTTACCAGTGGTTAAGGTTACGTTGGGTGTGTTGATAAAACCGCAGCCGTTACAGGTTATTCCATAAGGGTTAGCAACGATAACGTTGGCACCTTTCCCCGCCACTTCGGTATATCCCTGAAGCTGTGAACGACTGCCGCCGGTGACTTCGTTGATAATCCCTTTTGCTTCCTGCCCCGCCTTCAGGTTGGCGTTGTTTTGAATCAATCCCCCGAGCTGCGTTTTCGTCAGCTGACCGGTGGCATTATTCAAAATTACCCCTTCTTTGCCGACGTTATACTCTTTGAACTGATTATGGGAAATGCCGGCTCCGTTTGGCGTAGCGATATTGATAACCGGTACCCCATTCGCTGCTTTATCCAGTTTGGTTCCGGCTGTAACGGGCGTCATGGTAGCGGAAAGCGCCGGCAACAGCGGCTGCCAGGCAATCAGCGCACAGACCAGATAGCTCAGCAGACGTTGGGAAGTGCGCAGTGGATGAAGTCGATTTTCCATAATCATTGCCTTTTAAAAGAGCAGAGAAATGCGGTAATAAGCGGAGAGACGATCGGGCCCAAGCCAGTCGGGATATTTCACCGGCAGGCCTAAGGTGAGTTGTGTGGCGAAGTAACTGTTACCTGAGGTGAGGCCTACGGCACTACCCCATAAAGTGCCCGAAGATTCACGATCGTAGCGGTCGCTCTCCAGCCATCCGCCATCGAGCGCCAGCAAACCATTAATCTGACCCAGCAGAGGCAGCGTGAATAACGCGTAATTAAGCTCATTACGTAAATAGCCGCCGTTATCGCCGGAGAGGTACTGTTCTTTAAAACCCCGAACCGAGCTTTCGCCGCCAATGGTCAGGCGTTCGCTGCCATACAGCCGGTCGGGTGACCACTGACCATAGGCGCTGCTCAGCCACCAGAGGTTCTGGGTGAGCGGGCGCTGGAAGCTGCTGCTCAGGCTCCATTTGCGGAAATCAGCTTTGGGCAGATCGTCGCTTTTACCACTATCGCTCTCCGCATCCAGCCAGGAGACGCCATGGCTGAACATCGGGTTAAAAGTGGCAACGCCTCCGGCCATTTTCTGCGTATGGTTAAGGCCGAACTGGAGGCTGGTCAGTTTACGGCTGCTGCTCTCAAGAAGCGTATCGTTCAGCCAGTTGCGGCTGATTCGGTGATCTATTCCGACTACTAACGCCGTTTTACTCTGGCCGTTACGAAAGGCGACCCAGGAAGCGGTGGCACGATGGATCTGACTGTCGCCATGAGAGAGCCAGCTAAAATTGTTATTCTCAAAGCGGTTGCGATAGTCGCTCCAGCTATAGTTGTAATTCATCAGCCAGTAGCCATAAGGCACACTGACTCCTGATTGCAGATTGCGTGCATTGCGGGAAGAGGAGAAGGCGCTGCTGCGTCCGCCGCTGATAAACCACTGGTCGACAATCCCCAGCAGATTGTTAGCGGTTAAAGAAGCGGCCACCTGTCCCACGCCGGTGCTTTTCTGACCACTATTATCAAAAGAAAGGGCAGCCGTCAGGGGGAATTCCGGCGTCGCTGTGAGATTAACAATTGAAAATCCAGGGGTATCACCCGGCAGGATTTCAATCTGAACCGGCGTGGTACGGAGACGGTTAATTTGCTCCATCCCCTGCTCTATATCACGCAGGTTAAGGATACCGCCTTCAAGTCGTGGGAAAGCCATTTTCAACTGAGTTGAAGAACCTTTATCCAGCCGTATTTGCTGTAAGCGTCCTTCCAGTACGGAGAGCGTTAAAATGCCGCTGTTTATATCCTGTTCAGGAATAAAAGCCCGGCTGGTAATGTACCCGCGGGAGAGATACCAGTCAGATATATCGCGTGTTAATTTTTCAATCTGAGCAATATTTACACACTGGCCCAGCAAGGGCGCAGTGACTCTTTTTTTCTCTGTTGCTGAAAGTAACGAGGCGTTATTAATAACGATCTTTTTGATAAGGAAACAGGGACCCGCACTCTGGTCATGGGTAACCTTATCTGAGATTTCTGGCTGCACACTGCGCTGCAGTTCGTCGCGCTGAAGCTGATTGCTCTGTAACATATTCTGCTGCTGTATTTGCAGCTGATCGCGATCGGCCGGGCTAAGCGGCGCTGCACCGGCAGCCGTTATATACACGGCAAAAAGCCACGACCACTGTTTCCCTACACGGTAATTAATCATCATGATAAGCGCGCTAATCTGTAAATAATCCGTAAGGATCTTATGTGAAAGTGTTATCAATAAACAATCATAAAACATCCATTAAATAAGAAAAAATGATATATATTCTGTAATTTAGCTTAAGTGATTCGATTATCTGCGGCTAATGCAAATGCTCTTTAATTCACGCGAATTTAAGTGAAACAAATTAAAAAAGTGTGCTTAATTTCAGCTGATATATCGCCGTTTAAAAAGTAGGGTGAGAGGGTTCCGTGAACGGTTCTCTTAATGTATCCACTGCAAACATTGTTGAATACCATAATGACCATTCCCCCCGGACTTTGGCGGCCATCAGCGAGTTCTGGCAGTAAAGAAGCGGAACAGAATAAACAGAAACAGGCGCAGCAGAAGATAACAAGTAGCATGCAGGATTAATTAAAAGCGTTTCGGTCGGGATGGATGAGGATAAATGATGTGAAAAAGGGAGCCGATCTTCAGCACAATGAGCTCCCCTGCACGTCAAAATGCTATTTGATATCCATCGCTGCTTTCAGGGTATAGAACAGGTCGGTCTGGTCGGTCAGGCCTACGACATTGGCGGCGTGAGGGCCGTAAGCCGCAACGCGAAGCTGTGTACCCGTATGCTCCTGCGATTCTCCCTCTGAGTTGCCGTAGCTGATGGTCATCAGGCCGCCCTCTCGGGTGTTCAGCGTTTGGGTCAGACCCGGCGCTTTGCTGTCGTTAGCGATAATCTGACTGGAGTGCGCGTGGTCTGCGGTCACAATTACCAGCGTGTTTCCCTCTTTACGGGCAAATTCCAGCGCCTTCTGCACCGCCTCATCCAGATCGACCGTTTCTCCGATCTGTCCGCATGGGTTGGCTGCGTGATCCTGTTTATCAATTGAAGCTCCTTCTACCTGCAGGAAGAAGCCGTGCTCATTTTTGCTCAGCAGCTCAATCGCCTTATCGGTCATCTGTGCCAGCGTTGGCGTGGAAGCGGGACGCTCATTATTCACTTCACAGGTCACCGGTTTGCCCTCAACGTTGCCGTGATAAGTGGCTTTTGGCCCTTTCCAGCGCACAGGCATATTCCCCTGCGCAAACAGGCCCAATACCGGTTTCTGCTGGCTGGCTTCAGTCACCCCGGTCATGCCCTCCAGGTCATTCACCCACTGATAACCGCGCAGCTTGGCCTGCTCTTCCAGGGTTTTTCCCTGCCATTCACCCGCTTTTGCCGTTTCGCTGAACGTTTTGCCGCCACCGCCCAGCGTAACGTCTGCTCTGGTATTCAGCAGCTGCTCGGCGATGGAGCCTTTCCCCCCTTTCTCAAGCGCATTGGCGGCACAAAGCTCACTGGTCTTTTCTGGTCCGTAGCACTTGCGCGAGGTGACGTGGGCGATTTGCGCGGCTGGCGTGGCGTCTTCAAGCTCTGCTGTTGAAACGTTGCCGGTGCCTTTTCCTGCTGCTTTCGCCATTTCCATCAGGGTTGGGTGATCCTTGCCGTTAACGTCCACGCCAATCGCGCCGTTGTAAGACTTCACGCCGGTGCTCCAGGCGGTAGCCGAAGCGGCAGAGTCGGTAACGTAGTCAGGCTTGTGCGTCTTCTTATCCAGCGAGTAGTGCGTGTACTGGCCCGTTAACGGCAGCGCATCAATCCCCTTAAAGAAACCGCCTGCCCCTTCGGCATAGTTACGTGCCGCAGTGATTTCTGAATCTCCCATGCCATCCCCAATCAGCAGGATAACGTTTTTAGCCGTGTTGCTGTTCAGAGAAGCTTTTAACGCTTCAGTCTGGTCACCTGTAAGGCGGCGTGCCCCACCAGGCTGCGTGATATCACCCTGCGCGGCGCGGCTGTAGGCCGCAACATCTGCCCAGGCGGTGGAGGAGATAACCGTAGCGATAAGAGAGAGAGTGAACAGACTTTTATATTTCATTAACTCGATGCTCCATGATGAAGTTTTGCCAAAGATTTCAGGGAGCCAGTTTGCGACACAACCATGATAGTTTTGTGTCAGAGGCATTTCTGTATGATGACAAGGGCTTGCCGCACGCTTTTCTGCCAGCACCGCCTTTAAGCCGATAGAATAAAAGAAAAATATGCTTGACCGGGCGCCTTCTACTCCCTATAGTAGCGCCCCGTCGCCCCCTGGGACGGCGCAGTAAAACAATACGGTGAGGTGTCCGAGTGGCTGAAGGAGCACGCCTGGAAAGTGTGTATACGGCAACGTATCGAGGGTTCGAACCCCTCTCTCACCGCCATATTTAAAGAGAAAGTCTGAGCGAAAGTTCAGACTTTTTTTTTGCATGCTACACCGGAGAGAGGGGTGAGAAGCCTCGACAGGGTTCGACAAAACGGCAGGAGAGCCGTTTTGCACAGCTCTGCTGCCTGAAAGGCGAGGCACATGGAGGTGCCTCGTGATCCCCCTCTCTCACCGCCATATTTAAAGAGAAAGTCTGAGCGAAAGTTCAGACTTTATTTAAAGAGAAAGTCTGAGCGAAAGTTCAGGCTTTATTTAAAGAGAAAGTCTGAGCGAAAGTAGAGACTTGCATAAAAAAAGCCCGGATTTTCATCCGGGCCTGGTCAGTTTTTTTACGGTTAGCCGTAAGCAAGCAGCGTTCGCTGGCAGAGCTGTGAACGGACGCAATCTTCTTTACCGAAACGCACCACGCTTACCATGTCATCATCCTCAAAACGCGCCAGGGCATCGCTGAGGCCTGACTGAACATGCGATGGCAAATCACACTGGGTGATATCGCCATTGACAATCACGGTGACGTTTTCCCCAAGGCGAGTCAGGAACATCTTCATCTGGGCGGCGGTGACGTTTTGCGCCTCATCAAGGATCACCACGGCATTTTCAAAGGTTCGTCCACGCATATAAGCGAAGGGAGCAATCTCCACCTTGCCGATTTCGGGACGCAGACAGTACTGCATAAAGGAAGAACCGAGACGTTTAACCAGAACGTCATACACTGGCCGGAAATAAGGGGCGAACTTCTCGGAGATATCTCCGGGCAGGAAGCCCAGATCCTCATCCGCCTGAAGCACCGGACGCGTAACAATAATCCTGTCAACATCCTTATGAATCAGGGCTTCAGCCGCTTTCGCTGCGCTGATCCAGGTTTTACCGCAGCCCGCTTCGCCCGTGGCGAAGATCAGCTGTTTGCTCTCTATGGCTTTGAGATAGTGCGCCTGAGCTTCATTTCGGGCTTCAATGGGCGTGTAGTCGCGCGAATCACGCGCCATCCCTATTGAATCCAGCCCACCCATCTGCACCAGCGAGGTGACCGATTCTTCTTCACGCTGACGATGACTGCGTGAATCGCTACGAAGCACACGTTTTGCTTCACGACGAGCTTTGATCACTGCTTTCTGTCTTCCCATAGTGACACCTTACAGTTGGTTTCATTTCCCGCATCTGAAATCGATGCGATTACGTGAACGCTTTAGAGGTTTCGGTGGCTTCCTTTTAAGCCTTGTCTGGCCAGAGATTAGGCGCATAGCCTGGCATAAGCGCAGCTGTGCACCGGTCGGGATTTATCGTAAGTTGGCCGTTAGAATAGAAAACTGAGAAAGTTGTTGGGGAAGAATCGCCCTCGCATAAAGCAGCGAAACTTTTTTTGTCGTACTGATGTCCGTTAAAGGACTTTACCATTCGCGATCTCCGTAGTGAATCTGACAACACTTCTTTCTACCGCTGTTAATAAAGTGCTACAAACCTCAGTTCGAAAGCAACATCTATTTTACGTCAAGCGTAGCAATCTCAGAATTTATTGCCAGCAGGTGGCGGAAAATTAAAAATTTTTTAAGCCTGTTCAGCGGGTTAGGAATTTTTTAATCATTAATCTGATTCGGAAAAGCGTGAGGAGAGCAGGGAACACAGGCAGGCGGCTATATTGATTAAAAAATAACCTTCCACCTCAGGGAGAGGCAGAAGGCGCAGACGTTAACGATCAGGCTTCAAGTAAAGACTGGCCGAGATAATGCTTATCGTCAGGAACGCCGGGCAAAACAAAGAAATAGCCTCCGCCAACCGGCTTAATGTATTCCTCAAGCGCCTCACCGTTCAGTCTTTTTTGCACGCTGAGAAAACCTTTTTCTAAATCATGCTGATAACAGATAAATAACAGGCCCATTTCAAGCTGACCGGCATTAGAGACGCCCAGCGAATAACTATAGCCACGCCGCAACATTAAATTGCTCTGCGTTTCCAATGTTCGCGGATTGGCCAGACGAATATGCGCATCCAGCGGCGTGACGTTGCCGTCGGGGTCGCTGGCATAATCAGGCACATCATGCTCATTTTGCATGCCTAACGGCGCGCCGCTCTTTTTTACCCGGCCAAAAATGGTCTCCTGTTCCCGTAACGGCGTCCGGTCCCAGAACTCAACATGGAACTGAATGATTCTGGCGGCCTGATAGCTGCCTCCCACGGCCCACGCGGGTTCCCCCTGCCCTTGCGTCACCCACAAAATAGAGTCCATCAGGGGTTGATTGGTCGTGTCCGGATTCGCCGTTCCGTCCTTAAAGCCTAACAGGTTGATCGGCGTCTCTTTCCCCTTACTGCGCGCAGCATGGTCCGAGATAAAACCCTCACGACGCCAGCGCACGCTGAGTAAATCTGGGGAATGTTTGATGATATCCCGCAGAGCATGGATCACCGTGTCGTTGGTATTGGCGCAGATTTGCAGCAGCAGGTCGCCATGACAGAGCCTGGCATCTAACGAATCGTTAGGGAAGCGGGTCATTGCCTGCAGTTTGTGCGGCTTATGCGGCTGAAGGCCATAGCGCTCATCAAACAGCGAATGGCCCACAGAGACCGTTATCGTCAGGTTATCGGGGTAGATCTCCTCCCCAAGAATGCCGGAATCCATTGGCGGTAAACGAGGATTGCTGACCAGTGGCGCTTTACCGCCCTGAGTAAGGAAGGCAATACGATCGTTCAACAGCCTGAATAAACGCACCAAATCCGCTTTATCCGTTGCCAGCACGTCAAAGGCCACAATCATCATCGCGGCCTGTTGCGGAGTGGTAATGCCTGCCTGATGCAGGCCATAAAACGGTTGGGCCTCCTGCCGGGCAGTTGGCGATAACGCCCCCGGCGAGAAGGATTTGTCGTCGGGGGCGGCATGAGCCGGACAGCCGCCAGTCACTGCAAGGGCACCGCTGAGGATGCCCATGCCTTTTAATAAACGACGGCGCGACGGCATGGCCGCGTCGTCAACAGGTTGCCTTGCCATCTACAGTTAATCCAGTCCCAGTGTTCCACGTAGTTTAGAAAGATCTTCAGCCAGCGTTGTGATCGGGCCTTTCATCGCGTTGCGGTCAGCATCAGTCAGCAAGTCGTAGGATTTATAACCCTCTTTAGTGCGGTATTTTGCCAAGATACTGTCTACTTTTTTGAAGTTGGCATCGATCTTCGCCAGCAACGGCGCATCGGCCTTCTGCAACATCGGACGCAGCAGCTCCACAATTTTCTGTGCACCATCAACGTTTGCCTGGAAATCCCACAGATCGGTACGGCTGTAACGATCTTCTTCACCCGAGATTTTGCTTGAGGCCACTTCTTCAATCAGACCGGCAGCGCCGCCTACCACTTTACCCGGCGGGAAGGCGAGTCCGGCGATGCGTTTTTGCAGATCCAGCACGTCAGTGTTCAGCTGCGCTGCATAGGTTTCCATGCCTTTGGTGCTGTTATCGCCCCAAAGCGCTTTCTCAAGCCGGTGGAATCCGGTGAATTTAGGATCTTCCGCTTTCTTCTCGTAATCATCTTCACGGGCATCAATGCTGCCGTCCAGATCTGAGAACAGCTCAGCGATCGGTTCAATACGCTCGTAGTGGCGGCGGGTTGGCGCATAGAGCGCTTTCGCTTTCTCAATGTCCCCTGCCTTTACCGCATCAGTAAACGCTTTAGTGCTGGCGACCAGCTCCGCGACTTCCTGAGTAACATACGCTTTATAGTCAGCGACAGGTCCGGCTAACTGCATGATATCTGGCTTACCGTCCGACGGGGCACTGGCACCTTTCACAATCAGCTTGCCTTTCGGGTTGCTCAGCAGGCCGCAGGTAAGGTCATATTCCCCCGCTTCCAGATTAGCGGTCAGTTTCTGCGTGAAGCCAGGCGCGATATTTTCACGCTCTTCCACCACCATCACGCCTTTCAGAATTTCCCATTCCAGCCCTTTCTGGCTGTTGTTCTGAATAATAAACTGAGTTTTACCGGCATTAACGGTGACCGTCATCGGGTCACACTGACGGTCATTAACGCTGATTTTAACCTGAGGAATATCTGCAGCCATTGCCGTGGCTGAGCCAGTCAGCAGGGTAACGAGCGCGGCCAGCGCATGCCGGCGAAAACGAAGAGTCATAAGTAAATATCCCTGTAAAAGTTAACGTGCCCGTAGTCAGGCACGGACAAAAGCTTAACGCGTGGTGTGGAATGCAGCAGCCTGAGAACGCACCGGCATATAGAACAGCAGCAGTGCGGGAACCAAATAGATAAACCAGACCGCGACTTCGCTGACGCTTGGCGACTCCTGATAGCCCAGCATGCTTTCCAGCAGCGTGCCGATCAGCGTACTGGTTGAGAGCGTGTTACTGAGATCAAAGGCGATCGACTGGAAATGATTCCACAATCCCGCCTCATGAAAAGCACGGATAGCGCCCCCCGCCAGACCAGCGGCCACCAGCAGAATAAACAGGCTGGTCCACTTAAAGAAGGTAGCCAGATTCAGGCGCACGCCGCCCCAGTAGATCAGCATCCCCAAAACCACGGCAGTAGCCAGGCCAAGAATGGCCCCAATCGGCGGCGCGATCCCCACATCCTGCTGGAAAGCGGCCAGCAGAAAGAAGACCGACTCCAGCCCTTCACGCGCTACGGCCAGGAACACCATCATAATCAGCGCCCAGCCGCTGCTTTTCCCCTTCTGCAATGCATTGTCTACCGCCTCTTCCAGCTGAGCCTTGACGTTACGGGAGACCTTACGCATCCAGAACACCATATAAGTCAGGATGAACACGGCAATAACCGCCACGATCCCTTCAAACAGCTCCTGCTCTTTTTGCGGAAATTCACCGGTGGTTTCGTTGATAAAATAGCCCACGCCCAGGCACAGGGTAGCGGCAACAAACACGCCAACCCACATGGCGCCAAACCACTCACTGCGCTGGGTCCGCTTCAGGTAACTGGCAATCAGGCTGACTATCAGCGCGGCTTCCAGCCCTTCACGTAACATGATGAGAAACGGGACGAACATCTTCAGGACCTCAAAGAATTAAGCCATTCAGCCAGGGTAAAGAAACGTAAATCAAAACGATATCGATTATCATTATCGGCAAGAAAAACACAAGAGCAGGCGCGACTATTTTCACATTCTGCGAGCAGGGCTGTGCTGGTTGGGTGAATAAAAAAGCGCGGTTCAGTTAGGGCCAGAAAACGGTTGGGTCTGTGCCAGGCAAAATGCGTCGTCAGAAGGATAAAAAGCCGAGAATAAAAATTTTCAGCGGTGCCAGGTTGCGGCGGCGCGCGGCAGGAAATTTACTTGCGCCAGAAATGGCGGCGCGCGGCAGAAAATTCACTTGCGCCAGAAATGGCGGCGCGTGGCAAAAATTTACTTGCGCCAGAAATGGCGGCGCGCGGCAGAAATTTCATCAACAGGCTGGGCCGCATCAGCTCCCAGCAAACAGTGATCGGGCGGCAGAGCGTCGCCCGATCAACTCGCGATTAATCTGCGTTATATTCCGCTTCAGCCGCATCGAAACGCTGTTGCGCAGCAGCAGAAGGCTCACGGCCCATCAGGCTGACAATCAAAATCGCCAGGCTGGCAAACAGGAAGCCAGGGATGATTTCATACAGATCCAGCCAGCCGTACTGCTTCCAGATAAGCACGGTTGCCGCACCGACAATCATACCAATCAGTGCGCCGTTGCGGGTCATGCGTTTCCAGATCAGCGAGAACAGCACAACCGGGCCAAAAGCGGCACCAAAGCCTGCCCATGCATAGCTGACCAGACCCAGCACGCGGTTATCGGGGTTGGCTGCCAGGGCAATGGCGATGACTGCCACCAGCAGCACCATCAGACGTCCTACCCATACCAGCTCGCGCTGAGAGGCATTTTTACGCAGGAAGTTTTTATATAAATCTTCCGTCAGCGCGCTGGAACAGACCAGCAGCTGGCAGCTAAGAGTCGACATCACCGCCGCCAGAATGGCTGACAGGAGAATTCCGGCAATCCACGGATTGAACAGAATGCGGGCCAGTTCGATAAAGATACGCTCGCCGTTTTCCGAGACGCCGGAAGCCTGATCAGGATGATTCTGGAAGTATGCGATGCCAAAGAAGCCGACGCCTACCGCACCCAACAGGCAGAGGATCATCCAGGCCATACCGATACGGCGGGCAGAACGGATGGAGCGATGAGAGTCTGCCGCCATAAAGCGCGCCAGAATGTGTGGCTGCCCGAAATAGCCCAGTCCCCAACCCAGCAGAGAGATAATCGCCACGAAGTTAAGGTTTTTAAGCATATCGATATTTTCAATGCTTTTCGCCTGGATCACCTGCAGCGAGTCGCTGAGTCCACCTACGGCAAAAATCACTATCACCGGCGTCAGGATCAGCGCAAAGAACATCAGCCCGGCCTGTACGGTATCGGTCCAGCTTACTGCCAGGAAGCCACCCACAAAGGTATAGAGGATGGTTGCAGCGGCCCCGGCCCACAGCGCTGTTTCATAACTCATGCCGAAGGTGCTTTCAAACAGACGAGCGCCCGCAACGATGCCGGAGGCGCAGTAGATAGTGAAGAACACCAAAATGACCAGAGCGGAGATAACACGCAGCATTTTACTATTATCTTCAAACCGACTGGAGAAGTAGTCCGGCAAGGTCAGCGCATTATCATGGTGTTCTGTCTGCACGCGCAGGCGGCCCGCGACAATTTTCCAGTTAAGATAAGCACCGATGGTCAGGCCAATGGCGATCCAGCTTTCTGAAATCCCGGAAAGGAAGATAGCGCCCGGCAACCCCATCAGCAGCCAGCCACTCATATCGGAAGCACCGGCAGAGAGCGCAGTCACCACGCTGCCCAGGCTGCGTCCACCCAGAATATAGTCATCAAAGTTTTTCGTAGACCGGTATGCAATTAAACCTATCAGCACCATGCCGAGGATATAGACGCAAAAGGTCACCATCATTGGTGTACTTACAGTCATTCAGGTTCTCCACTTATTATTGTTAATGCGCACCGCCAGCGCTTACCGGGACGCACCGCTGGAACGTCGCGACGCCCCTGCTGGCTTAGCGCGGGGTATCCTGCCGTAAACCGCTTTTTCGCACAAACGATTTAACACAGTAGTTACAGCAATTTCACCCTTCATCACAGGTCTTGGTTTAACAGGTTGCACTGGATCACATTTCAACCGGTTGCACCAGGCGGTTACCCCGCGCAAAGCCCCATTTTTTCCTGCCTGTTTAATTCTGGCCGGATTCTTGCAGCAATATCCATGCCGCTTTTCATTACGCGGTTTTAAACTCTGCAAACCAGGTCACATTTAACACGGTTGCACAAAGTTGCAACTTAAGTGATATTGCTTGCCAACATCGACATTCTTTTTTTGCAAGGAGTTCTCAGGCATGGGCACAACCACCATGGGCGTGAAGCTGGATGAAGCCACGCGTGAGCGTATCAAACTGGCCGCAGGCCAGATTGACCGCACCCCACACTGGCTGATCAAGCAGGCTATCTTTAACTATCTTGAGCAGCTGGAAAAAGGCGATGCCCTGCCTGAATTCCCGTTACAGGCGCTGCCGCAGGAAGGGGAAGAAACCTTGCCAGAGGAGCAGCTTCAGCCATTTCTGCAGTTTGCTGAGCACATTCTTCCCCAGTCCGTTGCCCGTGCGGCGATAACCTCCGCCTGGCGCCGTCCGGAGACCGAATCGGTGCCGATGATGCTGGAGCAGGCGCGTTTACCCGCTCCACTTGCCCAGCAGACTTACCGTCTTGCCCATCAGCTGGCCAGCAAGCTCAGGCACCAGAAAGGTGCAACCGGACGCGCCGGCATGGTGCAAAGCCTGCTGCAGGAGTTCTCTCTCTCTTCGCAGGAGGGGGTGGCGCTGATGTGCCTGGCCGAAGCCTTATTGCGTATTCCGGATAAACCTACCCGCGACGCGCTGATCCGCGACAAAATCAGCAACGGTAACTGGCAGTCTCACCTGGGACGCAGCCCTTCCCTGTTTGTAAACGCCGCGACCTGGGGCCTGCTGTTTACCGGCCGCCTGGTTTCCACCCATAACGAAGCGAACCTTTCCCGTTCGCTGAACCGCATTATCGGTAAAAGCGGCGAACCGCTGATCCGCAAAGGCGTTGATATGGCGATGCGCCTGATGGGGGAACAGTTTGTTACCGGTGAAACAATCTCTGAAGCGCTGGCGAATGCCCGTAAGCTGGAAGAGAAAGGTTTCCGCTACTCTTATGACATGCTGGGTGAAGCCGCGCTGACCGCACAGGATGCGAAAGCCTACCTGCTCTCTTATCAGCAGGCGATCCACGCTATCGGTAAAGCCTCTAACGGACGCGGTATTTATGAAGGTCCGGGCATCTCCATTAAACTCTCTGCCCTGCATCCACGTTACAGTCGCGCGCAATATGAACGCGTGATGAACGAGCTTTATCCGATCCTGAAATCGTTAACGCTGCTTGCGCGCTCTTACGACATCGGCATCAATATTGATGCGGAAGAGGCGGACCGTCTGGAACTGTCGCTGGATCTGCTGGAGAAACTCTGCTTTGAGCCGGAGCTGGAAGGCTGGAACGGCATCGGCTTTGTGATTCAGGCTTATATGAAGCGCTGCCCGGCAGTGATTGATGCGCTGGTGGATCTGGCACAGCGTAGCCGCCGCCGCCTGATGATCCGCCTGGTGAAGGGGGCCTACTGGGACAGCGAAATCAAACGCGCTCAGATGGAAGGTCTGGAAGGCTACCCGGTTTATACCCGTAAGGTCTATACCGATATCTCTTATCTGGCCTGCGCGCGCAAACTTCTTGCGGTGCCCAATCTGATTTATCCGCAGTTCGCCACCCATAACGCCCACACGCTGGCCGCTATCTATCAGCTGGCGGGTAATAACTACTATCCAGGCCAGTATGAGTTCCAGTGTCTTCACGGCATGGGTGAACCGCTGTATGAGCAGGTCGTAGGTAAAGTGGCTGACGGTAAATTAAACCGCCCATGCCGTATTTACGCGCCGGTGGGGACGCATGAAACGCTGCTGGCTTACCTGGTTCGTCGTCTGCTGGAAAACGGCGCGAATACCTCATTCGTGAACCGTATTGCCGATAACACCCTGGCGATTGAAGATCTGGTGGCCGATCCGGTGGAAGAAGTGGAGAAAATGGCGCGCGTTGAAGGGGCCGTTGGCTTACCGCATCCTAAAATTCCTCTGCCGCGCGAGCTTTATGGCAAAAAACGTCAGAACTCTGCGGGATTGGATCTGGCTAACGAACATCGTCTGGCCTCTCTCTCCAGCGCCCTGTTGAACAGTGCCATTCAGCCCTGGCAGGCTGGCCCGATGATTGACGGTAAGCCGGAAGCCGGTGAAGCACTGCCGGTGATCAACCCGGCTGAGCCGACAGATATTGTGGGCTATGTTCGCCACGCCACGGAAGCCGATGTCTCAACCGCGCTTGATGCCGCCGTCAGTGCCGGCCCCATCTGGTTCGCCACTCCGCCAGAAGAGCGCGCCGCCATTCTGGACCGCGCCGCCGTACTGATGGAGGGACAGATGCAGCGGCTGCTGGGCATTCTGGTTCGCGAAGCGGGTAAAACCTTCAGCAATGCGATCTCTGAAGTGCGTGAAGCGGTTGATTTCCTGCATTACTACGCGGGCCAGGTACGCGATGACTTTGATAACGAAACGCACCGCCCGCTTGGCCCGGTGGTCTGTATCAGTCCGTGGAACTTCCCGCTGGCCATCTTTACCGGCCAGATTGCCGCCGCGCTGGCCGCAGGCAACAGCGTGCTGGCTAAACCAGCCGAGCAGACGCCGCTGATCGCCGCCGAAGCGGTAGCGCTTCTTCACGAAGCTGGCGTGCCGGTTGGCGCGTTGCAGCTGTTGCCGGGCCTGGGTGAAACTGTTGGCGCGCAGCTGACTGGCGATCCGCGCGTGCGTGGCGTGATGTTCACTGGTTCTACCGCTGTCGCCACCCTTTTGCAGCGTAACCTTGCCGGTCGTCTTGATCCCCAGGGTCGTCCTACCCCGCTGATTGCCGAAACCGGCGGGATGAACGCAATGATCGTTGACTCTTCGGCACTGACCGAGCAGGTGGTGATTGATATTGTCGCCTCGGCGTTTGACAGCGCCGGGCAGCGCTGCTCTGCCCTGCGTCTGCTCTGCGTACAGGAAGATGTGGCTGACCACACGCTGAAAATGCTGCGTGGCGCAATGGCTGAATGTCGTATGGGCAACCCTGAGCGTCTCTCAACGGATATTGGCCCGGTTATCGATGCGGAAGCCAAAGAGAATATCGAACGTCATATCCAGGCGATGCGCACTAAAGGCATGACCGTTTACCAGGCAGCCTGGACCAACCCGGAAGAGAGTAAAGAGTGGCAAAGCGGCACCTTTATTCAGCCGACGCTGATTGAGCTGGGCAGCGTCAGCGACCTCGATAAAGAGATCTTTGGTCCGGTGCTGCACGTGGTGCGCTACAAGCGTAACACCCTGCCGCAGGTTATTGAGCAGATCAACGCCTCCGGCTATGGCCTGACATTGGGCGTGCATACCCGCATCGACGAAACCATTCTTCAGGTTACTAACAATGCACGTGTAGGTAACCTCTACGTCAACCGTAATATGGTCGGCGCGGTGGTGGGCGTGCAGCCGTTTGGTGGCGAAGGTCTCTCTGGCACCGGCCCGAAAGCGGGCGGACCGCTCTATCTCTACCGTCTGCTGTCACATCGTCCGGATGGCGCGCTGCGCGTGACGCTGGATCGTCAGGATGGCGTGCAGCCGGTTGATGCCGCGCTGCGCCCAGGGCTGCTGGCACCACATCAGGCGTTAACGGAATGGGTGAGAAACAAGCCGGAGCTGGCGGCACTCTGCGCACGCTTTGCCGAGCTGGGCCAGGGCGGCACCGTCCGTCTGTTACCAGGTCCAACGGGCGAACGCAACACCTTTGCCCTGCTGCCAAGAGAACGCGTGCTCTGCCTGGCGGATAACGAAGAAGATGCGCTGGTTCAGCTTGCTGCGGTTACCGCCGTAGGCAGTGAAGCGGTCTGGCAGGCTGATGAGTTGCATCGCACCCTGCTGAGGAAACTGCCTGCTGAGGTGCAGCAGCGTATTCATTTGAGTCCGCAGCCTCTGGCCAATGCTGAAGCGTTTGACGCGGTGATTTATCATGGCGATGCCGATCAGCTTCGTGAAGTATGCGAGACGGTGGCGACACGCGAAGGCGCGATTGTCTCGGTACAGGGCTTTGCCCGTGGCGAAACCAACCTGCTGCTGGAACGTCTGCTGATTGAACGTTCGCTCAGCGTGAACACTGCGGCGGCAGGCGGTAACGCCAGCCTGATGACCATCGGCTAATCACTCTGTAGCGATAAAAAACGGGGCGAAATTCGCCCCGTTTTTATTACCGCCAACTCAAGGTTGCACGTTCAGTTTCATGCGCAGCAGCTTAGGATAGATAAACAGATTTTTCCCCACGCCACGGTTCAGCAACGTCCAGATCCCTACCGAGCAGCCTGCACAGAGCGCCACCATCGCAATCGGGAAGCCCACCGCCCAGAGCAGGGAAAAGGCTTTGCTGGCAAACAGATTGTGGCTGACGGCGAACAGAATGGCTGACATCCCGAAGAACTCAATAAAGATGCGATGCAGCACATAGATCTGCAGCGTGTTTTTGCCGATCCAGTTCAGCCAGCGCATGCTGAAGTAGTGGTTCAACGTTCTGAAGAGCGCAATGCAGCAGAGAATGGCGATCACACACAGGAACAGGCTTTCATGCATTCCCATCATTACATGCACAACGGTCAACGCACCCAGTATCGCCCAGGGCACCAGATTACTACGATGCCATTCACTCCACCGCATCATGGTGCTGCTGTAGAAGGCGCCAAACAGGAAGAAGAGGAAGTACTGTGACAGACTCTCCGGCCCCCACCCTGGGATAGCCTTGACCACTGCTGCATAGTTCAGCGCTATCGCCACCAGCAGCATCAGGCCTTTCTGCTTGTGGAACAGCTTGGCAAACAGGAAGAACAGGCCCAGGGCATAGAGATACCAGGAAGAGCTCATTGCCAGCAGCATCAGCTTTATAAACTGCAGCGGCGTAGCAGCCCAGGCGGCATTAACGTTATCAGAGAGGTGATCCCCCATGATTTCGCCAGAGACGCCGTTAATCATCAGCCACTGGATCACTCCCCATAAAAAATAGAGATAGAAGAGATTTGTGACGCGGCTGGTGAACACCTGTTTCCAGGGGCGGTTAACGATAGCGTTGGCTGCCAGCAGACCGGACACAAAGAAAAAGGCCGGCATTCGCAGCGGAGAGAGATAGTTATTAAAAGCGACCCATAATTTCGCCGGGAAAAATCCGGCGGTTAAATGGGTTATCATTTCAGCATAGCCTGGTAGTACAACGTGATATAAAACCACTAACAAAATGCAGGTGCCTTTCAGGCTGTTCACCCAGGCGATTTCTTTCTTATTGCTATTATTCATTCTATTACTCCAGCTGTTATCGTCATATTTTATAAAAGCGTGGCAGCAACGTATCCTGGTGCTGAGGGTAACTTTATTATTATGTGGTACAGGTAGATCGGTGGTGCATAAAAGCTCAGGGCCGATATTATCGGCCCCGAGTAAAGAGTGTCAGCTATTGGCAATATCCGGCACCGGCCGCGGTTTCCTCAGTAAACGGGGATAGAGGAACAGCGCCCGACCAGGGCCACGATTAAGCAGCGACCAGACCAGCAACGACACAACAGTGCAGGTGGTGACGGCAACCACAGGTAGCGTCAACGCCCAAATCAGTGAGAATGCAGTATTGTCAAACAGGCTGTATTTCACCGCCAGCGTCAGTACGCTCAGGCCCAGCAGTTCGATGAAAATGCGGTGCAGCACATAAATCTGCAAGGTGTTGCGGCCAATCCAGTTAAGCCAGGCCATATTAAAGCGCGTGTTCAGCGCCCGGCACAGGACAATGCCAAACACAATGGAGAGCATGCAGTAGAACGGATTTTTGTACAGGCCCAGCGCATGATGAGCCAGCCCAGCAAGCGCAAAGGCACCCAGAATTAACGCATTTCTGCGGGTCATAAAGCTCAGCTCAACCAGATAATGGCTGAAGAAGGCGCCCAGCAGGAAGTAGACGAAGTTTTGCGCCACGCTGGCTGGCCCCCAACCTGGTATCAGGCTGAACTGCGTGGCGTAGTTGACCAGCAGAGCCGCGACTATCAGTACCATTTTCTGGCGGTGGAAAAGTTTCGCCACTACAAAATAGCCCGCCAGCGCGTAGAGATACCACAGGCTGGTCATTGAGAGTACCAACAGCTTGATAAACTCAACGGGAGACTCTGCATAGGCAGCATTCTTAGCGGTTGAGAGCTTTTCTCCAATCAGGTTGGCAGAAATATTATAAATGCTCACCCACTGGATCACCCCCCAGAGAATATAGAGGTAGAGAATATTGCTGAATTTTTTAGTAAAAACCTCTCCCCACGATTTCTTATTAATGGCGCTGATTGCCAGCAAACCCGAAACAAAAAAGAATGCCGGCATTCTCAGAGGAGAAAGGTATTTATTAAAAGCGACCCACATTTCCGCTGGCAGCAGGCCGGCAGAGAGATACTGGAGAGAAGGCATAAAGGTGGTGATGATGGTGTGGTGCAGCACCACCAGTAATATACAGCCGCCCTTTAGGGTATTAATCCAAAGGACTTCATTTTTTCCGGTACCGGTAGCGGCCATAGCACTTAATCCAAATTAACAAAAAACTTAACGAATTATTTACTTTTGTCTACGGGAAAACTATGAGGTAACTCCTAATTGGCTTTTTAGCAAAAGGTTTTCAATGTGGTGAAAAGGCTAAAGAGAGGATTCTCAGCAGGATGCGCGGGAAGGTGCCTGTGGATATTTAAGATTATCCTTAATTAATTTGCGTTAAGTACTGAAAGAAATAACTCGCCGGTTAATCCGGCGAGGTAAATTAATGATTAAGAAACTTTTCCAGAAACTGACGAGTGCGGGGATGCTGCGGCTGGGTGAAGAGCGTTTTGGCCTCGCCCTGCTCCACAATCCGTCCTTGATCCATAAAGATCGCCCTGTCTGCCACGTCACGGGCAAAGCTCATCTCGTGCGTGACGATCACCATCGTGCGCTTTTCCTGGGCCAGCGAGCGGATGGTGTTCAATACCTCCCCCACCAGTTCAGGATCGAGCGCAGAGGTAGGTTCATCAAACAGGATCACTTCAGGCCGCATAGCCAGCGCACGGGCGATAGCCACACGCTGCTGCTGGCCGCCGGAGAGCTTGCGGGGATAGCTCTCCTCTTTACCCTGCAACCCGACTTTTTCCAGCAGCTCACGGGCGCGGGCGACAGCTTCTGCCTTCGGCTCACGCTTGACGATGGTTGGCCCCTCAATGATGTTTTCCATCACCGAGCGATGCGGAAACAGATTGAAGCTCTGGAACACAAACCCCACCTGCTGACGGAGACGGCGCACCTGCTCTTTCTGTTTATGCATGCCCAGCGCGGCATCAATTTTAATATCCCCCACCTGAATAGTGCCGCTGTCCGGGACCTCCAGCAGATTAATGCTGCGCAGTAACGTGGTTTTCCCCGATCCGCTCGGGCCGATAATCGCCACCACTTCGCCCGACCTGACTTCAAGATCGATGCCATGCAGTACCGTCTGCCCGTTAAACTGTTTCACCAGCTTGCTGACTTCAATCGCGCTCATGTTGGCTCCCGAATCTGTTTATGCCGGTGGCTGAATGCGCACTCATTTTGACTCCTTGTCCTGACGGTTAACGCGATCTTCCAGCCTGCTTTGCAGCATGGAGAGCAGCGTTGCCATTACCCAGTAGATCAGGGAGGCAGCCAGATACATGGTGAACACCTCCAGCGTACGGGAGGTAATAAGCTGAGCCTGACGAAACAGCTCCGGCACCTGAATGGTGGCGGCCAGCGAGGTATCTTTTACCAGGCTGATAAAGCTGTTACCCAGCGGCGGCAAAGCCGTACGGGCAGCCTGCGGTAAAACGACCCTGCGCAGAGTTTGCCAGCGCGTCATGCCGATGCTGGCTGCGGCTTCCCACTGTCCGCGCTCAATAGCGGCGATAGCACCGCGCAGGGATTCAGAGGCATAAGCCGCAGTGTTCAGCGAAAGACCAATCATGGCGGAGGGAATCGGGTCCAGCTCAATGCCAAACTGTGGCAGGCCGTAGTAGATCATAAACAGTTGCGCGATCAGCGGCGTACCGCGAAAAATTGAGACGTAGCAGCGTGACAGCCATGAAACCGGCCAGAAATGCGACAGGCGCATCATGGCCAGAAGAAAACCGAGCAGCAGGCCGAAGAACATCCCGCCGATGCTCAGCTGAAGCGTAAAGAGCGCACCCTTTAATAAAAAAGGTGCTGAATCAAGCACCAGTTGAAGGCTTTCCTGCATTATTTAGTTACGTCCGCGCCAAACCATTTTTCAGAGAGTTTAGCCATCGTGCCATCTTTCTGCATCTCTGCAATGGCTTTATTGATGGCGTCCAGCAGTTGGGCATTACCTTTACGCAGTGCCACGCCAGATTCCTGACGTGAGAATGCCGGACCAGCCGCTGCCAGCGTATCGCCGGTTTTTTTAACCAGATCCAGCGCCGCCAGACGGTCAACCAGAATTGCATCAATACGGCCTACGCGCAGATCCTGATATTTAGTTGGATCATCATCATAAGTGCGGATATCCACATCTTTCACATTCGCACGCACCCACTGCTCGTAGTTGGTGCCCAGACCAACGCCCACTTTTTTACCTTTCAGATCGTCTGCTTTGGTGATGCTTGCCGCATTCTCTTTTTTGGTTAACGCCTGAATACCGGAAATGGTGTAGGGCGTGGAGAAGTCATACTTTTTCTTGCGCTCGTCAGAAATGGTGACCTGGTTAATCACTACATCGATGCGTTTGGAGTCCAGCGAGGCGAGCATGCCGTCCCATTTGGTAGGTTTCAGGCTGGCCTTTACGCCAAGATGCTGTGCCAGCGAATTGGCAAAATCGACTTCAAAACCGGCCAGCTTGCCGTTTTCATCCTGAAAACTGAAGGGCGGATAGGTGCCTTCCAGGCCAACCAGCAGCGAGCCGCGCTCTTTTACTTTATTAAGCAGGTTTTCATCTGCCGCAAAAGCGTTGAGCGAAAAGCCAGCCACCAGCGCCAGCGACATAGCGCCTATCGCCAGACGGCGACGTACCAGAGAGAAATTCATAAGGACTCCACTGTGTTATGAGTTTATCAGCGCCATGCCCACCGCTGGCATTAAAAGTAAGCGGTGCCGTGACGCCAAAGCAAACGGTTATCTTTGACCGGAAAAATGTATTCGAGCCGCTTCGTTAAAGCCAGCGGCATCACCAAATTTTTGGATCCACCTTATACCGAAGGGTGATAAGCAAACAGCGCGGGCGCCCCGCCGGTATGCACAAAAACGATCGGCCCTTCGCGGCGGAAACGATTCTGAGTGATGCCGTCAAGCAAACCAGCCATCGCTTTGCCAGTATAGACCGGGTCCAGGAAAATCCCTTCCAGGCGGGCCAGCAGCTTAATGGCTTCCATCCCCTCCTCATTGGGTATGCCATACTGGGGAGCGAAATAGTCATCCCAAAGCGTGATGGGCGCAGAGGCGGTAAGCTCCAGCGATGCGGCGAGCTGCTGCTGGATCGCCACTACTTTCGGGCGCTGCTCGTCAGCTTTACGTGAGACGGTGACGCCAACCAGTTCAGTCTCTGGCATCAGCACTTCCAGGCCAACGGCCAGACCCGCATGGGTGCCGGCACTGCCCGATGCGACCACGACAGCAGCAAAGTCGACCACGCCTTCGCTTTGGTGCGCTATCTCCTGCGCGCACTCCACGTAGCCCAGCGCACCCAGGGCATTCGAACCGCCGACCGGCACGATGTAGGGACGGAACCCCTGCGCTTCCAGGCGGGTTGCCTGCTCTTCAAGCTGGGCGTTCGGGTCATGCAGTGCATCCACCATGATCGCTTCGGTATCCATCAGCTCCAGCATCAGACGGTTGCCGTTGGCAAGGTAGTTTGCCGATGTCGTGGCAATAGGGTTTTCCAGCAGCGCAACGCACTTCAGCCCGAGTTTAGCGGCCACCGCTGCCGTCTGGCGCACGTGGTTGGATTGAATGGCACCAGCCGTCAGCAGCACGTCGGCACCCTGACGCAGCGCATCCGCCGCAAGGAACTCCAGTTTTCTCAGCTTATTGCCGCCGAGCGCAACCGGGGTGAAGTCATCACGTTTGATAAAGATGTCGCGGCCAAGATAATCAGAGAGGCGCGGCAGATGCTCCAGCGGCGTGGGTGACCCCAACAGCTCAAGCCTGGGAAAGGAAGATAAAAGATGTAAGGACAATGTAGCCTCCGCAGATAGCGCTAACAGTTATCCTTACAGTTTTACAGAAGAAAGCAAAAAGGTAACGTAAAAGAGCGTGCGCTCGTCACCCTAAGTGCGCTGCCAGCCTAAAAACTGGTCATATTTGCGCAAAGCGATACGGTAGTTGTTGTTACCGGCATCCGGTAAGTCATTTTCCAGGCATTCATGCCAGCTATTGCCCCGCAATTTTTCAGCAGGGAAATTACGCGCCGACAGCATATCGTCCAGGCGGCGCAGGCGAACAACATATTCGCGAATAGTGCTGTGGCTCATCTCGGTCTGCTCAAACAGATACTGTTTGAACGCCATAATATCGAAGTAATTCGGATGCGTATTGCAGAAGATGTCGCTACAGAAGCGGCAAAGCGCCGTCAGTTCATTCTGAAGTTTTAACCAGACCTGATCGTCGATCAGCTGGTCCATCCGGGCTATGGCCTCTTTGTTGATTATCTGACCGCGAAACACCAGTGCCATACGGTCCAGTACCTTGCCACAATGTGAACAGTTACTCTGGCTGTGTTTGTAGTCTTTCAAATAACGACTTAACGGCCTCATTTTTATTTTGGATCCCATCTGAGAGTCCCCGGTTGGTGTTGAGAGTGCAAAACTGACTCCGTCAGCGCGCTCCCGTTAACCGGGCGCGCAGGCGTTTTATCGCCTGACTGTGCAGTTGGCTAACGCGGGATTCCCCCACCTCCAGCACTGCGCCAATCTCTTTCAGATTCAGCTCTTCCTGGTAATAGAGCGTCAGCACCATTTTTTCGCGGTCGGGCAAAGCCTCGATCGCTTCAATGACGCGCTCGCGCAGATTTCCTTCCATCAGTTGGTGAAGAGGGTTGGCCTCTTCATGGCCTTCCGTTACCAGTTCTGCGCTGTCGCCGTGTTCTTCCCGGAATTCGTCATAGGAGAACAGCTGGCTGTTATTGGTATCCAGCAGGATCTGCCGGTACTCCTCTAGTGAAACGTCCAGCGACGTCGCCACTTCCTGTTCGGTAGCCGATCGCCCAAGCGACTGTTCTACCTTGTGCATGGCTCCGGCCACCTCACGTGCGTTACGACGCACGCTACGAGGCGCCCAGTCGCGGCTGCGTAGCTCATCCAGCATCGCTCCCCGAATGCGCTGTACGGCGTAGGTGGTAAAGGCTGTGCCCTGTAGCGCGTCGTAGCGCTCCACGGCGTTTAACAGCCCAATGCCTCCTGCCTGCAGCAAGTCATCCAATTCAACGCTGGCTGGCAATCGAACCTGCAGGCGCAATGCTTCATGGCGCACCAGCGGTACATATCGCTGCCATAGCGAGTTTTTGTCCATCACCCCATCGGCGGTATAGAGATCGTTCACTCTGACTACCCTGCGTTAGTTAAGTTATCGGCATGATTATCCGTTTCTGTAGGGGAGATTGATTGGGGGAATAGCGGTAATAAAGGCGGGTTATTTCATTTTTGTGTAAAAAGGCGGCATGAAGCTACTGCCGCCCCGCCACCTGCTAACGTAATTGCAGAAGTTTCTCGCGCGTGGCAGCCGGGACCTTATCCCAGAGCAGGCAGGATTGACCGTCAATCTCATGATAAGACTCACTTAATCTGACCTCATCCTGCAGGCCATGACGGAATGTCACTCTGCCACTTGCCCCATCAATGGTCAGTAACCGGTTGGTGAACAGTCGGTGTAAATCACTGCGCAAAAAAAGGCCGTTATCGACGCTGTTGTCTGTCAAAAAACCATCTTCATTTTCCAACATATTGATATGACAGGCTTCCACCCACGGAAACGGTGTCTGTTCCAATACGCGAGTCCCGGTAATCACGCAGGCGCCATAGCGCGCTTTCACCGCAGCGGCAAACTCCGCCTGACTGGCACGCTGCCAGACGCTGGCTTTGACCTGCCTGCCCACTTGTGTTCCGGCGATAACACCCGCAGGCGTAGTGAGCAAAGGCGTGGTCAGCACCACCAGAAACTGAATACGGCGTGAAAGGGTAAAGCAGGGATGCGCCTGGGTATCAAACAGCTGCCAGTAGTTATCCTCTCCCTCTTTGCGCATCAGCGAGAGTTTATAGCCCCGGCTGGCCAGCAGGTTCTGGGCCGCAGCCGACGCCGGGTCCAGCATGGCGTAGACGTGACTCTCCCCCATCACCTTCCAGCGGTTTTCCAGCTTTGCTGCTGCGGTGCGGCGGAAATAGAAGAAGGGAAGCTGCTGCCTGAGGTAATACTCCATCCGTCGCAGGTAGTTTTTGCGCTCGTTATCATTAGAGATAAACAGCAAATCCTCCAGCGGACTGTTGGTTTCTTCATTAGCAAAAACGGCACGGATCACCAGGTTGCGATAGCTGGTTGAGGGGCTGAGCAGCGCACGGGCCGTTAGCTCCTTCTCTTCAGGATATTTCAACGCGTAGCGTTGGGCTATCTCTTCAAAGCTCAGCATGTCGCCCGGGATAAAATCAACGTTGAAGCGCATAGACACTCCAGAGATAAAAAACCCCGCGGGCGCGGGGTTTTAAGGAAGTTTTTATCAGAGCACTAAGGGGATTAGCCCTGCAGCAGAGACAGAACCTGCTGTGGTACGGAGTTAGCTTTAGACAACACGGAGTTACCAGCCTGCTGAATAATCTGTGCTTTAGACAGGTTAGACACTTCTGTTGCGTAGTCAGCATCCTGGATACGTGACTGAGCTTCAGACAGGTTAGTGGTGGTGTTGTTCAGGTTAGTTACCGCTGAATCCAGACGGTTCTGTACCGCACCCAGGCTTGAACGGAAGGTATCAACCTGTGCAATCGCTTTGTCCAGCAGTGCCAACGGGTCAGCAGTAGCTGTACCGGTGAACTGGTCTGCAGTATCAATGTTACCAACATCTTCACCAGTAGAGTCAGTACCTGCCGCGCCGCCATCTGCAATTGCAGCTGCAGTTAAAGCAAAGTTTTTACCCTGAACAGTCGCAAAACCTACAGCTGCGCCGCTAGCATCTGCACCAACTTTAACGAAAGAGTCAGTCAGAGTGCCGCTGCCGTTGGTATCAGTATAAGCAACAGTCGCTTTGTTCAGAGAAACGTCACCAGTAGTATCGTCAACAGATACTGCATAGTTGTCGCTGCCAGAAGAAACAACATAAGTACCTGTAGCTGCACCAGCTGAATCCTGGACGTTTTTCAGTGACAGAGTGCTTGCATCAACTTTCAGAGCAGTAGCTACTGCTGACAGGTCAACTTTCTGCAGCGATCCGCTTGCGCCAACCTGAGTAATAGGTTCGCTGGTTTTCAGTGCATTTTTGTCCACACCGAAACCGCTCAGACCCAGAGTAGAAGAGTCAATTTTCTGCAGGTTGATAGAGATAGTCTGACCATCGTTAGCGCCAACCTGAATTTTCATGGCGCCATCTTTCGCCAGCACGTTCACGCCGTTGAACTGAGTCTGACCAGATACGCGGTCAATTTCGTCCAGACGGGATTTGATTTCGTCCTGGATTGAAGAGAGGTCAGAATCAGAGTTGGTCCCGTTCTGAGACTGTACAGTCAGTTCACGAACACGCTGTAAGTTGTTGTTGATTTCTGACAGTGCGCCTTCAGTAGTCTGTGCAACAGAGATACCGTCGTTAGCGTTACGGGCAGCCTGAGTCAGACCTTTAATGTTAGAGGTGAAGCGGTTGGCAATTGCCTGACCAGCAGCATCGTCTTTCGCGCTGTTGATACGCAGACCAGATGACAGACGCTCAATAGAAGTAGAGAGAGCAGACTGGTTTTTGTTGATGTTGTTCTGAGTGATCAGCGAGAGGCTGTTGGTATTAATTACTTGTGCCATGATAAAGTTTCCTATTAAAATCAAATCTTGTTAAGGGAGTGGGGCTTGTTTGCCACCCGGCTTCATCGCCGTCAAACTTATTATCGTCAGCCCTTAACTAACCTTTAGAATTTTTTTAGTCTCAGACTCAATTTTTTCTTCCAGCACCTTACTCGTCGAAATACCCCTCTCTATTACCGCTATTCGCTTCATTACTTCCGTTTAAAAAATCGTAAACTTTGCCTTGCAGTAGCCGATAACCACGGTATTGACTCTCCGTGTTGACTCTATAAAGGAAACATTATGGCCAGCATTACTTCGTTGGGTATCGGCTCAGGCCTCGATCTCGCTTCTATTCTGGACAGCCTGCAAACGTCAGAGAAAGCAGCCTTAACGCCTATCTCTACACAGCAGTCCTCTTATACAGCTAAGTTAAGCGCATACGGTACGCTGAAAAGCGCGCTGACTACGTTCCAGACGGCTAACACCACGCTGAATAATGCAGACCTGTTTAGCTCGACTAAGACCACCAGCAGCTCTACCGCTTTTAGCGCGACCACAGCGGCCGGTGCCGTAGCGGGTAAATATACGGTTAGCGTCACTCAGCTGGCAGCCGCGCAAACGCTGACTTCTGCCGTGCAGAGCAGCAACACCACCGCCCTGGCCAGCTCAGACAGTACTATTACTATTCAGCAGGGGAACGGTAAAGATCCGGTTACCGTATCCGTTTCCGCAGCCAACTCTTCATTAACGGGTATTCGCGACGCCATCAATAAGTCCGATGCCGGCGTCACCGCCAGTATTATTAAAGTCAGTGATGGCAGCTATCGCCTGTCGATGACCGCTGATGAAACGGGCACCGATAACGCAATGACGTTAAGCGTGACCGGCGACAGCGCCCTGCAGAGCATGCTCAACTATGACGGCAGCTCAGCCAGCAACATGACGCAGAGCGTAGAAGCGAAAAATGCCCTGTTAACCGTGAATAACGTAGCGATTGAGAACAGCAGCAACACTATCAGTGATGCGCTGGAAGGAATTACGCTTAATCTTAGTGACGTCACTACCGGCAATCAGTCGCTGACCATCACCAAAGATACCTCTAAGGCTTCAAGCGCGGTGAGTGCCTGGGTAGATGCCTACAACACCCTGCAGGATTCATTCTCCAGCCTGACAAAATATACTGCTGTAGATGCCGGAACCGATGCACAGGATACCAGCAATGGCGCCCTGCTCGGTGACAGTACCCTGCGGACTATTCAGTCGCAGCTGAAAAGCATGCTGACCAACGCCCAGAGTTCATCAACTTACAAAACGCTGGCACAGATTGGCGTCACTACCGATCCCACTACAGGTCAGCTGGAGCTGGATGACGATAAACTCTCTGCGGCGCTGACTGCCGATCCGGACGGCGTGAAAGAGATGATCGTTGGCGATGGCAAGACCACAGGTGTAGCTACCACTATCGCCACCAATATTACCAGCTGGCTCTCCAGCACCGGTATCCTGCAGGCGGCCACCGACGGCGTCAGTAAGACCCTGAATAATCTTACCCAGCAATACAATGACGCCAGCACGCGTATTGATAACACTATTGCCCGGTATAAAACCCAGTTTACCGCTTTAGACGTGATGATCAGCAAGCTCAACAGCACCAGTAGCTATCTGACCAGCCAGTTCGAAACGTCAAGCAGTTCTTCAAGCACTAAATAAAAGGAGACAAAATGTATAGCGCAAGCGGCACCAAAGCCTATGCAAAAATCGGGGTGGAAAGCGCAGTAATGAGCGCCACGCCGGATCAACTGGTTACGCTGTTGTTTGACGGGGCGCTCAGCGCCCTGGTTCGCGCCCGGTTATTTTTGCTGGATGGCAACATTGGTGGCAAAGGAGAGTCGCTCTCCAAAGCCATCAATATTATCGAGAATGGACTGAAGCAGGGACTGGAAGAGCACAGCGGCGACGAGCTGGCTGATAATCTTGCCGGGCTTTATCGCTATATGGTTCATCGCCTGATAAAAGCCAATTTGCATAATGACGCAGAAGCGATTCTGGAAGTCGAAACGTTGCTGCGCAACATCGCCGACGCCTGGAAAGAAGTTTCTGGAACCACCGCTCTTCAGGACGCCGTTTAAATGAATATTGCTCCGCAACTGCTTACGATTTACCAACAGTTATTGGTCCTCAGCCAGTCGATGTTACGCCTGGCAAGCGAGGGTAAATGGGATGAATTGATTGAAATGGAAGTCGATTACGTCAGTGCGGTTGAAATTCTGGCGGAAAGCACCAGGCATTCCCCAGTCCCTAAGCAGACGCAGGATCAGCTGCAACCTGTCCTGCGTCATATCCTGAACAACGAAGCTGAAGTGAAAAGCCTGTTACAGTCGCGGATGAGCGAGCTTTCTTCGCTGATTGGCCAGGCTACACGCCAGAAATCCGTGAATAAAGCGTACAGCGGAATGCAAGGCGTTATCCTGTTTCCTCAGGGATCACCAGGCGTTTAAAAGATCCTTTCCAGTATGAATTTGACTCACACCAGCCGGCGGGCAGAGCGCTAAAAAATATTTTAGCTTCTGACCCGCGCTTTTCTCCAGGCCTGCTCCATACTTCATTTCCCAGCCAGATGAACCCGGAGCAAGGACATGCCTCATCCCACCCTGTTGCAATTTTTCCACTGGTATTATCCCGACGGCAGTAAATTGTGGCCCGAAGTCGCCGACCGTGCAGAGAAGCTGGCGGAGATGGGCATCACCGATGTCTGGCTGCCTCCCGCTTATAAAGGCGAATCGGGCGGCTATTCGGTAGGCTACGACAGCTACGATCTGTTTGACCTGGGCGAGTTCGATCAGAAAGGTTCCCGTGCCACCAAATATGGCGACAAAGAGCAGCTTATCGCCGCCGTAAAAGCACTGCGGGCGCATCATGTTGGCGTGATCATGGACGTGGTGCTTAACCATAAAATGGGCGCTGATGAAAAGGAGCAGGTGCTGGTTAATCGGGTCAATCCTGATAACCGTGACGAAATAGAGCCGGAAGCTTTTCAGGCCGAGGCCTGGACCCGATTCACCTTTCCCGCACGCGCCGGGCACTATTCCGACTTCGTCTGGGATTATAAATGCTTCAGCGGCGTCGATCATATTGAAAACCCCAGTGATAATGGCGTGTTTAAAATCGTCAATGATTACACCGGCGAAGGCTGGAACGATCAGGTTGATGATGAGTTGGGTAATTTTGATTATCTGATGGGCGCTAACATCGATTTTCGCAACCGTGCCGTGACGGAAGAGCTTAAGTACTGGGCGCGCTGGATGATGCAGCAGATCCCCTGTACCGGTTTTCGTCTGGATGCGGTCAAACATATCCCTGCCTGGTTCTATAAAGAGTGGATTGAACATATTCAGGAAGTGGCTGAAGAGCCGCTTTTTATCGTAGCGGAATACTGGTCGCATGAGGTTGATAAGCTTCAGCACTATATTGACCAGGTTGAGGGTAAAACCATGCTGTTTGACGCCCCGTTGCAGATGAACTTCCACAATGCCTCACGCCAGGGCGCAAACTATGATCTCAGCCAGCTGTTCAGCAATACGCTGGTGGAGAAGGACCCCTGGCATGCGGTGACGATTGTGGCTAACCATGACACGCAACCGCTGCAATCGCTGGAAGCCCCCGTCGAACCCTGGTTTAAACCGCTGGCCTATGCGCTGATCCTGCTACGCGAGGAAGGCGTACCGGCGATCTTCTATCCGGATCTCTTTGGTGCCAGCTATGAGGATGAAGGCGATGATGGTGAAAACCATAAAATCGACATGCCGGCGATCCCGGAACTGGAAGCGCTGATCCGCGCCCGACAGATCTATGCCCATGGCGTACAAACGCTGTGGTTCGATCATCCAAACTGCATCGCTTTTGCCCGCAGTGGTACAGAGGAAAATCGGGGCTGCGTGGTGATTATGTCGAATGGTGATGAAGGAGAGAAGATGTTGCCGACAGGCGAGGCGCTGGCAGGAAAAACCTGGCGGGATTATCTGGGAAATCAAACCGGGACAGTAACCGCAGACGATCGGGGAATGGCGCTGTTCCGCTGCAATGCCGGAAGCGTAAGCGTCTGGGTAGTGACGGATTAAAGATCTGCAGGGTTGCCGGTGCCGAGATCATCAGCCCGAAGTTGCCGTCATTACGTGCGGAACCCTGTTGTCAGCCTGATAATCTGGCGATAAAGAGTGCGAGAACAGGCCGTGCGAAGTCAGCCGCACGGCTTTTTCGTTATCAGGATTTGGCGTTTTTCATCATCATTTTATGATGTTTTTTGCCACTCACATCCGTGGATGTCTGGGGCTGCTCCTGCGCAGGCGCTACCTGATTCTGTGCCTCCAGCGCAGCCTGACATTCCGCTGTTGGGTTTTGCACTTTCTGTAGCCTCAGCTTGTCGTAGTGCAGCTCCATTCCCTCCAGTTCCAGCGGCATCACCCGAACCTGGTTATTCACATTAACCCAGTCGCCTTTGAACAGCGTTACTTTACCAGGTTTGGCAATGATACGCTGCCACTGACGGCAATCGAGCGTGTCGCCCTCTGCTGTAATAATCAGGCTGGCGATCGCTTCCTTGCTGACTAACCCTTTTTGCGGTCCCATTGTCTGCCAGTTACCGACCAGGCTGGCTGGAGGAGGCGTTTTCACCGCGCTCTGGTAGTTGGGAATGTCCGCACAGCCAGCCAGCGCGACGGTCGCCAGAGTCATTATCATCCACTTTTTCATTTTCATTTCCTGAGTCTGCAGTCAGGCGCTACGTTATAATTTCTCCTTAATTACCGCAAGCTGCATCACGTTCTCCCGCTCAGTTAATGCCCACCCCTCCACCCTGGCATTCCCCCGCTCCCGGCGGGCGTGTAAACTACGCCAATTACCGACAGCGGGACAGAGTGATGAAGAGTATTGAAGAGTATTACGCCACGGCACGGGATCTTTTTTTGGAAGCTCACCCTGAGATTAAAAGCGGCATTGCGCAATTAACTGCGGAAAATGCCGCCTCGCTGGGGATGTCGCTCTCTCAGTTACAGACTATGCAGGCTGACCGGGCTTATGCTGCTTTCACCCGTGAAAAGAAACTGGATGGCATGCTCTTCGCCATCCAGCTGGCTGAACCCGATAAAACCGTAGCGAATGAAGCTATCGAAGCTTATCTGCGTCAGCACGCTACGGCACTCGGCATGAGCTGGGAAGAATTTTGTATTAAGAACGAGCTTTAAACTCACCCTGTAGCTGGTCTGCTTTCGGACCAGCTTTTTTTCAACAGCTGTTCTGGCACCCGTCCCCTCCTCTTCCTGCCCTTGCTCAGAATGCTCTCAAAGGCCTGATAACAGCATATTATCGTTCGATAAAAGAAACTGATTACGATATATATGCTGGCACCACTCTTTGACATTACAGCAACATCGTAAGCGTTAATAAACTTTGGCAGTGATTGAAATAAACAGGCCTTAGCGATATTCTGAACGGCACCTCCGCAAAATTAAGAAAATTCTTAAAAGATTGCTTTGCCGCCGCTTCTCACGTATGTTGTGCGCGCGGTTTGACGGTGAAAACCTGCACATCAAGCCCGCACACGGACGTTACACGGCAGTTACCGCGCGGTTTCTCTTCGCCGGACTCCTGTAAGAACCTTGAGTCATGAATATGCAACTGAATAAATATAAGTTTGACCAGGTTATATTCCTGTTCCTTCTGGCATTGTGTTTAGCGGCCCTGGGCCTGCAGTGTCGGAGCTACCAGGCGCTTTCTCTTTTCTGGCCCTGCAATGCGCTGCTTTTAGGCCTGCTTATTCGTTTCCCCCGTTTTGATACGCTCTCCAGCCTGCCAGCTATCTATTTCGGTATGGTCTGCGCGGACGTTTTATTCGGCACTCCTTTTAATGTTTCGCTGGGCTTAGATGCAGCGAATATTGCTTTTATTGTGACAGGTCGGGCTGTTCTGCTCTCTCCTCTTCTTACCCGCCCCTACCCACGTCGGCTGCAGGCTTTGATCAGGGTTTTCCCTGCATCAATTATTGGTGCCGCCGTCTGTGCCGCGGTGGGATCGTTCGCCAGCCAGCGCTATTTTCATGATGACCTGCTAAAGGGTTGGATTTCCTGGTTTTGTGAGCAGGTTTCCACCTCAATTCTGTTGCTGCCGCTGGTGATTACCTTACTGCGCAAAGATGAGCTTGCACAGTTTATGACCGACTTGCGTGAAAGCAGCCTGATGCCGCTGCTCTCGCTTCTGTTTTCCACGGTGGCAGGGATCTACGTTGGCGGCGGCGGCAGCCTGATTTTCCCGCTGCCTGCATTAATGTGGTGTGCGGTGAGCTATCCGATCTTTTTCACCTGCCTGCTCACCTTATTCACCGGGATCGCAGAAATTACCCTGGTCGCCAGCAACGTGCTGAATATTCAGGGTTCAGATGATTTCTTTCGCATAGACAGTCTGGCTTCAGCAAGGCTGGGCGTGGCGGCGATGACCATCAGCCCGTTGATTGTAGCGCTGAGTACCACCGCCAATAAAAAGCTGGTCGCCAGAATTACCCAACGCGCAGACTATGACTTTTTGACGGGCGCCCTTACCCGCAGTGGGCTTTCCTCACGCCTGGCCACGCTGGCAACCCGGCGTAACAAGCAAAACAGCTTTTACGGTGCAGCTTTTGTAATTGATATCGATCGGTTCAAAAGCATCAACGACACCTATGGACACGCTGCCGGAGATATTGTGCTGGCGAAAACCGTTGAGTGTATCCGGCAGTCGCTGCAGCAGACGGCGATTATCAGCAGGATGGGAGGGGAAGAGTTTCTGGTACTTATTGAGGGGATTTCTCAGCCGAGAGCTTACCTGCTGGCAGATCGTCTGCGCCAGAGCATTGAGCGCAACGCCATTGTGCTGAACACTATCAATCTGAATGTGACGGTAAGCATCGGCATCAGCACGCTGAATATCACCGATCCATCCAGTCTGGATGAGTCAATTAAACATGCAGATGAACAGCTCTACATCGCCAAAAGCAGCGGCCGCAATCGGGTCAGTCCCGAGTTTGTACTGTGACTTTTTAAATTTCAGAGAACAAAAAAACCCGCCATGGCGGGTTATCCTGAACTTGCTCAGCCTGTCAGGCTTCGTTTTCGATGCGGTTCACTTCAATTTCCATGTCCTGAATATTTTTATCCAGTTCATCCAGTAAACCGCCCTGCTTAGTCAGCAGATCGTTGATCCTCTCCGCAAACTCAGGATGCTTATACTCGCCCTGATCAAAAGCGAGCCAGTGTGCTGAAAGTGTTTCCACGTTGGATTGTGCATAGTGGCGCATTTCTTTTAACTGAGAAGTTACATCACGTACGTGGTCGGTCGGCGTTTTGTGTTCTTCGTTATCACTCATGCAATTATCCTTCTTGGTTAAAAAAGCACTCACAAATTCTGACCCTCAGGACTGGCGGAAGTTCATTAACACTTTTTTAACCAGACGGCGACAAGATAAAAAAGGCCGCCATCATTGGCGGCCAGGATGCCTTAATAGTAGGCAATTTTACGATCTGTTCCGTTAATATTGACGGTAATGTATCCCGCAGCCGTCGTCGTGGTGGGTGCGGTAGCCGCAGTGGTGGCCACGGTTAAGACCCCTTTCTCATTTGCGCCGATCCCTGCCAGTCCATTATGCAGGCTCATCCTTGCATTCGGCGACGTGTTACCGATGGTGCTGGTATCGGTGACTTCGCTAAGATCCGCTGTAAAGAGGGCACATACACCGGCATCGAACCGAGTGGGGCCGTTTGACTTCAGGTTGAACATCGTGTCACCGCTGCCCGCTTTCAGCTTGACCCAGATTTCAGCGTAGGTAACGCCAATCCTGTTTAACTTCACGTCCAGTACGGCTGGCGAACCTTTGTGCTGGATATCCGCGTAGATAGCGGTCGCGCATCGCGAAATATTCAGCCAGGTCAGACAGGAAGAAACGGCAGTGACCGGATTGCCAGCCGTGCCGGAAAGCACGGCATTGCTGACTTTGCTGATCATCTCCACCACCCACTGCTGATTATCTGTTGGCAGGTGTACCTTGCCCAGCCTGTACCATTTGTCCGTTGCTGAAGTATTGGTCACCCTGTAGCCGGAGTACCAACCCACTTTCATTGATCCGGTCATGTTGGTACCAAAGTTCTCATCACGACGCCAGCCATATTCATAACCGGACAACCAGCGCTCACTTGTGGCATCCAGTGTGACTTTGGCACCCGCCTGCAGGTTAAGCTGACGGATCAGCACGCGGCCGTTGCTCATATTCAGTGGATTTTCGCAATCCTCCAGACTCAGCGCATCGACAATCCATTGTCCCTCACTGAGATCTCCCGGGAAGCGGGTGTGCTCCATCCAGACATTGTGCAACACCCCTTGCGTCACACGCGGCATGTAGAGCGTGGCATCGCCATAGCCCGTCTGGAAATTGGCGTTGGTGATCTCAACCGCCGTTGAGTGATCCCAGACGCCAGTAGTCGTACCGGACCAGCCAATCTCGATGACACGGCCGAAAGTAGTAAGGGTATAAATTTGCTCAAACTTAGTATCAAGCGTATCCAGCAGTTTGATTACCGTACCGCCGTTATTCTGCGCACGGAAGCTGTTGACCAAGACTGATTCTCCCGCCACGATGGTGTTTTCAAAGAACGGCTGCTGGTTAGAACACATCGCCGCCTTAATGATACCCTTGTTAGCAGTAATATCTGCCGATGCCTGGCCATTCCAGCAGATTCCCTTAAGCGCCGTGCGTCGCGCCTTGACCTTGAACACCGGTGATGTGGATTTGTTGGAGATAATGGTCGTCCGGGGCATTCCCCCGTGCGGGTTATGAGCGCCAAAGATATAGAAGAACGGCATCTCAGTGCCGGAGTAATCAATCGGGTTGATAAGGAATTTGCCCGCAGGAAAACGCACGCCAAGGCTTTTAGCGTTGTTGTTAAAAGACTGCGCCCATTCCATCATCAGCTTAAACGCCCCACTGTCATCGGTCGTGCCGTCGCCCTTCGCACCAAAATGATAGATAGTGAGTTCATCCGGATCGTTAATCACGCGTTTCCAGTAAAACCCCTTGCCTGCGGCCATCGTCCCCGAATCGTCCTTAACGGCCGTGGTGCTGACAAAGCCGACAAATTCACCGCCACCATGGAAACTAGAATCCTTATCATAATAGCGTTTCAATGAAGCCATATCGCCTGATTTAGTTGGCGCGGTAGTTCTCAGTTCAGCAAATGAATTAACTTCAATCATAATAACCTCCGGGGCAATATGCGGTAGCAAATCGCCTGAATGAATTAAATAAATAAGAAGAAAAAGATAATAAAGAAAAAGTAATTAAAGCTCCCTGACTACCACCACCTATTCCTTAACAAGTGATGCCCTACTTTTTTTTGGTTGCGCAGACTTTATTCCACATATCATTGTGAATATTAATTTCTTTGATGGTTCTGATATCCATAACCTGCCAGTCCTGACCATATGTCCGGATAGGGTAAAATAGTGTGCAGGAGGAGTCGGATACCATTTGAGGATTATTGCGGGTTGTTATATGACGAGTCGCGCAGCTTGTTACGAGCGTCATCATCATTAAGCACATTATTGCTTTCCTGGACATTCTTCACCGCCTTAATATCCTGAGCCTGTTTATTGGCCACTATGGCAATACGGTCACTCTCTTCCTGTGCTGCCGCAACGTCAGAGCGGGCTTTTTGCTGCACTTTGCCGATTTTTTTACCACCAAACCAGCTGGCAACCAGCGCCACCAGCACCACGCCAATCCCGGCGAGAATATGCCAGCTGCCGCTGAACAGAGCGAAAAATGTACTCATGCTTTATTCTCCTTCATGACCTTAGCTTTCGCGTTCAGGGATTTCTGACGGACAAATTGCGCAATGACTGCCATCGCAACCAGGAAAGAAGCGATTAGCCCAAGGTAGTGTTGGGGGATAACCGTCTTAACGTCGCCTGGCAAAGAGGTCCAGGCACTCATTGCCGAGTCCGGGAATGATTGCACCCAGGCCCCCACGAATGACCCTATAGAAGCAAGCCACAGAGACCAGGTCTTAAAGAGTAACTTTGCATGCGCAACCAACTCGATTTTACCGTGTCTGGTTATCCACCAGACGGCAAAAGCCACCACCAGAACCAGCATGATGAAAAGAATAAATTTCATATAACCCCCTTATAGGCATCATAATTCCCACTGCGCATCACCTGCGCGTGGCGTTTTGCCCGCTGTGGTGTTTGTCTGGCCCAAAGGCTGCTCAGCATGCCTTCCGCCGCGCCTTCAAAATTGCCGACAGAGATCATCACCAGGGTATTTTTAAAAGCGGCCAGCCCATCCACCCCTAACTGATAAGCCATGCTATAAAGCACGTCAGCCCGAGCCGGATTACATTGCTTTAACGCAGCTACCAGGGTTGGGCGGCTGCTCATCTGCGCTTTTTTTTCATCTACCATTCTTTGCATCCAGATATCTCCCACGTTTCTTGGTACGGTAAATTGATAATTAGCTAACGGGGCATCTTTGGGTCCTATCACTATTCCGCAAGCCACCGTTGGGTACCCTTCCGTGTCGATATAGGGTCGTTCTTTATACCCCTCTTCATAAGCCAGTATTTGAATAACTTTACTCATACTTCACCTCCTTAATTACCTTTATGCAGACGCATAAATTCTTCAGGAATGAATTCCCTGGTGTGCAAAGTGCTTCAGTTGGGTAAATTAAACTGCGTTTCTAACACACTAGAACGGTAATTGCGTACGCAACCACTTTTTTTGAAAATAATTTATCTCTCGCACTCAAGGGTAATTTCAAGGGCCGATAATACGCCTTCGACAAAGCCTTCCGCCGTCTGTAATTGTTTGCGGATAGTGCCATCGGCACAGTGGCGTCGGCGGGCAATAGAGCGTAATGAGATCCGGTAGTGATAATGGGCGACCAGGAGGGAATGTTCTTCAGGATGATTAATTTTCAGGCGGCTGATACAGCTATCGAGGATCATACCATCGTTGTCGCTGCAGGAGGGCCGCGAAGCGGGAGCTGAAGTGATCAGGCCACGGAACCCCGCAGCAATGTGGGAATAGCCCACCCCGCTCCGCTCTGTAGCCGCCCAGCCACCCCATCTTTCCAGTAATAGTTTGATATCACGCATGTTAACTCCCTCATTATCCGGAGAGGAGAGACCCTCTCTGTTGAGCCTGTTTCATCCCCAAGTTCTCCATTCCCGGCAAGCTGCCTGAATTATGGAGAGGTGGAGTCCTGACACGCTGTAACGATGTCAGGTGCAATGCTTTGCCAGCGGTTAGGCTGGGCGGCCAGGTTGTCAAAGAGCAGCGGGTTTCAATACCCTGCATGAAGCGCTGAAAATCCCTTTACGTATCGAACTGGCTTAATTAATAGCAATAGCTATTGAAGCTGTCAATAGCAAAGCGTGTTTGACGAAAAATACGCTTAGCTATAAATTCTGGTGTATGAAACCGAATACACTCGCCTACCGATTGAACATGGCTATGTCCATGATGGGAATTACTCAGGGTGCTTTAGCAAAAGCCTCCGGCGTATCGCAACCTACTATCTGGCGTCTGACCAAAGGGGAAGCAGAAGGCTCCCGCAAATTGGTGGATATTGCCAGAGCTCTTGACGTCAACGTGCAGTGGCTTGCCAGCGGCGAGGGAGAGATGCGTGGCACTACGGCAATTAGCGCCATTGACAAAGTAAAGAGTGGTACTACTATCTCCGTTTGGGGCGCCGAAGGTAAAACAGGGGAGATCGTCTCTGCACCTAACGGCGTAAAGGCGAAAAAGAGCTGGCGTGCCTATATTCTTGACCGCAACAGTGGCTGTTCAGAAGCCACGGCAGGCAGCATTATCATCATTGATACCGACGTACCACCTGAATCTGGAGATTTGGTGATAGCGAAGGTGAATTCCCGTTACTCCGTCTACCGCTATCTTGAAGGCCCCTCTAATGGTTTTTTGACCGTCGATGACCCCAGACTCCCCGCTGTGGAGCTTTCTGAAGAGTCGGAACTTATCGGCGTAGCAATCTTTCTGATCCGTGATTTAAGGCGGTAAGTACTCACATCCTGCCCGTGCAGGATGGTTTCCTTGTAATGCCCTCCGGATACTCTGTGCAGAACAGATATCATCAGTTTACCCTCGCGAAAATCCACCCTCTGAGACAGTTAATCAACGCAAAACCTTTTGCGCATTCACTCAACTGAATAGATTAGTAAAGCTTTCGATAAAATCGCCAGAATAAAGCGTAAAAAAAGCGATAAAAAAACAATTAAACCTTATAAAACAACGATATATATTGATAACCTGAGTTATTTACACAATAGCTATTGATATTAATAATAACTATAGCTATCGTTTTTAGCAGGGATACATTTCCGCCGTTTATACGTTTTGAGGCAACTCAAGGAGTTACTGGACTCACTACATTTTTAAGCTGTCTGGAGGTCTAATGGTGTTGATAATCTGGAAACCTTGTCGGCCACAGGGAACCTGTAAAAGCCGTTACAAAGCGCGACGGGCAGCGGTAGTTGCCCAGCGTCAGGAGGATCAAAAATTGGCGAGGAGGATCGTCAAAGAGCTGACTGGCTGCGGATCGGGAGTGATGAAAACGATGGGTGAGGATTGAGAGAGAATGGAGTCAGGGGAAAAGACTACCTGATTGCAGCGTTAATCACTGTATAAAAAAACAGCATACTTTTCGACTGCTGCAATCAAGCGGTTTGCAAGGGATGGCTTTAGCTGGCGAAGGATCTGTAGCTGACCTTCATACCGGCCCTGCAAAAGATACAGTTAGCGCCATGGGGATTTTTTGGCGTGATGTTATGGGGAGAGAAACGATACTGACATCCATGACATGACGGACATTTGAATTTAATATTTGGAATAGGAACCTTCAATTTTTTTGTATTATGAGTCTCCACACTATCACTTGAGAAAGCTTTTGTCAGTTTTATCTCGGCCTACAGACCTGATAAATACAAGATAAAAGCACATGCCCCCTTAAAAAGTGATAACGGAAACAATTTAATAAACTTTCAGTAAGTTAGCTTCTGGATGGCGACTAAGCTTGAGATATCTCAGCAAGCAAGGAAAACGCCATGCACATCACCCCCTCGATGATCAAAAAAGCCCATCTCACCGCTTCAGTTGCCTGGATTATTCTGGCCATCCCCTCCGTCATCTGGTGGAAGAGCAGCGTGCTCTGGGTCATTATCATCAGCATCTATGCCAATATCGTCGGTCATCTTTCTGGGTACACCGCAGCGAGAGCAGACGAAGCGGCAGAACAGGATGAAAAAGAGAAGCAGGATAAAGACCAGAGCTGAGCGATACTGGCTTGTGGGTTGCCCTTATCTCTCCCTGTCAGATAGCAGAATGCCCGCTTAAACCCACTTTATGCCCTATATTTTATAAGAGAGACAGAGAGTAATATTGTCAGAAAATAGAGTATGCCGTTGAACTTTCACGGAGTTTTGTGGAAATCCCCGGTTCGTCAGCTATGCTTTTGGTTGTTGCTACTTTTTAAACCAAAGGGAAAGACGATGAAAAAATATCTGGGCGGTTTACTGATGTTACTCACTCTCACCACTTTAACTGGTTGCATGCATGACAGCAGCGCAGTGGGGAGCGATGGTCGTCCACACGCGCCAAGCGGTCAGTCAGTGCCTGGTGGCACTCAGGGTTCCGGCCCGGTAGGCCAGCCTCAGTCCTGATAAACTGCCTTAGCCAGGCAAAGAAGATGCCGGCCATCTGGTCGGTATTTTTTTGCCCCGCCTCACCCACAGTAAAGCTCTCCCTGCCTGCAGTCACGTTGAGCAAATCAATAAGCTTAACGGGATAAAGAAGAAAAATGCCCTGCCACTACACCATCTGATGAAACTCGCACAATAACTTCTCTTTAAATCACAGAGATAATGCTAAACCTGCATATTCATAATGTCAGTATAAGCACTGACCAGCTTGTTACGCACCTGGATACCCATCTGCATTGATACCGATGATTTCTGCAGATCGACCATCACATCATTCAGGTTAATTCCTGGTTTACCCAGTTCAAAATCCTGCGCCTGCGTCCGCGCTTCGGTCTGCGTATCGCTGATCTTGTTCAGCGCGGCCTTCAGCTCACCGGCAAAATCGGCGTGGCTTGAAGCATCAGTGCTTCTGCCACTGGCCTGAATTGCTGCGGTTTGCAGCTGTTGCATCACACTCTCAATACCCTGAATTGCCATCTTTTGCCCCGGAAGTTAAACGGTAGAAATTTTGTTGTGAGAAAACTTACCACAATGTCAATGAGACAAAGCCGCTAAATAAGAGCAAAAATCATGGCTTATCCAGCCATCGAATTTCCTGTTTAAGAAAATAATGGCAGCCATTAGAAGTGAAAAATTTATAGCAAGCCGCATCAGGGAGTCAGTTTTGTTACGACACTACACGAAACAGTCCGGTCAACTGTCAGGCAGGAAAGAGTCATGAATGCAACTGTCACGCAGGATCAACCAGAGAAGAAAGGTCTGAACGACCTCTTCGCTCGCTTACGCGCTAATCCTCGCATCCCCATTATTATTGCGGCGGCGGCGGCTATCGCCATCGTTATAGCTATGGTGCTCTGGGCTAAGCAGCCAGAATACCGCGTGCTCTATAACAACCTGAGCGATGAAGATGGCGGTGCCATCATTACTCAACTTACCCAAATGAATATCCCTTATCAGTTTGATGATAAGGGAGGCGCATTAATGGTACCGGCGGCGAAAGTGCATGAGCTGCGCCTGCGTCTTGCCCAGCAGGGGCTGCCTAAAGGCGGCGCCGTGGGCTTTGAACTGCTGGACCAGGAGAAGTTCGGTATCAGTCAGTTCAGCGAACAGGTTAACTATCAGCGCGCGCTGGAGGGCGAACTGGCCCGTACCATCGAAACGCTTGGGCCGGTTAAAAACGTTCGCGTGCATCTGGCGATGCCAAAACCTTCGCTGTTTGTGCGTGAGCAGAAATCGCCAACGGCCTCCGTCACCTTAAATCTGCAGCCTGGCCGCGCGCTGGACCAGGGACAGATTAGCGCTATCGTGCATATGGTCTCCAGCAGCGTGGCTGGCCTGCCACCGGGTAACGTGACCGTTGTTGACCAGGCTGGTCACCTGCTTACCCAGTCCGATAACGCTGGCCGCGATCTGAATGATGCTCAGCTCAAATACGCCACCGATGTCGAAAACCGTTTCCAGCAGCGTATCGAAGCGATCCTGAACCCGATTGTCGGCAACGGCAACGTGCATGCGCAGGTCACCGCGCAGATCGACTTTAATGCTCGTGAACAAACTGACGAGAAATATCAGCCGAACAGCAATCCGGCAAACCAGGCCGTTCGCTCGCGCCAGACCAGCGACAGCGAACAGCTTGGCGGCCAGAATCAGGGCGGCGTACCGGGTGCGCTCTCTAATCAGCCTGCTCCGGCTAACACCGCCCCTATTACCAATCCGCCAGCTAATCAGAATGGCCAGAACGGTAATGCCGCTAACAATGCAGCGGCGAATCAGGGTTCGACCACCAGCACAGCCAGCAAGTCAGGTCCTTCCAGCACAAGGAATGACAACACCACAAACTACGAAGTGGATCGCACCATCCTTCATACCAAAATGAATGTGGGTGAAGTGCAGCGTCTCTCTGTAGCGGTGGTGGTGAACTATAAAGCAGACGCAGCCGGCAAACCGATTGCCCTGACGGATGCTCAACTGAAACAGATTGAAAACCTGACCCGTGAAGCGATGGGCTACTCGGACAAACGTGGCGACAGCCTGAACGTTGTTAACTCACCGTTTACCGAAGCAGCTGATAACAGTGGCGACCTGCCATTCTGGCAGCAGCCGTCCTTTATCGACCAGATGTTTGAACTGGGACGCTGGTTGCTGGTGCTGATTGTGGCCTTCATCCTCTACCGCAAGCTGGTTCGTCCACAGCTTATGCGTAAAGCAGAGCAGGAGAAGGCTGCCGTTGAAGCCGCGGCGCTCGCTAAGCAGACGCTTGCAGAGTCAGAAGGTGATGCGGTCTCCGTAAGCCTGTCGAAAGACGAACTGGATCAGGAACGTAAGTCGCAGCACCGCATGGGTGCAGAGGTTATGAGTCAGCGTATTCGCGAGATGTCAGAAAATGACCCGCGTGTGGTGGCTCTGGTTATTCGCCAGTGGATGAAGGACGAGCTATGAGTCTCACCGGTACAGAAAAAAGCGCCATCCTGATGATGACGATTGGCGAAGACCGCGCTGCCGAGGTGTTTAAACACCTCGACACCCGCGAGGTTCAGCACCTGAGTTCGGCTATTTCCAATATGCATCAGGTTTCGCATAAGCAGCTAACCGAAGTGCTGCGAGAATTTGAGGTGGATGCCGAGCAGTATGCTGCCCTGAGCCTGAACTCTAACGATTACCTGCGCTCCGTGCTGGTAAAAGCGTTGGGCGAAGAGCGCGCCTCTACCCTGCTGGAAGACATTCTCGAAACCCGGGAAACCACCAGCGGGATGGATACCCTCAACTTTATGGAGCCGATGGCGGCTGCCGATTTGATCCGCGACGAACACCCGCAGATTATCGCCACCATCCTTGTACACCTCAAACGTGCGCAGGCTGCCGACATTGTTGCTCAGTTCGACGAGCGCCTGCGTCACGACGTTATGCTGCGTATTGCCACCTTTGGCGGCGTGCAGCCAGCCGCGCTGGCAGAACTGACGGAAGTCCTGAATGGCCTGCTCGACGGTCAGAACCTCAAGCGTGCCAAGATGGGCGGCGTGAGAACCGCAGCGGAGATCATCAACCTGATGAAAACGCAGCAGGAAGAAGCGGTTATCGAAGCGGTTCGCGAGTTCGACGGCGAGCTGGCCCAGAAAATCATCGACGAGATGTTCCTGTTCGAAAACCTGGTGGAAGTGGACGACCGCAGCATCCAGCGCCTGTTGCAGGAAGTGGAGTCCGAGTCCCTGCTGATCGCCCTGAAAGGGTCCGAGCAGCCGCTTCGCGAGAAGTTCCTCAAGAACATGTCCTCCCGTGCAGCCGATATTCTGCGCGACGACCTGGCAAACCGTGGCCCAATGCGCATGTCTGCGGTGGAGAGCGAGCAGAAAGCGATCCTGCTTATCGTCCGTCGCCTGGCAGAGTCCGGCGAGATGGTGATTGGCGGCGGCGAGGAGCAGTATGTCTGATAAATCTTCTCTGCCCTGGCAGCGCTGGCAGCCCAACGATCTTGGTCAGCTGAATAAACCGCTGGTCGAAGAGTTGGTACCGCCTGAGCAGCCGGAAGAGCCGTTCAATCAGCAGCAGTTCGAACTTGAGCAGTTGCAGCATCAGGTTCGCAATGAAGCCCAGGGTCTGGGCTATGCCGAAGGGCAGCAGAAAGGCTTTGCCGAAGGTCAGAAAGCGGGTTACGACGCCGGCTTTCAGCAGGGCCTGGCGGAAGCGCAGCAGCAGCAGGCGCCTTTACAGGCGCGTATGCAGCAGCTGGTTTCCGAATTCAACCATACGCTGGAAGCACTGGACAGCGTGATTGCTGCGCGCCTGATGCAGCTGGCGCTGGAAGCGGCCCGTCAGGTGATTGGCCAGGCACCGCACGTGGATGGTACCGCCCTGCTGCGTCAGATCCAGGGCATGATCCAGCAGGAACCGATGTTAAGCGGCAAACCTACGCTGCGCGTGCATCCGGACGATCTGCAGCGCGTTGAGCAAACGCTTGGCGCGACGCTCAGCCTGCACGGCTGGCGTCTGATGGCTGACAGCACCATCCATCCTGGCGGTTGCAAAGTCAGCGCGGAAGATGGCGACCTGGATGCCAGCCTCGCTACGCGCTGGCACGAACTCTGCCGTCTTGCAGCACCTGGGGAGCTTAAATGACGACTCGTCTTTCACGCTGGTTAGGCTCACTTGACGCCTTCGAGCAGCGTTTATCGCAGCTGCCGGAAGTACGACGTTATGGCCGTTTAACGCGTGCCACGGGCCTGGTACTTGAAGCTACAGGTCTGCAATTACCGCTGGGTGCAACCTGCGTTATCGAACGCTCCGATGGCAAAACCGTCTCGGAAGTGGAAAGCGAAGTGGTTGGCTTTAACGGTCAGAAACTCTTTTTAATGCCGCTGGAAGAGGTCGAAGGCATTCTGCCTGGCGCGCGCGTTTATGCCCGCGTCAACGGCGAGCACAGCGGCAAGCAGCTGATGCTGGGGCCGGAACTGCTGGGTCGCGTGCTGGATGGCAGCGGTCGTCCGCTGGATGGTCTGCCTTCACCTGAGACCGGCTACCGCGCCCCGCTGATCACCCCGCCGTTCAACCCCTTACAGCGTACGCCAATCACTGAAGTACTGGATACCGGCGTACGTGCCATCAACGCCCTGCTTACCGTAGGACGTGGACAGCGTATGGGTCTGTTTGCCGGTTCCGGCGTGGGGAAAAGCGTGCTGCTGGGAATGATGGCACGCTACACCAAAGCTGATGTGATTGTGGTCGGGCTGATTGGTGAGCGTGGCCGTGAAGTAAAAGACTTTATCGAGAACATTCTCGGCACCGAAGGGCGTGCCCGCGCGGTAGTTATCGCCGCGCCAGCAGATGTCTCTCCTTTATTACGTATGCAGGGTGCCGCTTACGCCACGCGTATTGCTGAAGATTTCCGCGATCGCGGTCAGCACGTGCTGCTGATTATGGATTCCCTGACCCGCTATGCGATGGCGCAGCGTGAGATCGCGCTGGCCATCGGAGAGCCTCCGGCAACTAAAGGCTATCCCCCTTCCGTATTTGCCAAGCTCCCGGCGCTGGTCGAGCGTGCGGGTAACGGCATTGATGGCGGCGGATCGATTACCGCCTTCTATACCGTTCTGACCGAAGGCGACGATCAGCAGGATCCTATAGCCGACTCGGCGCGTGCGATCCTTGATGGTCACATTGTGCTTTCGCGCCGTCTGGCGGAGTCCGGCCACTATCCGGCTATTGATGTTGAAGCCTCTATCAGCCGCGTAATGGCACATCTGATTGACGATACGCACTACGCTCGCGTCCGTCAGTTCAAGCAGTTGCTCTCCAGCTACCAGCGCAACCGCGATCTGGTCAGCGTGGGCGCTTACGCTGCAGGCAGCGATCCGATGCTGGATAAAGCGATCAAACTCTATCCGGAGCTGGAAGCCTTCCTGCAACAGGGCATGTTTGAACGCAGCACCTTTGACGATGCCTGCCTGCATTTGCAGGCCATCTTTGGCTAACGGTTCTCCTGAGCGGAGAAGCCCGACCCTGGCGGAGGCAGTATGGCAAAACAAGCATCACCTATAGAAACCTTATGTGGCCTGGCGCAGAAAGATCTCGATAAGGCTGCCATTCAGTTAGGCGACGTCCGACGCGCCCAGAAGCAGGCTGACGAGCAGTTAGCCATGCTGCTGAACTATCAGGATGACTACCGTAAAACGCTGAATGACACCATGACCAATGGCATAGCCAGCACCCGCTGGCATAACTATCACCAGTTTATTGAAACGCTGGAGAGAGCCATCGACCAGCATCGACAGCAGCTCAACCACTGGAATGGCCGTCTGGATACCGCCCTGCGACTGTGGCGGGAGAAACAGCAGCGGCTGCATGCTTATGAAACGCTTCAGGCTCGCGCCGTGGCTAACGAATTATTAGTGGAAAACCGTCTCGATCAGAAACGGATGGATGAATTTGCCCAACGGGCATCATTGAGGAAAGGTGAATGATCACTTTGCCAATTGCGACGAACGCGACCAGGGTTAGCTCTGCCAACGCCACAACTGCATCCGCTGCTGCTGATGTGGGTATGGAAACCACCACGGCTGCGGGCGAAACCCCGGCCAAAGGCGAAGGTGGTAACCAGGGCTTTCTTACGCTGCTGGGAAACAAGCTTCTGTCGCTGGCTCAACAAAGCGAAACGGGTCAGGCTTCTACAGCGGCCGCCACTGCGGCTACCGACGATGCCGATGCGGCTCAGTCGCCAAAAGCAAAACTGAGTGCGCTGATGGCAGCTTTAGACAAGCCGGAAACGCTCAGCGCCCTGCTTCAGCCGGGTAAAAGCGATAAAGCACTGAAGACGGAAGAGACTACAAGCGAAGATAACCAGACGGCTGCCCCTACGTTGAATACCAGCGATATGCAGACGCTGCAGGCTCTGTTTGCCATGCTGCCGCCCGCCGCTGCTCAGCAGCCTGCTGCCCTGACAAAAAATGCAGAATCACTGACGGATGAGCCTGCTATCAAGGGCACAAAGCAATCCACGCTCTCTTCCCTGCTCTCTGCGGCTGAAACTACAGAGAGTGACAGCGATAAAACCAGCGGCAAAGCAGAGAGCCTGACTGCCACAGTGGGTAAAGAGTCGCCAAAAGCTACAGCGGATACGCCAACTTTAACCGCCGCGTTCCAGCAGGCGCTCAATAACAGCGGTAAAAGTGCAGACAAAGAAAATTCAAGTTCTGTACCAGCTGCGACGATAACCAATAATGTTATCAGCGCGGCCTCTTCCCTTGTCACACCGACCACCACTTCTCTGGTGACGGCACCGGCAAGCGCGCAGCTCAGCTCTCAGCTGGGCAGCCAGGAGTGGCAGCAGGCGTTAGGTCAACAAATCCTGATGTTCAGCAAAAATGGTCAGCAAACGGCGGAACTGCATTTGCATCCTCAGGATCTGGGCAGCATTCAGATCAGTCTGAAGCTGGACAATGACCAGGCGCAGCTGAGTATGGTGTCGAACCACAGTCAGGTTCGTGCGGCGTTAGAAGCCGCGCTGCCGCAGCTTCGTACTGCACTGGCGGAAAACGGCATCAGCCTTGGTCAGAGTAACGTCAGTAGCGATGCTTTCCAGCAGGGCCAGAGTTTCAGCGGTCAGCAGGAACAGCAACGTAATAACCACAGTGGCAACACATTTAGTCTTGCATCGGAAAATGACAGTGATGTAACCCCAATTGCCGTTCCTGCCGCGCTGCAGGCGCGTGCAGCCGGTTCCAGTGCTGTTGATATTTTCGCCTGACGGTGACAAACGCATAAGCTAGTGGCAAAACTCGCGTCTTTTCTCCCTATTGTTTAGCGCAAGACGCGGGATAATCTGCCCATATCACCGTGGGATAGCGGATTAAGTGGTACCGCACCTCGAAAATAATCACAGGAAGTTATAGCTCATATGACTGATAAGAAAGCCAAAAGCGGCAAACGTAAGCTCCTGATACCCTTGTTACTGCTGGTAACACTGGTTGCTTGCAGCGTGGCGGGCTATACAGTCTGGCGCATGATGAAGTCTCCCGCTGACACCGCTCATGCTGAAAAGCCTGCAGAGCCTGTTGCGCCGGTCTTTTTCGCGCTGGATACCTTTACCGTAAACCTGATTAATCCGGATAACGATCCCGATCGCGTGCTCTACGTTGGCTTTACGCTGCGTCTGCCTGATGAGGATACGCGTCGCCGGATGACCGATTATCTGCCGGAAGTGCGTAGCCGCTTACTGCTGCTGCTCTCCCGTCAGGACGCTTCTGCTCTGAACAATGAGCAGGGCAAGCAGGAACTGGTCAAACAAATTAAAACCGTACTGGCTCCGCCGCTGGTACAAGGTCAACCTCAGCAGGTCGTGAGCGATGTTCTGTTCACTGCCTTTATCCTGAGGTAGAGCAGACATGGGCGACAGCATCCTCTCACAAGCAGAAATTGACGCGCTGCTCAATGGCGACAGCGACAGTGCGGCTGAAGAAACATCCAGCGTTAAAGGCGAAAGCGATATTCGTCCTTATGATCCCAATACCCAGCGTCGCATGGTTCGCGAACGTCTGCAGGCGCTGGAGATTATTAACGAACGTTTTGCCCGCTCTTACCGTATGGCGCTGTTTAATCTGCTGCGCCGCAGCCCGGATATCACGGTTGGGGCGATTAAAATTCAGCCCTACCATGAGTTTGCGCGTAACTTACCGGTGCCGACAAACCTGAACCTGATTCATCTGAAACCGCTGCGCGGCACCGCGCTGGTGGTGTTCTCACCGAGTCTGGTATTTATCGCCGTTGATAACCTGTTTGGCGGTGATGGTCGTTTTCCGACTAAGGTTGAAGGGCGTGAGTTTACCGCGACCGAGCAGCGAGTGATCCGCCGTATGCTGAAACTGGCCCTGGAAGGGTACAGCGAAGCGTGGAAGCCGATTTATCCGCTTGACGTAGAGTATGTTCGCTCTGAAATGCAGGTCAAATTTACCAACATCACGACATCCCCTAACGATATCGTGATCACCACGCCGTTCCAGGTAGAGATTGGCAACCTGGTGGGTGAGTTCAATATCTGCATCCCGTTCAGCATGATTGAGCCGCTGCGCGAAACGCTGGTGAACCCGCCGCTGGAGAACTCCCGTCAGGAGGACCAGAACTGGCGCGACACGCTGGTGAAGCAGGTTCAGCACTCCGAACTGGAGCTGATTGCCAACTTCGGCGAAGTGTCGATGCGTATTTCACGTCTGCTGGCCCTGAAGCCGGGTGACGTATTACCGATTGAAAAACCGGACCGTATTATCGCTCATGTCGATGGCGTGCCGGTATTAACCAGCCAGTACGGCACCCTGAACGGGCAGTATGCGCTGCGAGTGGAACATCTGATTAACCCGATTTTGAATTCGATGAACGAGGAACAGCCCGATGAGTGACACCAAGAAGCCGTCCGAAGACGACATCTCCGCGGACGACCTGTGGGCTGACGCGATGAACGAACAGACCACTGCCTCATCCGAAGGGGTGTTTAAGGCGCTGGAGAGCAATGATATTGCCGGGTCGCTGCAGGATATCGACCTGATTATGGATATTCCGGTTAAGCTGACCGTAGAGCTGGGCCGTACCAAGATGACCATTAAAGAACTGCTGCGGCTGACGCAGGGTTCCGTGGTGGCGCTGGAAGGGCTGGCCGGGGAGCCGCTGGATATTCTGATCAACGGCTACCTGATTGCACAGGGTGAAGTTGTGGTCGTGGCCGATAAATATGGCGTGCGTATCACCGATATCATCACTCCTTCCGAACGTATGCGTCGTCTGAGTCGCTAAATGAACACAGCCCAGGTACAGTCACAGCCGGTGGGTCAGCCCGCGGTTTCTACAGGATCGATGCTGACCCAGGTCAGCAGCGTATTAGCCGTTATCATTCTACTTATCCTGGCCTGTGCCTGGCTGGCAAAACGTCTCGGCTTTACGCCAAAACGGGGCGTACGTGGCAGCGACCTGACCGTCAGCGCCAGTTGCCAGGTTGGGCAGCGCGAACGCGTGGTGATTGTCGATGTAGAGGATGCCCGCCTGGTGCTGGGTGTGACCGGACAGCAGATCACCCATTTGCATACCCTGCCGCCTAAACCGCAGCAGGAGAATCCGGAACTTCCGGCTGCGACGGCAGATTTCCGTCAGGTGCTGCAAACGTTACTCAAACGCCCCGGTAAGCCAAAATGAAACGCTTTCTTCCCTTGCTGACGCTGTTTCTGCTGATTGCGCCCGATGTCCATGCTCAGCTTCCAGGCCTGATGAGCCATCCGACCGCCAATGGTGGCCAGAGCTGGTCACTGCCGGTACAGACTTTAGTCTTTCTGACCTCGCTGACGTTCCTGCCGGCGATCCTGCTGATGATGACCAGCTTCACCCGCATCATTATTGTATTTGGATTACTGCGAAATGCGCTGGGCACCCCTTCCGCACCGCCAAACCAGGTACTGTTAGGCCTGGCGCTGTTTCTGACCTTCTTTATTATGGGGCCGGTGTTCGACAAAATTTATCAGGATGCTTATCTGCCGTTCAGTGAGGATAAAATCAGCATGCAGGAGGCGATTGATAAAGGCGCCCAGCCGCTGCGCGAGTTTATGCTTCGCCAGACGCGTGAAGCTGACCTGGCATTGTTCGCCCGTCTTTCCAACTCCCCGCCTTTGCAGGGACCAGAAGCGGTGCCGATGCGTATTTTGTTACCGGCCTACGTCACCAGCGAACTGAAAACGGCGTTTCAGATTGGCTTTACCGTGTTTATTCCGTTTTTGATTATTGACCTGGTGGTAGCCAGCGTATTAATGGCGCTGGGGATGATGATGGTGCCGCCAGCGACTATCTCACTGCCCTTTAAGCTGATGCTGTTTGTGCTGGTTGATGGCTGGCAACTGCTGGTGAGTTCGCTGGCGCAAAGTTTTTATACCTAGATCCGAGGGCGAACCTCATTCGCCCCGAAAAAATAACATCTCTTCTCTTTTTCTCCGGAGTCACTATGACACCTGAATCGGTTATGGTTATCGGGCACGACGCTATGCAGGTCGCCCTGGCAGTTGCTGCCCCGCTGTTGCTCGCGGCTCTGGCTAGCGGGCTGGTTATCAGCCTGCTGCAGGCAGCTACGCAGATCAATGAACAAACGCTTTCCTTTATTCCCAAAATCCTCGCCGTGGTCGCCACTATGGTTATCGCCGGTCCGTGGATGCTGAATCTGGTACTCGACTATATGCGTACCCTGTTTACTAACCTGCCTTACATGATCGGTTAATGATTAACGTCGACAGCAGTCAACTGGTGTTCTGGATCAGCCAACTTTTCTGGCCGCTGGCGCGCGTGCTGGCGCTGATCATGACTGCGCCTCTGTTAAGTGAAAAGGCAATCAGTAAAAAAGTCAAAATCGGCCTGGGCGTGATGATCACCTACGCGCTGGTACCCTCTTTGCCACCCACAAATGTGACGTTGTTCTCGGTTGGTGGCTTCTGGCTGCTGATTCAGCAAATTCTGATTGGCATCGCTATAGGTTTTACGATGCAATTCGCTTTCGCTGCGGTAAGAACAGCGGGGGAAGTGATTGGCTTGCAGATGGGACTCTCTTTTGCCACCTTCTTTGATCCCGCCAGCCGACTGAACATGCCGGTACTGGCCAGATTTTTAGATATGCTGGCTATGTTACTGTTTCTCTCCTTTAACGGTCACCTGTGGTTAATTTCCATGGTGGCGGACAGTTTTCATACTTTACCTATCGGTGGCGATCCGGTAAACGGCAACGCTTTCCTGGCTCTGACCAAAGCCGCCAGTCTGATTTTCCTTAATGGTCTGCGATTAGCGCTACCGTTGATCACTTTGCTGCTCACCCTTAATTTGGCCCTGGGTTTGTTAAACCGTGTTTCACCTCAGCTCTCCGTTTTTGCCATCGGCTTCCCTGTCACCTTATCGATAGGGATCATCTTCATTAGCCTGATGATGCCCCTGTTAGCCCCTTTCTGTGAGCATTTGTTTAGCGAAGTATTTGATTTACTCGCCAGCGTGCTTAGTGAAATGCCCGCAAGATAAACTTAACTATTGGTTGAATGTAAGATCACCATTGTTAAGCATACGAAATCTTTCAGTGCATTTTTCGAACCAAATTTATCAGAATTTCATTAAGGAAATTCTGATAAATGCGACGAGACGATGAAAATTATTCTTATTAAATCCCAGTTAGCGTATTTTGATTCCTGAAATGGAAGGAATGTTGCGTGAACGTTAATGTTCACAAAACAAACAACCAACTGTTTTTAATGGAATTTTTATTTTTTCTGGTTTATCTTGTGCTTCACCGCATTTTACGGCATTGTCAACACGCCGCAGAGAGGCACACATTCGTGTAATGAATGTTTTTTAGGAATCGTCCTATCAGACTTTTCTGTGTTTTGCGCGATAGTGGCGTAGCTCACAAAAAGTACGCTGTAAGCTATGCTAAGACAATTTGCCAGTGAGTTACGCTGAAAGCCCGTTTTAAGCGTTTATTAACCGGTCATTATATCGACCAAACTCAAATAACCCTTCGGGCATGGATAAGTCTGACCGGGCGTCTCCCGCTCTTGCAGATTAAATGCCTGATAATAATAAGACACTTATAAGACTACTTTACTCTCGTACTACACAAACGCGTAATTCATCGTTGATTTAAACGGATAACAATTTGGTGAGGGTCGCTACAATGCCAACGATTATTATGGATTCATGCAGCTATACACGGCTTGGGCTTACAGATTATATGACAGTGAAGGGTGTTAAAAAGAAAAACATCACTTCCGTCACTGACATAGATCAATTACAAGCAAAATGCCAGCAGTATCAGCCAGGCGTGGTTTTTATTAACGAAGACTGTTTTATTCATGAAGCAGACGCAAGTCAGCGCATAAGAACCATTATTATGCAGAACCCTGACACGCTGTTTTTCATATTTATGGCCATCTCTAACATCCATTTTGAGGAATATCTCTACGTTCGTAAGAACCTGATTATTACATCAAAATCGATTAAACCGGCCACACTTGATAACTTGCTCGTCTCTTATTTTCAAAAGAAACTCAATGTTTCTCCGCGGTATTCCGCAGGCTTCGACGTTCACCCATTAACGTTAAGCCAAACAGAATCAAACATGTTGAAGATGTGGATGTCTGGCCACGATACGATTCAGATATCGGATAAAATGCAAATTAAGGCCAAGACCGTTTCCTCTCATAAAGGAAACATTAAACGTAAAATTAAGACACACAACAAACAAGTTATTTACCATGTGGTTCGTTTAACGGATAATGTCACCAGTGGCATCTACGTTAACGTGAGATAAGCTCACTCCCGCACTAAGAAAGCCGGCCTTGCCGGCTTTTTTAGTTAAAAGCGTTAAGCAGATCTCACTTTCTCATTAAGCCTTTCTCTTCTGCTGCCGATGTTCTGTAGACAGACCGAAGCTCCCCGCTTCGTTTACCCTACAGAGAGCAAAAGGACATGAAATCATCAAACCTCAATGCCGATCGGATCAGTTTTTGGCAGCATTTACGCCTGGTGCCCCTCTTTTCCGTTATCCTCGGCGGCATTCTGCTGCTGTTTGCCCTTTGTATTGGCATGGCCAGCTATTTTTTAATTCAAAGTAACCAGTCGCTGCAGGACGTGACGGAAGAAATTCAGGTCCGTATGGCTATTTCCAACAGCTCAAACCATTTACGTACTGCCCGCCTGAACGTTATTCACGCCGGGGCCTCTGCACGTATTGGTGAGATGGATGCGTTTAACGATAACCTGAAGCAGACTGAAAAACGTATTAAGCAGGCTACGGCCAGCTTTAACGACTATCTTAATCGTCGGGTAAAAACGCCGGCAGATGTCGCCCTGGATACTGAACTCAAAAGCCGTTTTGATGCTTATGTGACTCAGGGATTGCTGCCCATGGTGAAGAGCGCCAAAGATGGCAGCTTTGAAGGGGTGATTGCTCAGGAGACGGATTATACCCGCAAGTTTGATGATGCTTATAATGCCGTTCTGCTAAAAGCTATTGCGATACGCACTCAGCGTGCCGATGCCATTAATAAAGAGGCGGCAGCACAAACCCGTCTCGGCTTTATTATGATGGCCTGCGCCTTTGCCGCTGCCCTGTTACTGACCCTTGCCACCTTTATTTTCCTGCGCCGGGTGGTTATCACTCCTCTGCGCCAGGCAGTAGAGCGAATTGAACATATTTCTCGTGGCGATCTGACCGCGCCGCTGCAAAGTTGGGGACGGAGTGAAATCGGCACGCTTAGCAGTAATCTGCAAACTATGCAGCAGTCGCTGGTGAAAACGGTGGGAACCGTTCGCGAAGGTGCCGTGGCGATCTACCAGGGCTCCAGTGAAATCTCAGCGGGCAACACTGACCTCTCTTCCCGTACCGAGCAGCAGGCTGCCGCGCTGGAAGAGACCGCTGCCAGCATGGAACAGCTGACCGCTACCGTGAAACAGAACGCCGAAAATGCTCATCATGCCAGCCAGCTGGCGTCTGATGCTTCCGGTAAAGCGCGCCAGGGTGGTGATATCGTAAGTGGCGTAATCAGCACCATGAACAATATTTCCACCAGCTCGAAGAAGATTGCTGAGATTACTACGGTGATCAACAGTATCGCCTTCCAGACCAACATCCTGGCACTGAATGCGGCGGTAGAAGCTGCCAGGGCGGGAGAACAGGGTCGTGGCTTTGCGGTCGTTGCCAGCGAAGTGCGCAATCTGGCGCAGCGCAGTGCCGGTGCGGCGAAAGAGATTGAAGGTTTGATCGCTGAATCGGTCAATCTGATAGGTCAGGGATCGTCTCAGGTTAGCCATGCCGGCGATACCATGACAGGTATTGTGGATGCCGTGCGGCGCGTAACGGATATTATGGCTGAAATTGCCGCCGCGTCAGATGAGCAGAGCCGCGGTATTCAGCAGGTAAGCCTGGCGGTAACAGAGATGGATAACGTGACTCAGCAGAACGCCTCGCTGGTTGAGGAAGCCTCTGCGGCCGCCTCCTCTCTGGAAGAGCAGGCTTCTCGCCTGACCCAGGCCGTTGCCGCTTTCCACTTAAGTGACAGCACGCCACGCCGTGTAGCGGCAGCGCCTGTTCAGGCTAAAGCGCCTGTATTACGCCCTGCCCTTGCTAACAATAGTGAAAACTGGGAAACCTTCTGACCGATAAAAAGGGGCGATTTTCGCCCCTTTATCTTTTCTGCTACTCGCGCTGCATCTGCTTACGGATAAGGTAACAAGCGATCAAATCAGGGGGCCGGATGAGGCTCGACAAAAATGCCGTCATCATGTCCCTGTTCATTAAAGAACCAGATCCCCATCGGGTAATCCTCTAAAGCGACCAGATACATGGTCCCTTCGCTAAAGTCTTCCACCGCCAGTACCGTGCCGGGACGACGAGGCCCTCCATCGGTTTTGACCGTGACCCGTTCATTGACTTTCATGACGCTTCTCCCAGGCTGAATAGTGGGCTAAGTTTACCTTAAAATCCCGCAGACGGAAGAGTACCTAACGGCGGGCAATCACCCAGACAGCATGTACGATACCCGGAATATAGCCACAAAGGGTCAGCAGGATATTCAGCCAGAACGCGCCGCCGAATCCTACCTGCATAAACACGCCTACCGGGGGTAAAATAATAGCAATAATGATGCGTAATAAGTCCATGTCGCCTCCATAGCGTGGAAAAGTGATTATAGTGTAATCAGTTGATAATTATAGCACTGGAGCGCGGAGCACTCCTTGTGCGCTGTGTAAATCCTCGTAATTTCGCCCCGCTACTGGTTTTTCGTTTTCTTAACGTTTCACAGCGAGACTTCTGACATCATCCCCGCTTACACTCTTCCCACTGCACCAACCCCAAAGGCGCAGTCAACCTAAAAAGTAACAAGGATTTTTGCCCGCGCAGCGCGGGCTTTTTTTCGTCCGTTTCCTGCCCGCCAACTTATTTTTCGCCATCTATACTTAGTTCATTTAGTGAACTGGGGAAGGGATTATGGCTACTGCAAAAGAGTACAGCGACATCGTTCAGCGCGAAGTCAGTATCGATATCGAAGCTTTACTGGAAGCTATTCACGATCGATCAACGGGCGAGGTAACAACCTTTACGGATGACAAACAGGCGCATAAGGTTCGGGTAGATGGACGTGAATACCACTCCTATACCGAACTGGCCGATGCTTTTGAACTCGATATCCGGGATTTTACGGTTTCAGAAGTTAATCGCTAAAAAAATCCCGGCGGTTAGCCGGGAATCAAATTTGATTAATGAAATTCGTTACACAGGAAATTCTCTGACCTGCTAATAGTACCCTAAGTTATTGCCAGGAAAAATCCTAACTTGTACCTGAAGTTGTACAGCCCCTGAAAAACTGTACATGCAAATATCACTGAAGCCGCGCTGGCCCTGATGTGAGACAGCAATCTTGTTTTGTCCCCTTGCCCCCCTCTCTCTTATCATTTTAAGAATATTCCTGGCTGTTCCGGGCCGGTTCCGGGCGGTTTAAACGCGGGCAGGCCGTCAGAGTTACAGGGCTTCGTTATACTCTATGATTATGCTGATCTTTTCAGGCAGTCCGAGGAGGAAGAGTCATGCCTACGCTACAAGATCCCCTGATGATAGTGACGGATTTAGACGGTTCCCTGCTCGATCATCATACTTACAGCTGGGAGCCGGCTCAGCCCTGGCTTGAGCGCCTGAACGAAGAAGGCATTCCGGTGGTGATCTGCTCCAGCAAAACGGCGGCTGAGATCCTGCCGCTGCAGCGCCTGTTAGGGATTATCAGCTCACCTTATATTGCTGAAAACGGCGCTGTCGTGCACTGGGAAGAGTTTAACGGATCGGTCGATCGTGCCGCAAATAAGGGCTATACGGAGATTTGTCAGACGTTGCAAAAACTGCGCGATCGTCTCGGCTTCAAATTTATCGGTTTTGCCGATGTTACGGAGAAAGAGGTGGCCGAGTGGACCGGGCTGACGCCACACAACGCCGCCTTAGCCAAAATGCGGGAGGGTTCTGAAAGCCTTATCTGGCGGGATTCCGCCGCCCGGTTCGACGATTTCAGCGAAGCGCTGGCAGCAGAAGAGCTGACGTTGGTTCAGGGTGGACGATTCTGGAGCGTAATGAATCGGGGCGCCGGAAAAGGCGCCGCGTTGGATCTTCTTCTCCGTCACTATACCCATCCTGTGGGGCATAAATGGCTGACCATTGGTCTTGGAGATGGGCCTAACGATGGCCCTATGCTGGATAAAGTCGATTATGCCGTCATTATTAAAGGCTACAGTAAAACGCCCGTCACGCTGCAACGCGAGGGACGGGACGTTGAGGAGAGGGTGTTTCATAGTACCCATTTTGGCCCTGAAGGGTGGAGTGAAGGTTTGTCGCATTTCATCACTCAGGGTTAGGTTGTATTCGGTTGTTGCGTGCCCAAAGGGCAGCAAATAAAGGGGAAGGTAATGAGTGATTTTTTCCAGAACGGCGTGATTACAACTTTTCATAACCTCACCGATCGTCCGGTAGAGGAGCTTGAGAAGGATCTGGTAAGATTTTCCGCGAAGCGCAAGATGGCATTAATTCTGCCATCACTTTTTTCCGAACTGGAAGGTCCCGCTCTTAGCAACATTGTCGATGAGTTGGCAAAAGTGCCCTATCTTGAGGAAATTGTGATTGGTCTCGACAAGGCCGATCGCGACCAGTTCCTCTATGCCCGTGAGTTCTTTTCACGTCTGCCGCAGCGCCACCGGATTTTGTGGAACGATGGCCCGCGTTTAAAAGCGCTGGATGCCGAACTGGATAAAGAGGGTCTCTCCCCTACTCAGCCGGGCAAAGGTCGTAACGTCTGGTTCTGTACCGGCTATACCCTTGCGTCTGATAAATCCTCCTGCGTAGCGCTGCACGACTGCGACATCGTGACTTACGAACGCGGCATGCTGGCCCGACTGCTCTACCCGCTGGCCAATCCCTCGTTCCAGTATGAATTTTGCAAAGGGTTCTATGCGCGCGTGGCGGATAACAAGCTTAACGGCCGGGTTGGCCGGTTGCTGGTTGGGCCATTGCTTCGCTCGCTGCAGAAAGTGTACGGTCATTCGGAGTATCTCGATTACCTCACCAGCTTCCGCTATCCCTTATCCGGAGAGTTTGCGATGCGCACTCACGTCCTGAATGGGATAAAAATACCGGGCGACTGGGGGCTGGAGATCGGTGTTCTTTCAGAGATCTACCGTAATTACACCACACGACAGAGCTGTCAGGTGGAAATTGCCCATAACTATGACCACAAGCATCAGCCCCTTTCGGAAGAGGATGGTACGGGCGGACTCCGCAGGATGAGTAATGATATTGTTCAGTCGCTGCTGCGTAAGATGGCGACAATGGGGGTAAACCTGACCAGCGACTCTTTCCGCGTATTGAAAGCGACCTATTACCGCAACGCGCTGGACATGATGGAATTTTACAGCCATGAGGCCGCGCTTAATGGTCTGAAATTTGACCAGCATGCGGAGGAAGCGGCGGTAGAGATGTTTACCCAGGCCATTCTGGAGGCGGGTGCGTCGTTTATCGAACGTCCGAACGAGAAGCCGTTTATTCCCAGCTGGAGTCGTGTCCAGTCAGCGTTTCCTGACATCCTGCACCGTATTCATGAAGCGGTAGAAGAAGATAACAAAGGAAACGTTTAATCTTCTGCGCAAACCCGATTACGTCCGGCTGTTTTTGCCTGATAAAGCCTGCTGTCGGCCACCGATTGCAGGCTTTCAAACTGATATACCTGCTGCTCCTCGCTGGAAGCCACACCGATTGACACGGTAATGGTCAGCGTCCGCGTAGTGTCAATCAGTACCTCTTTACTGGCCAGCTTTTGCCTGACCCGTTCAGCAATTTCAACGGCTTCTTCCAGTCCCGTTGCAGGCAGCGCCAGGCAAAACTCCTCGCCCCCTATCCGTCCAGCCACATCTTTCGTGCGAATAGCCGACTGGATAGTTGCCGCAGCATGACTTAATACCAGATCGCCAGCCTGATGCCCCCAGGTGTCGTTGACGGATTTGAAGCGGTCCAGATCCATCTGGATCACCGAGAAGGGAAGCTGCGCGTGTTTGCAGTGATGAGCGAGCTGTTCAGCCTTTTCAAAAAAAGCCCCACGGTTCAGCAACCGGGTCAGACTGTCATAGTTGGCCCGCCAGCTTAACGTATCCTGTAATGTCAGCATGCGGTCAAACAGGCGGATAATCAGCTGGTGGCATAAAATCAGCCCAGCCCCAAACAGCAGCCACATCACGATCAACACCATCGACGCCCGCCCGGTTTCCTCTGCGACGCCCTCCTTCAGGGTCTGAATATTGACCAGCACCCAATGGAACTGATGACTGCGGGTCCAGATAACAAAACGTGAGCCAAAGCGCAGCGTACCCTGTTTGCGGTCAGCCACTGCGGAAAGCATTTTCTTGCGCTCCTCCGGCGAAAAAGAGTGGCCAGGGAGCGGCAACCGGTCGCTCTCCACCACCAGCTCCATATTTCTGTTAAAGATCATGACATTGCCGCTTATTCCTGGCGGCAGAGCCTGCTGTAAACAGGCTCTCAGCCGCGCCAGCGAGAAATCCATGGCCAGAACGCCATACCAGTAGCCATGATGATCGAGAGGAATGCTGGTGGTGATCGCTTTTCCCTGATTATTGAGTCCGTCATAGACCCCGGTCCAGAGCATTTTGCGCTCAGGATTTGCCTGCGGCGTCATGCGGGTGAAATAGGGGCGCGACACCATGCGGGCGTAGCTTTCAAGCGTATTGACCCCTGTAGGCGAGGAACTCAGAAAAAAACCTCCGCGTGAGATGTACCATATGCGGGAGTGAAAATTTCTGCGGGGGTCTTCGATTTGCAGCAGCATACTGATGCCAAGCGTCGCGGTCAGTTCATCCTGAAGTCGCAACGCGTCGTCGCGGTTCAGCAAATCATGCTGTTTCACCCATCTGTCAGCCACCCCTTCCACGGGAATTGCCTGCGGATTGCCAGGACTAAGATGCCAGACTTCGTGATCACGCTGCTGCTCAAACTGAGCCAGTAGCTGAGCGATCTCGCTGTTCTTTACCGGGCTTTGCAGCGCCCGCCTCATAAGATTTCGGTAAAAGATTAACTCATCAGTACTGCGCTGACCAAAGCGTTCGAGGGTATTCGAGGTTGTTTCCAGCTGGTCCCGCTTTGTGATCTCATAATCTTCTTTTAAGATCACCGCTTCCCGCCACGTCAGCAGAGTCAGGAGGAGAAAGACCAGCAGGAAACAGCCATGCACCACCCTTTTTGGGGCAGCGGACAAGGCGCGCAATCGAATCAAACAAGCTCTCCGGAGGGTAATCATCCATGCAGAGAGTGTAAAGGTGAGAGGAGGTTCCTGCCATCAACAGGATCAAGAGATGTGAAAGCCACTAAAGAGCAGGACAAAATAAACAGCTGTCCCGCTCTCAGTCATTAACCGGCAAGTTGTCTCTGGCCGGTGAGCAGAGGGGCAAGCTCTTCTTCTCTGAACGCTTCGCGCCGGACGCTGTAGCCGTCATACCAGCGGCATTCAACCATGCCACTTGCATAACCCGTCACCACCATCGCCGGACCACCGTTTTTAAGCTGAACTTCATCACTGACCATGATCATGACACACCTCACCATTTGGGTTAACAGACCCTACACAGGGAACTTCAGGTATAGCAGGCCAGGCCGCGCAATTCTGTTAACGAGTGGTAAAAGTTATGTTAAATAATACTAAGGTATTAAAATATGAAGAAATAAAAAAGCGAGTGAAGTGGCTCACTCGCTTTTAAACAGGAAAAACTGGCGCTCTGGCGTCAGATTTTGCAACCTTCACAATCCGCTTCGTCACCTGACTCGGCAGGCACTTCACTGGCCTTTTTTTCCGCGTTGGCTTCAGCCTGTTCCAGTTCGGCATCAATATCAAATTCAAAAATGTCGTCTTTCATTTTCACTCCAGAGTGCATAGCGTTAACAAGCTGCCTTTATACTTATTTACCGCGCATTTTGGCAATCAAATTTACCCCCAACAGCACAATTGCCCCCACAATCAGTCCCAGAACTAGGTTAGCCAGATTGTTGATCAGCGATGCCATCAGGCCGGAATAGTCCGCACTGTAATGGCTGATAAAGTGGTGAATAGCCGGTACGCCATGGGCAATAATGCCGCCCCCCACCAGGAACATCGCAATGGTGCCCACCACGGTAAGGATCTTCATCATCCAGGGCGCCATCGCCAGCAGCGCGCCGCCAATACCTTTTGCCACTGATGAGGATTTTTCCTGCAGCCACATACCCAGATCGTCAATTTTAACGATACAGGCCACAATGCCGTAAACGCCCACGGTGACCAGGATGGCAATGCCGGCGAGGATCAGCACCTGATTCATCAGAGGCGCTTCGGAGACGATCCCCAGCGTAATGGCCACAATTTCCGCAGAGAGAATAAAGTCAGTGCGTATCGCCCCTTTGACCTTTTTCTTTTCAAATTCAGCGGCGTTTTGTTGTGCCAGACTCTTTATGCGCTTCTCTCTGGCCTCGGGGCTTTGCTCCGCTTTGTCTTTATGCAGACTATGCAGAACTTTCTCGAAGCCCTCATAGCAGAGGTAGGCACCGCCCACCATCAACAATGGGGTAATCGCCCAGGGTGCCCAGGCACTAATCACCAGCGCCAGCGGGACCAGAATCAGCTTATTAAGAAATGAGCCTTTCGCTACGCCCCAGACCACCGGAAGTTCCCGATTCGCTTTTACGCCGCTCACCTGCTGAGCATTTAACGACAGGTCATCGCCCAATACACCTGCGGTCTTTTTTGCCGCAATTTTGCCCATGACGGAAATATCGTCCAGCAGTGTGGCAATGTCATCTAACAGTGTCAGTAAACTCGTTCCCGCCAAAATTCCGTTCCTTATGGTTGTTAATCGTGCTGGCAACAGGGACAAATCTGCACGTCGGTCACCACCATATCGGCAATGCCGTCGCAATCCCACTCAACGCGTATCCTCTGCCCGTCTGCTTCATGATGATGCAGGTATTTACTTACCGGGCTTTCGGTGAGGCCAGCGATCTCTTCAGTAGCAATCAGCTTTTCCCCGACATAAATACGTGCGGTAGCCTGGGTGTTAACCATGCGCTCGCCGCTGATTTTGTAGAGCCGTTTAACGGTGAGTTTGATACTGGCCATGATTTGCCCTGCGCAAAGATGTTAAAGAGTGTGATCTAACCAATTATGAACGAGGAGAGCAAATTGTGTGACCACAATCGTCCTCTTGTGAAAAAAAAGCGTACTTTCATCTGGTTGAAACTTTTTTTTAGCGTTAACTTAACCCAACTTTTACATTTTGCGAGAAAAAACATGTTACGCCGTGCCCCTGCCCTGCTGCCCTTGCTGTCAGCGCTGTTTGCCCTCTATTTTATCTGGGGTTCGACCTACTTCGTTATCAAGCTTGGCGTTGAAAGCTGGCCACCAATGATGCTGGCTGGCCTGCGTTTTCTGCTGGCTGGCACCGTGCTGATGGTCTTTCTGTTACTGCGCGGCGAGCGGCTTCCCGGCTGGCGACCAGCGCTTAATGCAGCGCTGGTAGGCATTATGCTGCTGGCCGTGGGCAACGGTGCCGTTACCGTGGCTGAACATCAGAACGTGCCTTCCGGCATTGCGGCTGTGATGGTCGCGACCGTACCGCTGTTTGCTATGTGCTTCAGCAGACTATTTGGTATTCAGACGCGCTGGATAGAGTGGCTGGGGATCGCTGTCGGGCTGGTGGGGATTATTATGCTAAACAGCGGTGGGCATCTGGGTGGCAACCCTTGGGGAGCGGTGATGATTCTGGTAGGGTCTCTCAGCTGGGCATTTGGCTCCGTCTGGGGTTCACGGATAACCCTTCCGCACGGCATGATGGCAGGGGCCATTGAGATGCTGACAGCCGGTGTGGTGCTGTTGATTGCCAGCACGTTGAGCGGCGAACATCTCACCTCCCGCCCTGGCTTACAGGGCTTACTGGCGCTGGCTTATCTGAGCCTGTTCGGCTCGGTGATTGCCATTAATGCCTACATGTATCTGATCCGTAACGTAACGCCAGCCATTGCTACCAGCTACGCCTATGTCAATCCGATCGTTGCCGTATTGCTGGGTATTAGTTTCGGCGGCGAAAGCCTGACTTCCAGAGAGTGGCTGGCACTGGCGGTGATTATTCTGGCGGTGGTGCTGGTGACGTTAGGTAAGTACCTTTTCCCGGCAAAGCCCTCGGTAAAACCCTGCACGCTGGATGAGTAACAGCGCCGGGTAGCAGCAGTTACAGGGTGCCTGAAACCGTTATCACTCTGTTAAACCAGGCAAATGCGGGCCAGGTCAGGGCGCGGCTCTTAAAGAGAATTAAGAATCATCTTCCGTTGAGATCGGCGCGCCAGCTTGCCTGATGCCCTGATAATCAATCTCTGCGTTTCCCGTGGAGGCACAAATCCACTCTTCCAGCCGGCTGGAGAGGGCTTCCTCTTCCAGCCGTGTTTTACCGCGCAGCGCGCATTCCCATACCAGCAGGACTTTCCATCCCGCTGCCGTAAGTTCGGCGATATAACGCTTATCACGGGCGACATTACTGTCAATTTTCCCCAGCCAGAAGGCGGTGCGGGTGGCCGGAACCTTAAACAGATGGCAATGATGCTTATGCCAGAAACAGCCGTGAACGAAAATAATCGCTTTGTACTGTTCCAGAATAAAATCAGGGCGGCCGGGCAGCGTTTTATCCTGCACGCGATAGCCAAGCCCCAGCTCTGTCAGCAGTTCAGCCAGCCGGGTTTCAATAGCGGTATCACGCGTGCGGATAGCGCGCATGTTTTTACTGCGGATTTCAGAAGAGTGGACGTCAGCCATCGTTATCATCCTTTATGCTTTGGCTAAGTATAGACAACGCTGCTGCAGCCTGGCTCTGTTTTCGTCAGCAACAGCGTGCGCCGGGCGGGTGCTTCTCCCTGAGAACTCCCCCGGCTATCAGGCCTGAGGTTCGCTGCGCGCTTTAACCGCTTTCGCAATCCATGGTTGCAGAAGTTTAGCCACTGCGGCAAAAGCCGGGACTACAACCGAGTTGCCAAACTGTCGGTAAGACTGGGTATCCGAGACGGGAATGCGGAAGCGATACTCGCCGGGCGCTTCGAACCCCATCAGTCTGGCGCACTCTCTTGGCGTCAGGCGGCGTGGCCGTCGCTGCTGATTTTCCGCATGGTCAAAATCAGCTTCGCCCTGCTGGCGATCCCATCCACGGTCGATCAGGATCTCAGATCCATCTTTGTAATAGCGCGCAGAAAGGGTACGCACTACTCCCTTCTCTACCTCAGGATCTACCAGCCCGTAACCAAAACCATTGCCTTTCGCCTGGTGCTTTTTGGCATAGTTATAAAGGTACTTCCACAGCGTGGGGGTAAGAATATATTTTGCATCAACCTCCGGTTCCAGCAGCGCTTTCAGGGGTGTGCGCTGCTGCGGATAGAGGCTTGCCAGAGATTTAAGGGTGAAAGCTGGCAGTTGCAGATCGCGGCGAAAACCGACCAGAACAATACGCTCTCTGTGCTGTGGCAGGAAATATTTGCCATCAACAATCTTCGGGTCCGCCGCACCGCTGACGTCAGCATCCGCCACGTCGTAGCCCAGTTCATCCAGCGTATCCATGATGATGCGGAACGTTTTCCCCTTATCATGGCTTTTGAGGTTTTTGACGTTTTCCAGCACAAAGATCGCCGGTTTTTTGGCGGTGATGATGCGCGCGACGTCAAAAAACAGCGTCCCCTGCGCTTCACACTCAAAGCCGTGCGCCCGGCCAAGCGCATTTTTTTTCGATACGCCCGCCAGCGAGAAGGGCTGACAGGGGAAACCCGCCAGCAGCACATCATGGTCAGGGACCTGCCGATCGATATGTTGATAAGCCTGCTCTTCACTGACTGCCGGATTAGCGCTCAGCGTGACATCGCGGATATCCTGATTGAAAGTATGCGTATCGGGGTCGCAATACCAATTGGCTTTATAGGTGCGTACTGAATACTTATTCCATTCGCTGGTGAAAACGCACTCTCCACCTATCGCCTCAAAGCCGCTACGAATACCGCCGATACCGGCAAACAAATCGACAAAACGAAAGGCATAATGGGGATGATGAGCAGGCGGTTCGGGCAGCATCTTACGCAACGCCTGATGTTCCGCTTCAGTCAGGGGTGATGCGGTACCATCACCCTTCAGCCAACGGTTAAGGGCTGCCCGCGTCCAGGAATGGTGACCGGCCTGCTGTAGCCTGGCCAGCACGCTTTTGTGGTCATAGACTTCCAGTATCTTTTTCACCAGTTGGCAGTCATCACTGTATTTCTGCGCTGCCTGCTGGCCCGCCTGGACTGCCGTCGGCAATGCCATGCTCTCTAACTCGCTCATAATCACCCGACATCAAAAAGGAAACGCGGGCAGTTTATCACTTCACGCTTACCATGCCAGGCCGAATCCAGCAGTAAGGCATGTAATGACTCAGCTGTAATCCACTTCATGCTCTTTTAAAGCCCAGAAACCCGACCCCTCCCTGAATATATCAGCCGCTGTGTGAACTCGTCAGGAAGGTGAAAAAATTACCCACGTTGCATCGCTATTTGTCTTAATAACGGATGTAAAACCATTACTGCTCTGAGGAGAGTTTTGTAACACCACTGAAATAATCCAGGAGAATACTCTCTTTTTTTTGAGGGTAGTTTATGTCGCTGCTTACTATTTTGCCTCTACGTTGGTTTCATCGCCGCCCCCGCTCTTTTGCCCTGCCAGAGTGGCTGTGTTGAAAGCATATGGCTGGGACAGCATAAAAATGAGATCGCGAGAGCCGTTTAAGCTCAATTTGAATAAGTAAATTTTTAGGATGGTCTGCCCCTCACCTGTGTGAGGAGCAGGCAAAAGTCGTTTATTTCTTCTTTTTAGACTTTTTCAACAAAGCCCGGATCTGTTTCAGCTCGCTGGCATTCAGCTGCCCCACCTCTTCCTCCTCACTACTCTGATTATCCAAAACAGAGGGCTGAGGCGTGGTCAGACTCTCCTGCAGACGCTGGCAAACTTCCTGACTTAACGAAATTTGATTTTCAAGGGCCAGCGATTTCAGCGTTTCCTTTAAGGCAGGATCGATCTTTATTGTCAGGCTTACATTGTCGGTCATAGTTGATTCTCCTGAAAAATGTTCCAGACAACCTAGCCTGTTTGGTGCGATTTAACTATCCATTCATAAAAATTTAATATTTCTCTGAAATCGGGCTGAACTCTCGCAACACCTCTTCATCCAGCGCGCAGAAATCCCCTTTCAGTTCAGCGCAGAGCTTAGCCATATAGGTCACGAGGAAACGCGCATTATGCTCGGCCAGACGCTTGCCCTCGGCGGTTTGCATCGTAGCAGGCAGCGTAAGCAGTTTTTTCTGAAAATGGTCCAGCGCCCATTCGGTGTCGTTAAGCTGACGTTCACGCCCCAGCGGATCGGCGCTGTCGAACAGCGAGCGGCCCAGGGCACCAGAGACATAAAACACGCGCGCCAAGCCAATGGCGCCCAGGGATTCAAGCCGATCGGCATCCTGCACGATTTTCGCCTCAAGGGTTTCCGCCGTCACACCTGCGCTAAAACTGTGAGCATGGACGGCATGAGCAACCGCTGCCCGCTTTTCAACCGGGAAATCAGGGAATACCTCCAGCAAGATGCGCTGCGTTTCTACAGCTGCTTTTGCGGAAGCAAGATGTCGTTCCGGATGGTTTTTTGGCAGGTTAACAATATCGTGGAAATAGCAGCCGGAAAGCACAACCAGTTCATCAGCCTCGCTCCCTTTCATTATCCTTTGCGCTGTCTGCCAGACACGGCGCAAGTGGGCAACATCATGCGCTTTATCATCCTGAGGCCAGGTTTCATGTAGCCAGCTTTCAAAACGCATTTGCCAGTTAATAAGCGACATAGACTTCTCCTTATTGTTTGGACTTATCGGGATGTCAGTGGTTCGGGACGCTCCAGTGGGGAGCCATCGGGATGAAATCTTTGGTCAAAATGCGATCCCCATCATGTTTATAGCTTTAATTTTAACGAAATCACAACATTTTTCCCTTTTTCAGCCTTTTGCTATAGAAAAATTTGTGATTAATTTTCAGACAAATGGTTAAACAGAGATAATGAACGCGGTGAAATTAACTTTCAGCTTTTTTAGCCGGAGTAAGATAGAATTACCGACACCCGGTAATCGCTTACCTGACTGCTTTCCAGCCTGTTAAATGCAGCTGGCTTCAGCCCTGTCACTGTAAGAGATTGTAAAGGCAACATATGTCAAATTTGTTAACCCGCTACTATTCAGGGTATATTTAATGGGGAAGGCCGGAAAGGGCCCCCCACTATTTTGGCAGTAAAAGCGGGCCTTACCGGGCCGCAAGATCTACAAGCACAGCTTATGATTAACTAAAATTTTGACGCACATCTTTTTTTTCAGGTTAATGTTCAGATTAATCTGTATTGTCTTTTTAGCGTTGCTGTGATTAGCAGTTTCACATGTAAGTAACAGAGGTCAAACCATGAAAGAACGCCCGATTTTGTTTAGCGATCAACGGGTGCGAGCGCTGCTCTCAGGCCAACAGAGCCAAACTCGGCGCATTATGAAGTCACAACTCTTTGGTCCCGGACAGGACAACCATGAGGGGTGCTATGGTATTGATGTGTTGAATAATCACCTGCAGGGTAACCGCGTGGTGGGGATGGAAAACTTAAGTTACCATTGCCCTTACGGTCAGCCTGGCGATAAATTGTGGGTGAGAGAAACCTGGCGCGGTCCCGTTATCGCTCCGGATCAGATGGCTGAGTATCAGCGCTCACCGGCGCAATTTAAAACGCCTCAATTTTGCCAGTATCGCTCCGATACCAGCCAGTTTTCTACTGCAGAAGATGAAAACGAACAGTTTGGCTGGCAGGCCGGTATTCATATGCCACGCTGGGCAAGCCGCATCGACCTGCTGGTGAAGGGGATCCGGGTGGAGAAAATTCAGGATATCAGCGACGACGATGTGATTGCAGAAGGCGTGCAGACTGACTCCCATTTTCTGAATAACTTCTTTACCATGCACAGTGAAGCCGTCTCCTCCAAGGATGCTTACCGTAAGCAGTGGGCGCTTCAGTATGGCGGCACCAGTTGGGAAGTGAATCCCTGGGTCTGGGTCATTGAATTTGAACGCATCTGAAGTTTGCCGGGCACTTTATGTGCCCGATCACAGACAGCGACAGCATTAACTGGTTGAATACGCTTCTTAAAGCTGGCGCGCCTCCCACTTTATTCCTTCCGCTTGCGCACTGCTGCCAAAAGCAGCAGTTGCGCAATGCTGTGCGCTACGGCATGGTAATGTTCTCTTCAGCGAACAGGGTTGCATGATGATCAAATGGCCGTGGAAAACCGAAGAAGATGCCCGTGAAAGCTTTCCATGGCAGCAGGCGATGGCGATTCCTCTGCTTGGTACGCTTTCAGAAGCGGAGCAGCACTCCCTCATACACCTTGCAACCCGTTTTCTGCAGCAAAAAAGGCTGGTCCCCTTACAAGATTTTGAGCTGGATGACCTGAAGCGTTGCCGGCTGGCGTTAATTTTTTGCCTCCCCGTACTGAATCTTGGCTATGAGTGGCTCGATGGCTTTCATGAAGTGCTGCTCTACCCTACTCCCTTTATGGTGGATGATGAGTGGCAGGATGAGTTTGGCCTGGTTCACCATGAGCGTATGGTGCATTCAGGTCAGAGCTGGCTGCAAGGCCCCGTTGTGCTGAACTGGCTGGATGTGCAGGACTCTTTTGATCTTTCCGGCTATAACCTGATCGTGCATGAAGTGGCCCACAAACTCGACAGCCGTGGCAGCGGCCATACTAACGGCATTCCTTCTGTTTCGTTGCGGGATGTAGCCGGTTGGGAACAGGATCTGCTGAGGGCAATGCAGAATATTCAGGATGAGATAGATGCCGTGGGTGAGAATGCCGCGAGCATTGATGCCTATGCGGCCAGCGATGCCGCCGAGTGTTTTGCGGTGCTTTCAGAATATTTTTTCACGGCCCCCCAGATCCTGCTGGAGCGCTTCCCTGCCCTCTATGCCCGGTTTATGCATTTTTATCGTCAGGACCCTGCCCGGCGTGAAGCCAACGCGCAAACCCGGCTGACGGGCGGCGGGATCGTTCATTAAAACAACGGGTTGATTCAAACGTAGCCAGTTGAAAGCTAGCATGTTTTTTGCTGTTGACAGCATTGGGCGGCATCGCTATTATGCGCCCCATCGAAACCGATTCCTCTGTAGTTCAGTCGGTAGAACGGCGGACTGTTAATCCGTATGTCACTGGTTCGAGTCCAGTCAGAGGAGCCATATTAAAGAAAGCAGACGTCCACGGGCGTCTGCTTTTTTGCATTTTAAACTGTAGTGACTCACTCTTTTCTCCACTGACTCTACTAAAACGCCCTGCTTACCCTAATTCATTGTGATTTATGTTGGCACCATCGGTTCAGGTGTTCTGTCCGAACCTCGCCTGATTGACAGATACGTTATGACTACCAGCCTGCGCTGAAGAGATCCAACATAACGGCCAGTTGGAAATAATTTTCCAGCTGGCCGGAACGCATTATCGAATGATTACTCAGGAATGCGTAAAACCTGACCGGCAACGATTTGATCCGGACTGCTCAATGTCTCTTTATTGGCCTCAAAGATTTTCATATATTCAGCAGAGTCATTGTAAAATTGTTTAGCTATTGCACTTAATGTATCACCCGATTTAACGGTATAAACCCGGCCATCAGCAGAATCTGTTGCTTTTTTATCTTCAACATTATTATCCACAGAATGTAACAACTCGTCACCAATATTTTTAATGTTATCCAGAATGCTCATAATTAACCCTCTGTTGTTTCTGTTACGTTTACTTTGTTTAATTGCCAGATATGCACTGCGTAGCGTACGATACACCTGCTTTTAATCTGTGAATTAAATAAATACTAAACAGCATCGTTATAAAAAAGAGATAAGGAAGGTAACAGATGGGTATATTGTCCTGGGTAATATTTGGTTTGCTTGCTGGCGTTATTGCCAGATGTATTATGCCCGGCAAGGAACATATGGGGATTATTATGACCATCATTCTTGGCATCATCGGCGCCCTGATTGGTGGTGTCGTCAGCACGGCCCTGGGTTTTGGCAAGATTAACGGTTTCAATATTTACAGCATTGCCATTGCCACAGCGGGGTCAATTGTTGTCTTGTTTGCGATTCATAAAATCAGAGCATGTAAAAAGGCCTGAAATAGTTAATTTTAAAGGTTAATGGTATGAGTTTACTGGAAAAAGTATTGGGGATGTGCGGTCTTAACGATCAAACCAGCCAGGAGGTCAAAGGCGTGCTCGAATGGGTTGAGCAGCAAGGAGGCGTGCATGCGATCGTGGAGCATCTCCAGAGTGGTGAGTTTAGTGAAGTGGTTAACTCCTGGCTTGGTGATGAAAAAAATGTTGCCCTCAGCAAGGATATTGTGGAAAAGATGTTTAATTCAGAGGCAATTCAACAATTAGCCAACGGGATGGGCATCAATACCAATGATGCACTGGCTCTGCTGGTAAAATATTTGCCTCAACTGGTTGATAAAGCCTCCCCTGCTGGCACAGTTGATAAACAAGCAGACCTCGCATCCATTGTGAGCCAGTTGGTACACTAAGCATGAATTAATCAAAAGATAAAAGCCTGCTCAATTTATATAAGGCTTTTATCTTTTTAAAACCAACGGATAAAGCGAGGGTGACCATCCAGATGCCACTATTCAACTTTTCCTGTATAAAAATATCCTTTCAAAGAACTCAGATAAGCAGTACGCAGGCGTTAACATTATTATCACCAGGCTTAACCAAAATAGCATAAACGGGTTTATATACTGTTTTACTATATTGCTGTAAGGGAGTGAACGAGAACAGTCAAAATGAATATAACGTAAATTATAGCGCTTAGCTAAACTCAGTCACTATTTTTCTGGTTGCGCAACTCCAGAGTATAGAAGCATCAACCATTGTCCCACCGCCCCTGCCACTCTCTGTTCTATCTTATTTTCCTCCAGCCCGTGCTGCGGCATACAGCATAGCTTCCGGGCAGCGCATTACTTGCAGTAAGAGCCTGGAGCCCTTCTCCCTATTCCACGGCATTGCAGGCTGATAAATAAAGGAAGTCTGCTCAATTTCATTGATTAGCCTGTCCGCAAGTTCGCCGTTTTTCACCGAGGCGCTACGCCACAAACTTTCCCGATTCCTCGATCCGCGAATCGGGAAAGGCCGCTTTGTCCGGTTATTACCGGATGCGATGACCGCCAGAGACAGGCGTGGTCGGCGGCTTGGTCGGTTTCAAAGGATAAACTTTCCTCTCACGTTCTTTGGGTCAGCTTAAATCACCGCCACGCCGCCCGTAACGGCAACCGTAGCGCCAGAGATATAGCTTGCCTCATCGCTCGCCAGCATCACATAGGCGGGTGCCACTTCCGCTGGTTGACCCATGCGTTGCAGCGGGACCTCTTCACCGAAGCTCTCCACCTTTTCCGGCGGCATGGTCGAAGGGATCAGCGGCGTCCAGATAGGGCCGGGTGCAACGGCATTGGCGCGGATACCTTTTTCAGCCAATAGCGCAGCCAGGCTGCCGGAGAAGTTAACAATCGCCGCTTTCGTCGCCGAATAAGCAATCAGTAAAGGCTTCGGCTGGTCAGCATTCACCGAGGCAGTATTGATAATCGAGCCGCCAGCAGGCATATGCGGCACCGCCGCCTTACAGATATGGAACATGGCGTAAAGGTTGGTTTTCATGGTGCGATCGAACTCATCATCGCTGATCTCATCCAGCGAATTGCGCGTCATCTGATACGCCGCGTTATTGACCACGATATCGATTTTGCCAAAACGTTCAGCCGCCTGCGCCACAATGCTGCGGCAGTGATCGGCGTCGGTCACATCGCCTGCAATCAGCAGCGCCTTCTGACCCGCTTCTTCAACCAGCTGCGCTGTATCCCTGGCATCCTCATGCTCATCCAGATAGGAGATCACCACATCTGCCCCTTCACGGGCGTAGGCGATGGCGACGGCGCGGCCAATCCCGGAATCGCCGCCGGTAATCAGTGCCGTTTTCCCTTTCAGGCGGCCAGAGCCTTTATAGCTGGTTTCACCATGATCGGGCTTCGGCTGCATTTGCAGAAAACTGCCGGGCCAGGTTTGCTGTTGCGCCTGCTGCGGATGTTGTGGACGGTCGGTCATACGCTGTCTCCTTTATACAATGCTGTAACGCCAGACTAAATCAGGCGTTTTGACTGGGAAAAGAGCCGAATCGTTATCAGCTGTGTAGAAATAAGTGTAGCAGCCGTCATCAAAGCGCAAGAGAATTTGCCCCAGCCAACACTTTTCAGGAAAGCGTTTTGTAATGTGTATCTTCACTACCTGCATACAAAAACACCGCTTCTGCTTCCATGAAATCGCGCTAATCAGGATAAACCTGCGCAGTAGAGAGGCGGGGTATGGCTTGCCATAAAGTGCATCGATAATGCCATTTTAACCTGCTGATTACGCTGATATTACTGGCATTATCCTGAAAATGGCGTCCGCCTGATTTTCCGCAGGGAAACTTATGCCATACTCATTGCTTCTGTACAGGTTCAATGCACCCTGTCTCCCTCCGATAACGAGAATCCCCATGAGCAATTTCCTCAGCCCTGCCGCAGCTTACCTGAACCGACGCAATGAACTGCTGGCGGAGCGCTCTGTGGTGCAGTCACCAGCGGTTATCCAGACAATCAATAAAGCGTTGCTGGCCAGCGAGATCGCTATGGCAACGTTTCACGATCTCGAGGCGCTTAAAACGTTGCAGCAGCGCAAAGCCCGGCTGATTGAGTGGCATGAACCGGAAAGCCTGCAGGAGCTGCAATCCTTTGAACTGGCGAGTAATAAGCTGGCGTTTACTGACGAAACCGATGAACAGGTTTATCTGCAGTATCACCAGGACTTTGCCCGCCTTGCGTCCTCTTTCACCTGGCAACATGCCAGCCTGGAGATGGTGCAAAACGATCTCTTTACCACCACCTTTAATCTGTGGCTGGAGACGTTAGAAGAGCTGTTTTCAACGCCTGGCAGAAAACAGCTGTTTATTCGTATCGAAAAAATCCTGGCCTTCTCGATTGGCAAGATCCCACTGCTGGGTGACGCTATTGACGTCTACCGCATGTTACTCGCCGTGATGACCTCCAGTCAGGAGAAAGCCGGCAGCAGTGATGACTATTTTCAAACGCTGGAGAGCTATACCGAAGCGGCTAACCTTTGCAGTAAAGGTATTTTGATTTTCTGCTTCACCACCGAAGCCATTCTTCGTGGACGTGAGTTGCCTGGAGAAGCGTTACTGACTGAAAAAATAAAAGGTCATTACGACAGTGTGATTGATGGCACCCACCCCTACTTCTGACCTCATTATTGCTGGCAACCCGATCCGTCACTGATTCTCTTCCCGCCGAAGCCGCAGATTTTCTGTGGTAATATGGTTGATGTTAACCCTGTAAAGGGTCCCTGAGACGATGGATTAATCAATTGCTATGCCCGCTACTGCCAAAAGAAAAAACGACCCGGAAGGGTTGAAGAAACGCATCCTTGCCGGTGCGCTTGCGGTGTTTGCTGAATTTGGCCTGCAGGGCGCGCGCATGGAGCAGATTGCCGACCATGCGCAAACCACTAAACGCATGGTGGTTTATCACTTCAGTAGTAAAGAAAATCTCTATGTTGAGGTGCTGGAACAGGTTTATCAGGCTATCCGTCAGCATGAAACCGGCCTTAACCTGGCAGAGATGCCGCCGGTAATTGCGATGGCGCGTCTGGCTGAAGCCAGCTTTGACTATCACATATCGCATCCCGACTTTATGCGCCTGGTCTGCAGCGAAAACCTGATGCGTGGCCGCTATATCAGTCAGTCAACCCGCATCAAAACGTTGAACCAGAGTGCGCTTGATGTGCTGGCGGATATTCTTCGTCGTGGCAAAGATTCAGGTGTTTTTGACGCTAAAGCTGAGACGGTAGACGTCCATCGCCTGATCAGCAGCATCTGCACGCACAATGTCGCTAATCGTTATACCTTTCACACGCTGTTTGGCGGAAATGAAAACGAGCAGCAAAGTCTCGCCCGTAACCGCCAGCTGGTTGTAGACGCTACGCTACGTTACCTGCGTCCGGTCTGAAGCTTTAATTTGTACAGACCATTAACACCTTGTACAACTTTTTACGCCCCGGAAGCTGTTGTTCTGGGGCGATTCATCTATGCTTAGGGCTAACTACAGAAGCTCAACTCTGCGCTTTCCCCCCTTTTTTGAATTGTTATTGTCCTTTTGGAAGGAGTCGTCGATGACGCGTGAAAATACCGGATACCCCATTCGTGAACCTCAGCCTGATGCCGATGGCAAAGTGTGGAACTGGGCGCAAAATGCCACCCTGGGGAACAAAAATGCGGTGAGCGCGCCGGAAACGGAAGCAGAGCTACAGGCTCTGGTTGCTTCCAGCCAGGGTAAAATCCGCATGATGGGCAGTAAAATGTCCCCGGGCCGGATGATTGAACTGGTTGAAAGAGGCGATACCTTGCTCGATATGAGCCGCCTTCGTGGGCTGCTGGCGATAACGGATGACAGCGCTACCTTTGCTGGCGGCACGCCACTTCATGAGGTGTATGAAATTCTCTCGGGCGTCGGCAGAGTGCTGCCAGCTTCACCCGGTGTTATCGCCTCTCAGTCGCTGGCCGGTGCGCTGGCGACCGGCACCCACGGTCAGGGTTTACAGCAAAGTTCCATTGCCGATGAGGCGTTAAGTATCCGGATGGTGCTGGCAGATGGCAGCATTGAAGAGTTTGACCGTGACCACCGCTGGTTTGCTGCGGTGCAACTTGGCCTGGGATCGCTGGGTGTGGTCACGCAGGTCACTCTGCGTACGCAACCTTCGCTGGTCTATACCTGCTTTAAAAATGCCGTCACCGCCGATACGCTTGAACAGGATCTTATTAACTGGAACAAAAACTATGCATTGAGTAAGGCCTGGTGGTTCCCTGCTGAGAATCAGGTTCATGTCTGGGCGGCCAGGGAAGCGACCTCTGAAGAAGAGGAGCGCTACCACGATAACAATGACGAGTTGGTTAAGCAGGAGGAGACCAGCGACGCGATGAACCAGACCATTGAACAAACCCTGGAGCATATGCGCAACGACACCAAAATCGTGGACGAGGAGGGAAAACCTTTCCGTACCGTCACGCGGTTTAAAGATTTTTCAGATGTGACTGGCGACGTGTATCAGGTCTTCTGCCGCGGTATTGCCACACCGCAAATTAATGTTGAAATTGGTATCCCTCTGGCACGTGCCGGTGAGGTCATTGCTAAAATTAAAGCCTGGCATGCCGATACTCAACCCCATATGCACTATCCCATTATCCTGCGCTGTACGGGCGCCTCTTCCTGCTGGCTTAGCCCGTCTTATGGCGAGGAAACCTGCTACTTTGGTTTTGTTGTTTACTATGCCGAAGACGGCACGCTCTCTGAAGAGGGCGTCAACTTCTTGCGTGCAGTGGAAGAGGTGCTGGTGGCCGAAGGCGGCAGGCCGCACTGGGGAAAATATTTTGAAGCGCCGCTCTATGACTGGGCAGCGCTCTATCCTCACTGGGGCGATTTTGCCGCAGTGCGTGCGGCGCTCGATCCCCAGCATAAATTTGACAATGCGTTTACGGCCGCATTATTTGACTGATTATAAAGGAGATTGCCAATGAAGGCATGGGCCACTCTGCTGACGCAGCCGAACTATCTGCCAGGCGTACAGACACTCAAAAAATCATTAACCCGTGTGGGCAGCGACTGGCCGCTGGTGGTAATGGTAACGGAAAATATTGATAAGGCCGCGCGCCAGACGCTGGAAGCGGAAGGCTGCCTGCTGCGCGACGTGCAGCCGATTAGCCCGGACAGCAACCTGCAGCATAATTACGCCAACGCCCGCTTTTCAGAAGTCTGGACCAAACTTGCCGTCTGGAAGCTGACTGAATTTGAACGCATTGTGTTTCTGGATGCCGATATGCTGGTCACGCAAAACATGGATGAGCTGTTTGAACTGGCGCTTGCAGAAGATGAAATTGCCGCCTGCCATGCCTGCCGCTGTAATCCCAATAAGATCCCGAGTTATCCCAAAAGCTGGCGGCCGGAGAACTGTTTTTACAGCTACTGCCGCGGTGTGGAACACACTCAGGAGCTGGAGGAAGTGGACAACTATCTTAACGGCGGCTTTCTGGTCCTGACGCCGGACCAGGCTGTGTTTGAAGAGATGGTACAACAGCTGGCTGAGCTGGACGATCTCTCACGCTATCTGTTTGCCGAGCAGGACTTCCTGAACGACTTTTTCCATCAGCGCTGGAAACCCCTGCCCTACATCTACAATGCGCTGAAGACGCTGCCTTTCCAGCATGCCGCGATGTGGGATCCTGATGAGGTGAAGAACATTCATTTCATTATCGATAAGCCCTGGGAGAAGGCGCTGGATAAGAACGACAGATACTACGCGTTGAACAAGATGTGGTGGGATATAGCCAAATAACGGCCCGGCTTCTGTTACGCGAGGTGCCGGAGTGTCAGTAGCTCTGCCCCAATGTCGGCTGCTAAGCCAATATTGGGGGAATAATGCGTTTATCGCCTCCGGCAGTGCCGCGTGCTTATCGCTACACCTTTAATAACGTCCGGATGCCCCTTATTCGGACGCCTTGTTACTCTGACGGAAGCGCTGCTTTCTTCCTGCAGCGCTTTACTTTGCAGGGGCTGTTTTGCGCAGCACTTCAAGACAATGCTTTAACTCTTTATCAAGAGGCGCTTCAACCCGCATTACTTCGCCAGTAGCAGGATGAGTAAACTTCAGGGCAGCGGCATGCAGGAACAGTCTCTTCAGACCGGTGCCTGAAAGTTGTGCATCAAAATCCCGTTCGCCGTAACGATCGTCAAACGCAATCGGATGTCCCGCATGTAGCGTGTGAACGCGTATCTGGTGCGTGCGCCCCGTAATCGGGCTGGCTTTGATCAGTGTGGCGTGGGCGTAGCGCTCTTCCACTTTAAAACGTGTTTCTGAAGGCTTACCTTCACTGTTAACCCGCACAATGCGCTCACCGCTCTGAAGGATATTCTTCAGCAAAGGCGCCTGAACCGCTTTGATATGTGAAGGCCACTGCCCACGCACCAGCGCCAGATAATCTTTCTGCATCCCCTTTTCTCGCAACTGTTCATGTAGCGAGCGCAGAGCCGAGCGCTTTTTAGCCACCAGCAGAATGCCGGAGGTATCACGGTCAAGACGGTGAACAAGCTCAAGAAAGCGCGCTTCCGGACGAAGTGCACGAAGCCCTTCAATCACGCCGAAGCTCAATCCGCTTCCGCCGTGCACGGCGGTGCCAGAGGGCTTATTCATCACCAGAATATGGTCATCTTCAAACAGAATGGCATGGGCTAACGCCGCCACTTTATCAAGCTTGGGTGAAACCGCCTCGTCATCACGCTCCGCCACGCGAACCGGGGGAATACGCACTTCGTCGCCGGGTTCAAGCTTATATTCCGGCTTGATGCGGCCTTTATTCACGCGCACTTCACCCTTACGCAAAATGCGATAAATCATGCTTTTCGGCACCCCTTTCAACTGGGTGCGTAAAAAGTTATCGATGCGCTGTCCTGCCTCATCGGCAGAAATCGTCACCATTCGGACTGCAGGAGTATTGGTTTTCATGGTTCGCGATTCTAAATAGAGCGCCAGGATAGCGCCACCTCTTTTTCTGTGCTTAACTGACAGTGACTCGATTGCGTGATGATTAATGTCCAGTTTTTGGGCAATTTGAAGAAATGCGATGCAAATCGCCTTAAAAGGGGCAATAAACTTCACAGAGCAACCAAAGTCACCTTGCTATCACAAGGTTAGCAATGGAATAATGAAACTGTTTTCCACGCTTAACACTTGTGAAACATGGATAAAGCGTAATAAGAAATTTTGCCGGATAGCCCATACACGCAGCAATGGCGTAAGACGTATTGTGAAATCAGGCATTTAGCGGGCTGCGGGTTGCAGCCTGGACGACAAGACGGGATTGGTTCACTCAGGTTTACACTGGCGGTTCCCCCTTTTTTTAAAAGCGCTGTTTTTCCAAATGAAAAACAGGCTACCGAGATTTTGCGCCCCTTAGCAGGCCACAACCGTGAGGTTGACGTCTTTGCGATGAGACTCGGGGCCATCGGTTATTCGCGTCCAGCGTTACTATTGCCCGTAGCTTTGTCACTAATGTAAGAATAATGAGTAAGTTACGATGAAAAGAATGTTGATAAACGCGACTCAGCAGGAGGAGTTGCGTGTCGCCCTTGTGGATGGACAGCGCCTGTACGACCTGGACATTGAAAGCCCTGGACACGAACAGAAAAAAGCCAACATCTATAAAGGCAAGATCACCCGCATTGAACCCAGTCTTGAAGCCGCCTTTGTGGATTATGGTGCTGAAAGACATGGCTTCCTCCCCCTGAAAGAAATCTCCCGCGAATACTTTCCCAGCAACTATTCCAACCACGGTCGCCCGAATATCAAGGACGTACTGCGTGAAGGACAGGAAGTTATCGTTCAGATTGATAAAGAAGAGCGTGGCAATAAAGGCGCAGCCTTAACCACCTTTATCAGCCTGGCGGGCAGCTATCTGGTGCTGATGCCGAACAATCCTCGTGCTGGCGGTATCTCCCGTCGTATCGAAGGTGATGACCGTACTGAGCTGAAAGAAGCGCTCTCCGCACTTGAGTTGCCGGAAGGTATGGGTCTGATCGTTCGTACCGCAGGCGTGGGTAAATCTGCCGAAGCGCTGCAGTGGGATCTCAGCTTCCGTATGAAGCACTGGGAAGCGATTAAGAAAGCCGCCGAGAGCCGCCCTGCTCCGTTCCTGATCCATCAGGAGAGCAACGTCATTGTTCGCGCCTTCCGCGATTATCTGCGTCAGGATATCGGTGAGATCCTTATCGATAACCCGAAAGTTCTGGAGCTGGCGCGTCAGCACATCGCTGCGCTGGGTCGTCCCGATTTCAGCAGTAAAATCAAGCTTTACACCGGCGAAATCCCGCTTTTCAGCCATTATCAAATCGAATCGCAAATTGAATCCGCTTTCCAGCGCGAAGTTCGTCTGCCTTCCGGCGGCTCGATTGTTATCGACACCACCGAAGCGCTGACCGCTATTGATATCAACTCCGCACGGGCAACACGCGGTGGCGATATCGAAGAAACGGCATTCAATACCAACCTTGAAGCGGCCGATGAAATTGCCCGTCAGCTGCGCCTGCGCGATCTCGGCGGCCTGATTGTTATCGACTTTATCGATATGACGCCGGTACGCCACCAGCGCGCGGTGGAAAATCGTCTGCGTGAAGCGGTTCGTCAGGATCGTGCACGTATTCAGATCAGCCATATCTCCCGTTTTGGCCTGCTGGAGATGTCCCGTCAGCGCCTGAGCCCTTCTCTTGGCGAGTCCAGCCATCACGTTTGCCCACGCTGTAGCGGTACCGGCACTATCCGTGATAACGAGTCGCTCTCCCTCTCTATTCTGCGTCTGATTGAAGAAGAAGCGCTGAAAGAGAACACCAAAGAAGTTCACGCTATCGTTCCGGTACAGGTTGCCTCTTACCTGCTGAACGAAAAGCGCGAAGCGGTAAGCGCAATTGAAAAACGCCAGGGCGGCGTGCGGGCGATCATCGTGCCAAACGATCAGATGCAGACCCCACACTACTCTGTGCTGCGCGTGCGCAGCGGCGAAGAGACGCAAACCCTGAGCTACCATCTGCCGAAGTTGCATGAAGCGGAAATGGCGCTGCCTTCTGAAGAAGAGCATGCCGAGCGCAAACGTCCTGAGCAACCTGCTCTGGCCGCGTTTGTGATGCCTGATGCCCCGCCAGCGCCGCAGGAATCTGCCCCTGTTGCCGCCCCTGCTGAAGCTGCTGCGCCTGCCGCGGCGCCTGCACAGGCTCCGGCTGCTGCAGAACCTGGCCTGATGAGCCGCTTCTTCCGTGGTCTGAAGAAAATGTTTGCCGGTGAAGAGAAGCCAGCAGAACAGCCTCAGCCTGCCGTGGTGGAAGAAAAAGCCGCTGAAGCAGCTGCGCCTCGTGGCGAGCGTCGCAACAACCGTCGTCAAAATAACCGTCGCGACCGTAATAACGGTGAACGTGGTGAACGCTATGGCGATCGCAGCGAACGTAATGCCGATCGTGGCGCAGAGCGTAATGACCGCAACGGCGAGCGTAACGGCGAACGCAACGACCGCACTGCAGAACGTGGCGATCGTCAGGAGCGCGGTGCACGCAATGACCGTAACCCGCGTAGCGATCGTAATCCAAACCGCAATGAGCGCATGACTCGCGACCGCGATCCTGCTGCGGAGAGCCGTGAAGAAGACCGCCGTAACAAGCGTAACAATCCTGTTACCCCTGAAGCACGCGATGATCTGCAGCCTGTTGCTGAAGAGATCCAGCAGCAGCCGCGTCGTGAGCGTCAGCCACGTCGTCGTCAGGATGAGAAGCGCCCGCCTGCTCAGGAAGAGAAAGTTGTTGATATCGCGCCAGTAGCGGAAGAAGCGATTGAAAGCGATGAGCATGTGCAGGTGATGCCGCGTCGTAAGCCACGCCAGCTCAATCAGAAAGTGCGTATCGAAACGGCTGAGCAAACGGCTGCCCGCTCCTTCGCTCCGGCAGAAGAGACGGCACCGGTTCAGGAACAGTCTCCTGAATTGCCAACCGCCGATACCCACAGCGAAGCGGAGGAAGGCGAAGATCGTGACAACAACAGCATGCCACGTCGCTCTCGTCGTTCACCTCGTCATCTGCGCGTAAGCGGACAACGCCGTCGTCGCTATCGTGATGAGCGTTACCCTAACCAGTCGCCGATGCCGCTGACCTTTGCAGCTGCCTCGCCGGAAATGGCCTCAGGTAAAGTGTGGATCACCTATCCGGTTGCCCAGGCAACAGATGAGCACGAGCATGAGCAATCCGTGGTGCCTGAGTATGGTCATCAGGATACGGCTGATGCGGTTGCTGTTGCGGCCGCCGCTTCATCTGCCGAAGTTGCAGATGAAGCCCAACCGGTTCACCACGCCGATCCACAACCGGAAAACAGCCCGGAAGTGACGGTGGTCAATACCGATGAGACAGCTGCAATCGAGACGCCGGTAAATCAGGAACCTGCCGTGGTCTCTGCTGCCGATGAGCCTGTGGCCGATGCGGTTGCTCAGCAAGCCGTGCCAGCTAAAGAGAGTCAGCCTGCTGTCGAAGCGGTGAATGAAGTTGAAGAGATCGTGGCACAAGCTAAGCAGGCAGACGACCAGCGCCAGGCAGAAGAGGCGAGCCATCAGGCTGCCGATGCTGCTGCTGATGTCAGCCCGTCAACGGAACAGCAGGTAGAAGAAGTTCTCTCTGCACCTGTTGCAGTAGCCGAACCTGTGGTGACTTCCGAGCCGCATGCACCCGTTCCAGCCCGTGATGAGCCTGTAGAGGCATCAGCTTCAGCTGACCAGGAGTCTACTGTAACTGAAGCTGCGCCAGCACCGGTTGCTCAGACTGCTGTAACTGAAGCTGCGCCAGCACCAGTTGCCCAGCCTGCTGCGACTGAAGTTGCGCCAGCACCGGTTGCCGAGCCTGCTGCACCTGAAGCTGCGCCAGTACCGATTGCCCAGCCTGCTGCGACTGAAGTTGCGCCAGCACCGGTTGCCGAGCCTGCTGCGACTGAAGCTGTGCCAGCACCGGTTGCTCAGACTGCTGCACCTGAAGCTGCGCCAGCACCGATTGCTCAGACTGCTGCACCTGAAGTTGCGCCAGCACCGGTTGCTCAGACCGCTGCGACTGAAGCTGCGCCAGCACCTGTAGCCGCTTCTCACGCTGAGCCGCTCTATAAGCATCACGCCACCGCTCCAATGACTAAAGCGCCTGCGCCGGCTTACCAGCCAGAACCAGCACGCCACAGTGATTGGGTACGTCCTGCCTTCGACTTTGAAGGTCAGGGCTCTGCAGGCGGTCACGCTGCTACCCATCATGCTACTGCTCCGGCTACCCGCCCGGAATAAGTCAGGCCTGACTGAAAAAGCCCTGGTCTTATGACCGGGGCTTTTTTTTATATCCGCTCACAGGTCTACCGTTCTGCCCCAGCATCTCCTGCCTTAATATCCGCATACGGTTCTGCCGTTCCGCTCCAGCCTCTCCTGCCTTATCCGATGTTTACTTTCTTTGACTCTCAGGCGGTTTACCTTCGCTCTGCACCCGATTATTTACCTCTGGTGAACCCAATGCTCTGGCTCCCCGCTGTTACAAGCTGCTGGAGGAGTCTGATTGAGGGTGCTTTTTCAGGATCGACAGGTTTATCCCCTCTCCTCTGCGACGCCATGGGCAGGAGGTCAAAGGAGATATAAAGGAGAAAGAGAGCATGGTGCGAGGACAAAAAAAACCCGCTATCAGAAGGTTAATGCTGATAGCGGGAGAAACTGAACGCACCCGGTTTAAGCGCGTCCAAAAGTAGTAAAGCTTTAAGAATTCATTTTGAACAGTGACATGCCGGACATATCGCTGAAGACCTGGTAAGAAGCCTGAAGCGCTGCCTGCTGCATGGTGTAGGTCGAAATGGCGCTGGTGTAGTCTACATCCACCAGGTTACTCATTTGCGTAGCCTGGTTCAGCTTGGTGTCGTCTCCTTTGGAGTCGAGATTGTCCAGCTCGGTGAGCTGAGTTCCCAGCTCTGAACGGACTTTCAGCACGTTGTTCAGCGAATTTTTCAGGCCACGGTTGGTTTTATCCAGCGCAGCAGACTGCACATCTTTCGCCGCATCATCTGCATCTGCAACCGGCGTATTCAGCGAGTTGATAGCGGTGTTGAGCGTAGTGAAGATATTGCTTTCACTGGCGCTGCCATCCGGCTCGGCCACAGGGTTGCTGGTCAGGGACATAAAGACCTGGCTGCCGGTGTGGTTGGTCGTCATTGTACGGTTGGCATCCACCTTCTGCGAGATGGGTGTTTCCCCCCCGACATAACTCACGTCACCATTGGCATCCTGAACAAAGGGTGCCGTATCCGTCTTATAACCCGCAAACATGTAGCGACCGTTGCCATCGGTGGTATTGGCCAGGTTGAGCAGCTGGTCACGAATACCGGTTAACTGCTGCGCATAAGAGGCTCGGTCATCATCCGATAAGGTGCCGTTCGCGGCAGCAACCACAAGCGTCTGCGCCTGCTGGACGACGCTGGTCACCTGCTGCAGGTTGGTCTCTTCCTGCGAAATATTATTGGTAGCAAACCCGCGTGCCGAGGCGTACTGGCTGGTTTGCGCCTGAGCCTGAGAAAGCACCACCGCCTGCGCTGCCGCGACAGGATCGTCAGAGGGTTTAACCACGCGTTTGCCGGAGGAGAGTTGCTCACCGGCATTCAGCCAGGTTGCCTGGGAATTTGAGATCCCACGCATCTGCTGATCGTAGATTTGAGCGGTACTGAGACGCATTGTGGACTCCTTATTCTGTTATCAGCTGACGGCGCTGATCAGCGCGTTAAAAATGGTGCTCGCGGTCTGGATCACCTGAGCATTTGCCGTGTAATACTGCTGATAACGGGTCAGATTGCCATACTCTTCATCCAGGTTGACCCCGGAGATGGACTGCTGCTGGTTGGTCAGCTGTGTCACCACGTTATTCTGGGTGGTACTGGTAGTTTCCAGATTAGTGGTTTTGTTACCAATGTTGGCTACCATGCTGGCATAGCCTTCAGTCAGCGAGCTGGAGCCGTTAATCACCTTTTTGGTCTGCAAATCCAGCAGCGACTGGGCGTTGGTATTATCACTTACACCATCATCGGCACCGGCGGCGGCAACTTTAGACTCATCGCTGATATTTACGTCCATATTGACGATGGCATCAGAGACGGGTTTGACCAGGAAGCTGTCATTGACATCCGGGGTGCTGCTTAGGGTCACCTTCAGTCCATCAAAGCTTAACGAACCGTCTGCGGCTGCCGTCACGGTGCTTTTGGCATTATCTGAAAGACGCGTAACGTCCCAGCTGGTGCCGTTATAGGTCATTTTGTAGTCGGATGCCTGCACCTTGCTGGTGTCATCCCACACCGCCGTCATGGAAGCGTCGCCGGTATTTTTGGCGTTAGAGATGGTCGCCGGGCTACCCAGGGCAAAGAAGGCTTCACCGGCATCACCGTTACTGTCATAACCGGCTTCATGCTGCGCGTTAAAGCTACTGCCCAGCGCCATTGCCATCTGACCCAGCTGATTACGGGTATTGTCGAGGTCGCTACGGAAGGAAATTAACCCGCCCAGCGAGCCGGTGGTCAGCAGTTTTTCATTAATTTCAGAAGTCGCGCCGGTGGTGGCATTCACTGTTGCAACGGTGGTTCTGCGCGGATCGCTGCTGGAAGGAACGGCGGCGAGCTGGCTGTAGCTGCTGCCCTGCACCAGCGAAATGCCGTTGCCCATACTGATGTTATAGCTGCCGCCATCCTGCTGACTCACGGTCACGCCAACCAGTTTATTCAGGTCGCTGACCAGCTGATCGCGCTGGTCCATCAAATCGTTTGGCTCGGTCCCGCCGCTTGCGCCTTTCAGCTTGGCAATCTGCTGGTTGACGTTAGCAATCTGTTTGGCATAGCCATTGATTTGATCAACGGTTGAAGTAATAGAGGTGTTCAGGCCGCTGTCCAGGTTGCGCAGATAAGTATCCGTCACCTGGAACTGGTTAACCAGGCCATCAGCCTTACCTAACACAGCCTGACGTGCGGAAGCGTCGTCGGCGTTGCTGACCAGCGTCTGGATAGAAGAGAAGAAATCCTGAATGTTGGTCGACAAAGTGTTGGTAGTGCTGGAAAACATGTCATCAATGTTCGACAGCTGATTATACTGCGTGGTCAGCGCGCTGGACTGCGTGCTGGCTGCGCGAAGCTGGTTGGTGATAAACGCGTCATACTCGCGGTTGACGCTGGCGACCGATACGCCGTTACCATAATAATTGGTGCCGCTAAGCGTGCTGTTGGCCTGAGCAAGTACGGTAGTCTGACGGTTATAGCCAGTAACGCTGTAGTTGCTGATGTTGTTACCGGTGGTATTCAACGCCGCCGAAGCCGCATTTATTCCGCTTAACGCGGTATTAATTAAGTTAGACATGTCGGTTCCTTGTTTACCCTGACACAGCACGGGCCGGCATTAAGAGTCTGCCGGCGTGCTTTAACACAAATCCGGCCTGAAAAGGTTATCGGTAAAACCGGGATAAACTTGAGTAAAAATCAGAACAAATCGCCAATATCCTGGGTGTAGGCTTTTACCACTTTTTCACCCATATTTTTAAATTGCTGAATCATCCCCACCAGCTTCTGCGCATACTTAGGGTCCGTTGCGTATCCCGCTTCCTGCAATGCTTTTGCGCCCTGTTCCGGGGTTGTGGCCGTGGTCACCGCGCTGTAGCGCGGATTATTGCTGAGGAGTTTTACGTAGTCGTTCAGGGCGTCGAAATAGGAGTCGTAGACGCGGAACTTAGCCACCACTTTTTTGGCCTGACCATTCTCATACTCGGTGGTCAGCACTTCGGTGGTTTTACCCTGCCAACTACCGGTAGCTTTAATTCCAAAGACGTTATAGCTGGGCTTACCCTGCGAGGTGAGGATCTGCCGCTGACCCCAGCCTGATTCCAGCGCGGCCTGCGCCAGGATCAGATGATGAGGAATACCGCTTTCCGCACTGGCCATTTTGGCTGGCTGGGAAAGCTGCGCGATAAAGTCGCTGCTGTCACCGCTTAACGGCGTATCGGATGAAGGCAGCCGCGGAACTGCCTTACGGATAATCTGTTCCATAGCCAGCGGCGGCAGCGTATTGATAAAGTTTTTGTCCAGCATCATCGGCACGGTGCCCGCTTTTTCATCCAGCGGTGCGGCCTGCTCCATCTGCTTGACCATCATGTCGGCCAGTCCCAGCCCTTTTGACGCGATCTGCTGCCCAATCTGCTGATCGTACATTGAGGTATAAAGCCGCGTTTGTTCCGTGCTCAGCAGACCATCCTGCGGCAGCGCCTGGCGCATGCTTTTCAACATCATCTGTACAAACATCCCTTCGACCTGCTTTGCCACTTCCCGCGCATGCGCTTTCGGGTCGCCGCTGGCCTGGCGTTTCAGGTTGTTCAACGAGCGGCTGTCGTAAGCCGCTCCCATCAGAGATTGGGAATCACTCATCAGATAATTTCCAGTTTGGCGTGCAGACAGCCCGCACTCTGCATTGACTGCAGGATGGACATCAGATCAATCGGCGTTGCGCCCAGCGCATTCAGGGCACGTACCACGCTGTTCAGGTTGGCGCTGGCATTTACGCTCTGCAGCGCACCGCCGCTCTGACGCAGGTCGATTTGCGTCTGCGGGGTAACCACAGTTTGTCCGCCACCAAACGGCGTGTTCGGCTGGCTGACGTTCTGCGACTGGTTAACGGTGACCGAGAGGTTGCCCTGCGCGATGGCACAGCTGCTGAGCTGAACTTCACGGTTCATCACCACCGAGCCGGTACGCGAGTTGATAATCACTTTGGCGTCCATAATCGGTACAGAGACATCAATATTCTGAATATCGGCCAGCAGGCGAACCTGCGAGGTTCCGTTGGCGGAAACCTGCACCTGCACGGTACGGCCATCCAGCGCCTGGGCAGAACCGTAGCCGCTGCGAGCGTTGATTGCGTCGGTGATCCGCTGCGCCATGCTGAAGTCTTCTTCGTTCAGGAACAGATTGATCACGCTTGAAGTACCGAAATTGTTCGGCAATTCGCGCTCAATCGTTGCGCCGCCGGTGATACGTCCACCGTTAACCTGGTTGACCGTCACGCTGCTGCCACCCGCCGAAGCGCCCGCGCCGCCCACCAGGATGTTTCCCTGAGCCAGCGCATAAACCTGGTTATCCACGCCTTTCAGCGGGGTCATCAGCAGCGTACCGCCACGCAGACTTTTGGCATTACCCATCGAGGAAACCACCACGTCGATGACCTGTCCCTGGCGGCCAAATGCCGGAAGCTTACCGGTAACCATTACCGCCGCCACGTTTTTCAGCTGCATGTTGGTGCCCGCAGGCACCGTAATCCCTAACTGGGATAACATGTTGTTCAGACTTTGCGTGGTGAAGGGTGTCTGGGTGGTCTGGTCACCGGAGCCATCCAGCCCCACGACCAGGCCATAGCCGATCAGCTGGTTTTCACGCACGCCACCCACGGTGGTTAAATCGCGAATACGGTCAGCGTGGGCGAAGGCGCTAAGGCCAGCCAGCAGCAGCAGGGTGAAACGAAAAATCATCTTACGCATTGGAACCTCTTAATACGGTGACAGGTTCAGGAAGAACCTTTGCAGCCAGCCCATGGTCTGCGCCTCATTGATATAGCCGTTACCGACATATTCAATGCGGGCATCCGCCACCTGCGTCGACACAACACTGTTGCTGCCGCTGATGGTGCGAGGGTTAACCACGCCCGAGAAGCGAATAAATTCCGTTCCCTGGTTGATCTCAATCTGTTTCTCACCCACGACTTTCAGGTTGCCGTTCGGCAGGACCTGATTCACCGTCACGGTGATGGTGCCGGTAAAGGTGTTATTAGCCGTTGCGCCGCCTTTACCTGCAAAATCGGTCTTGCCGCTGGCATCGATATTGGTTTTATCGCCGCCCAACAGACCGGTCAGCGAGGTTGGCACGGTCAGACCGAGCGTGGTGCTGCCGTCACGTCCTGCGGAGGCAGTCGAGCTTTTGCTCGCACTGACGTTTTCCTGCAGGGTAATGGTCAGCGTATCGCCGATATTACGTGGACGTCGATCCTCAAACAGCGGCTGATAGCCGTAGTTCATCGGCATCACGCCCTGAAAAATGGAGCCGTTAACAACCGGCGGCGAAGCAGGCAGCGGCTGGGCCGTTGTCGAACCTTCAACCAGTGGCGTACGGGGAACTAAAGCACAACCGTTAAGCGTCAGGAGCAGCGTGGCTACCAACAAACGTCCAGGCATTGGGATTTGCTTCGCCATGGAATCACTACCTTTAATAATGAAAGTTTTTTATTCAGGGTCGGGCAAGCCCGACCGCTGTGGTATTACAACTGCGTCAGTTTGGCCAGCATCTGATCGGAGGTGCTGATAGCTTTACTGTTGATCTCGTAGGCGCGCTGGGTCTGGATCATGCTGACCAGCTCTTCGGCCACGTTAACGTTAGAAGTCTCAACATAACCCTGATAGAGCAAACCGGCGCCGTTGTTGCCTGGCGTACTGTCGGTTGGCGCACCAGAAGCCTGGGTTTCCTGATAAAGGTTTTCACCTTTGCTTTCCAGGCCCGCATCGTTAATAAAGGTGCTAAGCGTCAGCTGTCCGACCTGAACCGGCTGAGTCTGACCCTGCTGGGTCACGCTCACCACACCGTCACGACCGATGGTCATGCTCAGAGCGTTGGCTGGAACAGTGATGGCTGGCTGAACCGGGAAACCGCCGTTGGTCACTAACTGGCCATTCTGATCGGTCTGGAACGAGCCGTCACGGGTGTAAGCCAGGGTGCCGTCTGGCATCTGCACCTGGAAGAAGCCCTGGCCGCTGATAGCTACATCTTTCGAGGAGTCGGTTTTGTTCAGGTTACCCTGAGTATGCAGACGCTCGGTAGCTACCGGGCGCGTACCTGTACCCAACTGCATGCCTGAAGGCAGCGTGGTCTGCTCGGAAGACTGCGCGCCTGGCTGGCGGATAGTCTGGTACATCAGATCTTCGAACACCGCACGCTGACGCTTAAAGCCGTTAGTGCTTACGTTGGCAAGGTTGTTCGAGATGACGTCCATATTGGTTTGCTGGGCGTCAAGACCGGTTTTGGCAATCCAGAGAGAGCGGATCATTATAGTTTCCTCTGCACTCAGCTCATCGACAGCAGCTGGTTAGCGCGTTGTTCATTCTCATCGACGCTGGAGATGACTTTCATCTGCATCTCGAAGCGGCGTGCGTTAGCGATCATATCGACCATGGTTTCTACCGGCTTAACGTTGCTGCCTTCCAGCACGCCGGGCATCACCTGAATGGTCGGATCGTTCTGCAAAACGGCACCGCGCTGTGCCTGCGCGGTCGCGTTCAGGCGGAACAAGCCGTCATCTCCGCGCACCACTTCGGAGCCGATGGCTTTCACCAGCTTCAGTCGGCCCAGCTGGACAGTGGCATTCGGCGGATCGCCCGGGTTCAGCGCGGTAATAGAGCCATCAGCGGCGATGGTGACTTCCGAGCCTTGCGGCACGGCAATCGGGCCACCGTCGCCCATCACCAGGTTCCCCTGGATAGTGAGCTGCCCTGCCGGATCGAGTTCCATATTCCCGTTACGGGTGTAGGCCTCGGTACCATCCGGCGCCCGCACGGCCAGCCAGCCGTTTTCACGCACGGCGACGTCCAGCGGGCGCTCGGTATAGTCCAGCGTTCCCTGTGACATGTCTGCGCCAGGCGTTGACGCTGTTACCAGCGTACGGGTAGGCAGTGAAAGACCTTCCACCGGCACGGCGCGCAACGCATTAAGCTGCGCACGGAAGCCCGGCGTGGAGGCGTTGGCGAGGTTGCTCGCCGTCACGGCCTGCTGGTCGAGGGTCTGGCTGGCAGCCCCCATTGCGGTATATATCGCGTGATCCATAAGACGATCCTGTTAGCCGAATTAACGCAGGTTGACCAGGGTGTTGAGGATCTGGTCCTGAGTTTTGATGGTCTGGGCGTTAGACTGGTAGTTACGCTGTGCCACAATCATGTTCACCAGCTCTTTGCTCAGATCCACGTTGGAGGACTCCAGCGCACCTGCGGTCAGAGTACCGAGGTTACCGGTCCCTGCCAGTCCCACCAGCGCCTGGCCGGATGAGCTGGTTGCAGACCAGACGTTGTTACCTTCAGACTTCAGACCTTCCGGGTTAGCAAAGTTAGCCAGCGCGATCTGCCCCAGAACCTGAGTTTTCTCGTTGGAGTAGTTGCCTACCAGGGTGCCGTCATCGTTGATCTGATAGCTGGTCAGCTCGCCAGGCTTATAACCATCCTGCGTCGGGTTACCGAAGGTACTGGTGCCGGTGTTCTGCTGCTGACTGTTCAGCATGCTGATATTGAAGGTGGTAGGCGCAGAACCGTTCAGGGAAGTGAGCGTAACCGGCTGTTCAGCGGTCGAGGTCATCTGGCCATTCTGGTCAAACGTCATGGTGAAGCTGCCGACGTCAGCGGTAGGATCGGCCGCGCTGCCATCTTTAACGTTTACGTTCCAGGTACCGTCTGCTGTTTTACTGAAATAGAGGTTCAGGTTGTGTTCGTTGCCCAATGAGTCATAGGTGGTCATTGAAGCCTTGCTGCTGTAGGTATCGGTATCATTGATATCCAGCGGCGTTTTGGTAATCACAGCATCCGTTGAGTTCAGGTTCGCCACAATGGCCGCTGCACTGGTCGCCCTGGCAGACATCGCGGTAGTAGGAACACTCAGAGCCACTGGGTTAGCACCGGTCTGTACAGTTGGAGGCGTGCCGGTTGCCGGATAGCCGGTCAGCTGCAGGCCGTTGGCGTTAACGATATTACGGTTTGCGTCCAGGGTGAACTGGCCGTTACGGCTGTAGTAGACCGCGCCGCTGGTGTCCGCCATGCGGAAGAAGCCAGACTGGCTGATCGCCACGTCCAGTCCACGGCTGGTAGAGGTGGTGGTACCGTCATTAAAGTCCTGAGTAACCGCAGCCACTTTAACGCCCAGGCCCACTTTGGAATCAGCAAACATATCTGCGAAGGAGACGGTTGCAGACTTAAAGCCTACCGTCGCGGAGTTGGCGATGTTGTTGCCGATTACATCAAGGTTGCTGGACGCGGCGTTTAAGCCACTGACTGCCTGTGAAAATGCCATGTGTTTACTCCTGAAAAAAGTTAGGTGTTAAATAATCTGACGAACATTTGCGAGGGTGGTGCTACCCATCGTGCCGAGGTCTAAAACGGCACCGCTCGTGTCGTTAGTCACCCCATTAACCAGCGCATAATTCAGCGGCTGCGTAACCAGTTGTCCGGTTGCGTTGCTGGCGCTCAGAGAAACGCTGTATTTACCGTCAGCGGCGGTAGTGCCATCGGTGGTGCTGCCATCCCAGGAGAAGGTATGCACACCGGCGCTCAGTCCGCCAAGATTGATGGTTTGCACCACCTTGCCGGTTGAATCTGTGATTGTTGCGGTAGTCGCAGTAGACGCCTGCTCCAGGCTGACGCCAAACGGTGTAGTCTGCCCGCTACCTACCAGAACCTGTGAACCGTCCACCATCACACCATGACCAATCAGCGTGGTCGCCTGCAAAGACTGTCCGCTGTTGATCTGGCCGGAAATCGATCCCAGCGTGGTGTTCAGTTTCTCAATGCCGCTCAGGGTATTGATCTGCGCCAGCTGGGTGGTGAGCTGGCTGTTATCCATTGGATTGGTCGGGTCCTGGTTTTGTAACTGCGTGACTAACAGCGTCAGGAAGTTATTCTGCAGATCCGCAGCCGAGGTATCTGTTGTCGACGAAGCCGCAATGGATGAGTTATCTAGTTTCTCGTTAATGCCTACTGCAATGCCCATCAGCCTGCTCCTTATTGACCCATCGTCAGGGTTTTCATCATCATCTGTTTCACGGTGTTCAACACTTCCACGTTGGCCTGATAGCTGCGCGACGCGGACATGGTGTTAACCGTTTCCCCTACGACATCAACGTTAGGCATTTTCACGTAGCCTTTGGCATCGGCCATGGGATTGCCCGGCTCGTAGACCAATTTGGCTGGCGTAGGGTCGTCAATGACCTGCGCCACACGCACACCACCGGTCGGTGAACCCGGCAGGGCATTGGTCTGAAAGACAACCTGTTTGGCGACGTAAGGCTGACCATCTGGCCCGGTTACGCTGTCGGCGTTGGCCAGGTTACTGGCGCTGACGTTCAGACGCTGAGACTGGGCGTTCATTGCCGATCCGGCGATATCAAAAATATTCAGTAAAGCCATAAATTATTGCCCCTGTAGCACGGACATCATGCCCTTGATCTGACTGCTGATAAGCGTCAGATCGGTCTGGTATTTCAGGCTGTTGTCCGCAAATTGCGTACGTTCACGGTCCATATCGACCGTGTTACCGTCCATCGCTGGCTGATCCGGGATCCGGTACATCAGGTCGATGGACGCTGGCTGCAGCGTTTCCGCGGGAATATGGCGTGCTGACGTCACCGCCAGCGACAGTCCCGATCCTTCCGCCCGCCCCTGCTCCATCACCTTATTCAGCTGACTGGCGAAATCGATATCGCGAGCCTGGTAGCCTGGCGTATCAGCATTGGCGATATTGGATGCCAGGATCTCCTGCCGCTGGGCACGCAGGTTTAAAGCTTCGGTATTAAACCGTAGTGCCGCGTCCAGTTTGTCGAGCATGCTTCCTCCGCAAAATGAAAATTCAGAGCTGACAGCATAATCGGGGCGCGCAATAGTCATCGTCTGAATAGCGCTAAATTTTGTTGCTATTTTGCGCCTTGACCTGAACGCACCAGGAGTAGAATCAGGGCCAGTTTGATTTATGGGAGAATCCCGATGCGGCACATTGTTGTTTTAGTCAGCCTGCTGGCTCTGCTGAGTCTCTCTGCCAGCGCGGCCGATCTCACAGCTCAGCTCAATCAGTTTTTCCAGTCCCGCTATGGAGAAACCGGCCAGAGCGCCGATACTCTTTCCGTGGTGGTGAAAACCCCGCAATCGCAGTGGCCCGAGTGCGAGGCGCCGCAATTCTCGCTGCCCGGCAACAGCCGCATCTGGGGAAACATGAGCGTGGCGGCCAACTGCGACCAGAACCGTCGCTACATCCAGGTTCAGGTGCAGGTCACCGGTGATTACATCGTGGCGGCCCGACCGGTGATGCGCGGCGGCACGATAACGGCAGAGGATATAAAAATTCAGCACGGCAGGCTTGATACCCTGCCAGCGAGAACGGTGATGTCGGCAGAGCAAATTACCGATGCGGTAACGCTAAGAGATATCGTTCCAGGTCAACCCATTACGTTGATGATGGTGCGGCAGCCCTGGCGGGTGAAAGCGGGACAGAACGTGACCGTCACCGCCAGCGGCGGCGGATTTAGCGTCAGCAGCGAAGGCCGGGCGATGAACAATGCCACGACGGCCCAGTTGGTTCGGGTGAGGATGAGCTCTGGTCAGATTGTCAGTGGAAAAGTCGGGGCGGATGGGATAATTCTTATAACGCTATAAAACACTAAAGAAGGGTTCAGTTCTGCCGATAGTGTTAATAACAGACATAGTACACTTAGCTTATCAGGCCGTAATAACGCCTGAGCATACAGGAGCCAGATTATGAGCATTGACAGAACTCAACCGCTGAACCCGGCCAGCACCGTACAGACTCGCGACACCGGCGAAACCGCTGCCCCTAAAGCGCGCCCGGCAGAAAGCAAAACCACGCAGGCCGGTACGCAGGTAGTCCTGAGCGGCGCGCAGTCGCAGCTGACTAAAGCCAGCTCACAAGATATCAACACCGCTCGTGTTGAAGAGTTAAAAACAGCCATTCGTAATGGCGAGCTGAAGATGGATACCGGCAAAATCGCCGATGCTCTGATCCAGCAGGCCAAAGATTCTTTAGAAGGTAACTAAGTAAATGCAAAAGCTGCTGACCGCGCTTAATAAAATGTTGGAAGTGCTGAACAGTCTGGCCGACGTGATGACGGCGGAGCAACAACAGCTCTCAGGCGGTCAGATTAACAGCAGCTTACTGCAACGCATTACCGAAGATAAAAGTTCGCTGCTGGCCACGCTCAATTTTATTGAGCAGATGCGCCGCGATGCAGAAAAAGAGGCGGGGTTGCACGCGCCCTACAGCCTCAATCCTGATATGGCTCGTCGCTGGGCCGCTATCCAGGAGCAGACCGTGAAGCTGCGCGATACCAATTTACATAATGGATTGCTGCTGAATCACCAAATCGGCTTTACCGAGCAGGCGCTGGAAGTGTTGAAGCCGCATCAGACGCAGAAGTTTTATGGCCCGGATGGCCAGGCAACCACCAGCAGTTTTATCAGCCGTAAAGCTTAAGCTCCGCTCGCCCCAGATCCAGCTTCAGTAAGCCCCAATGCGCTCTGCGCCCTGGGGCTTTACCCGATCACGCCAGCGTTTTGCGGGCGAAGTCCTTCACCCGGAAGCCCAGCGCTGCCAGTACGGCAAAGAACACGCCGCCGCCAACCGCACAAACAGCCGCCAGACGCAGCAGACGCCAGACCATATTGCCCGTAGCCCAGTCAGGCATAACCTGTAGCATCCCCACCAGCGCAGCGGCCATTACCGCAACGGCGATAAACAGCCGCACGAGAAATGCGCTCCAGCCAGGCTGCGGATGGAAAATCTGCTGTTTACGCAGCTGCCAATAGAGCAGTGCGGCATTAAGACAGGCACCAAGCCCGATTGAGAGCGACAGCCCGGCATGTTTCAGTGGCCCAATAAAGGCCAGGTTCATCAGCTGCGTCATCACCAGCGTGACGATGGCGATCCTGACCGGCGTTTTAATGTCCTGACGGGAGTAGAATCCTGGCGCCAGCACTTTCACCACAATGATGCCCATCAGCCCCACTGAGTAAGCCACCAGCGCGCGCTGCGTCATCGCCGCGTCAAACGCATTGAATTTACCATACTGGAAAAGCGCCACGGTCAGCGGTTTAGCCAGAATCCCCAGCGCGACGGCGCACGGCAGCGCCAGCAGGAAGCAGAGGCGCAGTCCCCAGTCCATCAGGCGGGAATACTCATCATGGTTGCCGCTGGAAAAGCTTTTTGCCAGCGAAGGCAGCAGAATGGTGCCTAACGCCACGCCGAGCACGCCGGAGGGAAACTCCATCAGGCGGTCAGCATAATACATCCAGGAAACCGAACCGGAGACCAGGAAAGAGGCGAAAATGGTATTGATAATCAATGATATCTGGCTGACCGAGACGCCGAGGATCGCCGGCCCCATTTGCCGCATGACCCGCCAGACGCCTGCGTCTTTCAGGTTCAGCCTGGGCAGTACCAGCATGCCAATCTTTTTCAGATGGGGAAGCTGATAGCCGAGTTGCAGTACGCCACCCGCCACTACCGCCCACGCCAGCGCCATTACCGGCGGATGAAAATGGGGAGCGGCAAACAGCGCAAAGCCAATCATACTGACGTTAAGCAGCGTTGGCGCAAATGCCGGAACGGAGAAGCGGTTCCAGGTATTGAGAATGGCCCCAGCCAGCGAGGCGAGCGAGATCAGGAAAATATAGGGGAAGGTCACGCGTAAAAGCGCAGAGGTAAGCGCAAATTTATCGGCGGTATCCGCAAAGCCGGGAGCCGTAATCATAATCACCCAGGGCGCAGCTAACATGCCCAGAATGGTGATAATCGCCAGCGCCAGCGTCAGCAGACCGGAAACGTAAGCGACAAACACTTTTGTCGCCTCTTCGCCCTGCTTGCTTTTATATTCGGCGAGGATCGGCACAAAAGCCTGAGAAAACGCCCCTTCAGCAAAGATACGGCGCAGCAAATTAGGCAGTTTAAAAGCGACAAAGAAGGCGTCCGTTGCCATCCCGGCCCCAAAAACTCTTGCCACAATGGCATCGCGGGCAAATCCCAGCACGCGCGAAAACAGGGTCATAGAGCTGACCGCTGCCAACGATTTCAACAGGTTCATGTTCTTCCTGACTGTTCTGGCGGTAAAGTGGCGGCACCAGAGGGCCGCCAGGGTGGGCATAGTCTACTGATATAGAATGAAATAACCAGATTCGTTTGTTATAGCCGATTATTCACGCTCGATATCCCGCCAGAGTTTCTCCACTACGCGCTGTGCCAACAGCGCCTGCTCTCCCGAGGTTTGCGGCATTGTCTGATTTTGCACACAGGCAATAAAATGGTGAGCGGCACCGGCAAAGCCTCGCTGTTCCAGCGTGGTTTGCCAGCCGGGGAGCGGGTCCACAATCAGTTTACCGGCAGATTCCTGTTGATAGTCACGCATATCATTCACCTGCAAAAGACGGCCCTCCGTCACGGCGCAAACGGATTCCCGCTGGCTACCCGCACGGCGATGCATGCTGGTGGTGATCTGTATTTCTCCCCGGCAGAAATGGTGTTCGGCGTAGAGCATCTCCCCTGAGTCATTGGTCAGTAGTGTGCCGCTTTGCAGGCTGTCATAACCGCCGCTCAGCCACAGCGCAGTGTCCACCACATGCAGATAATCATCCAGCAGCGTAAAGAAGAGATCGTGAGGCCCGACGCTGTCACTGCGATGCTTATCCATTCGCAGAGAAGCGAGGCGGCCAAGCTCCGCTTTCAACTGAAGATAGCGCGGAGCAAATCGCCGGTTAAAGGCCACCATCAGCTTGCGTCCCAGCTTGTGCGCCAGCTCAACCAGCTGTTCAGCCTCGCTCAGGCGGGCAGCCAGCGGTTTATCCACGCAGACATCCACACCAGCCAGCAGCAGCTCTTTCACAATGGCGAAATGGCTGGCGGTGGAAGTGTGAACAAATACCGCATCGCTCGCAGCGGCAAGCTCCGCCACGCTGGAGAAGAGCGGGATACGATAGCTGTCGCAAATGACCCGCGCTTTTTGCTGATTAGGGGAGAATGCACCGGCGATTTGCCAGCCCTCCGTGCGGGTCACCACGGGCAGCCATGCTTTCTGTGCGATGCTGCCCAGCCCAACGATACCAATGCGTAATACCATCTCAGACGCTCCCGCTCAGCTGGGCCAGTTGTTGTTTGATTTGCGCCATTTCACGTTCCAGTTCAGCCACGCGCGCTGATAAATCATCACTCTCCTGCGTGCTCTCAGCCACGGGCGAAGCGGCTTCATCCACCTCTCCACTGAAAAGGTGCATATAGCGGCTTTCCCGCTTGCCCGACTCACGCGCCAGCCGCACCACAAAGGGTCCATCTTCCCGCGAAGCGAGCGTTTCCAGCGCCTGCTCCACTTCATTCATGTCGGCAAATTCATGCAGACGTGTGCTGCGGGTCCGCAGTTCACCGGGCGTTTGCGCGCCCCGCAGCAACAGCGTGGTTATTAACGCCAGTTCGCCCGCTGAAAATCTGAGCTGGCCGAATTCGGTGTTGCAGAAGCGATGCTCATATTTCACCACGCGGTTGCCAAACCCACTCTGCGACGTTACCAGATGCTTTTTTACCAGTGCATCAAGCGTATTCTGGACCGCAGAGTCGCTCAGCGACAGTACCGGTTCACGGTTCGACTTTTGATTACAGGCTGTTACCACACCGTTCAGCGACATCGGGTACTGTTCGGGAGTGGTGACCTGCTTTTCCAGCAGGCAGCCAACAGTGCGGGCCTCAAGGGCCGAAAGAAGAATTTTCATCAGGTTATGCGCGACGCTCCGGTATCCATTCTTTAGCAGTAAGCGCGGTCAGGACATGATCCTGCCAGCGACCATCAATCAGCAAATACTCTTTGGCATAGCCCTCTTTTTCAAACCCCAGGCGGGCCAGTAAATTGCCGCTTCGTTGGTTATGCGGCATGTAATTAGCCATGATGCGATGGATGCGCTGCTGGCGCTGCATATAACGAATAGCTGACTGCAGGGCTTCAAACATCATGCCCTGCCCCTGCCACTTTTCACCCAGCGAGTAGCCCAGATAGCAGGCGTGAAAGGATCCGCGCACCACGTTACTGAAATTCGCTACGCCACGGATCTCATTTTCATCAGGGTCCATCACCGCGAAATAGAAGGCATTCCCCTGTTTATGCATCTCTGCGATCAGCCCCAGACGCGCCTGCCAGCCGGAGGGATAGCAGTGACTCTCATCGCGGATCGGTTCCCAGGGTTTAAGAAAAAGGCGGTTTTCGCCGTAGTAGTCAGCCAGACGCCAGGCGTCGCGTTCATGGACAAGGCGAACTACCAGCCTGTCAGTAGTCAGGCGGATTTTCGGGACAGCGGAGCGGTAGCCAAACATCTTCTCTCCTGTGTTGGCCGACAAAGAGTAAAACGGATGCGCGTTGACGCTAACGGAGCGACTCCCGGTTAATGTTCGTCAACAGGCGCTTATAAACCACTATAACCGCCTGTACCCCGACGGGTAAAACAGTGCGTTTAAAAATATCATAAATGGCACGCATCTACGTTTTCCCGCTGCGGTTGCCCTGTTGAGCGATCTCTTCCATACTTATTTATGCATTCAAAAAGATTGAGGGTGACACCGTTCACGCTCAGCGCTTTAAGGAGGCGTTCTTGAAACTCTATATCTACGATCACTGCCCGTTCTGCGTTAAAGCCCGTATGATCTTCGGCTTGAAGGATCTGCCAGTCGAACTGGTGGTCATGCTGAATGATGATGAAGCGACCCCCAAAAAGTTAATTGGCCAGAAAATGGCGCCCATTTTGATGAAAGATGATGGCAGCTGTATGCCTGAAAGTCTGGAGATCGTGAACTATGTCGATAAATCAGATCGCAAACCGCTGTTAACCGGCAGAACTAACCCGGCCATTTCTGACTGGCTGCGCCACATCAACGGTTATCTTAATAAGCTGCTGCTTCCCCGCATCGCTCAGGCCTCGTTTGCTGAGTTCGCCACGCCGGAAGCCCGACGCTACTTTAAAGATAAGAAAGAAGCCAATGCAGGCAGTTTTGACGAGCTTAAGCTGCATGCGGAAGGTTACATCAAGAATGTGAATGATGACCTGCGTAAGCTGGATAAACTTATCGTGAAACCCAATGCCGTAAATGGTGAATTGTCGCTGGATGATATTCATCTGTTCCCGGTGCTGCGCTCCCTGACGCTGATCTCCGGCATCGACTATCCCAGCCGCGTTGCCGATTACCGCGACAATATGGCCAAACAGACGCAAATCAATTTATTGTCCTCGATTGCCGTCTGATCCTCTCCGGGCCGCAGCGGCCCGGTTTTATTTCGTCCCGTATGACTCCCTTTCCCGGTTATCCTGGTGACTCTCAGAGCAGAGTCGTGCACTCTATTGCCTCCCGTCAGAAGGGTTACTGACGGAAGATGATAAGAGGAACACGATGAACAAAGTATTTTCCGGGCTTTATGCCCTTCTGCTGGTGGGCTTACTCTCCGGCTGTAATCAGTTAACGCAGTACACTATCAGCGAACAGGAAGTGAATCAGGCGCTGGCAAAACACAACAATTACGAAAAGCAGATTGGCGTCGCAGGTTTAGTGGATGCCCACATTGTTCTGACCGACCTCAGCAGCAAAATTGGTCGTGAAGAGCCGAATAAAGTGACGCTTTCAGGGAATGCGAAGGTCAATATCAGTTCTCTCTTTGGTCCTCAGCAGGCGGATATGAAGCTGACAATGAAGGCCCAGCCGGTGTTTGATAAAGAGAAAGGTGCTATTTTTCTGAGAGATATGGAGCTGTCAGACGTCCAGGTTCAGCCTGAAAAAATGCAGGGGCTGTTAAAAAGCCTGACGCCTTATCTTAATCAGTCACTGAAAGATTATTTTAATCAGAAACCGGCTTACATATTGAGTAGTGACCGCAGTAAAGCCGAATCGCTGGCTAAGCGATTTGCAAAAGGGCTTGAAGTTAAGCCGGGTGAACTGGTGATCCCCTTTACCAATCCTTGATCCTTAGCGCCTTTACCAGGCGTTTTCCCACGGCGGAGAACGCCTGCCATTTACCGCCAGGTTAACAAACCAGGTGCATTCCCGCCGCTTTATCCCTATGCTTAGTACCCGGCTAAATCCCTTAGCGATTTCACTTCTGCCGGAGCACTCAGATGACAGCACAACCTCAGGAACTTCTCATTCGCCGCCCAGACGACTGGCATATCCATCTTCGTGATGATGAGATGCTGAAAACCGTGCTGCCCTTTACCAGTGAGGTTAACGGTCGGGCAATTGTGATGCCGAATCTGGTTCCTCCGGTGACCAGCGTGGCGGCAGCCGTCGCCTATCGTGACCGCATTATGGCCGCTATTCCTGCGGGACATAATTTTACCCCGCTGATGACCTGCTATCTCACCGACTCTTTGGATGCAGATGAAGTGGAAAAGGGATTTACCGCAGGGGTGTTTACGGCCGCAAAACTCTATCCGGCCCATGCCACTACTAACTCCAGTCACGGTGTCACCAATATTGCCAGCATCGCCAGCGTGCTTGAACGCATGCAGAAAATCGGCATGCCGCTGTTGATCCACGGTGAAGTGACTTCAGCAGAGATTGATATCTTTGACCGTGAGGCTCGCTTCATTGAAACCGTGATGGACCCGCTGCGTAAGCGCTATCCTGAGCTGAAGGTAGTATTTGAACATATCACTACCAAAGAAGCGGCAGCCTACGTGGAAGAAGGTAACCATCTGCTGGCGGCGACCGTGACGCCGCAACATCTGATGTTTAACCGCAACCATATGCTGGCAGGCGGTATCCGTCCCCATCTCTACTGCCTGCCGATCCTGAAGCGTAACGTGCATCAGGAGGCGCTGCGTAAAGTCGTGGCTTCCGGCAACAATCGCTTCTTCCTGGGGACGGATACTGCCCCCCACCTGCGGCACTTAAAGGAAGCGAGCTGCGGCTGTGCAGGCGTGTTCAATGCCCCCTCTTCACTGCCAGCGTACGCCACCGTTTTCGAAGAGATGGATGCGTTGCAGCACTTTGAAGCCTTCTGTTCTGAAAATGGCCCGCGCTTTTATGGCCTGCCACTGAACGAAGGCCGGATCAAACTGGTACGCAAGCCCTGGAAAGTGGCTGAAAGCATCACGCTGGGCGAGCACGCCCTGACGCCGTTCCTGGCCGGCGAAACGCTGAACTGGACCGTATCGCTCTGAATCCATCAGGAAAATAACATAAACTGATTGCCTTCGGATCTGACACTGTATATATTCACAGTATCTTATCCGGAGGCTTTTATGCGTATTGAAGTCACTGTAGCAAAAACCACATCCCTGCCCGCTGGCGCTATTGATGCGCTGTCGTCAGAACTCATTAAACGTATTGACCAGCACTTTCCTGAAGTCACTAACAGCGTCTCTGTTCGCTACGCGGCTGCCAATAACCTCACCGTGATGGGAGGTGGCAAAGAAGCCAAAGATCGTATTACCGAGATCCTGCAGGAAACCTGGGAGAGCGCCGACGACTGGTTCATCACGGATTAGCCCGGCGGGTCACTCTTTTTGCCGTTGTTTGCCGGGTTTCGCCACCCGGCTTTTTTGTTTTTGTCACCAGGACTCGCCGATTTCGCGCTGAGGTTGTAGACTGATTGACTTCAGCTATAAGCGGGGACGGCACCATGAACAGTGAAAATCCTGAAGAAGCGATGACGTTTGGGGAACTGCTGGCGCTGATTGCCGATCAGCAACGTCGCCTGAGCGTACTGGAAAGCGCCTTTGCCAACCTCTCTTTCTGTCTGGATGAGAAGGCGGCTTCGTTGCTGATCCACAGCCTGCGGCTGGAAGCGCAAAATCAGGAGCGCGATGAAAATATGCAGCAGCATTTTTCCCATTTAGCCGAGGCGTTGGTAAAACGGCACGGGGTGATTAATATTCAGCCAGACGTTGAGCGCTGACGGAACTTTTCTTTATTCCCTGTGCGTTATTTTTTTGTGCGGCTTACGCTTATTTAAAAACTTTAATCAATCTCTCTTCTCCTGGCCCGCTAAAATTTCGTTCTGCGTCAAGCTAAAATCCTGTTATAATTACTTTGCTCTATGAAAAAAAGGCCGCATTGAACCTCGATAAATCACTTCGTTATCAATATTAATACGAGTAATAAGGGGGTTATAATGGACAGAAACAAAGATGTAATCCAGACACATCCCCTCATCGGGTGGGATATCAGTACTGTAGATACGTATGATGCCATGATGATCCGCCTGCACTCGCTTACGTCTAATGAACAGCAATCTGACGAAGCAGAAGTGGGACAGACGTACTGGTTAACCACTGATGTTGCCAGACAGTTCATCTCGATTCTGGAAGCTGGCATAGCCAAAATAGAAGCAACAGATTACCTGGACAGAGATTACCAGAAGCATTAAGTTCTCACGCTTGAAGGCACCCTTGTGGTGCCTTTTTCATTACCGCGACATTTTGCTATTCTGCACCCTTAACCTGATCAACAAAGGAGCCAGGTGCAGATGGTTTATGACTTAATTGTGGTAGGAAGTGGTTCAGTGGGCGCCGCAGCCGGCTGGTATGCCACTCAGGCTGGCCTGAAGGTGCTGATGATTGACGGCGCCCATCCGCCACATACTCAAGGCAGCCATCATGGGGAAACCCGTCTGATTCGCCATGCCTATGGCGAAGGGGCGCGATATGTCCCGCTGGTGCTTCGGGCACAGGCGCTATGGGACGAGCTGGAAAAACAGTGTGGCGATCGAATTATGCATCGCTGCGGCGTGATTAACCTGGCTCCGGCAACCTCTGAATTTATCCGCAACGTAGAGCAAAGCGCTGAAACCTATGCGCTCCCCGTAGAGAAGCTGAGCGGCGCTGAAGCGAAAGCTCGCTGGCCTCAACTCACTGTTCCCGATGACTATACCGGCATTTTCGAGCCGCAATCCGGCTACCTGAAATCAGAAGTGGCTATCCGGCACTACATCCGTCTGGCTGAAGAGGCGGGATGCGCGCAGCTGTTTAATTGTGCCGTGAGTGCGATTGAAGAGCAGGACGGATTGCAGCTGGTCCAGACGCCGGAAGGCCCCTTCAAAGCCCGTAAGCTTCTGCTGAGTGCCGGAACCTGGGTAAAAACATTGCTGCCTGAGCTGCCCGTTACGCCGGTGCGCAAAGTATTTGCCTGGCATCAGGCGGATGGTCGCTACAGCGAAAATAATAAATTCCCCGCGTTTACCGTAGAGATGACTGACGGATCGCATTTTTATGGCTTTCCGGCGGACAATAACGCCATTAAAATCGGGCGGCATGATGGCGGGCAACCCATTACCTCTCCAGAACAGCGTAAACCCTTTGGTACTGTGGCTGACGATGGCAGCGAGCTTTTTTCTTTCCTGCGGCACGTATTGCCGGGCGTGGGCGTTTGCCTGCGGGGAGAAGCCTGCACTTATGATAATACCAGCGATGAAGATTTTATTATCGATACGCTGCCAGGCTCGCCAGACCGGCTTATTATTACCGGCCTTAGCGGTCACGGTTTTAAATTTGCCAGCGTGCTGGGAGAAATTGCAGCCGGTTTTGCGCAAAATAAAACGGCTGAGTTTGATTTATCTCCGTTCTCACTATCACGGTTTTAATTATTAAGGGCAGAAATAAAAAACCGGGCCTGGCCCGGTTTTTTATTTCAGAAATTTATTCAGGCCTATTTAACGCGGCGGCATCTTTCTTCTGTTGACGGAGCCGTAGCTTTTTCACCAGCTTGTGCGCCTCGGCTTCATTCGCCACCGCGGGTGCAGAACCGGTCAGCGGCTTGCGGGCCGTCTCACGTAACGTGAAGACGGTTATCACTCCGATCACCCCGGCGCCCATCAGATAATAGGCAGGCATCATCAGGTTATGCGTCGTCGCTACCAGCCAGGTGGTGATCAGTGGCGTGGTGCCGCCAAACAGCGAGACCGACAGGTTGAAACCAATCGCCAGCGCGCTGTAGCGAATATCCGTAGCGAACAAAGCGGGCAGCGTGGCAGGCATGGAGCCGCTGAAACAGGTGTGGATCACCCCGAGCACGATCAGGCCAAGGAACACCAGCCACATATTGCCGGAGCCAATCATCATCATGCAGGGAACCGCCAGCACAATAAGGCCAATTGCCCCCGCCCAAATCACCGGACGGCGTCCCAGGCGGTCGTTCCAGTGGCCCCAGAACAGGGTCAGCGGCATCATCACGAACATCACCACCAGAATCAACAGCAGGCTGCTCATCTCGCTGAGGCCCAGTATCCCGGTCAGGTAGCTCGGCATATAGGAGGTCAGCATATAGTTAGAGACGTTAAACAGCAGGACCAGGCCGATACATTTCAGCATCTGCGCACGGTACTTGCTCAGCATCTGGAACAGCGTCAGGCGTGGTTTGCTGTGCTCCAGCGCTTCCTGCTTTTCCATATGCTTCTGAAACGCAGGCGTCTCTTCCAGCTTGAGTCGCACATAAAGCCCGAACAGGCCTAAGGGTGCGGCGATAAAGAAGGGAATACGCCAGCCCCAGCCAAGCAGCGTCTCTTCACTCATCACCGCCGTCAGGATGGTGACCAGACCGGCACCAAGCAGATACCCTCCCAGCGTACCAAACTCCAGGAAGCTGCCCATAAATCCACGACGATTATCTGTGGAATACTCAGCAATGAAGGTAGCAGCACCGCCATACTCACCGCCGGTAGAGAAGCCCTGTACCAGACGAGCAACCAGCAGCAGCACCGGAGCAAATATCCCAATGCTGTCATAGCCGGGAATGATGCCTATACAGAATGTCCCTATCGACATCATGATCATGGTGATCGCCAGCACTTTCTGCCGACCAATCCTGTCGCCTAATGGGCCAAAGACCAGACCGCCGACGGGACGAACCAGAAACGCCGCCGCAAAAGCGCCGAAAGTAGCCAGTAACTGCGCGGCGGCATTACCACCGGGGAAGAAGACTTTCCCCAGCGTGACGGCAAGGTAGCTGTAAACGCCGAAGTCGAACCACTCCATCGCATTGCCTAACGCAGCCGCACCTACGGCGCGCTTCAACATGTCAGCATCAACAATGGTGATATCATCAACGGTGAGTTCTTTCTGTTTTTTACGCCAGAAATGCTTCTTTGGCGGTTGGCTGGACTCTGAATCAGTGCTCATAATTTCTCCGTGGTGCCTGAGGGTAGTGAGCAGCGTCATAGCTTTCGTTGCCAGCGAGGGAAGTAAAGAAGGGAATGAAAGCTATAAAGCAGCAAAATAATCCGGGGATTTACACATTAACAACATCTCTTTACGCTTACTGACTCTATACGACAGTCTGTTAATTATCAAGTTTGTGACAGTTATCGCTTTTATTGCGCATAATTTTTATTGCATGCGCTCCTTTCATCGCTATATCTGGCGTAATCCTCTTTTTGCCGCGTTGGTCAAACCTTTCCTCTCCTCTGCTATGTGTTCTCTGCTCCCTTTAATGAGTTAAATTAACCATTCACGGCGCTCAACGCTGACATAAAGTGACAAATCACTGACAAAAATTTATATTTATATCAAATTTACCGACAAATTATTTTTTATCCATCCTCGACTTAACCGACTGTTTAAACCGGATAAATAAGATGAAATGTTTAAAACTGACAATAATTATGTTCATTATTTCTATACTTAATCAATTATTTTGAATTAAAGGCATTATTTACTTACATCATGTAATAATTGATTGCTTTTATGTTTTGGCCCGGTCAGTCTTGGCAAAAAATAACCGGGCAGAAAATAGCTATGCTGTTAAAAAATACCTCTACTCGTTTTGGCTCTGTCAGCCTGCTGCTTCACTGGCTGGTAGCGCTTGCGGTTTATGGCATGTTTGCGTTGGGCCTCTGGATGGTTACGCTGGGCTATTATGATAGCTGGTATCACCCTGCGCCGGAGCTGCATAAAAGTATCGGTATCACGCTTTTTGTCGTGATGATCTTTCGGGTAATCTGGCGTTTTTTCTCGCCACCACCCGCTCCCCTTAGCAGTTACTCCTCCCTGACCCGTATCAGCGCCCTGGCAGTCCATCTGCTGCTGTATGGCATTTTGTTCGCCATTTTTATCAGCGGCTATCTGATCTCTACTGCCGACGGTAAACCTGTTGAAGTTTTTGGCCTGCTGTCTGTGCCTGCCACGCTGGAAGGATTTGGCGAGCAGGCCGATCTGGCCGGTGATATTCATCTCTGGCTGGCCTGGAGCGTGGTGATCCTCTCCGTGCTGCACGGCTTAGCTGCATTGAAACACCATTTTATTGACGGCGACAGCACGCTTAAGCGAATGCTGGGTAGCCGTGTTGATTAACCTCTGAAAAGGAACACACTATGTTGAAGAAAAGCCTGACAGGTTTGACCGCCGCAGTTTTACTGGTGAGCAGTGGTGCGGCTTCCGCCGCCGAATACAAAATTGATAAACAGGGGCAGCACGCTTTTGTGCAGTTCCGCATTCAGCACCTGGGTTACAGCTGGCTGTATGGCACCTTTAAGGATTTTGACGGCAGCTTCACATTTGACGAGGCCGATCCCACCAAAGATAAGGTGAACGTTACGCTGAATACCAACAGCGTGGATACCAATCACGCTGAGCGCGATAAGCACCTCCGCAGCGCAGAGTTCCTCAACGTGGCAAAATTCCCACAGGCGACCTTCGTCTCAACCAGCGTGAAAAAGGATGGGGATGAACTGGATATTACCGGCAACCTGACGCTGAATGGCGTCACCAAACCCGTGACGCTGGAAGCGAAAAAACTGGGCGAAGGCAAAGATCCGTGGGGAGGCTATCGTGCAGGATTTGAAGCAGAAACGAAAATTGCCCTGAAAGATTTCAATATCACTACCGATTTAGGGCCAGCTTCTCAGAATGTAGAGCTGATGATCTCTGTTGAGGGGGTCCGTCAGTAGCTGAGAGAAAATAGCCGTAAAATGAGTTTCGGGCCGGTTGCAGTCAACAGGCCCGAACTATTTATTCCCCGGAAGGAATTTTCAGCGTCATGCTGAGCTTGCCGCGAGACTTATTAAAAATCTTATTGCCATTTTCCCGGCCCGCGCGACGTGCGCGCTGCTCTTCCGGCGTCAAGGCCAGCTCTTCCATGCAGATTGGGCTACAGCAGGCCTGATACTTTTCTGCACAGCTGTCGCACTGAATAAACAGCAGATGGCAGCCATCATTCTTGCAGTTGACGTGGGTATCGCACGGGGTGCCACACTGATGGCAGTGTGCAATAACATCGTCTGAAATACGTTCACCCATCCGCTCATCAAAGACAAAGTTTTTCCCCCTGAAGCGCACAGGTAAACCCTGCTCACGAGCGCGGCGTGCGTACTCAATAATACCGCCCTCAATGTGATAAACGTTTTCAAAGCCGTTATGACGCATCCACGCGCTGGCCTTTTCACAACGGATACCGCCCGTGCAGTACATCACGATTTTTTTATCTTTATCCTCTTTCAGCATCTCAACCGCCATCGGCAGCTGATCGCGGAAAGTATCGGCGGGGATCTCCAGTGCGTTGTCGAAATGCCCCACTTCATATTCATAGTGGTTGCGCATATCCACAAACACCGCGTCCGGGTCATCCAGCATGGCATTAACGTCACCCGCCTTCAGATAGCCCCCGACATCGCTTGCATCAAAGGTTTCATCGGTAATGCCATCCGCCACGATACGCTCACGCACTTTAAGGCGCAGCACCCAGAACGACTTTCCATCATCATCCAGCGCAATGTTCATGCGGAGATTATTCAGCGCCGGGTGGAAAGCGTAGAGCATCGCTTTCATCGCTTCGTACTGGCTGGCTGGCACGCTGATTTGGGCGTTGATGCCTTCGGTAGCCACATAGACGCGGCCAAAAACCTTTAGTTTGGTCAACGCCACATAGAGCGCATCACGAAAAGCTTTCGCATCGTCGAGGGTAAAATATTTGTAGAAAGAGACTGTGGTACGCGGTTCGGCTTCGGCCAGCATGCGCGCTTTCAGCTCTTCATTGGAAACAAGGTTATGTAACACTGGCATGGTGTACGTTCCTGCGTTCAAGAGAGAAATTTTGCGGGCGCTATCATACCTGATTGCCAGAGGATGCAAACCGAAAAATTTATGCCGCAGCGGTTGTTTTACGGGCAAAAAAGCGCCAGTCAGCCGGTTAAAAGCATACCCTGTTCAACATCACAAAAAATTTTACCTATAGTTAGCCTTTAGCGTCAGTCTGATAAACCCACCGGAGAAATTGCATGAGCCAACTTTTTACGCCCATTACGTTGGGGAAGTTAACGCTTGAAAACCGTATTACCATTGCCCCTATGTGCCAGTACTCTGCAGACGCGGGTAAAGCTACGGCCTGGCATCGCATCCATTTAGGGAATCTTGCGCTCTCGGGAGCCGGCTTACTGATTATTGAAGCCGCTGCCGTTGAAGCCGCGGGGCGGATTACACCGCAGGATTTAGGTCTCTGGAATGATGAGACTGAACAGGCACTGGGCGACGTGCTGAAGGATGTGCGTCACTACTCTCCTATGCCTGTTGGTATTCAGCTGGCTCACGCCGGTCGCAAAGCCTCTACGGATGTGCCATGGCGTGGCGGCGGCTTCCTGAAGCCGGAACAGGGCGGCTGGCAGACCTCCGCTCCCTCGGCGCTGCCCTATAATGATGAAGACGGTAAGCCAGAAGCACTGACCAAAGCGCGTATTGAAGAGATCAAGCAGTCGTTTGTGGATAGCGCTGTACGAGCCGATCGTATGGGCCTGGATCTGGTCGAGGTGCATGCTGCGCACGGCTATTTGCTCCATCAGTTCCTTTCCCCTCTCTCTAACCAGCGGGAAGATGAGTATGGCGGCACGCTTGAGAACAGAATGCGTCTGACGCTTGAAGTTTTCCGCGAAGTTCGCCGTGTATTCCCGGCTGATAAACCCGTTGGAGTCAGAATTTCCGCCACGGACTGGGTTGAGGGCGGCTGGGATCTGCAACAGTCGATTGAGCTGAGCAAAGCGCTGGCTGCGGAAGGCTGTGCCTATATCCATGTTTCCAGCGGCGGCCTGTCGCCTGAACAACAAATTGCAGTAGGGCCGAACTATCAGGTGCCATTCGCCGAAGCGATCAAAGAGGTAGTGGATATCCCTGTTATCGCCGTTGGATTGATTACCGAGCCGGAACAGGCTGAAGCGCTGTTGACCAACAAGCAATCCGATATGGTCGCTCTGGCGCGCGGAATGCTGTATGACCCGCGCTGGCCATGGCATGCGGCAGCTAAACTGGGTGCGAAAGTTCACGCTCCTGAACAGTACTGGCGCTGCGAACCTCATGAGGTCAAAGGGCTGTTTAACCAGTAGCCCGGTCGCCGCTCTCCCGGTTGTGGCGGGCGGCGTCACAAAATAGCTCTCCTGTTGCGGGTTATTTCAGTTCAATGCCAAAAAATGGCACAATAGGGCATAAATAAAAAATCACGGGCAGCATAATGATGCCCCTTTTTTTCGAACTGGAAACTCATGACTCAGTTGCCTCAATTTACGCGTGCGTTGTTGCATCCCCGTTATTGGTTTACCTGGTTAGGTATAGGTTTCCTCTACCTGCTGGTCCTGCTGCCCTACCCCGTGCTCTATCACCTTGGCTGCGGTCTTGGCCGACTTTCCATGCATTTTATTACGCGCCGTGTAGAGGTAGCGCGCCGTAATCTGGAACTCTGTTTCCCCAGCATGCCGGAAGCGGAACGTGAAGCGATGGTAGTGCGTAATTTTGAATCGGTCGGCATGGGCCTGATTGAAACCGGTATGGCCTGGTTCTGGCCTGACTGGCGCATCAGAAAATGGTTTCATGTCAGCGGTCTGGAGCATATTGAAAAGGCGCATCGGGAGGGCAAAGGCGTACTGCTGATCGGCATGCACTTTCTGACCCTGGAGCTGGGCGCTCGCATTTTTGGTATTCATAACCCGGGCATTGGCGTTTATCGCCCGAATGACAATGCGCTTATCGACTGGCTGCAAACCTGGGGCCGGATGCGCTCCAATAAAAGCATGCTGGATCGCAAAGATCTGAAGGGCATGATCCGCGCCTTAAAAAATGGCGACATTATCTGGTATGCGCCCGATCATGATTACGGCCCAAAAAGCAGCGTTTTCGTTCCCTTCTTCGGCGTGGAAAAAGCGGCGTCCACCAAAGGCAGCTATCTGCTGATCCGTAGCGGTCAGCCTGCCGTTATCCCTTTTGTGCCGCGCCGTCTGCCGCACGGCAAAGGGTATGAAATGGTGATTTTGCCGGAAGAGCAGGCGATGCCGCTGGATGATGAGGCAGCCACCGCTGCGCGCATGAATAAGGTCGTTGAGCATGGCGTACTGATGGCACCCGAGCAGTATATGTGGCTCCATCGCCGCTTTAAAACTCGTCCGGCTGGCGAAGCCTCACTCTATTAGTTCTTATTCTCTGCGTATCCTGAGAGTGGCAGGCTGATTGCTGTCACGCTCAGGAGGCGGATAAATGATCCCGCAGGCTACAGAGTGAACTATGCCGTCTGCTAAACGCCTCTCTCACATCACCTTACTGGCAAAAAATTTGTTCGTTGCCAGCTTCAGCCCGCTGCTGCCTTTCTACCCGTACCTTCTCTTGCCGGGAAGCCGGACTGTAATCTGCCTCTGCGCCCCGTCTGCTGTAAATCTGATCATCGGCTTTTCCAGTCGTGACCGCATCAGTAACTTACTGAAACATCATGATAAAATCATCTGATAACTTTTTTTGCTCTCAGGTTTTCCCCTGACCAAACTTCGACTATCCTTCTAAAACCTGAAAATGAAGTTATGGAGAAATCCCCATGAGCATGTTTGCAACGCTGGAAGAGGCCATAGACGCCGCGCGTGAAGAGTACCTTGCGGCAAACCCGGAAGTGGAAGAAGCTGATGCTTCGGTTGGTCAGTTCAACCTGCAGAAGTATGTGATGCAGGATGGCGATATCATGTGGCAGGCCGAATTCTTTACCAATGAAGGTGACGAAGGAGAGTGCCTCTCTCTGCGCAGCGGCGAAGCAGCTCAGGCTATTTTTGATGATGACTTCGACGAAATTGAACTGCGTCAGGAGTGGTTACCTGAAAATACGCTGCACGAGTGGGACGAAGGGGAGTTTCAGCTTGAGCCGCCGCTGGATACGGAAGAAGGCAAGGCCGCAGCGGACGAATGGGAAGATGATAACAGCGATTCTGATCGCTACCAGTAATCCTGCCCGATAGCGCAAGCCTGTCAGCCCGGTAAATTCTGCCGGGCTACTTATTCGTAAGGGCCATGTTGAGCATCAACAGGCAATAACAGCGTATCAACAACCAGTGACAGCGGCAGATCGATAATTGTCAGAAAGCGCCAGGGCGTGTCACGAACGTCCCACTGCACGCCGGGATAATATTGATTACCATGCCCCTGGCCTGGAAAAGTGCGGCTGATAATGCTGCCACAACCGCTCAGCACCAGCACGCTCAGGGCGAGCAGCAGGCTGCGGAATAGTATCTTCATCACCCTTATACCTTTATCTGTAAAAAACACGCTATTGTAGAGTAACCCGGCCCTGCCGTTCAGGCAAAACAGGTAAAATTTCCGTCAGTTTTTTGTCATTCTTTCCGCCGGGAAAAACATAAAAAAAGGCCGGGAGAGCTTCCCGGCCTTTATGCTTTTCAACCTTTAAGGTTTTGACTGAATCGCCTGCGGATTCATTTTCAACGACTTATAGTAATCGAACCAGTCGTGATACTTGTCAGCATGCTGCCACAAGCGGTAATGCATCCTTGAGAGCATCACCGGATCGCTGAGCAGCGTCAGGCGACGATCGCGGTCCAGCTTCGCCGGTGATTCACTTAACGCCTGATCGACCTGACGATCGCGGGCGAATTCCAGCACATCACTTTTCTGGTGGCGAGAGGTGGCCATCGCGCTGGCGAGGGCATTAAATGACGGGTTAAACACCGCGTGCATAAAGCCATCCTTCAGCGCGCGCTCGCGGTTCAGTTCGAGATAGCGGTCAGTATCCATCAGCTCTTTTGGCGGCTCATACTCTTCCGGGATCAGGAACAGATTGGCGCGTTTAGAGGCGTTACCTGTTGTAGAGCGGCTTGAGTAGACCGAAACAAAAGGCGACAGGATCAGCGAGAAGACGATCGGTGCCAGCCACCACAGGAAGTTCAGGTCAAGCCAGCCCATTCCTGCTGCCCAGACGATACCCAGCGCCATCTGCCAGCCGTGGCGCTTGAACGCTTCGCTCCATGGCGTGGCATCATCATCACGCTGCGGTGAATTCCAGACCACTTCCCAGCCCAGGAAGGCGCTGACCACAAAAATGGTATGGAACAGCATACGCACCGGTGCCAGCAAGACCGAAAACAACATCTCCAGGAACAGAGACAGAGTGACACGCATCACGCCGCCATACTGTTTCGCACCTTTAAACCAGATCAGCATGATACTGAGCAGCTTCGGCAGGAACAGCAGAACCATGGTGGTCGAGAAGAGTGCTATCGCCAGTTCAGGACGCCACTGCGGCCAGACGGGGAACAGCTGCCGGGGCTGCAGGAAGTACTGCGGCTCCATCAGCGTGTGCACCACCTGTAGCGCGGTTGAGAGCGCCAGGAACATGAACCACAGCGGCGCAGAGAGATAGGACATTACCCCTGTCAGGAATACCGCACGGTGAACCGGGTGCATTCCTTTTACCAGGAACAGGCGGAAGTTCATCAGGTTACCGTGACACCAGCGGCGATCTCGCTTGAGCTCATCCAGCAGGTTTGGCGGCAGCTCTTCATACGAACCGGGCAGATCGTAAGCAATCCACACGCCCCAGCCCGCACGACGCATCAGCGCCGCTTCCACGAAGTCGTGGGAGAGGATGGAACCGGCAAACGAGCCTTCACCTGGCAATGGCGCCAGCGCACAGTGTTCAATAAACGGCGCAACGCGGATAATGGCGTTATGCCCCCAGTAGTGGGATTCCCCAAGCTGCCAGAAATGCAGACCAGCGGTAAACAGCGGGCCATATACGCGGGTAGCAAACTGCTGGCACCGGGCATAGAGCGTATCCATACCTGAGGCTTTTGGCGAAGACTGGATAATACCGGCGTTCGGGTTGGCTTCCATCATGCGTACCAGACCGGTCAGACACTCACCGCTCATCACGCTGTCCGCATCCAGCACCACCATGTAGCTGTACTGGCTGCCCCAGCGGCGGCAGAAGTCATCGATGTTGCCGCTTTTACGCTTCACACGGCGGCGGCGACGGCGATAGAAAATGCGCCCTTCTCCGCCCACGTCACGCACCAGCTCCATCCAGGCTTTCTGCTCGGCCAGGGCGATATCGGCGTTGTAGCTGTCGCTCAGGATATAGACATCGAAATTCTGCTGTTCGCCGGTTCTGACCACCGATTCCCAGGTGGCGCGCAGACCCGCATATACGCGTTCCACATCTTCATTACAGATTGGCATGATCAGCGCAGTACGGTGCTCCGGGTTGATCGGCTCATCACCGTTCAGACCGTAAGAGATACTGTACTTATCCTTGCCCATCATCAGTTGCAGAAAGCCCATCAACGCCGTCCAGAAGCCGGCAGAAACCCAGCAGAACAGCACCGCGAACAGGAACAGGATCCCTGTTTGCAGCACGTAAGGCAGGATCTGCAATACCGACTGCTGCCAGTTCTGATTGGTCATCTCCATAGGATCGATCAGCGCCCAGCCCTGGTAAGGAAGAATGGTTTTCATATACCAGGTCGCTACAACAGTCTGTGCAATGGTCAGCAGCAGCAATATATAGCGGCGGATCGAGCCAACATGTCGCCACTTATCTTCCTGCCGCTGCTCTTCAGCATTGGCATAGCGATGGGTAGATTTGCGGCCACGGACGGAATCCCAGGCGCGCGCAACCGGGTTGGTGCGCCAGGCTTCCGGATACATGGAGGAGCGGGTGTGACGAGGCATCGCCTTCAGCGTGGTGCGGTTGAGTTCATCAGTGTCGAACTGTTCCCCGTTGCCCAGTGAATCTGGCCAGCTCATCTCAATACGTGATTTGACCGACTCCAGAGGCGCGTCGTCAGGACGCGCCTCTGCAGGGGCGCCTTGCGCGAGCGTATGGTGCAGCTGAACAAACGCCTCCTCGGGCTGTTCAGGCAGCGTCTCACGCAGCGCCCCTTTCCGCTCCGGGGAAAGGGGCAGCGCATCAATATAGTCAGTGGGTAGTGCAGTAGGCTTATTCATTGGCAGGCAACTGATAGCTCCAGGTTTCTGTCAGCGTCTTATCACCGTTCATCAGCGCAGCACGCATTTCGGTAGCTTGCTTGTTGTCTTTAATGCGTAAACGCATAACGAGACGCCAGCCTTTAGTGACCGGATTATAGCGCACGCTATTTTCCACCAGCTCACCGTTGTTACCGATGCTGACCTGCGGCGTAACCTGGGTAGTATCCGGCAGCTTACTCATCTCCTGACCGGTAAAATCAACCACAAAGGCTACGGTGCCATCAGGCTGGCGGACCAGGTTAGACTGTTTCACGTCGCCCGTTGAACGCAGCGTATCTTTCACATAAGCCATATCTGGCGAATGCAGCTGGCTCTCGTCGCGGGTGAAGTGCAGACGATATTTAAAGTTCATCTCTTTGCCAGGATCGGGCAGGTTTTCCGGCGTCCAGAACGCAACGATGTTGTCGTTGGTTTCGTCGGCCGTTGGGATCTCAACCAGCTCTATGCGGCCTTTACCCCAGTTACCCTGCGGTTCAATCCAGCCACTTGGACGGAGATCGTAACGATCGTCCAGATCCTGGTACTGGTCGAAGTCACGTCCGCGCTGCAGCAGCCCAAAGCCTTTCGGGTTCTCGACGGTAAAGGTGCTGACCGCCAGATGTTTCGGATTGTTGAGCGGACGCCAGATCCATTCGCCGTTGCCGGCATGGATAGAGAGACCGTTGGAATCATGTAACTGCGGACGGAAGTTCAGGTTTGGCGAAGGTTGGTTCGGCCCAAACAGGAACATACTGGTCAGCGGCGCCACTCCGAGCTTGCCAACTTTGTCGCGCAGGTAAACTTTAGACTGCACGTCTACGGTGCTCTCTTTACCTGGGGTAATCAGGAAGCGGTAAGCCCCTGTTGCCCGTGGAGAGTCCAGCAGTGCATAGATCACCAGATGCTTATCAGAAGGTTTTGGACGTTCAATCCAGAACTCTTTAAAGCGTGGGAACTCTTCACCGGACGGCAGCGCCGTATCGATAGCCAGACCACGAGAAGAGAGACCGTAAACCTGGCCTGCACCAATAACCCGGAAATAGCTCGCGCCCAGGAAGCTGGTGATCTCATCATCTTTCTTATTTTTACTGTTTAGTGGATAAAGCACCTTAAACCCGGCAAAACCGAGGTTTTTCACCGTTTCCGGATCGTGTTTTACGTTGCCAAAGTTAAAGTAATCGGGTGAATATTTAATTTGTCGAACCGTTGAAGCGGTGACTTCATTAATCTGCACCGGCGTGTCGAAGTACATTCCTTGATGATAGAACTCAAGCTTGAATGGGGTCTTCAGCTTACTCCAGTAGGCTTTGTCACGATTGAACTGAATCTGCTGATAATCCGCATATTTCATCTCGCGCAGTTGGGAAGGCAAATTGCTTTTCGGCGCTTCATACCCTTTCCCGGCCAAATCTTTTGCCTGCTTTGCTACATCATCAATGTTGAATGCCCAGCTTGAGCTGGCATACATTGACAGCAAAACCGTTACGCCTAACCAGCGCAATTTCATCAGTTTTGGCTTATTTTTCATTTTAATCAGCACATCCCCCCCTTTCGTGTGCTTAAATCAATCCTATCCATCTTAATGGATTATTCAGCATTCCGACAGCTCGGCAATGATTTAGTTCCTCGCCTTCTCTGCTGTAAGCGCCCTATTCTCAAGTGCTTAGCGGATACAGATTAGCCTGATAGTATACTCGCCAATTCTCGCCTAAAGTGAGCGTTAAGCTTTAGCGTGGTTCAGGGTGAACCACTGCAATAACGTGTTGAATACTGGATGATTATGACGACAAAGAAACAGGAAAGAGAATATTTTTTTGATTCAATCAGGGCTTATTTAATGTTGTTGGGCGTGCCCTTTCACGTCTCCCTGATTTATTCCACGCAGCTCTGGTCGGTTAATAGTCCAGCACCTTCTGAATGGCTTACCCTGCTAAATGATTTTATTCATGCTTTCCGCATGCAGGTGTTTTTCGTCATTTCCGGCTATTTTTCCTACATGCTCTATCTGCGCTACAGTTCCGGAGAGTGGCTGAAAGTGAGGCTGGAACGCGTAGGTATCCCTATGCTGGCGGCCATCCCTCTTCTGACGGTGCCGCAGTTCTTTATGATTAAGGCCTGGACCAGCAAGATAGGTGACTGGCATGGCTTCTCTCTTTACCAAAAATTTAACGCCCTTGCATGGGATTTGATTTCGCACCTCTGGTTCCTGCTGGTGCTGGTGGTTCTGACCACCCTCGGTCTGTGGTTATTCAAATGGCTGCGTGACGGTAAAGGAGCAAAAACAGAGTATTCCGAGGTTACCTGGACGAAATTAACTTTTGCCATTCTGCTTTGCGCCCTCGCGTGGGGAGCGATTCGCCATCTGTTGTTCCTTTATGCTCCGCTAATGCTGAGCGACGGGCTGTTTAACTATGCGGTAATGCAATCCCTGTTCTTCCTGCCGTTCTTCGTGCTGGGCGCCCTCTCCTGGAAATATCCGGCGCTTAAGGCGCTGTTTGTCAAACCTGTGCCCTGGACGTTTATCGGCTCCGCTCTGGCTTTCGTTGCCTATGTTCTGAACCAGACTTACAGCAAAGGCGAAGGGTGGCTCTATGAGATTGATGCCATTGTTTCCATGACTATGGGTCTGTGGATGGTGAATGTGGTCTTCTCACTGGGCCACCGCCTGCTTAATTCCCATTCGCCTCGCGTGACTTATCTGGTCAACGCCTCGCTTTTTATTTACCTTGTGCACCATCCGCTGACCATTCTGTATGGCATCTTCCTGGTGCCCCATATCACCAGTAACACCCTGGGCTTCTTTACCGGGCTGCTTTTTGTGTTTGGCATCGCGTTTCTCCTTTACGAGATCCACCTGCGTATTCCGTTTCTGCGCTTCCTGTTCTCAGGTAAACCGCAGCGCTGAATAGAAAGGGCGGATAATTTCCGCCCTTTTCTTTTACCCGACCCACCGCCTGCCTAAAGCAACCACTCGATAGGCAAACGCCATACCAGTCGCACCAGCAGCCGCTGCATAAAGCGGGTACGGGGTTCATGTTTATGAACCTGTTCTCTTTCACCTTCGCCAGGGTATTCCACCCAGTTCACCCGCCCCCACTTATCCAGGCGCAGCGTCCAGGCACGTTCCTGTATCTGTTTAATAAAGCGTTGGTGAATGCTGCTGGCCAGCGTTTCGCTCTCGATAACAAAACCCATCTCGGTGTTCAGCATGGCTGAACGGGGATCAAAATTGAACGATCCGATAAAGACTTTTTCGTTGTCCACGCTGAAAGTTTTGGCATGCAGGCTGGAGCCTGAATTACCGGTGAGGCCACGGTCATGGGGCGCTTCACGCGTGTCGGAGTGCGGCTTGAGTTCATAGAGGGTGATGCCGTGCCGCAGCAGCTTCTTACGCCATTTGGCATAGCCCGCATGCACTATAGAGACATCATTCGCAGCCAGAGAGTTAGTCAGAATGGCGATCTTTACGCCGTTTCTCACCAGCGAAAGCAGTTGCGCCACACCGGCGCGGGTCGGCACAAAATAGGCGGAGATGATATCGAACTGCGACTGAGGTTTGCCAATCACTTCCAGCATGCGCTGCGGCAGTAACGATCCCGCTTTAGCCTTACCCAGCCCTTTACGGGGATCGTCGCTCAGCAGACGCGTTTGCGCCCAGACCAGCGGCAGATCGCCCGCTTCCAGCTGCGTAACAAAGGAGGAAGCGTGGATGCGTTCAAGATAACGTTCTACCTGCGGATCGTTGCGCCAGGCTTCGGGCAGCCTGACGGCGGCTTGTGCCAGCTCCTCATCAATATCAACCACCTTGTTAAAAGGTTCAACGGCACGGCTCATCCAGTAGCGTTCAAAATCTTTTTCAACTTCCCCAACCACCGGCCCGATGGCCAGCACGTCCAGGTCAGAAAAGAGTGGCGCTTCGCCCGCTCCAAAATATTCATCGCCCACGTTGCGTCCGCCGACAATGGTCGCTTCCCCATCTACGGTGAAACTTTTGTTGTGCATACGGCGGTTGAGCCGGGCAAAATCGGTCAGATAACCCAGCGCCCGCAGCGTACGAAAAGAAAAGGGATTAAAGAGGCGGATCTGGATATTTTTATGTTTAGAGAGCTGACTTAACGTCTCATCCAGCCCCATGGTGTTGTTGTCATCCAACAGCAAACGGACCTGAACCCCCCGATCGGCAGCCTCCAACACGGCGCTGAACAGCAACCTGCCAGACATATCGTTCTGCCAGATATAGTACTGAATATCCAGCGTATGCTCTGCCATACTCATCAACAGATAGCGGGCGGCAAAGGCATCAAGCCCATCTTCAAGAGGATGGATGCCGCTGTGTTCAGGGTGATTTTCCACCAGCGGCGATACGGCACGGGTCAGCCGGGAGTGCTCAAAGGCTGGCTCGTAGGGTTCCGGGGTGTAGGCTTCAGCCATCAATTGTCCTTAGTTCAGGGAAATTCCTGCTGGATCTATTATCAATGCAGTTGAGTGACTTTGTCATGCGACTGTTCTGATTGCGGTCAGTTTAGCCAGGTAGTCTAGACTTAGCGCAGTGCGTTGCGATAGCCCTTGCGAAGAGGAAGATGCCATGAATACCGACACGCTAACCCCTGCCACCCAGCGCCACCAGCCAACGCTGTTCAAAAGCTTCTTTCAGGGCAGTTTTGCCTGCTCAACCGCCTGTCGTGACGAAGGCAAGCGTGTGGACCTGGTGGTCAACAGCGGTCACGATACGCTACTTAATAAAGATTATGCGCAACTGGCAGCAGAAAATTTGCTGACCGCCCGGGACGGTGCCCGCTGGTATCTGATAGAGAAACAGCCTGGCGAATATGACTGGTCTACCTTTTTGCCGATGTTACATGCAGCAAAAAAACACGAAATAGAGATGATCTGGGAGCTGGCGCATTTTGGCTGGCCCTCGGGGCTGGATATCTGGCAGCCGGAGTTTATAGATCGTTTTGCCGCTTTTGCCCGCGCGGCCGCCTGCCTGATGCGTGATGAAGGATTTGACGCCCCCTTTATCACCCCAATGAACCAGATCTCTTTCTGGTCCTGGGCCGGAGGTGACGTAGCCTGGTTCAATCCTGGCGTAACGGGCCGTGGCAGAGAATTAAAGCAGCAGCTGGTTCGTGCCTCTCTGGCAGCTATGCGCGCCATTCGGGAAGAGTTGCCAGCGGCAAAATTCGTGCTGACCGATCCGCTGGTTCATGTAGCGACTGCGGAACATTCGGACGCCAGCCAGCAGAATGCCCGTCAGCAACATGAGGCGCAGTTTGAGGCGTGGGATATGCTTTGCGGTCGTCTGCAACCGGAATTAGGGGGCGATCTTTCCCTGTTCGATGTTGTAGGGGTGACCTGGTATCCCGATAATCAGTGGTATATCACGGGTGAACCGCTTGAGCCGCATCAGCCCGAATATCGTTCACTCGCCTCTTTACTGGAGGAGATTTGGCAGCGTTACCAGCGCCCATTGCTGATTGCGGAAACGGGCGCCGAGGGTGACAAGCGCGTGCCCTGGCTGAAATATGTTGTAGAGCAAACGAGCGCGGCACTGGATAAAAGCGTGCAGGTGGAGGGCATCTCTCTTTTTCCAGCCGTTGACTATCCTGCCTGGGCGGACGCGCGGCGTTCACCCGGCGGCCTGTTTGGTCTGCCCGATGCTAACGGCAACAGAACGATTTATGAACCTTATGCCCTTGAGATCCGCAGTCAGTTAATCAAGATGAAGCAGGCCGATCGGCCCTCATCCTCTGAATCCAGTCCTGAGTGAAGGCCATCTTAACCATGGGCAGGCGGTTGGTCAGGTCATCCACAGGGTGATGATCAACACAAAAACGATCAGCGTAAATGACGTGAGGGCGAGAGCAACGATAGCGAACTGAGCATCGTCCAGCGATAAGTGGGGCTCTTCGGAAAAATCGTGTTCAGAACGGTTGTTCATTTTTTATCATCATCTGCTGGCCCAACGTCCCCTGTCTGAAGCCAGTATATTTTATAGGCTCGCCTTCATTGGGCGAAACCGGATGATCCATAATTTATTCAGGGGATTACAAAAATTTCGCAGCAAAATTTTTGCTTTGACTTTTCCCTGTCAATCGATTCCCTCTCCCCTGATATCAGGAAGACTGTACTATAGCATAGTCTGACCCTGATAAAATGGTCAGTCTGCTGAGAAGCCGGAAATAAAAATTTTTCGCAGAAGGCCAGACTTAAGCGCTTAAATTCAGCCGTTGAACCGGCTTATGTCGCTATTCCGACGCATTTCTTTCTGGTAATAAAATGGGCCGCTGGTGCGGCCCTTCAGGATCAGAAATCGTAAGAGAGCGAAAGCTTTAACTCACGCGGATCTCCCTGATAGATGTAGGTGCCATAGCTCTCCACCCCCGACCAGTACTTTTCGTTGGTGACGTTTTCCACAGCCAGACGCCAGGTCAGTTCATTCTGCTGCACTTTCATCCGGTAACGCATACCCAGATCCAGCGTGGTATAACTGTCGAGCTTTTTCGTGTTCGCTTCGTTAGCATACTGCGAGCCGGAGTGGGTCAGCCGAGCCAGCGCCGTCAGGCCTTCCACAGGTTTGATATCATACTCCGCACTCAGCACGGTGTAGAAATTCGCCACGCCGACAGCATTTTTGCCGTCATAGGCGCCCCCTTCTGTTTTACTCATCTCAGGATCAAGCCAGGTTGCGCTGCCGTTTAACCGCACGCCATAGAGAGGCTCGCCGAAGACGTTCAGCTCAACGCCGCGGTTACGCTGTTCACCATACAGGCCAAAAACATTCGTTTGCTGGTTGATAATGCCTTTCGGCTTTTTGATTTCAAACAGTGCCAGCGATCCGCCAATATTACCGTAATCGACTTTCATGCCGATTTCGTTCTGTTTAGAGAGTGAAATCCCGGTGACTTGTCCGACGTTGACCGCCCCCGTAGAAGCAGTTTCGCCAGGCTGTAAGGCCTCGATATGGTTCGCATAGAACGAGACGGTTTCCCAGGGCTTCACCACCAGGCCATAGCCCGGCGTCCAGCGAGACTGGGTAAAGCGTGCATCCGTGTCTTCAGCTGCCGTGCCGTAAGCATAGTTACGCACCACAACTTTCTGATGGCGCGCGCCAACGGTTAACAGGATTTTGTCATCAACAAAGCCCAGCGTATCGGAAAGCAGCAAACCTTCCGTGCGGATACGGCTGGTTGGACGAGGGTCATCAAGGTCGCCGCCGAAGAAGGTGTTAGCCGGAGCCGCTACCGCCGTGGTGTTGTAGATATTGGTGGCTGAAGAGGTCAGCGCCATACCATAAGCGGTTTTTTCGCGTTTGGTCTGAGCGGCATAACCAACATTAACGCTGTGGCTGACCACGCCCGTGTCGAATTTACCGCGGATCCCCGCCATGCCGCTGAAAGCATCGACAATTTTGTTGGTGTCCATGCGCCCAATGGTGGCTGAGCCGTCTGCATCGGTGAGTTTCGGCGAGGCATAAGCGCCCGTTTCATGCGAGTGCTGTCCACCCGTTGCGCCATAGATCGTCCAGTCCGGCGTAATATCATATTCGGCACGCGCCATGCCGAATTCGCTTTCCAGATCGCTGTAGACCCAATCCTGGCTGTAGTTGCTGGTAGCGCGAGGAACTTCCGGTATGAAGTCCACACCGCTGATGTTTACGCCCAGTCTTCCGCCGTGGTAAGCCTGTTTTTGATAACCCAGATCCAGCGAGGTTCGCAGTTTATCGCCACGATAATCCAGTCCTAATGAGGCAAGGGTAGCCCGGCGTTTTTCATTATCCACTGCCGTTTCGCCTTCACGGTGCATCAGGTTAACCCGTACGCCCCACTGATTGTTATCGCCAAAGCGGCGACCCGTATCCAGCGTGGTCCCCACCTGCGACGAAGAGGTGTAATCCACTCCCAGACGCGTCAGCGGGATCTCTTCAGCATGTTTAGGTTCAAGGTTGATCATGCCACCGACGCCAGAAGAGGCGGAACCATTGATTAAAGCATTCGAGCCTTTGAAGACTTCAACGCGATCGATCATTTGCGTGGAGACAACCTGACGAGGCATCACGCCCGGTAATCCACCCAGCGTCATATCATCGCCATCCAGATCAAACCCACGGATGCGATAAGTTTCCGCAAAGTTACCGTAGCCCTGCACGTTCTGTACTGATGCATCATTGGCTACCACATCTTTCAGTGTTGTAGCCTGCTGATCCTGGATCATTTTAGAGGTGTAGCCAATAACGTTAAACGGTACGTTTTTGGCTTCCTGTTCGCCCAGCATGCCCAACCGCCCACCGTTAGCAACCTGGCCATCCAGATAAGCAGGTACCAGTTGGTCGCCGCCAGCTTTGAAGCTCTCATCCGGCGTAGCCACTACGGTCATGGTGTCTTCGGGATTTTCCGCTTTTTTCGCGGCAGAACCGTCACTGTTCGCTGCCCAGGCAGGCGCAGTCACGGCCGCAATAAAGGCAGCCAGTAGCGTTAATTTAAAACCATTCTGATGTGAAGAGAGGGTCGCCATTACAATTCCCTGATAATTAATACAATTGATAATCATTATTATTCGGATTGCGATTATCTCCAGAAGTGTCTTAATTGCAAGTCAAAAATGCAGCATTAACGGGATCGGAAGTGACCAGTTTTTACCGGATATGCGGGGAAGATGTTTCAGCAGTAAGGCGCAATGACCGAATGTTTTGGTGATAAGGTCAGGCGTAAGGGCACGTTATCTGGAGGAAGTGGTGGCACGGTTCGGGACGATGGGAGTTATGTGGCTTGAGGTAAGGGTATGTTGTCTGGGTGAACTGGTGGTACGGTTCGGGATGATGGAGTTTTATATGGCTTGTTTTAAAGGCACGTTGTCTGAGGGATATGTAGCCAGGTCAGGGAGAGGGGGCTGAACACAAAAACGCCGTGAACCCCTCCGTGGGGGCTGCGAAGCGGCGTCCATGCCGCTTAGCTTTTGCTTATCAGCCCCCTCTCCCTTCCCCACGGCATTGGTGTTGCCTGTTACAGAAAACCAACGTCCAGGTCCAGGCCCAGGTCCAGGTCCAGGTCCAGGTCCAGGTCCAGGTCCAGGTCCAAAACTAAAACCAAAACTAAAACCAAAACCAGCTTCAAATCTGGTTTTAACCTGTGTGAACGCCAGGCCCACCAACAGCACTGAATTCAATGGGTGGCACCCCGGAGTGCATTAGCCGAGTGTATGCCGCAGGGATGCGGCATCCAGGCTTGCGCTAATGCCGCGCAACATATCAAAGTTAACCTTTCGCACTACGGCGTCTCGGATAAGGCACTCCGGGGCGACACCTTTGCACCGAACCCGGTTTTGACCTGTGTGACCGCCAAACCCACCAACAATGCCGAATTCAATGGGTGGCATCCCATATTTGATCTCTATTCCGCCCAGCGGCGGAAAATGAGCGAGGTATTGATGCCGCCAAACGCGAAATTATTCGACTGCACATAATCGGTTTGCAACTCACGCGGCTGGTGCATGATGTAATCCAGCTTGCCGCAATCTTCAGCAGGATCGGTGAGATTCAGCGTGGGCGCAAACCACCCTTCCCGCATCATTTCAATGCTCAGCCAGGCCTCCAGCGCACCACAAGCGCCCAGCGTATGGCCGAAATAGCTCTTGAAGGAAGAGATCGGCGTACCGTTACCAAAAATTGCCGCCGTGGCCAGGCTCTCGGCCACATCACCCCGATCGGTTGCCGTACCATGGGCGTTGATATAACCGATATCACTGGCAGTTAACCCGGTCATTTTCAGCGCGCCTTCAATACAAATCTGCATGGTTTCACGCTGAGGTTGCGTAATATGCGCCGCATCACAGTTGGTATAAAACCCAACTATCTCCGCATAAATCGTCGCACCACGAGCCTTTGCATGCTCCAGCTCTTCCAGCACCAGCGTACCTGCGCCCTCGCCTATAACCAGACCATCCCGCTGTTTATCGAAAGGTGAAGGAGTGGTTTCTGGCGCATCGTTGCGTTGGCTGGTAGCAAACAACGTATCGAAAACCGCCGCTTCTGACGGACAAAGCTCCTCTGCCCCGCCTGCCACCATCACCGTCTGATAACCATGTCGGATCGCTTCCCATGCATAGCCTATGGCCTGGCTGCCGGATGTGCAGGCACTGGATGTCGGGATCACCCGCCCACGCAGCCCAAAGAACAGACCGGTATTCACCGCAGCCGTATGCGGCATCATCTGCACGTAAGTGGTGCCGGTAATGTTATTGGTATGCTTCTCGGTCAGCATGGTGGCAAATTCGCTCACCGGGCCAGTACTGCCGGTTGATGAGCCGTAAGCGATACCGGTCTCGCCGTTGTTCAGCACGGGATGTTCCAGCAGTCCGGCCTGCTCCAGCGCGAGTTCACTGGCGCGGGTTGCCATCAGTGAAACCCGACCCATTGAACGGATGCGTTTACGTGTGTAATGCTGCGGCAGGGTGAAATCATCAACCGGCGCGCCTAAAAGCGTATTAAGCCCATCATAGACCTGCCATTCCGGCATCTTGCGCACCGCATTACGCCCGGCACGCATTCTCGCGGAAATTTCCGGCCAGCTGTTGCCGAATGCCGTCACACCGCCCATTCCCGTCACCACAACCCGGCGGATCACAACATACCTCCATTGATCGAGATGACCTGACGGGTCACGTAGCCCGCGATATCCGACATCAGATAGCTCGCCAGACCAGCCACTTCATCAGCCTGCCCCATCCGTTTCATCGGGATCATTCTCATCGCCTCTGCAACCGCCTCCGGCTCTATCTGGATCATCCCGGTATCGATCAGACCCGGTGCGATACAGTTCACGGTGATTTTGCGTTTTGCCAGCTCAATCGCCAGCGCTTTGGTGGCACCAATAATGCCCGCCTTAGCCGCGCTGTAATTGACCTGACCGCGATTGCCCATCAGCCCGGAAACGGACGACAGCGTAATAATACGTCCCCCTTTGCGCAGACCTATCATCGGCATGATACAGGGGTGAATAACGTTGTAGAAACTGTCCAGATTGGTATGGATCACGCTGTCCCAGTCCTCTTCGCTCAGGGCAGGAAACGCGCCATCGCGGGTAATCCCCGCATTGCTGACCACGCCGTAATAGGCGCCAAAATCGGCAATGTCCTGCTCTATCAGCGTGCGGCACTGCTCTCTGTTGGCGATATCAAAACCCAGAGCGCGCCCTTCGCCGCCCGCCTGTTGCATCTGGCGCAGCGTCTCTTCGGCTCCCGCACGGTCGCTGTGATAATGCACAACGACGTTAAAACCTTCGGCAGCCAGACGCAGAGCTATCGCCCGGCCAATGCCTTTGCTGCCACCCGTGACCAGTACAGAACGTGTCATTGGTTATTACCCTGTTGCATAAGTTGGTTGAGTTCTTCCCGGTCAGGCTGATAAGTGTTCAACCTGCCGCTGGCGTAGCGTTCGCCATTAATCGTGATGGCACCCTCGAAGCTGCCAATTTTCTCATCGCGCATTAAAAGCGTGACGGTGACTTCAAGCGTGACCCCTGCGGGGAAAACGGCCGCCTGGCAGCGGTATCCCCTGCCGCCTAACAGCATTCCCGGAGAGGGCTTATACTCATTTTGCGTACGCCCGTGCCAGCCGGACCAGACGCCAATGGTCTGAGCGATGATTTCAATGCCAAACCAGGCAGGCAGATCACCCTCAGCATTCAGAAAAGGCGACAGCACGCCCTCACCCACTGTTACCTGGCAGCAGGCACTCTCTTCGCTTACCCAGAGAACCTTTTCCACCAGCACCATTGGCGCATCATGCGGCAGATAGTCAGCCGCCCGTTTATAGTCAACCATTATGCTTTCCCAGAATCAGGCAGGTATTGTTGCCTCCAAAGGCAAAAGAGTTACTCATTATCGCGGAGCCGGAGAGTGGGCGAGCCTGGCGTAACAGCCCACACTCTGCCAGGGTATCATCCTGAACAGAGAGGGTGAAATTCTGCGGCGGCAGCGGCACAGGCTGAGTAAGCAGCAGCCAGCTTATCGCCGCTTCGCAAATGCCCGCTGCGCCCAGCGTATGCCCTGTCAGATGCTTGGTGGAACTACAGGGAACGGTGTCGCCAAAGATCTGGCTGACCACATCCGCTTCGATCCGATCGTTCAGCCGCGTGGCGGTGCCGTGCAGATTGATATAACCCAGCGCGCCAGGCGCCAGATTCGCCTGCTTAAGCGCCATCCTAATCGCCCGAATTGCCCCTTCGCCCTGAGGATGTGGCGCGGACATATGGTACGCATCAGAAGATTCACCCACGCCCAGGATAGCAACGGCCTGAGGCGTTTTGGTCAGCACCATCAATGCCGCGCCTTCGCCAATGGTAATGCCGTCCCGTTGCTTGCTGAACGGGGCGCATTGCGTCGGCGAGAGCGACTCCAGGCTGTCAAAACCGTTAACCGGCATGCGGCTCAGCGTATCTGCACCGCCAACAATCGCCACATCCGCCAGTCCGGCCTCTAGCAACCGCTGCCCGCTGATCAACGCCCGGGCGCTGGAGGAGCAGGCGGTGGAAAGCGTGTAGGCGGGGCCAGCGAGCGCCAGATAGTTCGCCAGAAAACGCGCCGGATCGCCCAACTCCTGCTGATAATAGTGATAATTTTCAGCCTGCTCGGCGACCCGGTTATCCGCTTCGTTCAGACCGGAGGTGCTGGTGCCAAGCACAACAGCGATACGGTCACGGCCAAAGGTGGCGATCGCCTCATCGACCTGTGGCTGGATTTGTTGCAAAGCGGCCAGCAGTAGCTGGTTATTCCGGCTGCGGTGCGCGGCAAAGGGTTCAGGTATCTCAGGCAGATCGGCATCCACCTTACCCGTCCAGCAGGGTTTACCATGCAGCAGCCAGCCGCTGTCCGGACGCATGCCGGGTGCGAAATTCCCCGCCAGATTAATAGCCGTAGTCGCCATATCGTTTCCCAGCGCACTGAGCATGCCCACCGCCGAAATGTAAATCATTGCGCATCCAGATGTTGAATAAGTATTTGATAGCCAAACGCAAACTGCTGAATGCTGACAGGTTCACGCCTGTCGCCGCGCTGCAGATAGCGGATTTCGGTAACCAGTTTGCCCTGCGGGTCGCGCAACTGGCGGCGCTCCTCTCCCTCTTTCAGCGTCCAGCCTGCTGGCAGGTGGGATTGCCATGCCGCTATGGGCCAGTGGCTCAGCATGATATCTGCCAGCACCTGGCTGGCTGGCGGCATCTCTGGCAGAACAATCGACTGTTCAGTATGAATGCCGCTGCTGTCGTAAGTTACCCTGAACAGCCGGATCCCCAGCGAGGAAAGCCCTGCCAGCGTCAGTTGCTGACTCTGTGCGCTAAGCAGCACCAGCAGGGACTGTTTTTTGCCTTTAAAAGTCCCGGTCAGCAGCTGTTGCTCAGTGAAGGCGGGTTCAATGCCCGGCGCGGGCAGCGTCACCCTAACGCCAGGCTTCAGCCAGGCTTCAGGACGGGTTTCATCAGGTTTGCTGGCACAACCCGCCAGCAGCAGCAGGGCCAGCGCAGCCACGGCAGTCGCTCTCATCTCTTTTTCCTTTTAGGCGGCATAGCAAGGGGAGCCAGTAAAAATGCGGTAAAAATGCCGCTGCATAACACAATGCCAAAGCTGGCGATGGCCTGAGTGCTGCTGAAAACCAGCATGCCCAGCGTCAGTAAGGTTGTCGCCATGGCCAGCGTCACCGCCAGCAATGAGGTTATCGGCGTGCCACGGGGATTACTGAAGAACAGGGTGTAATTAATGCCAATCCCCAGTACCAGAACCAGCGCCAGCAGAGAGAAGAGGTTCAGTGAATGCCCTGAAAGCGACAATGCAGCAAGTCCTCCTCCCAGCGACAACACCGAGGGCAGCACGCTGATTGCCCCCTGCCGTAAGCCCAGCCGTAACATATAGCTCAGCGCGATGGCGATCAGCGCCGCGGCAAGCAGCCAGCCCAGCAGCGTGCGGTAAAAGGCAAAGAGCCGATCAAAGGTGGCTTTGCGATCGATCCAGCTGACGCCCGGCATGCTTTTAGCCAGCGCGGCCAGTGCGGCGCTGTTGCTCACCCCTTCTACCGGCACCAGCACACCGCTACGCCCTTCCGCAACAGAAAGCCAGAGCAGACGCCAGCCCTCGCTGTTTGGGCTGTTAAGCCATTGCTCTGGCGTTACTGTCATGGCTGAAAGATCCGGCGCGGCAATCTGTACACCCGCCTGCCGCAACTGCGCCATCACCTGAGGCGCGGCCTTGCTGAGCAGAAGGTTATCCTGGTGCTGCTGTTGTAAAGAGGCGAGCGGCAACAGACGATACTGTTTCAGCCACTGGTGCGATTTGGCCTTCTCCAGTTCAGGCGCAAGCGCCTCCAGCCGTTGCAGCGTCTGCTCCGGCGTGTCGCCATATACCACCATCCAGGTCTGATCGGCGCTTTGTCCGGTCAGCTGCGTTACCTGTTTCTCCTGAGCCAGCAACGCTGGCGGCAGAGCCTGTAGCTGCGAGATATCATCATTCACCTGCAGCTTTGCCAGACCGAGGAGTGAAATGGCCGCCACCAGCAACGGCAGGCCAAGGCGCATCCGGAGATCTCTTCGCCAGCTTCCCAACCAGCGCCCCATCAGGGCCAGCTGCGGGACCGGACGAACCGGCAATCCTTTCACTAACAGGGGATACCAGCAGATCACCGTCAGGCAGGAAGCGGTCAGCCCCACGGCCGCGAAGACCGCCAGCTGACGAATTCCCGGAAAGGGTGCGAAAACCATAATCAGCCAGGCAATGGCCGTGGTGCCTAATGCCAGCAGCAATGCGCGGATCACTTTTTGCAGGCTCTCTGCAGGCGTGGCCTCCATGCCATGAACCATCCGTTCCGTCAGATAATACAGGGTGTAGTCAGCCGAGATACCGACAATGCTCAGGCTCATCACCAGCGTCATCAGATGCAGTTCGCCAAACAGTAACAGCGTTACGACGATCCCGGCCAGCGCCCCAACGCCTACCGACAAAGCGCAAAGCAGCAGCGGACGAAACGAGCGAAACACGGAAAATACCAACAGCAGGACGCCGATAACGGTGGCAACCCCCAGTGTGGAAACATCGTGTTTTGCCTGCTGGCTGGCATAATCACTGAACCAGACCGTGCCCCGCGCCAGCAGCTGCGCCTCTGGATACTCTCTCTTCAGACGACTTTTAAGATCGGCAAGCTGCGCCACAATCGCCCGGCTTTGCTGCATATCGAAGGAGCTGCCGCTGAGTTCAGCATGCAGGAAATACCATACCCTTCCCTGCTTATCGGTGGTGGTCAGCCAGCCCTGGCTCAGGCCAAGTTTTCCGCTGTTTTGCTGTAGCGCCAGCTGCGCACCGCGCACCAGCAGCAGCGGGTCGTGCGACAGCTCCTGGCCACTGACGCCCGCAAAGGCCGAATAGAGCTGTCCCAGTACCCAGTCGCCCTGCGCCGAACCGCCGTTTTCCAGCCTGGTGCGGGTGAGCGGATCGATCAGGGCATTGCGGTGCTGCCAGGCAAATTTCCCCCAGGCCTGCTGCCTGTCAGCCGCCATTGGTCCCTGTACATTCTGCAGCATCGGCAGCGCCTGTAGCTGCTTCAGATACCAGTTGGCTACGGCAGGATCGGGAGTTTCGCCAGCGCTGACCAGCCAGACAAGCTGGCGATCCAGCCGCTGCATAAAGCCCTGTTGCAGCTCGGGAGGAATATCCCCCATCGCCTGTTCCGGCAGCAGCGCCAGCACGCTGCTGTTAATGGTCGCTCTGGGCAAAAGCATCACCAGCAAGGCGACCAGCAGCAGGCAGATCGTCAGCCAGCCCAGAGCAAGACGACGTGGCGTATCAGAAAACAAAACGCTGTTGCTCCTCACTGGTCAGACTGGCCGTCGTCCGCTGATTGTTGAGAGAAATTGCCGTTTTATCACCCTGACGGTCGTTCAGCTCAATTGCCTCCAGCCAGGCTGCGCCCTGCAGGGTAATGGTATTAAACAATTTATCCAGCGGTGAGGTTTTTGGCGTCAGAACCAGCTGCCATTTCCCCTGCCCGCGATCCTGAAAATCCAGCGCAAAGTTTTGCTCCAGCACCTGGCGATCGGCCCGGAACAGCGCACGCAGCAGATGATTAAACTGAAACATCTGTGGGTTACTCTCTGCCGTGACGATCTGCGGTGCCTGGCCGTTCATCACCTGCATCATGCGCTTGTCATCCAGCACCAGCGTCAGGGGGAAAGGCCTGGCCTGATGCCACCACAATCCCTTATCCTGGGCAATCAGCAGCTCGCCGCTGGATTTAAGCGGTGCCATCCCTTTGATTTCCCGCAGCTGGGTGAAATCAGCCCGCACGACCGCCTGGCTGGCAAAACGTTGCTGAAGATCGTCAAGCGTAACCGCCTGAACAGCAGCGCTTAACAGCAGCAGTCCGGCAAGCAGAAAGCGGATCATAACTGCACTCCCAGACGTTCAAACAAGATGGGAGGCGAGACAAAACTCATCTCCTGGCTGCTCTCTTCCACCGCGACCTGAATGGTATAACCAGTGGTAAGGCGCTTACCGCTCCGGGCGTCAAAGATCTGATAGGCGATACGCAACCGGTTCTCTATCTCTTCCAGCGTGGCACGCACGCGAATAGTCTGTTCAAAGGTCAGCACCGCGCGGTATTTCACCCGCGTATCCACCACCGGCCACAGGTAGCCGGAGGCTTTCATTTCCCGATAGCCATAATTGAATTTTCGTAGCAGCGCTTCGCGGGCAATCTCAAAATAGCGGAAATAGTTGCCGTGCCAGACAACGCCCATGGCATCCACATCATGAAAAGGAATGCTCATTTCCACTTCAACAGAAAAACGCGGGTCGTTTAACACTGTGATTCCTCTTTCTCATCCGTTTGCGATTGCTCCGGCAGTTGCCAGAAATCGAAAAAATTAAACCAGTCCAGCGGCGCCATCAGCGCATGGTGCGCCAGCCTGTCGGCATAGCTGTCCACAACCTGCTGTAATGCCTGCTGGCGCGTAGCGCGGGGTAATACCAGCGGGTCGGCAAAGGGTTCGCAATGCAGCCGCAGCTTTCCCTCTTCCCGCAGGGCAAACATCAGCAGCACCGGGCAGCGCAGGGCAGCTGCCAGCACGAAAGGCCCCTGTGGAAAAGGGGCGGGCTTGCCGAGAAAGTCGCTCCAGATCACCCGTCTTACTCCGCCTCGCTGACGATTAACGGCTGTCCGGTCACCGACTATCGCTATCCACTCTCCGGCATCCAGCTTCTGCTTCAGCAAAATGGCGGTTTCCGGGCCAATGTCCGTAACCGGCATTACATGCCTGCTGGCCTCTGGCGCTATCTCATCCATAACCTGCCGAAAACGCTGCGCGTTGTCGGTAAAGACCAGCGCATTGATCACCAGCCCGCTCACCTGCTGTGCCAGCGCCCGGCAGGCTTCAATATCACCAAGATGCGAGGCCAGAATCACTCTGCCGCCTGGCTTCCCGCTGGCGATGACCTCTTCCGCGCCGGGGGCAAAATCTATCTCTTTTCCCCAGCGGAGATCGCCCCGCCAGCTGGCAATCTTCTCCAGCATTGATTCGCCAAAACGAAGATAGTGATGGAAACTGTTTACCCGGCCGGGCAGCGTGCGATGTTGCTGGCGGGCATACTGGCGAATATGTTTGATCCACTGACGGGAAGCCGCCCGCTGGGGGCCGCCGGTAAGCCAGTAAAACCCGATAACGGGCCAGAGCAAACAGGTGAATAACCCACGCCCGAAGAACCGATAAATCCACAGCATGAATTTCAGGCCCGCCAGCCCTTTACGCTCTTTTATGCCCGCCCAGTGCTCTCCACGGCGGCGCTTAAGCAGCGATGGGATGCGTGGCAGCATGCCGAAAAACAGACGCGTATGCATCCAGGAGATCCGCAAATTGTCATGAAGCGCATCGAAATGCGATACACCATCAACAGGATAGGTCACGCGCGTGGGAATAAAACGGCCTGGCGTGCCGCGCCAGTAGAGGCGCACCATGACTTCAGTGTCAAAATCCATCCGCTCTCCGATGGGATGCCGTGTCGCCAGTGCCAGCGTCGGCGCCAGAGGATAGACGCGGAATCCACACATGCTGTCCCTGATGGAAAACGACAGGGTTTCCACCCATACCCAAAAATGGGTGATGTAACGGCCATAGAGACGAGATTTGGGGATCGAGTCGTCATAGATCGGCTGCCCGGAAATCAGGCAGTCCGGATGCTGACGCGCCTCTGCCAGCAGCGCAGGGCTGTCTTCAATCTGATGTTGACCATCAGCGTCAACCTGTAGCGCATGGCTGAATCCGGCAGCGGCAGCCGCCTGTAGCCCACGCATCACTGCCGCGCCCTTGCCGCGATTCTGCGGCAGGCGGATAAGCGTAACGTTCTCGTGATCTACTGCTGCCAGGCAGGCCTGCGTCGCCTCATCGCTGCCGTCGTCGATGATAAACACCGGCAGGCCAAAAGGCGCCAGCCTTGCCAGCACTGAAGCCATCGTCGCCCCGTGGTTATAACAGGGGATCACCACGCAGGGGGAAAAGTTCGCTAGCACAGCGTGATCTTCCCACTGCTGGCCCGCTGGGGCTGTTCGCCATCCACAATCTGGTAGTCGAACTGCAGGCAGCTTTTCTCACTCTGCCAGCTCAGCGTCAGTTTCAGGGCATGGCCCGGCAGGATCGGCTGCTGAAATTTGATATTCTCAACCGCTGAAAACTGCCTGCCGGGTGCCAGCAATGCCACGCCGTAGTGCATTACCCAGTCAAGCTGGGCAACGCCGGGCAATAGCGGTTGCGTGGGGAAATGACCGCGGAACCAGAACAGATCTGGCTCAACCTTCAGTAAAAGTTCTGCCTTTCCAGCCTGTAGCTGACAGGAAAGCTCAACGGGCAGCATAAAATAGCTCCTCTATTTGTGGCCAGGCACGCTTGCTTTGGCTGTTATGCGGGATACTGTTCACAATTCGCCAGTACCTCGGGATGGCAACCGGCTCCAGCCAGCGACAGAGTTCCTGCCGCCATTCGCGCTTCATCTGCGCCAGCGTTTTCTCATCGTAGTCGGCATCCAGCACCAGCACCACGCCAATGCCGCTGCGTTCAGGACGGCGGACTGCCAGCGCTACGACGTCCATCACCTGCGGCAATGCCAGCAGCCGTCGCTCAATTTCACTCAGCGAAACGCGCTTATCTTCAACTTTTACCGTGCGATCGTAGCGGCCACCGAGCTGGAAGCCTGCACTGGTAAACGCCAGTTTATCGTCCAGCTGCAACCCTTGCTGCCCGGGGATCAGCGGCGACCTGGCCCACCAGCGCTGCTGTGCATCCTGCGAGAAATTTACGCCATCAAAGGGCTGCCACAGCTGCTTTTCGGAGGTGCGGCTACGCACCGCCAGCACGCCGGTTTCGGTGCTGCCATAAATTTCTTCCACCGGCTGCTTCAGCCAGCTATTGACCTCCTGCGCACAGGACCAGGGCAGCTCACCGCCAGCGGAAACGATCAGCTTGCAGCGCGGCGCAGGCAAGGTGAGGTCGAGTCGGCGTAAAAAGGCGGGACTGCTGATCAACACGTAATCTTCTGAATCCGCCAGGGCAGAGAGCTGCTCGCTATAGAGTATCTGGCGACAGTCAAAGGGCTGTCCCAACGCCAGCGGCAGGATCAGCCGGAAGGTGAGGCCATAGAGATGCTGATGGCTGACAGTTGCGATCACCGTGCAGCCCGCCAGGCGATCTACCCAGTACTCCGCCAGACAGCGGGCCTCGGCATCAAGACAGCGCACCGGCTTGATCACTTGCCGTGGGGCGCCGGTAGAGCCGGAGGTAAACAGCACGACAAAAGCATCGGAACTCAACGCTGGCAGAGCGGAGTAGCAAGAGGCTTCTGCATTGGCAGAGAGGGGAAGCTGGAGGATTGGAGAATTAAGCGTAAACCAGCCGTCGGTTAACACGGCGTCAAACTCGCTGCTTTGCTCCTGTAAAAGCGACTCGCGGCAGTGGCCGGGGATAACAGGCACTTTTCCGGCATGCAGCGCGGCCAGCAGGGCCACGCTGAACAGATAACTGTCGTCAAAGCAGAGCGCCCATCTCCGGGCGGGATGCGCCAACAGACGATGGCCCAGCGCGGTCACCTCCTGCTGCCACTGCTGACGGCTGAATAGCTGCGTGCCAAGTCGCGCCACTGGCCCGCCATAAGGGGTGCTCAGCCACTGCGCCACCGGCAGAGTGCTCATGCCTGCTTTCTCATTCGCTGCCAGCGTGCTCATGCCTGCTTTCTCATTCGCTGCCGCAGCAGCCATTCGCCCGCCATCAACAGCCCCATCAACAGATAACTGACCAGCCCGTTCCACCACGTCCACCAGAGAAGATTGTTCATCAGGCAGGTCGCCAGCGCGACGCTCCCGTTAACGATAAAAAACAGAGACCAGATCTGCGTCACCCGCCGTGTCCAGCGCACCCCTCGCGGCGGCAGTTCAGGTTCACGCAGCCGGGCCAGGCGCTCTACCAGCGGCATACGGCTGAATAATGAACCGCCAAACAGCATCAGCATCACTGCGTTGACCATCACCGGATACCACAACAGCAGACTGTTTTCCCGCAGAAATAGCGTGCTGAGACTTAAAGCAGCGCCGGTCAGCGCCAGCCATTTTACCAGCAAAGGCAGAGCGCCCTGCCGCCCTCGGAGCATCAGCCAGCGCAGAATAAACAGCACGGCGGCAAAAGGCAGCAACCAGCGCCAGGCAGGATGCGTTAGCGAGAGCCAGACCATAAGCGGCCAGGCGACCATCATCAGCGCGCTGGCACCCTGCAACACCTTGAACATCGTCCGGGGATTACTCTTCGCGGATCAGCTGATCGACCGCATCGACCACATCCTGCACGGTGCGGACGGCTTTAAACATCTCAGGCTTAATTTTACGCCCGATACGTTTTTGCAAATGCACAACCATGTCCACCGCATCAATGCTGTCCAGTTCCAGATCTTCATACAGCCGTGATTCAGGCCTGATAGCTTCCGCGTCGACTTCAAAAAGTTTCACCAGCAGGCCGGTGACTTCCTGATAAATTTCATTCTTATCCATAAATAACTCGCGATGTTGTGGATCAGGCACCCAGCTTGCGCTGAGCCAGAATAAATGCCGCCAGCGCAGAGACGGAGTAAAAATGTTGACGCATCTCTTCGCTCTCAGCCGAGAGCACCACGCCATAGCGATTCTTCACCGCCAGACCAAGCTCCAGCGCATCAATAGAGTCCAGCCCCAGCCCGTCACCAAATAGCGGGGCATCGCTCTCTATATCCTGCGTGGTAATCTCTTCCAGATTGAGGGTGTCGATAATCATCTGTTTTATTTCAAGCGCCAGCTCTTCCATACCTGTTTCCGAATAATTATTGATGTTACGGGGTTAATGCCTGCTGCAAAAATTGGGTCAGATGACGGGCCGCCAGCGGCTGCGCATCCTCATTCCCGGCCAGAAAGTGTTGGCTCTCTATCCGTTCACCTACCGTCACGGTAAACAGCGGCTTTTCCGGAGGGACCTGGTACCAGCGGCTCTGTTTATCAAGCATCCGTTGGGTGCAGCGGATGTGCACAATACGCAAGTCACAGCGGCAACGCACGGCAATATTCGCCGCGCCGCGTTGAAGCTTTAGCGGCTCGCCGTAGCGGGTCCGGGTGCCTTCAGGAAAAATCATGATCGCATCGCCGTTGTCCAGCCGCTGCTGACAGTCTGGCAACAGCGTTTCGGCCTGACTGTTAATCAGGTAGCTGGCCGAGCGTATCACCCCGCTGACAAAAAAATTCCGCTGCAGGTCAGCTTTTACCAGGCAGTCCACATCCGGCATCACGGAAGCCAGCATCACGTAATCGATAAGGGAGGGATGATTAGCCACTACCAGACATCGACGATCGCGCCTCAGCTCTTCAGCCCCCACAATGCGATAGTCCAGCACCCCCAACGCACGGGTGGTACGCAAAAAGCAGCGAAAGCTGAACGAAATAGTGCGCCTGGCCCACTGCCGACGCCGCAGTGGGTTGCGCTGTACCAGCAGCAGCAAATTGAACCACACCACCGACAGCAGCAGTCCTCCCAGGCCAAACAGTGAAAAGCAGACCCCGGTCATCATGATTCGCCAGAGCCTGTTTAATGAAGCCGCGCACCCTGTTTTCTCACTCATCACGGCGCGTCCACTGCCAGTTCAGCCTGTCGCCCTTCAGAGTAAAGGTGGCCGCGTCAGCCAGCACGGCATGTAAAAACAGCAGACTTTGCGGCAGCTCCCCCTCTTCTTTCTGCGCAACGGGGGTGGATTCACAGCGGTAACAATCGCCAGCAGCCAGTAACAGCGCGACGGCATAGGGGCTGCGTAACATTTCTGCGGGAAGGTGTTGATGGTAAAATTCGGGGATAGCGCCATCGAAATCGACCAGCAGCACCTGCTGATAACCGGCGGCGTGCAGCGCGGTCACTTCAACCAGCCCCTGCTGAAAAGAGTCTACGCCCGCCGACAGCGAGGTGCTGACCAGCGCTTTTGCAGCAGCAATAGTCAGGCTGCCCACGGCGGCATTGTGCACGGACATGGCGAAATCGGTAGGAGAAAGATCTTCTTCACGAGCCAGCGAGGTCAGAATGCGCAGATTACGCTCCAGCTCGCCGTGGCGACTGCTGAACACGATGGCATCCACGCGCTGGCGCTGCAACAGGGCCAGGCCGCTTTCCACGGCGGCGCGGCTTCCGCCCATTAAACGACGGGCCGTCATCATCGGCAGAAAGCGCGTTTTGGCCATCGGCTGGCTGACATCGATCTCCGGGGGGCCGCCTGCCCACTGTTGCCAGTCGGCCTGCTCATTCAGTCCCGGCGCCATCGCCTGCCAGTCAAGGAGTGTAAAAGCTAATCTCATACGTCAAATCTTCTTAAAGCGTCCCTGCGGCGATGCGGCAAAGGCATTGCGCTACAGCTTAGCGTCCGCCTGGCCTCATTAGCACTCAGATTTACCCGCAATTGCGAGCCATCCCCGGTTTTGTTCTGTGAGCGGGTATGAAGGGATTGTCGGCAGAGCGGAACGAATCTTTAGCTTCCCTGAAGCTTTTGCGCCAGAAAAAGGGTTGCTTTAACAGCCCGAAAGGCGAGACGCGGCTATATCCTGAGCAAGCGAGGCAATCCAGCGAATGTTATTAGGGTGCCTCACCGTCAGTTCTTACGCTTAATGGCACTGTTGCCGCGCATAATAGCACTCGTTGCTAAACAATGCGACGCGCTGAAGCGCCTTTTCTCAGGGCGTCCAGCCGCCGCCCAGCGCGCGATAGAGGTCAATCTGCGCCTGCAGTAAATTATTTTTCACCTGGACCACGTTTAACTGCGTAGTAAACAGCGTCCGCTGCGCATCAAGCTCGTCCAGATAAGAGGCATAACCATTTTGGTAACGATTGCGGGAAATACGTAACGCTTCGCTGACCACCTGCTCCTGCTTTTGCAACTCGACCAGCTGTTGCTTGTAACGCTCAATGGCATCGAGATCGTTATTCACTTCGCTGAATGCGTTGCGTACCACTTTTTCATAGCTGTACAACGCCTGGTTGCGGGTCGCCATTGAGACATCCACCTGGGCCGTCAGCGCTTCCCGGTTCAGCAAGGGTGCCAGCACGCTGCCGCCAATGCTCCATAAGCGGAAAGGATTATCCACCAGTTGATGGAGCACGGAACTTTGCATTGTGCCGGTGGCGGTCAGATTAAGCGCAGGCAGGAGCTGGGCACGGGAAGATTGCAACGTACCGTCTGCTGCCAGCAGCAGTCGCTCGGCCTGCACAATATCGGGCCTGCGCTGCAGAAGCTGCGACGGCAGAACGGCGGGAAGCTTCTGCGGCGCTATATGATCGAACTTGCTCTGACGCGCGATCTCCCTGGGATTCATGCCCACCAGGATACTCAGCGCGTTTTCCTGCTGCGCAATCTGATGTTGCAGAACCGGAATTTGCGCTTTCGCCGTCTGGTATTCTGATTCAGACTGAACCCACTCCAGTTTGGAGGTATAGCCCGTTTCATATTGCCGCTGGGCCAGCTTCAGCGAATTCATGCGCGAGGAGAGCGTAGCTTGTGTGACGCGCAGTTGCTCATCCAGCGATACCAGCGTCATATAACCGGAAGCCACCGAGCTGGCAACGGTCAGTTCGGCAGCAGAGGCGGCGGCCTGTTGGGCGGCGAGCGTGGCTTTTGCTGCATCAATACTGCTGCTGCGCGCTCCCCATAAATCGACATCGTAGTTGGCCTGGAGCAATCCCTGAAACACCGCACCTTCATGAGGCTGGCCCGTCGCGGAAGAGAGTGACCGGGCATGGGAGGCGGCAACGCCTGCATCCAGCGTCGGGAAATTATCCCCCAGCGCGCCGCGCAGCTCAGCCCGATACTGGTCAACGCGCGAACGCGCGGTCAGAATATCGGGATTATTGCGCAGCGCCTGCTCAACCAGCCGGTTAAGATCTCTGTCGCCAAATGCCCGCCACCAGTTAGCCTCAACGGCGGAAGCTGGCCCCACCTGATTCCGCCACTGCTGCGGGATAGGCAAAGAACCGGGAGCTTTCTCCACTTCTGTGGCGCAGCCGGAAAGCGTTGCGGTCAGTAACGCTGCCAGCAATGAAACAGACCAGCGCATTACTTTTCCTCCCCTTTCCGGGCCGCATCGGCGGTATCAATATTGACCTCAACGGACATGCCAGGCCGCAGGTGCGCGACGTTATCACTGGTGATTTTGATGCGAACAGGAATACGCTGGGCAATCTTCACGAAGTTGCCAGTAGCGTTATCTGGCGAAATGGCGCTGAACTCCGAACCGGCAGCCGGAGAGATATATTCAACCTCTCCTGTAAAGCGCTCTTCGTTCAGGGCATCAACCGTAAAGGTTACCGGCAGGCCTGGTTTCACCCGCGCCATCTGCGTCTCTTTCATGTTGGCAACCACCCACATCTGCGCCGGTACAAGGGAAGTCAGGCGGGTTCCCGCCGTGACGTAAGCTCCCTGACGAACTGCAATCTGACCGAGCTGGCCGTCGCGCGGAGCAATAATTCGGGTGTTATCCAGATCGATTTGGGCCAGCTCCAGTGCCGCCTGTGCGCTCTCCACGTCTGCTTCAAGAGAGGCCCGATTGACGAGTACGGTTTGCAAATCCTGGCGGGAGACGTCCAGCGTCGCCTTCGACTGCTGAACATCGGTCAGGGTCTGGCTGTTGCTGGCGCGTGAGGCATCTCTTTCACGAATCGACAGGGAGCCGTCGGAGACCAGATTCTCTACACGCTTCAGATCAAGCCCGCTTTTTACCGCCTGGGCTTTGGCATTCTCCAACGCGGCCTGATTACGCTCAATGACCGCCTGCGCGCTGCGCCGCTGCTGAATATTATTGGCCAGCGCGGCTTTCTTCATCGCCAGCTGAGCCTGCGCCTGATGCACCTTCTGCTTATAAATACGGTCATCAATAGTCATCAGCAGTTCACCCTGTTTAACAGGCTGATAGTCCAGGACTTCTACCGAGGTCAGATAGCCATTCACCTGCGGACTGATAAATGTCACCTGTCCGCGTACATAGGCGTTCTCTGTTGACTGGATCTGGCTGGTAAAAGGAGGAAGCTGCCAGGCGTAGAGGATCACCAGTACCCCCACTACCGCGATGCTCGCACCAAAGGCGATAGATAAAATACGCAGTTTATTGTTTCGTTCCTGTTCAGAGCGCTGGCTCTCTTCCTGCTGACTCATTAATGCCCCGTGCTGATCGAAGTGGTTGGATGTTGCATGGCCCGCTGCTCGGCTTCCGCTTCACGCTTAGCCTGAAGCCAGTTGAGATAACGCTGACGTGAAAGACGCCACAGTACCCAAACCAGGGTGATAAAAGCCATGCCTGCGGTCAGTAAATAGGTGTCGTTATAGGCGAGTACGTTAGCCTGCAACGTGGCAACCGTTTGTAGCTGCGCCGTCCCCTGCGCGCCGCGAAGAACGCTGTCGCCGATAAAACTGTTAAACAGACTGGTGTACTGGCTGAGCCTTTCGGTGACGTTGGGATTAAGGTAAGAGAGCTGATCCGCTATCAGACTGGAGTGATATTTTTCGCGCCACGTCTGGAAGGTGCCTAATATCGCCGATCCCATCAGCCCGCCCAGGTTCTGACACATGCCAAACAACACCACCAGACTTACCATATTTTTGGGTTGTGTCACCACGCTGCCGATATTCATAAGTAACGCGGGGGCAACAAAGAAAGTGCCGCTAAACCCCAGTAAAAACTGGCTGAAATACATATTATTAGCGCGTGTCAAAGGACTGGACTGGGCGTCCATTAACGAAGCCACGATAATCAGTATCAGCGATAACACCATGGGCCAGCTCAGATGCTTAACGTTAATCGTCAGTGCGCTTACGACAATGCCGGCGAGAACGCCAAGCAGGATCGCCAGCGACAGGTATTGCATTTGATCGTTAAGTAAGCCGACCTGCTGTAGGTAACCAATCGCTCCGGTGTTCTGCTCCGCCAACGTTACGCGCAGCATAATCATGACCAGGCCAAGACGCAGGATTGATCCGGTGCCCAGCCAGCGAGTATTAATCAGCGGATTGCTGCGGTTATGTTCAAGCACTATGGCGGCAATAACCAGCACCAGCCCGATAGCGAGACAAACACCCAGCCATGGGGTGCTGGTCCACCATTCAATTCGTCCCTGTGAAAGCACGGCACAAAAAAGGGCTATGCCCGGCGCCATTAAAAAGAAGGTGAGAAAATCTTTCTTTTCAAAAACTCTGATGCGCTCGCCCGGCGGCAGTTTCAGGATCAGTACCGCACCAAGGCAGATCATTGCCAGGCCCAGTTCGAAAAGATAAAGCCCCCGCCACTCATCAAGCTGTAAAAGCCGACTGGAGAACATACGTGCCAGCGGAACGGCCAGCTGGGATACGCTTATTCCAATAGTCAGAGCCTTGAGGCGATGTTTCGCCGGCCAGGCCTGGATCTGATAGTAGATGCCTAAAGAACTCAGGGCCGCCCCCACCATGCCATGGGCAGCTCGCACGATGATTGCGGAACTGAGGTCGTTAACCAGCAGGTGGAAAAACGCCACCAGAACATAGAGCACCAGAAAGGCTTCGGTAAAAATTCTCAGGCCAAACTGCTGGCGAAACTTTACCAGTAGCAGGTTAATCGAGATATTCCCCATAACATAAACCGCCGGCAACCAGGCAATTTCATTGCTATAGGCACCAAACACGCCCTGAAGGTTAGTGAGATTTGCCGTAACCAGCGCATTACTCAGCGAGCCGGTAAGCGAAATCAGTAAACCGATAATAGCGAAAGCAACACGCCTTTTTGCAGGATGCAGCGGCGTTGAAGGCGAACCTGGCATCATCGGCTTTTCGCCGGGTGCCCATTCTCGCGGGGCGAACGGGTCGGGTCGGTTACCACTCATGCTATTTTGCCTCGGTGGCTTTCAGCAGTTGCTGCAATACCCGCTGGGTAACAGCCAGCTCATCGCGGTTGATCCCTGACAGCAGTTCGGTTCTTAACCTGTCAGCCTCGATTTTGAGTTTTTGATAGAGCGCTTCCCCTTGCGGCGTAACGTGCAGAAGACGCTTACGACGATCCTCCTCCGGCTGAATACGCTCCACCAGCTGCTGTTTTACCAGACGATCTATCAACGGCACCACGCTGGCATCCTCCAGCCCAAGCGCCTGAGCCAGCTCTTTCTGGCTGATTGGCGCTTCCTGAATGGCAATTGTGGCTACTGCCATCCAGCTGCTCATGCTCAGCCCGTCATCTTTCATGCGGCGATCGACAGCCTGACGCCATGCGTGAGCCGTCAAATGGAGTAAACGAGAAAAATTGAGTTCCTGAGCATTCAAAATGTAGAGGCCTGATAATTAGAGGTCTAACTAAATTAATGGGGTAATTATAAACAAGGATAATAGACGTCAGGAAGAGAGAGAGGGACAAAAAAGTAAAAAATCGGGTGGGTTTACTCTGAAATTGCGTACCACTTTCCGGAAGAATTTTCGCAGGATTGCGAAATCTTCTGCCCTGGTTGTATCCTGAGAGCAGAGCTTGCCTGAGGGATCGGCTGATGAATAAACCTGACTGGGTAGAGATTTCCAAAGATGAAGAGATGCCGGTGGAAGCCATTCGCGCCCATTTTACCGGACACGCCTACGATCCTCACTGGCATGATAGCTGGCTGGTTGGCGTCACTGAGCAGGGGGTGCAGCAGTTTCACTCCCGTAAAAAGAAGCATCAAAGTTACCCAGGTACGGTGTTTCTGCTGGAGCCAGGGGAACTGCATGACGGCGATGCCGTTGACGAAAGCGGTTTTACTTACCGGATGCTCTATATTGACGCCGCATTTATGCAACAGCAGCTAAGCACGGTGTTCAGCTCCGTTCCCGACAGCTTTGAGCTGAATTTTGCCCGCACGCTTTCTGGCGACCGCAAGCTGGCGCACGCGACCTTTCATGCTTTTCAGTGCCTGCACGATCGGGAGCTGAAAATTGTGAAAGAGACGGCCATGCAGCAGCTGTTGGCAGCGCTGACGCAGCACCAACACTGGCGAAAAGCGATTATAGTGCCGCAGCACGAAAAAACGCTCGCCCTGAAAACCAGAGAGTATCTGCATGACCATTTGCATGAAAATATTGGGCTGAGCGATATTTCCAACGCGCTTGGCGTAGATCGTTTTCGTCTCTCCAGGGAGTTTCAGGCCAGGTTTGGTCTCCCCCCTCACGCCTGGCTCGTTCAACTACGGCTGACCCATGCCCGCAGATTATTATCCCAGGGTAAAGATCCTGCTGATGTGGCCGCGCAATTGGGTTTCGCCGATCAAAGCCATCTGGGACGCTGGTTTCGCCGCGCTTATCAACTGACGCCTGCCTGGTATCAACGCTGCTGCACAAATCTTCCAGACTGAGCAGCACTCTTCTCTTACCCTGCTGGTTTTCAGCCTTAAGGAGAAGTGCCAGATGAACGATCTGCGTTGCGTTGTGATTTTGAATACTGAACTACCCGTGGGAAAAGCGGTGAATGCAGCCGCCGTGATCTCATTAACATTAGGCCAGCGACACCCCGGATTTGTAGGTTCGCAACTGGTAGATGGCAGCGGTCAATCGTACCCCGGCCTGATCCCGGTAGGCATCCCGATCCTTGCTGCCAGTAATGATCAGCTGGTGACGCTGGTTAATGAGTGTGGGGAGCAGGCTTTTGATACCATCCTTTTTCCCGTAGAAGGACAAATGACCGTAGATTATGGCGCGTTTTGTGAAGCTGTCCGGCAAATCCCAACCTCAAACCTGCAGCATCTTGGTTTGGGCATCGTGGGTGAGAAAAAAGCGCTGCGCAAACTCACAGCAAAACTAAAATTGTTTGGTTAAATGAAAGCCACAAAAAGTTTTGCCCCTGAGCGGTTTCACAGACCAGGCGCCAAGAAGCGATCTTGCTTTAACGTAACGAGAGCGATTTGACTATTTACAACACGAACAAATAACCTTAATTTAATTACGGGTAACCGCTCTGCTTTTTACGAGTAACCAGGCAGGAATACCTGGCGAGCGGTTAACTTCTTTTTCAGAAAAGAGGTCAGAAACCAAAAGGATTAGGTTATGTACTACCGCCAGGAAGTCATCAGTTATTTACAGTCAAATAAAATCCTCGCATTAAAGCTCGAACATGCTTTATCGGGCGTCGCAGAGTCGGTATCAAACCACCTTACGATGATACAGGCAGGCGCAAAACGCGCGCTCTATTACACCTCCTGCTTTACCGACGAATACCAGGATGTCTGCCAGCAACAAAAAATCGAGGATATTCGATTTACTAAAGGAATTTATTACCTTTTGCAGCACGGCGATGTCGTTTACGAAATGCTGAAAATTTATTTCGAAGAAATTTTCAAATACAAAACATCCGATCAACTCGAACAGATCAAACAAATGCTTATGGCTGTTAATGTCCATATTGCAGCCAGCTCACTCACAAACATTGGTTTTGCATTAGCTACAGCATCTGCGGTCGCTATTGGCATGAATCTTAATCTTGAAATCAGCGCGCTGACGGGCCGGTGGGCTATGAGGGGAGCGATGGCTGTTGGCACATATGGCGTTGTGCAGAAGGCCGCAGAAAGTGCCATTCGCCTCAACATAACTTATCCTGCATATTACGCTGCGCTATATGCTCAAGAGCTGGAAATGATGTACTTCCTGATAGATCCACTGTTTGAAAGAGCTGAGGCGCTTAGGGCACAATGGATATCGGATGATGGTATTGCTGACATCATCACCAGGATGATTAGATAATGATTATAGATCTGATCAAAAGATTCTTTAAAAGAATATTTAAGTCACTGATTTCAATATATGGACCTTCTGTCCTGACAATTATATTTGCCGTAGCCCAACAGGCTTTTTTTTCCAACACACCAATCTGGCTAATCCCTTTATTTTTATTATTTACCCTGATTATCTTTGGCCGCTATGTTAAATGGTAATATTCTGGCAATTAGCATTATTTGAGATCAATTTATCAGGAAATCACATGTCAACACCCGCACACTTATGGCTTGAAGATGAAAACGGCTCTCCAGTTGTCGGTAGCTGTACGATGCCGCTGCGCTCAGGCTCCATCTCTAGCGGGCTTTACCGCATGGTTAAAACATTATGTCAGGCGGATTCTGGAAATAATTAAGATTAAGAAAGCATGATTATTCAGGCATGTGACAACTTATATGTTTACATAATGAACAGACGCCATTATCTTTTGTATGGTTAGTTTAAAAGGCTAATGACCAAAAGGATGAGGTTATGTATTACAACAGTGATGTTATAACTTTTCTGCAAGTAAATAATATACTCGCGCTAAAGCTCGATCATGCATTGGCTGGTGTGGGCAAGGTCGTTTACAGTCAGATTGATTTCGTAGCAGCAGGCGCAAAACGCACATTGTTTTACACATCATGTTTTACGGATGAATACCAGGATATCTGCCAGCAACAAAAAATCGAGGATATTCGATTTACAAAAGGAATTTATTACCTTTTGCAGCACGGCGATGTCGTTTACGAAATGCTGAAAATTTATTTCGAAGAAATTTTCAAATACAAAACATCCGATCAACTCGAACAGATCAAACAAATGCTTATGGCTGTTAATGTCCATATTGCAGCCAGCTCACTCACCAGTGCCGGCTTTGCTTTAGCTGCTGCATCAGTTGTAGCCGTCGGCATGGATCTAAGTCTCGATATGAGCGTTTTAGTAGGAAGCAGGGCAACAAAGGTTCTGGCAGGGGCTAGCCTGTATGGCATCGTTCAGAAAGCAGCAGACAGTGCACATCGCCTTCACTTTACCTACCCCGCTTACTATTCTGCGCTATACGCTCAAGAACTGGAAATGATGTATTTCCTGATAGAGCCATTGTTCGAGCGGGCCGAGGCCTTAAAGGCACAAAGGGCAAGTGCTGGTGAAATTGCAGACATAATCATAAAAATGATTCGATAAGCACAATGACGATGAATATATTTAAAAGATTATTTAAACGAATATTTAATTCCCTGATTTCCTATTATGGCCCTGCTGTATTAACACTATTGTTTGCAATGTTCTTTTTCCAATTGTTCCCGAATGGGCCTTTATGGCCTGTGCCTCTATTTTTCATTTTTATGGTTTTTTGTTTTGGATAACGGAAAAATTAAACTCAGTACTAATAACACTATTCAAATCTCTCTTATAAGGAAATCACATGTCAACACCCGCACACTTATGGCTTGAAGATGAAAACGGCTCTCCAGTTGTCGGTAGCTGTATGATGCCGCTGCGCTCAGGCTCCATTGAGCTCAAGTCATTCTCTCACGGTGTGACCATTCCTGTAGATCCCAACTGGGGAAAACTCACCGGAACGCGTGTTCACCGCCCTATAACTATTGTTAAAGAATTCGACCAAACCACCCCGCTACTGTACCGCGCGGTCTGCGAAGGCCGAACCATGAAGAAGGCGACAATCAAGATGTACCGTATTCTGGAATCAGGCATCGAGGCCGAGTATTTTAATATCATTCTGGAAAACGTCAAAATCACAACGGTTTCGCCTTATCTGGCGCCAAATGGCATAAGCAGCACTCATCTGGAAACGCTCGAATTGCGCTATGAGGCGATCACCTGGAAGTACACGGAAGGTAATATTCTTTACCGCGATTCGTGGAACGATCGCGCTACGGCTTAGAGATGAAAAAGCCACGCATAAGCCTGTCTGGATGTCATGCAGAAATAGCAGGCACAAAAGACTCACCCTCAGGCGGTTCCATGACGTTGCACAAAATCATTGCTTTTATTGCTTTTTAATCGATAGAAATAATGGTGTTGAGGCGGGATTTGCACCCGCACAGCCATAAGCTGAGGGATTTGAAAATTGCATGCCATATCCATATTTATTAACACGGGAACAGATGATCAGCGTTTAAGAGCAGCGGCCGTTGCGCAGGTACTCTTTGCAAGCAGCCTTTTTATTAAAAAGATCGGCTTATCGGGAGAGCGGCTCTCGCTTCTTAACGAATTAACTCTGCCACAGCCATGGTGAAAACTACGATTTCGTCACTTTTATTTGAGTAGGCATGCGGGATATCCGTATTAGCCACTGCTGAGCACCCCTGCCCGACCACGTGTTCATTATTGTTGATGGTCAGCGTCAGGTTTCCCTGCTCCACATGAAGTAATTCAAGCGTTCCGGCGGAATGGGCCGTCGCCTGATAATATTCCCTGGGGAACATCTCCCAGCGCCATAGCTCAATCATGTCCGGGCCACGGGTGCCTGCCAGTAAGCGTGCCGATCCCCCCTGGTCTCCTCTCCATAATACTGGAATATCATCAGAACTGATCACAGTGACAGTGGGTGCGCTGCTAACGTTAACAATATCCGCCACAGACAAACCCATTGCTGTCGCCAGCTTACACAGGATGGCGATGCTTGGATTCGCTGCACCCTTTTCCAGTTCAACCAACATTCCTTTACTGATCCCTGCCAGACGACAGAGCTCATCCTGTGAAAAACGGCGTGCCTTCCGGAACGCTTTGATCCTTTCTGATACCGCACTATTGATATCCTGTATCGCCGTATTCATCTGCAAGGGCTTATTGACTTTACTCTTCATCGGTCATTATCATGAACTAAATTAGTCGTTAAAGGATTATCCGATGTTTATTGTCCACCCGTCAATAGCCCCTTCCATTGCTGATATAGCGCCGGGATTTCGCGCCCTGAGCATCGTCGTTGAAGCAGCGCCAGTCACTCACCCCGAAGTCGGTTCACAGGCGCTGATGAAAGCCTGTGGATCTGTAAAAACAGGCGAGCCAGCCTGGGCTGATGCGCATCTTGAAAGCTGGGCGGAAGTATTCAGAAAATTTGGCGCTAAGCCCAAACGTACGCCCTGCTCTGCGGAAGCCTTGCGGAAACGTATACTGCGCGATGGAAACATGGCAGGCATAGATCCGGTAGTCGATCTCTATAATGCCATCAGCATCGCCTATGCCGTTCCGGTGGGTGGCGAAAACATGGCTGCCTATTCTGGCGCACCTCGACTGGTAGTAGCTGAGGGCAATGAAGTGTTTGATACCATGAAAGAGGGGCAGCCATCGCACGAGTCTCCGGAGCCAGGAGAAGTTGTATGGCGTGATGATATGGGTGTGACATGCCGCCGCTGGAACTGGCGTCAGGGTGTCAGAACCAGGTTAAGTGCTCAGGATAAGCAAATGTGGTTTATTCTTGAGTCCCTTCCGGAGATGCCGCTGGCGAAATTAATCGAGGCGGGTGAAAAACTGACAGAAGGATTAGAAGCAATGATGCCAGGATCGGTCATTACCCAGGAGCTGGTAGGGTTTGGCATTAATAAAGAGTGAATTTTGCTTTCAGCTAGTCAGGGTTCGTTTGATCTTCAGATATTTTCTTAATGTGGCTTGTAAAGGCCACATTTGAAACTTAGCTGACAGTCCCTGAGCCGGGCTTAGCAATGGAAACAAACATTGCCTGGAGAGTTCCGCTAGTCGGAAGCCAGTAGGAGAATTTTATTCAGTCTGCAAAATGGATTTTAAATTGCGTTAAAATTCTTATTTATCAAAAAGATAAGCTAATTTCGCCTGGCATTCACACAAATTCCCATCAGCTTTAGCAGGCTTTTTCGCATGGTTAAAACGTAATGTCAGGCGGATTTTGGAAGTATTTAAGCATAGCTATTCAATTATATGAACCACCTGGATGTTTACATGACGTAAAGATCCCATTATTGTTTGATTAGTTAAGTAGTAATAATCAAAAGGATAGGGTTATGTATTACAGCAGCGATGTAATCAGTTTTCTGCAAGCAAACAACATACTTGCGCTAAAGCTCGACCACGCATTAACAGGCATTGGAAGGGTGGTATCTAATCAAATTGATGTGACAGGAGCAGGCGCACAGCGCGCGCTGTTTTACACATCCTGTTTTACTACTGAATATCAGGATATTTGTCTGCAACAAAAAAAAGAAGATATTCGGTTTCAACGTGGCGTTGTACATCTATTCGAACACGGTAATGTCATCCATGATATGCTTAAAATATATTTCGAAGAAATATTCAGATATAAAACAAGTGACCAATTAGACTTTATCAAAAAAAGTTTAATGACGGTCAATGTTCACATTGCCGCTAGCTATCTAACAAACGCCGGCTTTGCTTTGGCTGTCGCATCTACAGTTGCTATTGGCATGAATATAAGCCTTGATATGAGTGCTTTAGTAGGTGGCAGAGCTGCCGGTCTTATCGGCATTGCTGGTATATATGGAATAGTCCAAAAAGCTGCGGATAGCGCACGCCGACTTTATTATTTAGCGCCCAGTTATTATGCCGCGCTATACGCTCAAGAGTTAGAAATGATGTATTTTCTAATTGAACCTTTATTTGATAGAGCTGAAGCATTCAAAAATGGAGTATCAGACAGCGATATTATAAATACGATAAAAAAGATGGTTGGATAAATGCGCAACATTTTCAAAAGATTCATTAAACGAATATGTAGATCTTCACTTACTTATTACGGCCCAGCCGCATTAACAGTTATTTTCTCATTCACCTTTCTACATTTCTTTCCAAACGGGCCTTTATGGCCAATACTTATATTTATTGTATTAGTAATAACTCTTGTGAAATGGTAACTTCTGGAACAACATATTTATAAGGAATTAATATGTCTACTCCCGCACACTTATGGCTTGAAGATGAAAACGGCTCACCAATTGTTGGTAGTTGCTTGATGCCACTCCGGTTAGGCTCAATCGAATTAAAATCGTTCTCTCACGGCGTAACCATTCCTGTAGATCCCAACTGGGGAAAACTCACCGGAACGCGTGTTCACTGCCCTATAACTATTGTTAAAGAATTCGACCAAACTACCCCGCTACTGTACCTCGCGGTCTGCGAAGGCCGAACCATGAAGAAGGCGACAATCAAGATGTACCGTATTCTGAAATCGGGCATCGAGGCCGAGTATTTTAATATCATTCTGGAAAACGTCAAAATCACAACGGTTTCCCCTTATCTGGCTCCAAATGGCATAAGCAGCACTCATCTGGAAACGCTCGAATTACGCTATGAGGCGATTACCTGGAAGTACACGGAAGGTAATATTCTCTACCGTGATTCGTGGAACGATCGCGCTACGGCTTAGGATAAAAAAGCCCGGCATTAGCCGGGCTGGTGTTGGCAATTACGTCGTTTTGTTGCGTTGCGCTTGCGAACCTTCAGCCGCAGCTTTCAGTTCTGATACTTCTTTTTCCAGCTGATCTGTTCTCTCTTTTAAGGCTCTTACATACATAACCAGATCAGCGACAACAGCGGAATGTTCCCAGCCCCACGGCACATCGTCGGCTATTGGTGGCAGTGCATAGGCTTCACTAACCTCGTTCAGCTCCTGTGCGATGAAGCCCCGGCGCTGGCGGGTTCTGTATTCCCTCGTTACGGCATCTTCCGGCAGCCCTTCGCCTTTCCAGTTAAATTCGCGGGGGCGCAACTTTTCAACACGGCTAATTGCATCATCGGCGTTAACGTCATTGATGTTTGTCTTCAGGTTGGCATCAGACGCGGCGAACGCTACAAGCCCCTTAGACGTTTGAATATCTCCTGATGATTTAAACCGGAAAGTAATATTCCCGTTAGCCGCTTTGCTGGCGATTACATGAATAGCCGCATCAGGATTAGCATTACCCGCAGGCGTGACAAAACCGAAAGAGACGGCACCAGACCAGCCACTCATGGCGAATTTCTGTTTCAGCATCGGCACATAAGCATCGTATCCGATCGTTTGGTTTCCACCGATGTAATAGGAAGCCAGCGAAGAGTATTGCCCAGCCCATGAACCCGCTACTACGAAACTACTCACGATTTGCCGATCCACGCCGATGTTCCCGGCAGCTTTAATATCGATCCCGCCGCCGTGCAAAGCGATTTCCGGGACGATGCCCACACGCCAGACAACATCGCTACTATTCGCCGTCACTTTACCGAATGACCATTCAGCGACATTAGCAGGGGTACGCCCCGAAAGATAAAGCGTGGTCAGCTCATCTGCGCGCGGCGATCGCTCTGGCCGACGAACTGCCCCTGAAATCAGGCCTGAGTAGCCTGTATGTTGTGCATCAGACTAATGGTAGTAAATACACGCGCGATGGGTTTAACAGTGCCTGGGTAAAAGCACGCGCAGCTGCTGAAGCCGTTCACCCTGAATTACAATTTGATTTCACGTTTCATGATATCAAGGCCAAAGGAATATCAGATTTGGAAGGCACGCTTCAGGAAAAACAGGATATTTCAGGACACAGAACCATTACGCAAACAGCACGCTACGACCGTAAAGTTAAGATTGTGCCGGTTGTCGGAAATCAGTAAGGGAGAATTTTTATTCAGTCTGCAAAAAATGATGTCAGGCGGGATGTCAGGCGGAGGTTTTCAGGCACAAAAAAACCGCCCTTGGGCGGTTCGACGACATTGCACAACGTGCTTGTTTTTATTCGTTTTTAATCGGTAGAAAATAATGGTGCCCGGGGCGGGACTTGAACCCGCATAGCCATAAGCCGAGGGATTTTAAATCCCTTGTGTCTACCGATTTCACCACCCGGGCATGGGTGTAAAGTGGAGGCGCGTCCCGGAGTCGAACCGAGGTTCACGGATTTGCAATCCGCTGCATGGCCACTCTGCCAACGCGCCAATCTTGCTGTGCCACCAGAGCCTCTGGTGACTAAAATTTGGAGCGGGAAACGAGACTCGAACTCGCGACCCCGACCTTGGCAAGGTCGTGCTCTACCAACTGAGCTATTCCCGCAAACACCAACTTGTCATAATCGACTGAAGCTGCTGATTTACTTTATCTTCTGACAGACCAGCTGCCTTTCGATGCGTTGCATTCTACTGTTCTGGCGAAATGAGTCAACATAATTATCCCGACTTCTTTCTCGTTTGCTGCTTTTTAAATCGCATCGATCACTGTTCAAACAAATCCTTACGCGAAGCGTTGAGATATTGAAACATTGACCAGAAAGTCAGCACCGCTGCGACGTATAACGCGACAACACCAATTGCCACTACGGTGTTATCCGGGCGCCAGAGCAGCGCAAACAGTGACAGCATCTGTGCAGTGGTTTTCACCTTGCCAATCCAGGAGACGGCAACGCTGCTGCGTTTGCCGATTTCCGCCATCCACTCGCGCAGGGCAGAAATGATAATTTCACGGGCAATCATGGTCGCCGCAGGCAATGTAATCCACCAGGAGTGGAAATACTCTGCCACCAGCACCAGCGCCATCGCCACCATCACTTTATCCGCAACCGGATCAAGGAAAGCACCAAAACGGGTGGTCTGCTTCCAGCGGCGCGCCAGATAACCATCAAACCAGTCGGTGATCGCCGCAAAGATGAAAATCAGCGCACAAGCCAGCGGGGCCCATTCGAAAGGCAGATAAAACGCCAGCACGAAGAAGGGGATCAAAACGACACGAAACAGGGTTAGTAACGTCGGAATGTTAAAATGCATAGTTATGCTAACTGTCTGGGCAGAGTAGAATTTGTCCCTATGTTCCTACATTGCTTCGGGGGTTGCAATGCTTAGTGTTTCAGCGAATAAAAGATTTTTTCCGCCAGCAGCTGCGAAATGCCGGGCACCTTCGCTATTTCTTCCACGGACGCGTTCATCAACGGTTGCAGGCCACCCATGTATTTAAGCAACATCTGACGTCTTTTTGGGCCTATCCCTTCAATCGTCTCCAGCGTGCTGGTGTTCTTCACTTTTGCCCGCTTATTGCGGTGCCCCGTAATTGCATGATTGTGAGAGTCGTCACGAATATGCTGAAGAACATGCAGGGCCGGTGAGTCAGGCGGCAGTGAGAACCCCTCGCCTTCCGGTTCGAAGAACAATGTCTCAAGTCCGGCTTTACGATCCGTTCCTTTGGCAATGCCCAGCAGAATGGGCCGCTCTTTATCCCAGCTGACATCAAGCTCAGCAAAAACGGTTTTCGCCTGCCCTAACTGCCCCTTTCCACCATCAATCAGGATCAGATCCGGTATTTTGCTCTCTTCAAGCTCTTTTCCGTAACGACGGCGCAGTACCTGGTTCATCGCGGCATAGTCATCGCCCGGCGTGATGCCGGCGATATTGTAGCGACGATACTCAGAACGAAGCGGGCCGTTGGCATCAAACACCACGCAGGAGGCTACCGTCTGTTCACCCATTGTATGGCTGATATCAAAGCACTCCATACGGTTAATTTCAGGCAGGTCAAGAACCTCTGCCAGCGCTTTAAGTCGCTGATGGATAGTGGACTGTTGTGACAGGCGGCTCACCAGTGCCGTGCTGGCATTGGTCCTGGCCAGCTTAAGGTAGCGTGCCCGGTCGCCACGAGGCTTGCTCTGGATCGCCACTTTACGACCGGCAAGCTCCGTCAGCGAGTCCGCCAGCAGTTCTTTCTCTGGCAACGTGAAGTCCAGCAGGATATCTGAGGGCAAAGTACGCGCCTGGCTCCCCTGCAGGTAAAACTGCCCGACAAAAGTCTGCACGACCTCAGCCAGATCGGTGCCGCCTGGTACTTTAGGGAAGTAGCTCCGGCTGCCCAGTACTTTTCCCTGACGGATGAACAGCACGTGAAGACAGGCCATTCCGGAATCAAAGGCAACGCCAATCACATCGACATCGTCACCATTGTTGGAGACAAACTGACGCTCCGTAACGCGGCGCACGGCCTGAATTTGATCGCGCAGACGGGCTGCCTCTTCAAACTTCAGATTGGTGCTGGCACTCTCCATACGGGCGACCAGCTGATTCAGCACCTGATCATCTTTTCCCGCAAGGAAAAGCCGCACATACTCAATCTGTTGCGCGTACTCTTCTTCACTGACAAGACCAGCAACGCAGGGGCCAAGGCAGCGACCAATTTGGTACTGCAGACAAGGGCGCGTACGATTACGGTAAACGTTGTTTTCACACTGGCGAACCGGGAAGATTTTTTGCAGCAGAGAGAGCGTTTCCCGCACGGCATAGCCGTTAGGAAACGGGCCAAAATACTCGCCTTTAGCATGCTTAGCGCCACGATGACTCGCCAGTCGGGGATGCGGATCCCCACTTAAAAAGATATAGGGATAAGATTTATCGTCTCGTAACAGGACGTTATAGCGTGGCTGATACAGCTTGATGTAGTTATGTTCCAGCAGCAGCGCTTCTGTTTCGGTATGCGTCACCGTCACATCGATCTGCCGGATGCTCTCAACCAGCGCTTCCGTTTTGCGGCTGGCAAGATTGCCGCGGAAATAACTGGTCAGCCTTTTTTTCAGATCTTTGGCTTTACCGACATAGATAACCGTGTCACCTGCATCATACATGCGATAAACGCCTGGCTGGCTGGTAACCGTTTTCAGAAAGGATTTGGCATCAAACTGTTCATTCACTACTGGTTAACGACTCCGCATTGAACAGGCCATGACGGATGGCCAGATGGGTCAACTCAACGTCACCGCTGATGTTAAGTTTACTAAACATGCGGTAACGATAGCTGTTGACCGTTTTAGGACTCAGATTAAGCTGCTCGGAAATCTCCGCCACTTTCTGACCTTTGGTGATCATCAGCATAATCTGCAATTCGCGTTCCGACAAACTGTCGAAGGGAGAATCTCTCTTTTGCGGCTCGATCTGGCTGAGCGCCATTTGCTGTGCGATATCTGAAGCAATATAGCGCTGTCCGGAATGGACCTGACGAATGGCGCTCACCACTTCCTGAGGAGCGGCTCCTTTGCTCAGATAGCCTGACGCGCCTGCCTGCATCACCCGGGCCGGAAGCGGGTTTTCCGTATGAATGGTCAGCATAATGACTTTGCTGTCCGGGCTGAAACGCACGATTTTCCGCGTCGCCTCAAGGCCACCGATGCCCGGCATGTTCATATCCATCAGCACCACATCCACATTATGGTTGCGACACCACTTCACCGCGTCTTCACCACAGTTCGCTTCGCCAATAACCTGAAAGCCTTTAATATCTTCCAGTATGCGGCGAATACCAGCGCGAACCAGTTCATGGTCATCGACAAGAAAAACGCTAATCAACAGGTCTCTCCGGGTGGGCATCAACAAGAGGTGTATGCATGGATTTGAGCAGCGATCTTACCTCTTTTTGCCTGGTGATTGAACTGAAATAATAGGCTCTTCAGCTTGAAAGCTTTTCACGCTGGCTGGTGGCACTCTGCCTTATCTGTGAGGGATATGTGATATACTTGTTAGCGATTTACAATTTCAGCGCGTGTTTACAACCCGTTGAATTAAAGATGACAAAAAGGAGAAATCATGAGCAACACTGACTTTTCAACCAGCGAAGAGACAAAAACCCTGGCGGAAGAGATGGCCTGTATGAAAGCGCTGGTCACCTTCATGTTAAAAGGAATGGGACAGGCTGATGCCGGTAAAGTCATCATTAACATGGAACGCTACATTGACCAGTTGACCGATCAGCAGCAGGCAGACGTTTTCAGCAGCACCATCAAACAGATTAAACAGGCTTATCGCCAATAAATCTGGCAGCTGGCCCATTGCTTTTCATTCGCCATTATAAGATGGTTATCTTTTATCTCTGAATGAATGGAACAATGGGCTTACTTTTCAAAGCGGTATTGGGCGCACTGGTGGTGGTACTCATCGGGATGTTATCAAAGACCCGCAACTACTATATCGCCGGTCTTCTCCCGCTCTTCCCGACTTTTGCGCTGATTGCCCACTACATCGTGGCCACTGACCGTGGTACAGAAGCTCTGCGAACCACGATTATTTTTGGTATGTGGGCCATTATCCCCTACTTTATTTACCTGCTTTCGCTTTGGTACTTCGTGGGGATGATGCGTCTACCTTTTGCCCTCACCAGCGCCGTAGCCTGTTGGTGTCTGGCCGCCTGGCTGCTGATTACGCTGTGGGCCAGATTCCATCATTAGCGGTTGCGCGCGCCCCAGCTGACAGAGACGCCCAGCGTAGGCAGCACCTCCTCCGGGCTGAAGCGGCGGGCACCATGGAACTTCGCCGCCATATGAGGCTGCTTAACAGGGATCCTTACTGCAAACAGATTATCCTCCGACTGAATCACGCCGGCTGTTAACGGTTCATATATTACCTTGTGCTGCTCAAACATCTGTTCCAGCATCGGGGTAGCCGCACTGTAAAGAGAGTCAATGCCAGAGTGCTCAGCAAGCTGTACGCTGTGCCATAAAATAGTAAGCGGCAGTTCTGGATCAATCTCCAGCCTGGCGGAGAAGCGCGACATTTCCCATATGGGATCGGGCTTTTTACTTTTTTTATTCTGCATATCAATGCCCGGGCCAGCTTCCGGATCCTGCCACTGCATTAATCTTGCACAACCGCAAATCCCGTGCTGGGCATGCCAGGCTATCAGCCAGTTCACATCGGAACGATCGAAGCGATCGTACTCCTGGCCGGGCGTACTCAGACGGGAAGGAATAGACCACCCTTCCCCGCGGGCAAAGACGTTGTAGCGATAGCTTCCTAATTCTGCCAGTAATGAGGATGGCATGTCCTTAAGCTTGGTTTGGATAATTTTCATTATTAATCCCCTGTCGCATTCCCTCGTGAACGCCGCTCCTCACGGCTCGATCAGGGTTGCTACCCTGCGCGCAGGGTAGACAACCAACTTGCCCCTTGATACTACCAGATCTGGTAGTTGCATCTTCCTTAAAGGAGCCCGATTGCCGCTGCATAAGAGGCCACTTGCGTTTTATTAAGTGCATTGAACTTCTTCTGCATATTTTTTTGATGAAAATTAACCGTATTTGCGGAAATTGAGAGAATGAGCGATATTTCTGCTGAAGTTTTTCCCTCGGCAGTCCACTTAAGGATTTCTAATTCTCGCTGGCTCAGCTGCATATTCATCACGGACATAGAAATATCTTTAACCCGTTGTAGCGCCTCAAGCGACAGTACCGTCAAATACTGTAGTTTAAGTTGCTTTTCAGGTGTTAACATAATCTTTTCAAAAGCTTTACCTGATGCCATAGACAATATTCCTGTGGCTCGGTTTTCAGCCATAGCCGATGCCGAAAAGCCGGAGTGAATACCGTATTCTCTAGCTGCATCAAACACTTTGCGGCCACTTTTACTTAATTCTTCATCCCACAACAAAATTTTTCCTGCGCTCTGGCAAATTTTGATAACAGGGTCTATGAGCGCCAGTTTTTCTTGTTGGTAATAGCGCACCCATTTCTTCGGATAACTGCTGAAAATAGTTATCTGGGGCCGGGTAAAGGGCACAGGATGACGAATATAGAGTGCATAATAATCGAACCCCAGTTTGCTTGCCTGCTGTCCGATAAGCGTAGTTATACCTTTCGAGTCTGAAACCTGATTGAAGACTAACTGCATTTCATCACGCCAGCTGAAATAATCTACAGATTTCATTCAACCCTCATCCTGACAGTAAGCAATGCTTATAGGTTTATAAACCTTTCTCTTTAGAAGTGAAAAGTGAATAAAAATGTATAAAAAAGAGCTTATTTCCGTTAATTTCCGCGGACGCGAGCATAACTTGTAAATAAATATCGAGCATCCTGAAACGATCAAAAAAGCGGCTCATTAAAAATCCCGGTCGCCCTCAAGGGTTTTAAAAAGCCTCTTCATATCTGTAATTCCTCTCCTGACATCCTGTAAGAGATTACCGTCTCGCTAAGCCCGCGACCCGATTAGAATAGGATTTTTCCTGAAAATATTCAATAAATTTGATGGCTGCCCCTGCCGTATTAGGTTCTAAAGTTTTGCACAATTTTGAGCTGAATGGAGCAAGGGTATGCACTTTGAGAAACATCCCACCCCGCCAAACAGATGATAAAATGGAGTTTATTTATTGAATTTCAACCGTTTGCCTTTTTGATTATTGATTAATTTTTTTGTACAAAATCCGCCTTGTTTGCTTACTCCATTAAGCTGGGCCGACATAACAGACAGATTTTTCGGCGCTTTTAATTAAAAGCCGCCTTTGCTGTTCATTTTCTGAACGTCGTGAAAATAAATTTTTTCACCGTGATGATGTTCAGAGTGCGCTTTTTTACCAGGCACCCGCTTTTCGCTATTCTCCCTGTCAAAACAGAGCATGGAATATTGTTACTGAGCAGAGGCGAAAAATAGCATCTTTGACAGCCTTTCATTTGCCCGATCGGCGAGCAGATTGCGGTTAAAGGGGAAAGTAAATCATTTTCATTTAGCGACATACGCCGAAACCGCGCATGCCAAGGTGAAAATGGTTAGCATGGGCGGCGTTGTAGTCCGGTCCCAACGAGTTGCCATAATAATCACAGCTCTTTTGAAAAACCTGATGCAGCCAGAGGGAATCCGCTTCCTGCCGTGGCCAGGCTTTCAACACGCTAATCTGCTTACCGTTGGCTAACCGGAATCCGGCGATATCCAGCGCGTCTGCGGTTGCGTGCTCACTGAGCCGCCCCTGAGCACGATGATAGATATTGCGACAGGCATAGCTGCCTAAATGATCGATTCGCGTAAGGGGAGAGCCAAGCTCAGCGGCCGCTAAAGGTTTTGCTGCCTGGGTAATAAACATTGTGGAACTCAAAGCAAGAGAACAGCTTGCCAGGAAACTTGAGCTTAATCGCACCTCACCAAAGCTCTGTACACGAACGGGCGCAGGCAACGGGCAGTTGCCGCTGGTGGCGGCTGGCTGGGTAAAGCGCACATAGCCTTCCCGCTGAGCAGAATGTAATACGGCAAGGCAACCGGCCGGATTGTCTGCCAGCCGCTTTATTTTATAACGTGTGATAAAAGTGGGGGCATCGGTCACCCTGAGCGGCGTGAAAGGATTCCATTCGGAGGGAAGATGTTTCGCAAACCACGGCGCTACAGCCAGCAGCAGTAAAATTACCCCGGCCAAAGCCAACAAACCTTTCATCGTATTATTTCCCTCGTAGCCTAAACCCCAGATTTTACAGGGATAACAGTTTGGCAATCCCGAATGAAAAAAGTGTAGCGGCGTTTTTGTGCAATCAGTCTGGTTATACCCAACTTTACCTGTCATCAAAGGGGTTTTACGTTAAGATTTGCGCCGTAAAAGCCTTAAGAGCTTACATAACATCACGTAAAGAACAGGAATCCCGTTATGGTTGACCAATCAAAAGAGACGCTTCTTAACGAAGAAGCCCCGGGCGAGCTCCGGCGCAACTTACATAATCGTCACATCCAGCTTATTGCGATTGGCGGCGCTATCGGTACCGGCTTATTTATGGGGTCTGGTAAAACCATCAGCCTTGCCGGGCCGTCGATCATTTTTGTCTATATGATTATCGGTTTTATGCTGTTTTTCGTTATGCGTGCCATGGGCGAACTGCTCCTGTCGAACCTGGAGTATAAGTCATTCAGCGATTTTGCCGCTGACCTGCTTGGCCCATGGGCTGGTTACTTTACCGGCTGGACCTACTGGTTTTGCTGGGTCGTCACGGGCATTGCCGATGTGGTGGCGATCAGCTCCTATTTCCAGCTCTGGTTCCCCAATTTTTCCATCTGGATGAGCGCCCTGCTCTGCATCTTCGTCTTCCTCTCCCTGAATATTGCCACGGTTAAGCTGTTCGGTGAGATGGAGTTCTGGTTCGCCATTATCAAAATCGTGGCCATTGTAGCGCTGATTGTTACCGGCATCGTGCTGGTGGCGATGCATTACCCTTCCCCTGGCGGCGGCACCGCAGCCATCAGCAATATCTGGGATCAGGGTGGTATGTTCCCGAAAGGGCTGAGTGGCTTCTTTGCCGGGTTCCAGATAGCCGTATTCGCCTTCGTGGGGATTGAGCTGGTCGGCACCGCTGCCGCCGAAACGCACGACCCGAGAAAAGTGCTGCCGCGTGCCATTAACGCTATCCCGCTGCGTATCATTATGTTTTACGTGCTGGCTCTGCTGGTGATCATGGCGGTCACGCCGTGGAACAGTGTCGTGGCCGATCGCAGCCCCTTTGTGGAGATGTTTATGCTGATTGGTCTGCCTGCGGCGGCAAGCATCGTTAACTTCGTGGTACTGACTTCAGCAGCCTCTTCAGCTAACAGCGGCATTTTCTCCACCAGCCGCATGCTTTATGGCCTTTCGCAGCAAGGGGTTGCGCATCGTCGTTTTGGTCTGCTTTCCAGACGAGCTGTGCCCACTACCGGCCTGTTCTTCTCCTGCCTCTGTCTGCTCGGAGGCGTGGCACTGATTTATCTGATCCCGAATGTGATGCAGGTGTTCACGCTGGTCACCACAGTTTCAGCCATCCTGTTTATGTTTGTCTGGACGATAATTCTCTGTTCTTACCTGGCCTACCGCAAAAAACGTCCGGAACTGCATGCAACATCCGCTTATAAAATGCCGCTGGGCATATTTATGAGTTGGGTCTGTATCGCGTTCTTTGCTTTCGTGCTGGTGCTGCTGACGCTGCAGGAAGATACCCGTCAGGCGCTGATGGTGACGCCCGTATGGTTTATTCTGCTGGGAATTGGCTGGTGGTTACGCCAGAGGAAAAAAGCCTGATGCTGAGCGACGGGCCGCCAGGCCCGTTATTATTTAACGCACGCGGATCCCTTCAATCACCATCCGCTGCACATTCTCTACCGTCTGGTTAAAGAAGCTTTCATCGCTCAGGGTCTGACCGGTTACCGCCTCCACCTGAGTTGAAAAGTCTGCATAGTGCTGAGTGGTTGCCCAGAGCATGAAAATCAGATGATGAGGCTCAACGGCCGCCAGCTTGCCTTCCTTTATCCATCCTTCAATCACTGCCGATTTTGCATCCACCAGCGCTTTTAACTCCCCTTCCAGCTCACCCTTAAGCAAGGGCGCGCCCTGCAGCATCTCCATGCAAAACAGACGGGAAGCCTGAGGATGGTCACGTGAGACTTCCAGCTTAAGGCGGATATAATCCCTGATCGCCTCCAGCGGCTGCTGATCCACGCGCAGCGCGCGCAGCGGCGCCAGCCAGACATCCAGAATCTCTTTCAGCACGGCGATGTAGAGCGCTTCTTTGGAAGGGTAGTAATAAAGCAGATTCGTTTTCGAGACGTCAGCGCCTTCGGCTACTTTATCCAGGCTGGTACCGTGTACGCCATATTGAGAGAACAATGCCAGTGCCGCAGTGAGGATGGCCGTACGTTTCGCGGCAACGGCTCGCGAGCGGCGCGTGGGCGTCGGTAACTTATCTGTAGAATTCACTGAGACCTCATTGTCCATGTGGGGTGCCCGGATAATAGCAAAACTCCTGCGGCGGGCCTAATGCACTTAAATAGATCAAGCTGCCTGATTAGTGTGCAGCTATTTTTGACCAAATGGTCCATTTCAGACCACCTGCTCCATAACATTTTAATGCATTTTCTTTAACATGATGATAATCAAACAATTAATTTTGTTGGCACAGCCTTTGCAACTTCATTGCTGAGCGCCGCATCAGGGAGAGTGCAGGATGCACCGCAGCGCAGGAGTTAACCCTAACGCACACCCAGAGGTATCATAATGAAAATCGGTGTATTTATCCCAATCGGTAACAATGGCTGGCTCATCTCCAACAACGCGCCGCAATATATGCCAACGTTTGAGTTAAACAAAGCCATCGTCCTGAAGGCTGAGCATTATCACTTTGATTTTGCCCTGTCGATGATCAAACTACGCGGCTTCGGCGGTAAAACAGAGTTCTGGGATCATAACCTTGAATCTTTCACTTTGATGGCTGGCCTGGCAGCGGTGACGTCACGTATCGAAATCTATGCCACCGCCGCTACTCTGACATTACCTCCTGCCATCGTGGCCAGGATGGCCTCCACTATAGATTCCATTTCCAACGGACGTTTTGGCGTAAATCTGGTGACCGGTTGGCAAAAACCGGAATATGAGCAGATGGGGATCTGGCCCGGCGATGAGTACTTCTCACGCCGTTATGACTATCTGACAGAATATGTCTCCGTGCTGCGGGATCTGTGGGGAACCGGCAAGTCCGATCTGAAAGGCGAGTTTTTCACCATGAACGATTGTCGGTTGAGTCCGCAGCCGCAGAAGCCTGTAAAAGTGATTTGTGCCGGTCAGAGTGATGCAGGCATGGCTTTTTCCGCAAAACATGCGGACTACAATTTCTGCTTTGGCAAAGGGGTAAATACGCCAACCGCTTTCGCCCCTACCGCAACCCGCATGAAACAGGCGGCGGATGAAGCCGGACGCGATGTCGGCTCCTTTGTGCTCTTTATGATCATCGCCGATGAAACTGACGAAGCGGCCCGGGCAAAGTGGGAGCACTACAAAGAAGGTGCGGACGAGGAAGCGCTGGCCTGGCTGACCACGCAAAGCCAGCAGGACAAAAAGTCCGGCAGCGACACCAATGTCCGTCAGATGGCCGATCCCACTTCCGCCGTGAATATCAATATGGGTACGCTGGTAGGATCTTATGCCAACGTGGCCCGCATGCTTGACGAAGTGGCCGCGGTTGAAGGAACTCAGGGCGTGCTGCTGACTTTTGACGATTTCCTGCAGGGCATTGAAAACTTTGGCGAGCGCATTCAGCCGCTGATGCAGTGCCGGAGCAATACCATTGAAGCCGCGAAGGAGGTTGCGTAATGATCGCTAAAGAGCCGGTTGTTTGTACCACTGCCTCCACGAAGAACAGCATCACGCTACCGGCGCGTCCGGAAGCGATCGCTTTCCCTCCTGAACAGACTGCGCTGATTGTGGTGGATATGCAAAATGCCTATGCCACAACGGGGGGATATCTGGATCTGGCTGGCTTTGACGTCTCTGCCACCCGCCCGGTAATCGATAATATCAATATCGCGGTCACTGCCGCCCGCGAGGCTGGCATTCAGATTATCTGGTTCCAGAACGGTTGGGATGATCAGTATGTGGAAGCTGGCGGCCCTGGGTCTCCCAACTGGCACAAATCCAATGCGCTGAAAACCATGCGTCAGCGCCCGGAACTGGAAGGCACGCTGCTGGCAAAAGGCGGCTGGGATTACGATCTGGTCGATCAGCTTCAGCCGCAGCCTGGCGATATCGTGCTGCCCAAGCCTCGTTACAGCGGCTTCTTTAATACCCCGCTCGACAGCATGCTGCGCAGCCGCGGCATACGCCATCTGGTGTTTACCGGCATCGCCACTAACGTCTGCGTGGAGTCCACGCTGCGTGATGGCTTCTTCCTGGAGTATTTCGGCATTGTGCTGGAAGACGCAACTTATCAGGCTGGCCCTCCGTTTGCACAGCAGGCCGCTCTCTTCAATATAGAGACCTTCTTTGGCTGGGTCTCGGACGTCACGACGTTTTGCTCTGCTTTGCAAAACGCCTCTGCTCCCATCAAACAGACGGCATAAGCCCTGAGCGAGAAAATCATGCCAAAGACCATTATTACACCACCGGGAACGGGTATCCCGATTGCACCTTTTGTCCCTGGCACGCTCGCGGATGGCATCGTGTATGTCTCCGGAACGCTGCCTTTTGATAAGGACAATAACGTTGTTCATGTGGGGAATGCCGCAGCACAAACCCGCCACGTTCTGGAGACCATCAAAAGCGTGATTGAGACCGCTGGCGGTACCCTGGATGACGTGACGTTTAACTCTATTTTTGTCACTGACTGGAGTAATTACGCCGCGATAAATAGTGTTTATGCGGAATATTTCCCCGGCGAAAAGCCGGCACGCTTCTGCATCCAGTGCGGCCTGGTTAAACCGGATGCGTTGATAGAAATCGCCAGCATTGCGCACATTGGTAAATAGCGGAGAACCCTATGCATATTGAGCTCTCTGGTTTGACTCACCCGGAAGCCACAACGCTGGTCCTCTCTGCCGGGCTTGGCGGTCTGGGGAGCTTCTGGCTGCCACAGATGAATGACCTGCGACAAAAGTATCGCGTGGTCACTTACGATCAGCGTGGAACCGGCCGCTCTCCCGATACGCTGCCGGAAGGATACAGTATGGCTGATATGGCTGCTGAACTGGCCACGGAGCTGGCCGCGGCAGGCATTGAGCGTTATGACGTTATCGGTCATGCATTAGGTGGCATGGTGGCGATGCAGCTCGCTCTGGACTATCCGCAGCGCGTTTCCAGGTTGGTTATCGTCAATGGCTGGCTGCGGTTAAATGCTCATACCCGCCGCTGCTTTAGCGTTCGTCAGGCGCTGCTGCTGAACGTTGGCGTAGAAGCCTATGTCCGTGCGCAACCGCTGTTTCTTTATCCGGCTGACTGGCTGGCAGAGAATCAGGCCCGTATTGAAGCTGAAGATGCCCTGCACGCTGCGCATTTTCAGGGGACAGAAAATCTGCTGCGTCGACTGAATGCGCTGATGGCCTGCGATTTCAGTCAGCTGGCCAGCCATATTACTCAACCTGTTCTGGTGATCTGTGCGCAGGATGACCTGCTGGTGCCCTGGCCCTGTTCGCAGGCGCTGTATGAAGCACTGCCGCAGGCGTGGCTGGAAAAAATGCCGTGGGGCGGGCATGCCATGAGCATTACGGATAGCGCACTGTTTAACCAATTGTTGGCGGCATGGCTGGAAGAGACCTCACCCGCTGCTACTCAGAGTCAACCTTCGCCGACAGAGCAGCCATGCCCTGTCTCCGTTGTTGCCCGCACGCTGTAATAAGGAACTGATTATGTCTCTGGCAACCCTGGCACCTGCTGTCACTGTGGGTGTGGAAAAACAAGATTTTCGTAACGCCATGGCGCGCCTGGGCGCAGCCGTCAATATCATTACCACAGACGGCCCGGCAGGCCGGGCGGGATTTACTGCTTCTGCCGTTTGCAGCGTCACCGATACCCCACCTACTCTGCTGGTCTGCCTGAACCGATCCGCTTCCGTTTATGAGGTTTTCAAAACCAATCAGCAGCTGTGCGTGAACACTCTGGCAGCGGGCCATGAATCCCTGTCAAACCTGTTTGGCGGCAAGACGCCGATGGCGGAACGTTTTATCGCGGCGGAATGGTCAACCAGCGTCACCGGCTCGCCTGTACTGGCCGGGGCCGTAGCCTCTTTTGACTGCAAAGTGACCCAGGTGATGAGCGTCGGCACTCACGATGTGCTGGTCTGTGAGGCGCAGGCGCTGATTTACAACGATCACACCCATGGCCTGATCTATTTCGATCGGGGCTATCACCGACTACAACGGCAGGAAGCCTGAAACGCCGCCCTGCGGTTAATGCTTTATTCACTTCTTTTGGAGAAGACGATGGCGAGTTCCTGGTTTCCTCAATGGCGTAAACAGTCCGCAACGGCGCAGGGTATAGTGGCGCCGGATGAAACATTACCGCTGGGACAAACGGTGATTATGGGGCTTCAGCACGCGGTGGCGATGTTTGGTGCCACGGTGCTGATGCCGTTACTGATGGGGCTTGATCCCAATCTTTCTATTCTGATGTCGGGTGTGGGGACGCTGCTGTTCTTCCTGATTACTGGCGGACGAGTGCCGAGCTATCTGGGGTCCAGCGCAGCATTTGTCGGTGTGGTTATTGCGGTTACCGGTTTCAATGGCCAGGGGATCAATCCCCATCTCGGCGTGGCGCTGGGCGGGATTATTGCATGCGGTCTGCTCTACATGCTGATCGGCTTTGTGGTGATGAAAGTGGGTACCCGCTGGATTGAAAAGCTGATGCCGCCAGTGGTGACGGGAGCCGTGGTAATGGCTATCGGGCTGAACCTGGCGCCGATTGCGGTACGCAGCGTTTCCGCCTCTATGTTCGACAGCTGGATGGCGGTAATGACCGTGCTCTGTATCGGTATTGTCGCCGTTTTCACCCGAGGCATGGTACAGCGCCTGCTGATTCTTGTCGGACTGATCGTGGCCTGTGCGATTTATGCCCTGTTGACCACTGGTCTGGGTTTGGGCAAAGCGGTAGATTTTAGCCTGCTTGCCGCCGCGCCCTGGCTGGGCTTCCCTACCACCACCTCGCCACTCTTCGACTCGCATGCCATGTTTCTGATTGCGCCGGTTGCAGTGATCCTCGTGGCAGAAAATCTTGGACATATTAAAGCCGTAGCCGGAATGACGGGTAAAAACCTTGATCCCTATATGGGACGCGCATTTGTGGGTGATGGTCTGGCAACGATGCTTTCTGGCGGCGTGGGCGGCAGTGGCGTCACCACTTATGCCGAGAATATCGGTGTGATGGCGGTGACGAAAGTTTACTCCACGCTGGTCTTTGTGGCGGCCGCGGTAATCGCCATTCTGCTGGGCTTCTCACCAAAATTTGGTGCGTTAATCCATACCATCCCCGCGCCGGTCATCGGCGGCGCATCCATTGTGGTGTTCGGACTGATTGCAGTGGCTGGCGCAAGGATTTGGGTGCAAAACAATGTCGATTTGGGGCAGAACAACAACCTGATTATGGTTGCGGTCACGCTGGTGTTAGGGGCTGGGGATTTCGCCCTGAAAATCGGTAGTTTCACCATGGGAGGCATTGGTACGGCGACCTTTGGCGCCATTATCCTCAATGCTATTCTGACCCGTCGCACTGCCGCGCTGAACAGCAGTGGCGTGGTGCATCAGGATAACTAGTTTACCTTTACGTCATCAGGCGAAGGCTGGTCCTTCGCCTTTTGTTTGCGCTTCAGCTTCAACTCGCTTATCAGCACGCCCAGAACGATAAGCGCTCCGCCCAGCAGCGCCGCTCCCGGAAGACGTTCACCCGCTATTCTACCCACAATACCCGCCCATACCGGTTCACCTGCATAGATAACCGTAGCCCGTGTGGGAGAAACGCTTCGCTGTGCCCAGTTCATGGTGACCTGAATAATCGCACTGGCAATGCCCAGTCCAACGGCGCTGACAAGTAAATAAGGCGAAAATAACGGCAGGGTTTCGCCGTTTGGCACCATCAGCATGAAAGCCAGTAACGATGCAAAGCCCAACTGGACCACGGTCACTCTTTTAACGTCTACCTTGCCGGCACTGGCGCTAATTAAAATGATTTCTGCTGCGATAGCCAACGTACTCAGCAGGGTAGCCAATTCACCTGCCCCAAAAGCCAGCGAGTCGCCCTCGGGGCCAGCCAGCAGCATCAGCCCGGCAAAGGCCAACGCCACGCCAATCCATGACATCACTCCCGGCAGCCGCCCAAGAAAGAACCACTGAAGCAGCGGGACCAGGGGGACATAAAGAGCGGTCAGAAAAGCGGATTTACTGCTGGTGATTGTTTGCATGCCGTAAGTTTGCAGCCCATAACCACAGCCGATAGCGGCCCCAATCAGGGCGCCTGCCTTAATTTCCTGCCATGTAATGCCTCGTAACGACCGCCAGGATACTGCGCCCAGCAACAGCGCAGCCGTTGCAAAACGCACGCCGACAAAAAAGAATGGACCACTGACACTCATTGCATGATGTACGGCCAGAAAGGTACCGCCCCAGATCATGGTGATGACAATCAGAATGATTTCCTGCGGCGAAAAAGCAAATTTATAGCGGGAGAGTAAGGCAGACATAGCAGGCTCAGATCGGAATTTAGCGTCAGTGTGCCGGGCAAGAGGGAGAGTGTCCAGACGTACCGCCGGAAAAACCGGCGGTTTCAGAAGGCGTTATGCATTATCGGAAGATTTAGTGCGACTTCCCCGGCTGTTACGCCCTCCTTTTTCACCCGCAAGAGAAGCGCGCTGAGGGTCATTTTTGAAATTTCCCCCGCTGGCTTTGCCCCCTTTGCGCCCTGCTTCTGATGCTCTTTTACGATCTTCAGCGAAATTTCCCGATCCACCACGATGTTCAGCCATTTCAACCCTCCAGATAGTTAAGAAATCATACTGCATTAGCACGGCCATTATCGTTCAGACCGCTTCAAAACAGAAGCGTGCGGGACGCTCTGCCAAGTGAATAAGCATAGATTATCCGCACTGACGTGCTAAGAAATTATACGGGAAAGCGTGCTTATGCTGTGGTGAAAAGCGCCAAACCCTCTGATGAATAATATTATTACCGCTAATATTTTTATTATTCACGAACGCCCCTCTGCTCAGCTTTCAGGCAAATGGACGGCATCCTTCTGCAGAGGCGGCAACCCTCTTCTATACTCTCTCAAAGGCTTACAAGCCATTTATGCACCAATGACGTTAGCGAGGGAACTGATGGCGAAAATTCTTGTGCTTTACTATTCCATGTATGGGCATATTGAAACCATGGCAAACGCGATAGCCGAAGGCGCTGGTCGCGTTAACGGTGCGGAAGTCACGATCAAACGCGTTCCCGAAACAATGGATGCAGAACGTTTCGCTCAGGTAGGGGGTAAAACGCATCAGGCTGCACTGGAAGCGACGCCCGATGAACTGCCGCAATATGATGCGATTATCTTCGGCACCCCCACCCGTTTTGGCAATATGGCCGGACAGATGCGCACCTTCCTTGACCGGACCGGAGGCCTTTGGGCTTCAGGCGCGCTGCACGGCAAACTCGCCAGCGTTTTCGCTTCAACCGGTACGGGAGGAGGCCAGGAACATACAATCTCTTCCACCTGGACCACGCTGGCGCACCACGGCATGCTTATCGTGCCGATTGGTTATGGTACCAAAGAACTTTTTGATGTTTCACAAGTACAGGGTGGAACCCCTTACGGCGCAACGACGATCGCCGGCGGCGATGGTTCCCGTCAGCCCAGTGAAGCGGAGCTGAATATCGCTCGTTACCAGGGTGAATATGTCGCCGGACTGGCCGTTAAGCTTAATTCATAACAGGAGATCATTATGGCAACGCAACAATCTAAAGAGCATCGTGTAGGCGAATGGGCAACCCTGCGGAATACTTCCCCTGAGATTGCTGAGGCCATTTTTGAAGTGGCCGATTATGATGAAAAGGTAGCAGAGGGCATTTGGGAACAGCAGGGAAGTGATGAAGTTCTTCTTCGCGCCTTTGATAAAACCGACAAAGATGTGCTGACCTGGGACAGCATCCCGGTTGAACGCAAAAACGTTTAACAGGTAAATTTGACAAAAAGGGCGGTTATTCCGCCCTTTTTGCCGTTTTAAGCGCCAGAAAAACGCCGATCAGCCCAGACGGTAACGTTGTGAAATTACAGGTTCTCTACCAGGCTTTAGCCATCTTTCTTTTTGCCTGAACGCCAGGCCGATTACACCAAGGAGCGAACTATGTCTTATCAGACAATAAATCCCGCAACTAATAAGTTGATTAAAACCTGGCCGGACCACAATGAACAACAGGTTGAGCAGGCGCTGAAAACTGCTGACGACCTTTATCATTCAGCCTGGTCTAAAGGCCCGATCCAGCCCCGTGTGCAGGTGCTGAAAAAGCTTGCCGATCTGATTGATGGGCGCGTTGATGAGCTGGCAAAAGCGGCCAGCGTCGAGATGGGTAAACTGATCAATCAGAGCCGCGGAGAAGTAAAACTTTGCGCGCAGATTGCCCGCTACTACGCTGAAAACGCAGAGCGTTTTCTTGCACCGACGCGCTATCCAAGCGATCTGGGTGAAGCATGGGTAGAGAATCATCCGATTGGCGTGCTGGTGGCGGTTGAACCCTGGAATTTCCCTTTCTACCAGTTGATGCGCGTGCTGGCGCCCAATCTGGCAGCGGGTAATCCGGTACTGGCCAAGCATGCAGCCAACGTACCACACTGCGCCACGCTGTTTGAAGAGCTGGTAACAGAAGCTGGCGCGCCAAAAGGTGCCTGGACCAATCTTTTCGTCAGCAACGATCAAATTGCTGCCCTGATAGCTGACGATCGGGTACAGGGGGCAGCCCTCACCGGTTCCGAACGTGCAGGCAGCGCCGTGGCACAGCAGGCTGGCAAATACCTCAAGAAAACCACGCTGGAGCTTGGCGGCAATGATGTTTTTGTGGTGCTGGATGACTGCGATCTGGATAAAGCCGTGAAGGCTGGCGCCGCTGCCCGTCTCAGCAACTGCGGACAGGTTTGTACCGCTGCCAAGCGCTTTATCGTGCATGAGAAAGTAGCCGATGCGTTCCTGGAGAAATTCAGCCAGGCGTTCCGCGAAATCAAAACGGGCGATCCGCTGGATGAAACGACCACGCTTGGCCCGCTCTCTTCCTCTTCTGCCCGCGATACGCTGGTGAAACAGGTTGATCAGGCTGTGGCGAAAGGTGCGAAGCTGCATCTGGGTGGGAAAGTTGTTGAGGGTGAAGGCTGTTTCTATGAGCCAACGATCCTCACCGGCATTACCCGCGATAATCCGGCTTATTTTGAAGAGTTCTTCGGTCCGGTTGCACAGGTCTATGTGGTTAAAGATGATGAGGAAGTGGTAAAACTCGCCAACGATTCTCACTATGGCCTGGGCGGTGCGGTATTTACGCAGAATATCGAGCGCGGTAAGAGTCTCGCCTCGCGTATTGAAACCGGTATGGTTTATATCAACTCTGCCAGCGATACTGCGGCCGAACTGCCGTTTGGTGGCGTGAAGCGTTCCGGTTACGGTCGCGAGCTTTCTGATTTGGGTATTAAAGAGTTTGTGAATCAGAAGCTGGTGGTTATCAGCGCCGATTAATCATCAGTAAAGAAAAAGCGGAGCGCCCTGCTCCGCTTTTTTTATGTCATAAAAATGGCGTGCTGCTGAGGGCTGAAGCTGAGGTAAAAAACCGCCCCAGAGCTGGGCGGTTTTAATGATTCCTCAGGCTGTCAGTTATTTCGCTTCACTGTTGCCTGCAGCAGCATTTTTGCTGCTGTCAGCTTTATCTGCATCAGCAGTTGCCGGAGCGGCATCGCTCTTTGGCTCTGCAGCAGAAGTTTTCTTCGCGTCAGCAGCTTTTTCGCTTACTGCGTTCTCCGCAGCCACCTTATCAACGCCAGCTTTCTCTTTCGCAGCCTGGCCGGCAGCCGCTTTGTCCGCTTCCGCTTTCGTTTTTGCAGCCTGCTCTGCTGCTGCTTTATCTGCAGCGGCTTTTTCTGCCGAGGCTTTAGCCTGTGCAGCTTTATCCGCAGCAGCTTTGTCAGCAGCGACCTTTGCCGCCGCTACTTTATCTGCGGCCGGTTCGCTGGTCTGTGTCGCTGCAGGCGCAGTGGCTGGCTGCGCGGCACTGACGGCCATTGGCGTGCCCTGAATCGCTTTATTCAGTACCTGAGTAAACTGATCCCATGAGCAGAAACCGTTGGCATCCGTTGGGCAACCGTTCATTTGCAGCGTGACACGCTCAGGTGGTGTATCCAGCGAAAGTGGCGTGGCATCACGTAACTGTTCGCTGCTCTGATAAACATATTCGACTTTGACCAGCTCACGATCGTTTTTCTTGTCATGCCAGCGCTGGAACTGGATCATCCCGCCAATAGGCGTGCGCTCATTCTGTCCTGGCAAAGTGTAAGGCTTGAAATCTAACGCTGTCAGCAGTGAAGCGATGTTGGAATCATGGCCAACCATCAGGGTTACCTTAGGCGCGCTGGCTTTATCTTCATCCACCAGCATACTGCGAATGTAGTCAACCAGCGGAGCCGCTATATCACGCGCCACTTCTGGCGAGGTGAACAGCGTATCCTGATAGCCATTTTTAATGGCAGAGAGTTCTTTCCACTGCTCAGGCGTTTTGATCTGGCCCCAGGCAACCTGATCCAGCGGCATACCTTCATAATATTGCAGAGTGAAGGCATCAACCAGCGAGTTGCCCACTTTCAGTGGGCCAGAGACGTTAGGCTCTTTGCCATTCTCAGCACTGAATTTGTTTTGATTGTCGCTGGAGAGATCGCACTGTTTCTTACCGTCACAGGCCGGGGCGTTTTTGTAATCGATGATCTTTTCAAGACGCTGGAAGGCGGGTTTCAGAGCCAGCTTCTCACCTGCGCCGTTCATTGCCGTCAACGCCTGTTTATTAAAGGTTTCGCTACCGTCAGTAATGACCGGATTAAACACCGGGTCCATCGTGCCCATCTCATCCTGATGCGAGACAGGAATATCGCAGCCAGGGAAAGCACCGGTAATAAAGAACTGAGCCGTAGCTACCGTGCGTTGCAGGCTGTTGGCATAAGCGTAAACTTCGTCAGAAGTCGGGCAAACATCCTGTTTCACCAGCCCCTGCTGAGCCAGCCATTCACGGGTATAGCGGCCCATATAGACTTCCAGCACGCCACCTTTAGTTGTTAACTGCCCACCCGGTACGTCCCATTTTGGCCAGGCCTTTTTGCTGGACTGCGCCAGAACGCTGCCATTATCGGCCAGCGGCGCACGCAGGTTGTGGCGGCTCATCATTAACACTTGCTCAAGCTGGTAATCGTCGTCAGCAGCGTAGGCTGAGGTCCCGGTCACTGCCGAGCAGACTGCTAACGCGCAAAGACTAAACTTTTTAATCATGTGTTTTTCCATTGATTCAAGGGTAAAGCACCCGGCCGTAAAATGGCGATGCGGTTGGAAAAAGGTTCGCAACGGCGTTCGCGACGGCGCCTGAAAAAGGAGCCAGGCATGGGCATTGGTGCTGAGAATATAGCAGAGTATCGCCTTTGACGTTCAGTCGCATCAGGAGATTGAAAAGAAACGATATGTTTTTTCGGAATGCTTAACCTGCAAGGAGTAGACAGCGATAACGGGCAGGAAAGAGACAAAGCAAAACGGGCCAGCTTACGCTGACCCGTCGAATTTGATGGTGGAGAGGCAGAGATTCGAACTCTGGAACGGTTTCCCGTCGCCGGTTTTCAAGACCGGTGCCTTCAGCCACTCGGCCACCCCTCCACGCTGTTACCAGCTGTTGTTATCGGGAAGTAGCTGACGCTTCCTGAACAACTGATGGCGCGCAGTATAGGGGATGCCGTTGGCTTTGCCAAGACTATTTTTAGCTATTTTGTTGAATCGATGCACTTTTATCCAACCCACAGGGAAAAGTTGACAGCTTCGCCTGTGGCGCTGTTTTTACCGCACATAGCAAAACGGGCCAGCTTATGCTGACCCGTCGAATTAGATGGTGGAGAGGCAGAGATTCGAACTCTGGAACGGTTTCCCGTCGCCGGTTTTCAAGACCGGTGCCTTCAGCCACTCGGCCACCCCTCCACAATGAGGCGAACTATAAACATCCTCCCAGGCGATGTAAAGTCTGTTTTGGATCGGTTGCCTGAAAAAGCAGCGAACAGGGTTTATTTGCTGTTAATATCACCATCCCGCTCACAGAAAAAGCAGCTGACCGCGTAAAGAAGGGTAAAACGCCTTCCCCCGCTTCGTTGCGCTCCTTATTCTCACAGGTAAATTGGTGACCCTGAGAGGCATTTTTATGGATCGCATTGTTTCAAGTACCCGCAGCAGTTCGTTAATTACGACCCACAAGGTGCTGCGCAATACCTATTTCCTGCTGGGGCTGACGCTGGCCTTCTCCGCCGTAACCGCAACCCTGAGTACCGTTTTCGCCCTGCCCGCACCCGGTTTTATTCTGATGCTGGCTGGTTTTTATGGGCTGATGTTCCTGACCTACCGTCTGGCTGACAGCCCTGGCGGTATTCTGGCGGCCTTCGCCTTTACCGGTTTCCTCGGTTACTGTCTGGGGCCGATGCTCAACTCGTTACTCTCGGCGGGCATGGGAGATGTCATTGGTCTGGCATTGGGCGGCACGGCGCTGGTGTTCTTTAGCTGTTCAGCCTATGTACTGACCACCCGCAAGGATATGTCGTTCCTCGGCGGCATGATGATGGCCGGTTTTGTGGTTCTGTTGGTTTCTGTAGTGGCCAACCTGTTCCTTAATATTCCGGCACTGCATATGGCCATCAGCGTGATGTTTATCCTGTTCTCATCAGGGGCTATCCTGTGGGAAACCAGTAACATTATCCACGGTGGTGAAACCAACTATATTCGCGCCACGGTCAGCCTGTATGTTTCGATCTATAACATCTTTGTCAGCCTGCTCAGCATCCTGGGTATGTCTCGCAGCAACTAAACCGTGCTTTATACACAAAAAAAGCCCCGCCTCTGCGGGGCTTTTTTTGTGTCACGTTCAGGCTCGTTTTATCATTCCTGTCGCCGGGACTATCCAGCTAATAAAACCCTTTGCTAAACTAGGGCGCTGAGTAAAACAACAGAGGCAATAAAGTGTTATTTCAGGGCAAAGAAATTGAACGTGATGCACAGGGTTATCTGAAATCCACTGCGGACTGGTGTGAAGAGATGGCGCCTCAGTTGGCCGAAGAAGAGGCCATTGAGCTGACAGAGGCTCACTGGGAAGTAGTGCGTTTTGTTCGCGCTTTCTATCTGGAATTCAATACCTCTCCGGCAGTCCGCATGCTGGTTAAAGCTATGGCGCAAAAATATGGCGAGGAAAAAGGCAACAGTCGTTACCTGTTCCGTCTTTTCCCCAAAGGTCCCGCCAAACAGGCTACCAAAATTGCGGGTCTGCCCAAGCCTGCAAAATGCCTCTGAACTTTTCAACACGGACCTGATAAGTACATTTTACTCCCTTCAGGGCAAAGTCTTTCCGATTTAACCAGTGGTAAATCTGTCCGGCATTTCCCGCGGTTTGTGTGGCTCTTCAAGCACTTTTTCAACATTTGCGCTTCGGGGGCCGCCTTCTTTCAGCCAGCTAATCAGCGCCTTTACCTCTTTTTCCTCGCCGCAGGCCAGCACTTCCACGCTGCCATCGTCCAGATTTTTAGCGTAACCTTTTACGCCCAGTTCCTTCGCCTGACGCTGAGTGCTGTAGCGAAATCCTACGCCCTGAACTGTGCCATGTACCCAGGCTCTTACGCAGACAGTAGTCATATTTTCTCTCCGATGTTGACGCAGATTGCAATTTACCGGCTTGCACCGGACAATAACCTCTGTTTTTCTGACTTTAAGCATAGCAAATATGACTGCTCGTTTGATTCTTGCCAAAGGACGTGAAAAGTCCTTACTCCGTCGTCATCCCTGGATCTTCTCTGGTGCGGTTGCCCGCCTGGAAGGAAAGGCCCACTCGGGTGAAACTATAGATGTTTGTGACAGCCAGGGAACCTGGCTGGCGCGCGCTGCCTGGTCCCCTGAATCGCAGATCCGTGCCCGCGTCTGGAGCTGGGAACAGGATGAGTCGATTGATGTCGACTTCTTTATCCGTCGTCTGCAGGCAGCACAGCCGCTACGTGACTGGCTCGCTGAGCGTGACGATCTTGACAGCTATCGTCTGATTGCCGGTGAGTCCGATGGCTTACCGGGGATTACTATTGACCGCTACGATAATTATCTGGTTCTTCAACTGCTGTCAGCGGGGGCAGAATATCAGCGCGCTGCGTTGATGGCTGCTCTGCAGCACTGTTATCCGGATTGTGCCATTTACGATCGCTCCGATGTGGCCGTTCGTAAGAAAGAGGGCCTTGAGCTGGTTCAGGGCGTGGTGCTGGGTGAGACGCCGCCAGAGCTGCTGCCGATTTCCGAACAGGGTATGAAGCTGCTGGTTGATATCCAGAGCGGCCACAAAACTGGCTACTATCTGGATCAGCGCGACAGCCGCCTGGCGACCCGCCGTTACGCCAAAGACCGCCGCGTACTGAACTGCTTTTCTTACACCGGCGGGTTTGCCGTATCCGCCCTGATGGGAGGATGTAAGCAAGTTATCAGCGTGGATACCTCACAGGGCGCGCTGGATGTCGCCCGCCAGAACGTAGAGCTGAACGGGCTGGATTTATCGAAAGCAGAATTTTTGCGCGATGATGTATTTAAGCTGCTTCGTCGTTACCGCGACAGCGGAGAGAAATTCGATCTGATCGTGATGGATCCGCCGAAATTTGTGGAAAATAAAAATCAGCTGGCCGGTGCCTGCCGGGGTTATAAAGATATCAATATGCTGGCGATGCAGCTGCTTAACCCGAACGGCATGCTGCTGACTTTCTCCTGCTCTGGTCTGATGCCAACTGATTTATTTCAGAAAATCATCGCCGACGCCGCGCTGGATGCCCAGCGTGATGTACAATTTATTGAGCAGTTCCGGCAGGCGGGCGATCATCCGGTGATCGCCAGCTACCCGGAAGGGCTGTACCTGAAAGGGTTTGCCTGCCGCGTACTGTGACTTGAAAACGCCGTTTCTGCCCCCACTTTGGTAGCAGAGCAATGTTTATCAGGAGGTCACGATGATAGCCAGCAAATTTGGACTCGGTCAGCAGGTGCGGCATAAGCTGCACGGTTTCCTTGGCGTGATAGTAGATGTCGACCCGGAATACTCTTTAGACGATCCGGAAATTGACGACGTAGCTGGCAGCGAATCGCTGCGGGATGCGCCCTGGTATCACGTCGTAATGGAAAATGAGGCGGGGGAAACTGTTCATACTTATCTGGCAGAAGCACAGTTATCCTGGGAATTGCCCGGCGATCATCCCGAGCAACCCTCAATGGACGAACTCGCTGCTTCAATCCGTGAACAGCTTCAGGCACCGCGTCTGAGAAATTAAATATAAAATCCCCGCTATGCGGGGTTTTTTTTCCCTTTTTTGCCGCCCCGGACGAGCTTTTTTACCTTTTATTCAGCCCCAGACGCGGTATCTCAATTTTTGGACAACGATCCATCACCACCTGCAACCCAGCCTCTCTCGCCAGCACCGCCGCCTGCTCATTAATGACGCCAATCTGTAGCCAGAGTGACTTTGCACCTACGGCTATTGCCTCCTGTGCCACTCCCCAGGCTGCTTCGGAGTTACGGAATACGTCAACCATATCGATGGGCTCAGGAATATCTTCAAGCTTCGCATAGACCTGCTGTCCCAGCAGAGTCTGCCCGGCCAGTTTTGGGCTGACTGGCGTGACTTTGTATCCCTGCGCCAGCAGATAGGCCATCACCCCATGACTGGCTCTGCCAGGTTTTTCGCTGGCGCCTACCAAAGCAATATGGCGGGTGGTGTTAAGGACATCAGCAATTATTTGGTCGTGCATACACTTCTCCTTTCAGGACGGATAATCCAGTGTATGCCGGTTTCAGGCAATGCCAGATTAATTCCCCTGAAGATGACAAATCCTTGAGATACAGCACGAATAAATATGTTAAAATGTTAATATTCTGCAATACTGAAAGACTTTGATACACTCGTTGTTATCGCGTCCCTGCCCCTCTGGAGAAAGAATGAAGCTGCGTTTGGTCATTGCAGGCGTTATGGCTCTGCTGGTTGCGGCAACTGCCCATGCAACCACGCTGAAGCTTGCCTCTGATATTGACCTGCTGGTGCTGGACGGCCGTAAAATTTCCGGTTCGTTACTGAAAGGTGCCGAAGGACTCGAACTTGAGCAGGGAGAGCATCAGCTGCTGTTTCGCGTCGAAAAAAGTCTGAATAAAGATGCGCAGAAGAGCACATCGTGGAGCTCCTCTCCCCTGATCGTTACTTTTACCACCCGGGCCAGAGCGATTACTATCACCCTTCCCCCGTTAACCACGGTTGCACAGGGAAAAGCGTTCGATAAGCATCCTGAATTTCAGCTTTTAAATGAGCATGGTGCGGTGATTGAGAGTCAACAAGATCGTCTGCTGACAAAGCCCGGAACCAATTACGAACAGGTGATGGTGATTTACAACCTGAAAGGCAACGTCGCTTCCGTGCCTCGTTTTGCCCAGCTGCATACCTCTGGCACATCCTCCGGTAGTGAGGGACAGGATTTCGCCAACGGCAACCTTCCGGGCAGCCGTATCCTGCAACTCTGGTATCAGCAGGTTGATTCCGCCACCCGTCAACGCTTTGTTATGTTAATGCGCGCGTTGCGTACCAGTTGATGTCCTCTCCCCTTTCAGCCTAAACTCGACTGGCTTTATCGGGCAGTTCCCTATTGGTTTGTGGTGAAATCAGGAAGCAGGCATGGATCAAACAACTCGCAGGATTCAGGAAAAAAAACATATTGCGCTGGTGGCGCACGATCATTGTAAAACCTCGCTGATGCAGTGGGTCGATATCCATAAAAATGTGCTGCAGGCGCATACGCTTTACGCAACCGGCACTACCGGTAACCTGATTCAGCGCGCTACTGGCCTGCCTGTAACCGCTATGCTGAGTGGCCCTATGGGCGGCGACCAGCAGGTTGGCGCACTGATATCAGAAGGCAAAATCGATGTGCTCTTCTTTTTCTGGGACCCGTTAAACGCGGTTCCGCACGATCCCGATGTCAAAGCGCTGCTCCGGCTGGCTACCGTATGGAATATCCCTGTAGCCACCAACCGCGCAACGGCCGATTTTATTATCCATTCCCCGCTGTTCGCTGAGCCTGTCGATATTATTATTCCCGACTATCAACGCTACTTGCAGGAAAGACTGAAATAAGCGTGCGCCTGCACGCTCTTTTTTATGGCTTTCGCAGAACCGGGACGCCCAATTGCTTAATCTCCTCAACAAATCCTGACGGATTCTCTTTATCAAAGAGCAGCCAGACCTGCTGTTTAGCGCGGGTCATTGCGACATAGGCGAGTCTGCGCTCCTCAGCATCGGGGAAGGTTTCTGGCTGAGGCAATAAAGCCTGCTCCATCACCGATTCTCTTGCCGCTGCAGGAAAACCCTCCTTCCCCGCCTGAAGCCCCAGCAACACCACATAATCTGCCTGCTGCCCTTTACTGGCATGGATGGTAGAGAAATCCAGCTTCAGTTTAGGCCAGCGCGTTTTGGCTTTTTCCAGCAGCGCCGGGCGCAAATAATGATATCGTGCCAGTAAAAGGACCCGCTCATCGGCTGTTGCGTAGCCGCTGATTTTATTCAGCAGCGCCTCCAGTTGCGCTTCAGGAAGCAGTGAGATCGACTTTTTATTGCCTTTGCTCAGACTGTTGAGCGGCTTTTTAAGCTGATAGGGGTTGCTCTGCACAAAGGTATTAGCAATCTCACCAATGCGATCGTTGAAGCGATAGGTGGTGTCGAGTACGCAGCGGTCCCCTTCGCCAAAATGGTGGTGAAATGCCGTGGTCAACGTCATCTCTGCTCCGCTGAAGCGGTAAATTGCCTGCCAGTCGTCCCCCACGGCAAACAGTGAGGTTTGTTTATTTTGCCTTCTCAGCGCGCTCAGCAGCAGCGCCCGTTGCGGAGAGATGTCCTGAAACTCATCCACTAAAATGTGTTTCCACGGACTGATAAACCGGCCTTTATCCAGAATATTGACCGCCTGATGGATCAGCCCGGAGAAATCTACCGCGCCTTCCTCTTTTAGCGCGTTTTTCCACGCCTTTAACAGCGGGGCCATTAATTTGACCCGTTTTGAGAAGAGCTCGCGCACCTCTTCGGGTGCAGAGTCAATCATCGCGGCCTGGGCACCGCCATGCATACGCATCAGCCCCAGCCAGCGTTCAAGGCGACTGGCGAGGCGTTTGGCAAGGCGCTCCTCTTGCCAGAAATCTCCTTCCCCCAGCTCCCATTCCAGCTCCTCCTTTAACCACTGACGCCAGCCATTGGCCTGAGCTTTCTTCTCACTGCATTGCTGACGCCAGGTCTCAATCAGCAGCTTATGCCGCAGTGAAGTATCCGTTTCCAGCTTACTGACTGAAGGCGATCTGTTGCTGCCCTGCTGGATAATGTGTAAAGCCAGTGAGTGGAAGGTACGGGCCTGGATGCCCTCGCTGTTCAGTCGCTGCTCATTGCGCTCATTCATCTCTTCTGCAGCCTGACGGCCAAATGCCAGCAGCAGGATCTGCTCGGGCGCTGCCTGCTTACGCAGCAGTAACCAGCCTGCCCGTGCCACCAGCACCGACGTTTTACCACTTCCGGCACCCGCAAGCACCAGTACCGCTTCTTCGCCATTAACCACGGCGGTGGCCTGAGATCTGTTTAACGGGGACGTTTCAATCGTGTTGAAGAAGTCAGCATAGTGGGCCACCATCTTCTCTGACCATTCTCTGTTACGTTTCTGCCGCTGAGCATCACTGCTCTCCAGCCAGGACAAACAGTAGCGGTAGGCCTCACGACAGTTTGCAAAATCATCCAGCCGTTCGACGGGCAGAGGCAAAGCGGAAAACGCTTCCAGGATCTCGCTACGCCATTCAGCTACATCGCGCCGTTTAAGCCACTTGTCCTGCCCTTCGCTCTCTTTTAACCTGACAACCTGCTGCTCCAGTACTCCGGCGGAGATTTGGCTCATCTCCTCGCTCCACTGCTGCCAGGCCTGATTCAGGTAGTGATAAAAACGCTGCGTTTCCTGCCATTCGGTACCATGCAGCCGCACCACTTTTTCCTCAGGCAGGGCAAATTCCAGCTCGCCCCAGACCATGCCACGTTTGCATTTGATGGCTAAGAGCTGATTGAACGGGATGAGATATTCATGCTTTTCACCGCTCACCTCGACGCCTGCCGTCAGCAGCCGCACCCGATTATAGGGATGTTGCGCCAGATGCTTACCTAACGACGTTGCTTTCAGTTCCATGTCCTGCCTCAGGCTGCGGTTATCTTTACTGTGGTAGTTTACCGGGCTGGAGTGTACCGCTCCAGACTTAAAACGCGCTACAATCAACGCATTGTATTATTGAGTTCCGCGCACTGTAAGGGAAGCGAACCTATGCGTACCGTTTTAAACATTCTGAATTTTGTTTTGGGTGGATTTTTAACGACCTTATCCTGGCTCTTTGCCACTCTGGTCAGCATCATCTTCATCTTCACCCTGCCGTTAACCCGCTCCTGCTGGGAGATCACAAAACTCTCTTTGCTCCCTTATGGGAACGAAGCGGTGCATGTGAATGAGCTGGAGCCAGGCAAAAAAAGCGTGTTGATGAATTCTGGTGGAACAGTGCTGAATATCATCTGGGTCATTTTCTTTGGCTGGTGGCTGTGCGTAATGCATATCATGACCGGTATTGCGCAGTGCATAACGATTATTGGCATCCCGGTCGGCATCGCCAATTTCAAAATCGCCGCGATTGCCCTCTGGCCCGTGGGTCGCCGCGTAGTGAGCGTTGAAGTGGCGCAAGCCGCACGCGAAGCTAACGCCCGCAGCAGGTATAACTGAGTTGATTTTATCGTTGAGTTCCGGCCTGCGGCGCTACGCCTACAACAGCGCCCTGCTCTACAACCTGCGCATCTTTATTGCGCTGTTGGGGAGTGCGGGTGTGCCCTGGTGGCTGGGGCAAATTACCTGGACCATTCCCCTGACTCTGGGGGTAGTGGCGGCAGCGCTGGCTGACCTTGACGATCGCCTCAGCGGCAGATTACGCAATCTGTTGATCACCCTGGTCTGCTTCTGTATCGCTTCAGTCTCTGTTGAATTACTTTCACCCTATCCCTGGCTTTTTATCGCGGGCCTGGCCGTTTCCACCTGGGGCTTTATTTTATTAGGGGCGCTGGGGCAGCGCTATGCCACCATCGCCTTCGGCGCGCTGCTGATCGCCATCTATACGCTTTTAGGGCTGGGCTTGTTCCCGCAATGGTACCTGCAACCCTTGCTCCTGCTGACAGGCGCTATCTGGTATAACCTGCTCACCCTGACCGGCCATGTGATTTTCCCCGTCCGTCCTTTACAGGAAAACATTGCGCGCAGCTTTGAGGGGCTGGCTCTCTATCTGGAGGCAAAAGCAGGCCTGTTCGATCCCGATACAGAAGAGAATGACAACGCCTCGCTGATTGAGGTCGCCATGGCTAACAGTAAGCTGGTTGCGATACTCAATCAGACTAAAATCTCTATCCAGTCCCGATTAAGAGGCGACCGTGGGCAGCGAAGCACTCGTCGGACGCTGCACTACTACTTTGTTGCCCAGGATATTCACGAACGTGCCAGTTCATCCCATGTGCAGTACCACGCACTGCGTCAGGAGTATCGTTACAGTGATATCCTTTTTCGCTTTCAACGGCTGCTCACGCTACAGGCAAAGGCGTGTCAACAGCTGGCAAACTGCATTCTTTTGCGAGAAACCTATCAGCATAACAGCCGGTTTGAGCGCGCTTTTGTCCATTTGAATGCGGCGATGGAGAGAGTTGCTGCCGCCAGACCAGGCAGCAGCGAAGTCAAAGCGATGCACTATCTGTTAAATAACCTTAAGGCCATCGACGCGCAACTGGCGACCATCGAGTCTGAACAGATCCTGGAAAATAATACGGAAAGTCACGATCAGACTCTTTCCAGCGAGGGACTGACCGGTTGGTCTGATATCCGCTTACGCTTCAGCAGGCATTTGTCGCCCGAGTCTCCCCTGTTCCGCCACGCTGTACGCATGTCGCTGCTGCTCTGTGCGGGCTATGGTTTTATTCAGTTAACCGGACTGGAACATGGCTACTGGATTTTGCTAACCAGCCTGTTTGTCTGCCAGCCCAACTACAATGCAACAAAACGCCGCCTGGCACTGCGTATCGCCGGGACGGTGGCGGGCATTATGCTTGGCCTTCCCCTGCTCTGGCTGGTTCCCTCCGTTGAAGGACAGCTGATTTTAATCGTCATCAGTGGCGTGCTGTTTTTCGCGTTCAGGCAGTCACAATATGCGCATGCAACCATGTTTATCACCCTGCTGGTGCTGTTCTGCTTTAATCTGCTGGGTGAGGGTTTTGAGATTGCCCTGCCGCGTATTATCGATACGCTTCTGGGTTGTGGCATCGCCTGGCTCGCCGTCGCCTTTATCTGGCCTGACTGGCGATTCCGGCGGCTCTCCTCGGTTGCAGAACGCACGCTGAATGCTAACTGCCGCTATCTGGATGCTATTCTGGTTCAGTATCATCAGGGCAAGGACAATCGTCTCGATTACCGGGTTGCGCGTCGTGATGCCCATAATGGCGATGCTGAGCTGGCCTCCGTGGTTTCTAATATCTCGGCTGAAAAGAATGCCACAGCAAGCTTAAAAGAAGCCGCTTTTCGCCTTATGTGTCTCAACCACTCCTTTCTTAGTTATATCTCTGCCCTGGGAGCACATCGCGAGAAAATAACGCGGCCCTCTATGCTGCAATTAATGGATGATGCGGTTTGTTACGTCGATGATGTGCTGCATATCGATGTGACAGATGAAACTAAGGCAAAGCGGTTGCTGGCCAATCTCTCTGAACGTTTAGCGGCAACGGAAGCCGACCCGGAAACGAAAGAACCTCTGGTATTGCAACAGGTCGGCCTGTTAATAGCGCTTTTACCGGAAATTGCCCATTTGAAAAAAAAAGTGCTGGCAGATTAGGTTTTACGGGGCTGACTCTGCGTCTGGTAGCGCATCGTTTCGTTGTACCAGACGCGTAACTCTTCCCTGGTAGCTACCGGCAGCGCTTCGTAATGCAATCCTTGTATAGCGCCGTGCAAGGCAAAGAGAATATTCACGCCCAAATTTCTGTTCATGGCATGCAGCTTGAGCCAGCAGCGTTTTGCCCCCTGCTGTTTGAGCATTTCTACGGTACAAATCCCGGCTCGTCTGAGTTGCACTTCCAGTTTCAGGGTGAGATTGGGAAGATCTTTGAGCCTGCGGATTTTATTTTGTTTGGCCCTCTCCTGGGCAGCCCCCTGTAAACATTTTTGCGAAAGCGCAATCAGCTCTTCGGGCTTCTGCCATAACGGTTCATCTACCCGATAGTATTCAAGCTCAACGGGGATCCCTCGTTTAGTGAACAGCAATGGCTTCATGTTGTGTTCAATAATATAAGGTCTGACTTCCTCACAAGCCCGCAGATAGAGTTCCCCTTCACTGACGAGCGCAAAGACCACGCTCTGGACCGACAGGCTGTATCCGCCAAACTGACTTCGGCTATTGATCTCCCCCAATGCTGAAAGCTGCTGTTTAGCGCTGGCAATTTTACTTTTTGAATCTCGCATAATCCGTCCTTTTCCTTGTAAATTACCCTGATAAATCCTCCATTTAGGAAATAAAAAAATAAGCAATCACTGTTACAAGTTCAATGAATAAATCCTCCTGCGCCGCTCTGCGTTGATATTTTGCGAGACGTTTCCAGGAAAAATAAGGTTGATCTTTGGACACCCGCGATATACTGTACATTCATACAGTAACCCCTGAGAGCGAAGCCATTATGCAAACGCATTCCCTGAAATCTTCTTCTGTTAAGGCGGGCCGTCGTCAGGCCGTGGATTGTGCGTCAGCACAGCCTGGTTCCATGACAGGATTAATCAGTGAGCTGATCTACAGCGAGGATCAGCCTGGTATGACACAGATGTTGTTACTGCCTCTGCTGCAGCAGTTGGGTATGCAGTCGCGCTGGCAGCTCTGGTTAACCCCGCAGCAGAAATTGAGTCGTGAATGGCTGATTCAGTCCGGCCTGCCGCTGGATAAAGTGATGCAGATCCATCAGCCGGGTGCTATTACTACGGTTGAGGCGATGATTAAAGCTTTGCAGACGGGTAATTACAGCGTGGTATTAGGCTGGTTGCCGGAAGATATTTCTCTGGCCGATCGGCAAAGGCTTCAGGCTGCTGCGGAGATGGGACAGGCTTTAGGGTTGATTATGCGTCCGGATCGGATCATCAGCGCCTCCTCCAGACCGTTTCGCGGGTTAAAAATTCACTCTACTTTGTATCATTAAGTAAAAATAAGATTTTTCTCATGAGAAAATTCTCCTGATGCCCGGATAACCCTCTGATTATGCTATGAGCCTGCGGGACAATGGCTTAGCGCCCTTTTTACCCCCTGGTTTTCAGACGGAACCTGTCTGAAGATGTGTAAATTTGTGTACGAAACGCTGTTTTTTTGCTGACCTCCATCACATCATACTTGTAAGTTTGCTGGTACGTTGTAGACTTTACGTCGCCAGGGTGCTCAATAATCTCCCTTTTTTGGATGAGTCATAATCGAGCGTCATAACCCGGCGAAGGATTAATCAAAGAGCTAATTAAAGCTCATTGCCTATTTGGATGATAACGAGGCGCAAAAATGAAAAAGACAGCTATCGCAATTGCAGTGGCACTGGCTGGCTTCGCTACCGTAGCGCAGGCCGCTCCTAAAGATGACACTTGGTATACCGGTGCAAAACTGGGTTGGTCTCAGTACCATGACACTGGTTACTACGGTAACAATTATGTCAACAACGACGGCCCAACCCACGAAAGCCAGCTTGGTGCTGGTGCGTTCGGTGGCTATCAGGCTAATCAATACCTGGGCTTCGAACTGGGTTATGACTGGCTGGGTCGTATGCCTAACAAAGGCAACAACGTAAACGGCGCATTCAAAGCACAGGGCGTTCAGCTGGCAGCTAAACTGAGCTACCCAATTGCTGACGATCTGGACATCTACACTCGTCTGGGCGGCATGGTATGGCGCGCAGATTCAACGCAGAACAACAACGGTACTCGTATCAGCGATCACGACACCGGCGTTTCTCCACTGGCAGCAGTGGGCGTTGAATATGCTCTGACTCAGAACTGGGCTACCCGTCTGGACTACCAGTGGGTTAACAATATCGGTGATGCACAGACCGTTGGTGCTCGTCCAGATAACGCCATGTTGAGCCTGGGTCTCTCCTACCGTTTCGGTCAGGACGAAGCTGCTCCAGCACCAGCGCCAGCGCCAGCACCTGCGCCAGTTGTTGAAACCAAGCGTTTCACTCTGAAATCAGACGTTCTGTTCACCTTCAACAAAGCTTCTCTGAAGCCAGAAGGTCAGCAGGCTCTGGATCAGCTGTACACCCAGCTGAGCTCCCTGGATCCTAAAGATGGTTCTGTAGTTGTTATGGGTTACACCGACCGTATCGGTTCTGACCAGTACAACCAGAAACTGTCTGAGAAACGTGCTCAGTCCGTAGTTGACTACCTCGTTTCTAAAGGCATCCCTTCTAACAAGATCTCTGCACGCGGTATGGGTGAAACCAGCCCAGTTACCGGCAACACCTGTGACAGCGTGAAAGGCCGTAATGCCCTGATCGATTGCCTGGCACCGGATCGTCGCGTAGAAATCGAAGTTAAAGGCATCAAAGATGTTGTAACTCAGCCACAGGGCTAAGTTCACTTTGATGAAAAAACCCCGCTAAGGCGGGGTTTTTTTATAGCTGTTGCCAGCAACAGCAGACTGTGAAAGCTGGCCTGGCAATCTTAATAGCGTCTTACTCTGGTTTACCCAAAATAGCTTTTAAATCCTGCTTAAGAGAAGACATCTGGTTAGCGTATTTCTCTTTACGTTCCGCATCTTCTATCAGCTGAACAATAGTTTCAGAAAGCGTGCTGTTACGGCGCTGCGCCAGGCCGGCCAGTCTTTGCCACACCAGATATTCCAAATCGATAGATTTTTTACGCGTGTGCTGATGTTCAGCATTAAAGTGGCGTTTACGGCGGGCACGAATAGTTTGCTTCATGCGATTTTCAAGGGCTGGATTAATATGTTGCACAATCCAGGCAAGCACATCTACCGGTCTGTTTTCCATTGCCAGCAGTTCATCAACCGCAACCTGAGCAGCGCTAAATTCCAGATAGCGCGTGATTGCTTCGCCCTCCCGGTGTTTTTTCACCAGGTATTTCCATTTCCAACCGCTTTCAAGATTTTCGAGTTGTTGATATTTCATCGGAATCTCATGCTGATTTCGTGACGCGTTTAGAATAACAGCTTTTATTGACCCTGCCGTAAAGAAAACGGGCAAACACCACATTCTGCGACTGAACCCAGGCTGATATGCATCTCTACGGTGCTTAACAGGCTGAAATCTTGTATAATGCCGCTTTTACTCCATCAGAAAAATACGATAACTTTGACCAACAATCGACTTGAATGGCGTGCCCTACAGCCCGATACAGAGAGTGTCCAGCCTCTTTGCCAGCAGACACCTGAAGAGGACTTAAGCTGCTTTGATGCCGTACAGGCGCGCCTGTTTAACGGCCTGAGTCTGCTGCTGCAAACGCCTGCTAAAATACCGTTGATGTTGATTAAAACTGCTGAAAACGTTGAATATCAGGCTTTACTGCAGAGTGTCCTGACTGAACTCTCCGAAGAGGCTGAGGTAACGCTGGCAGGAAGTCACTATCATGTGGACGGTTTTTCAGTCAGCCTGCGGCCTGCGGAAAATGCAGCGGATAATTTTGCCAGTACAGGCGGCGTGCATTGTGCAGACTGGATTGAAGCGGAGCAGCTGCTGGGTTGCGTTCGTCTGCATAACAATACTCTGGTACTTGAACCCGGGCTTGTGCATAAAGCTAATGGTGGAATCTTAATTCTTTCCTTGCGCACGCTGCTGGCTCAGCCGCTGTTGTGGTTACGCATCAAACAGATCCTCACTACCCAACGCTTTGACTGGCATTCACCGGACGAAACGCGCCCGTTGCCCGCCTCCATCCCTTCAATGCCACTTCATTTTCGTCTGGTCCTGACGGGCGATCGTGATGTGCTGGCCGATTTCCAGGAGATGGAACCAGAGCTGGCCTCCCTTTGCCTCTATGGTGAATTTGAAGAAAATATTCAGATTGTGGATGCTGAAGATTTCAGCCTGTGGGTGAAATGGCTGCTTTCGGTGGCTGCAACCGAAGGATATGGTCCGTTTAGTGATGATTTCTGGCCGGTGCTAATCCGGGAGGCGGTCCGCTATACTGGCGATCAGGATACGCTGCCGCTCTGCCCCTCCTGGATTATCCGTCAGTTGCAGGAGGCTTCCCTCTACAGTCCCGACAACTCTGTCAACGGTGAGCAGTTGCAAACGGCGCTGGAAACCCGTTTCTGGCGCGAAGGTTTCCTTGCGGAACGCGTGCGGGATGAGATCCTTCTCGACCAGATTGTGATCGAGACGGAAGGCGAAATGATCGGCCAAATCAACGCCCTGTCTGTGATCGAATTCCCTGGTCACCCGCGTGCCTTTGGCGAGCCTTCCCGCATCAGCTGCGTGGTGCATGTGGGTGACGGTGAGTTTACGGACGTCGAGCGCAAAGCGGAACTGGGTGGCAACATTCATGCGAAAGGCATGATGATTATGCAGGCCTGGCTTATTTCTGAACTGGAGCTGGAGCAGCAACTCCCTTTTTCCGCCTCAATTGTATTTGAACAATCCTATTCAGAGGTGGATGGCGACAGCGCCTCACTGGCCGAACTCTGTGCGCTGATCAGTGCGCTGTCGGGCCAGCCGCTGACGCAACAAATTGCCGTGACAGGTTCAGTCGATCAGTTTGGCCGTGTGCAGCCGGTCGGTGGACTGAATGAAAAAATTGAAGGTTTTTTCCATATCTGTCATCAGCGCGATCTCAACGGCAATCAGGGCGTGATTATCCCTCTTGCTAACGTTCGCCATCTCTCTCTGCAACAGGAGGTGGTGGATGCCGTTCGGGAAGGAAAATTCCATATCTGGGCAGTCAGCAGTGTGGAAGAAGCCCTGCCATTACTGACAGGCGCAGAGTGGGACAAGGAAGAAGGCCCTTGTCTGCTACGATTAATACAGGAGCGCATTGCGCAAATCACCCAGCTGGATGGGCGTCATCGCCCGTGGCCGCTGCGCTGGCTAAACTGGTTTAACCAGAGCTGATCGGACTTGTTCAGCTTACACCTGTTAGCTAACCTTCGTGATTCATTAAAATAAGGCTTATTGAAAACATGGTAGATAAACGCGAATCCTATACAAAAGAAGACCTGATCGCATCTGGTCGCGGTGAGCTGTTTGGTGCAGAAGGCCCGCCTTTACCATCAGGTAATATGTTGATGATGGACCGCGTGGTCAAAATGACCGAAGACGGCGGTAACTACGGCAAAGGTTTCGTTGAAGCGGAACTGGATATTAATCCGGATCTCTGGTTCTTTGGCTGTCACTTTATTGGCGACCCGGTGATGCCTGGCTGCCTGGGTCTGGATGCCATGTGGCAGCTGGTTGGCTTTTACCTCGGCTGGCTAGGCGCTGAAGGGAAAGGGCGTGCTTTGGGAGTAGGTGAAGTCAAATTTACCGGCCAGGTACTGCCAACGGCGAAGAAAGTCTCTTACCGCATTCATTTCAAGCGCGTAATTAATCGTAAGCTGGTAATGGGTGTGGCAGATGGTGAAGTGCTGGTAGATGGCAACGTAATCTATACGGCTACCGATTTGAAAGTGGGTCTGTTCAAAGATACTACGGCTTTCTGACGGTTCCTGAAATGGAAACCTCCGCTTCAGCGGAGGTTCTCTTCCTTTGATATTGAACAGGCTGATTACGCGGTAACCGTCCTGTCCTCCATGGCTTGTCGCCAACCTCCCAACCAGTGAGATCTCGCATCAATTAACTGATAGGGACACATCTCTTTTGAGCGTCCGGTAATACCGGCCTGATAACCCCTTGAATGTGCCCGTTCGAGCCGATCTCGTTTCTGTCTCTTCATCATGCCTGTAATCCCCTCTTCAGGTCAGGTGGAATCTGGTGGAAAGAAATCTGTGGTCATATAATGTGCAACCACTCTTAAGTTCTACCGCCTGTTGGCATAAAGATCAATGCACAAATTTCACGCCAATATCATATTACTGTACAAAAGTATGGTGTTGTCAGGCTGCGCAGAGCTTCTGTCGGACCTGTAACCTGCTGTTAAGAAAAAAAAAGCCCCTGATCGTGAAAGCGCCAGGCTGCCGACAATCAGAGGCTTGGTTTTAAATATTAATTTTACTTAATTAATACCACGTACAGCATTAGCCATATCCCCAGCTTCCTGCTGCCAGCCTTTAGCCAGCGTTCTGACTAATGCATCGTAACCATCTTCCGTTTGCGGTAGCGCCAGGGCGAAAGAACGTTTGATAATTTGCCCCTGATGTTCAAGAACCCAGTCTCCGCTGATTACCACATGCCCATCATAACGTCCGTGAAAACCGGTCACATTGACGTTCAGCGTGGCTTGCTGCTGGCCCAATGGCGTGGAAGAGACCAGCCAGCCTGGCAGCTCCTCACCGAGATTAGCGACCAGCGTCTGCTGCAACTGCTGATCCAGAGGGCTGGCCCACAGATTATTGCTGGCAATGACATATTTTACGTCGCTGCTCTGGTAAACCAGGCCGTTTCCGGCCAGGTAATCCGGAACTGAGACATGTTCCACAAACACTGCCGGACGCCCACTCTCCACCTGGCTGCTGGCAGAGCCGCTTTTACTGGCTGCCGGCAACTGGTAGTAAGTGGTATCCGTCGTGCTGCTACAGCCAGCGAGCGCCAGTGCCAGCGCAACGGGAATCCATTTCATCATTATTTCGCCCTCTTCGGCTGTGGGTCCTGGCCTGGTTTGGCTTCAAACACCAGAGCATTGCTCTTGCTGTTCAACGTTTTCAATACCGGTTGCAGTTCACGCATAACCTGATCCAGCCGCTGCATATCTCCCACCAGTTTGCTGTAGGCAGGCGAACCAGGCTGGAAGCCTTTCATGCTGCGGTTCAGCTCGCGAAGCGTTTTCTGCATATCCTGCGGCAGATCTTTCATCGACTGGCTGGAGGTGATCTGATTGATGTTATCCAGCGTTTTCTGCAGATCGCGCAGCGTCTGCTGACTCTGTTTCAGCGTTCCCGTAGCCTGATTAAGCAGCGGATTAAGCGGCAGATTGTTGACCTTATCCAGCACGTCCATCAGTTTCTGCTGGATCTGCGCCAGTCCACCGCTGGTAGTAGGGATCAGCTCATAACCAGCGAACTTCTGCGGCCCGGTAACAGGCCTGGCGTTCTTAATAAAATCGAGATCAATATAGAGCGAACCCGTCAACAAGTTTGCCGATTTCAGAGAAGCACGAAGCCCATTTTTGATGCCATCCCTGAGATGCTGTTCAATATTAAAATCTTTACCCAGCATGCTCTGGAAGCGGTCAGGTTCGATACGTATCAGGACCGGAATACGGTAGTCGTTATCCAACTGCTGAGCCACTTCTTTCGATTTATAGGGCACTTCTGCCACCGTGCCCAGGCGAATGCCGCGGAACTCAACGGGCGCGCCGGGTTGCAGGCCACGTATAGAGTCGCTGAAGAACATCAGGAAGTCTTTATGTACCGTGTAGAGCGAGTCCTGGATACTACGCTGATCGTCAAACAGCTTATATTCTGACTGATTCTGCGCGACCTTGCCTAATTCCCAACCATCCGGCACATCAAAGCTGACGCCGCCGCTGAAGAGCGTAGTGAGCGATCCCATCTCCACCCGCATGCCAGAAGCCGACATATCCACGGCGATGCCGCTGTCTTTCCAGAAGCGGACATTGGTGGTGACAAGACGATCGTATGGCGCAGCAACAAACAGTTGATAGGTCATCATGCGCTTATCTGCGTCAAAGTTACTGGTCTCAACGGAACCTACGCGGTAGCCACGGAACAGAACCGGATCGCCCGGATTGAGCTGCCCTGCTTTCGCGCTGTCCAGAGTAATGCGGATACCTTTAGCATCTGGCGGTGCCAGTGGCGGCGAATCCAGTAAGTCATACTGCTTTTTTTGCTCGCCTTTCGCGCCGGGCTGTAATTCAATGTAGGCGCCGGAGAGAAGCGTCCCCAGCCCCGTTACGCCTTCCTTACCGATGGCCGGTTTCACTACCCAAAAAGCGCTGTCGCTTTTTAGCAGCTTCTCCATACCAGAATTGAGCCGGGCGGTGATCTCCACATGGTGCAGATCGTCCGTCAGCACCGCACTCTCCACTACGCCAACATTTACGCTGCGGCTTTTAATCGCCGTTTTACCGCCCTCTATACCTTCGGCATTGGTGGTAATAAGCGTGACCAGCGGCCCCTGATGGCTGAAGTGGTAAAACAGGATCCATGCTCCAATCAGAATGGTGACAACAGGGATGATCCAGACCGGTGACCAGCGTTTGATTTGATCAACCGTCGCCACGCCGTGATTATTTTCCTTCAATGCTTGGCTCCTCAAGACTTTTTTCACGTACACGATCCCAGGTCAGACGAGGGTCAAAAGTCATCGCTGCAAACATGGTTAAAATCACCACCATCGCAAACAGCAGCGCCCCCGTCGCGGGATAAATACTCATTAATTGCCCCATGCGCACCAGCGCGGAGAGCACAGCGATCACAAAGACATCAATCATCGACCAGCGGCCAACAAACTCAACGACTTCGTAAATTTTATGCATACGTTCACTGTCCTGATGCCCCTCGCCTTTTCTGCTCGCGTCCCAGCACAGCCAGCCAATGGCCATCATCTTCAGCGAAGGCACCATGATACTGGCGATAAAGATAACCATCGCAACCGGATAGGAGCCATCGCCCCACAGCAACACTACCCCAGCCATAATCGTTGAGGTGGTCTTACTGCCCAGCGCATCGGTGATCATAATCGGCAGTAAGTTAGCCGGCACATAGAGCAATATCGAGGTGAACAGCAACGCCAGTGTCCATTGCAAGCTGTTTTTACGCCGCGCATGCCCTTTGGTGCCACAGCGTGGGCAGACAAGCTGATTAGCAGGAAGAATGGCGGTACAGCAGCTGCACGACCGTAACCCCTGATGAAGGCCACTTATGGCCGGCACGGGGTCAGCAGGTAACACCGGCATCGGCTGGATGCGGTTCCAGAGCCAGCGACGATCGACGCACTGAAATGCGCGTAACTGCAACACGCAAAACAGGCACCAGGGGACAAAGCTGGTGCCGATGCCGATATCGCCATAAGCCATTAGCTTGACGAAACTGACCAGGACACCCGCCAGAAAGATCTCTGCCATCCCCCAGGTTTTAATCTGGAAAAGCAGGCGCGCCATCACGCGTTTCAGCGGTAGCGCGATGCGGAACGGATTAACCAGCAGCAGAATGATAATCATACAGCAGGCAGGCACCGCCTGAACAAAAAGCATAAATAAGGTTGCCAGGCTACTGTAATCCTCAGAAACCATGACCTGAGGAATACGCATCAGGGTGATTTCACTGCTCAGCCCCGCTACATGCATATTGACGAACGGGAACAGGTTCGCCAGAACCAGCATAAACAGCGCGGCCAGCGCATAGCCAGTGGGCCGCTTCTGCGGCTCCACCCAGTTTGCTGTCAGCGTAGTATCGCAGCGTGGACAGCTGGCTTTACTGCCCGGCGGCAATGCTGGCAATTGTGTCATCAGGTCACACTGCGGGCAAAGCATCCAAAGGTCTGCGTGGTGCGATGAACACATACCTACCTCATACTTATACATCAGCCGTTTTTCAACGATTCCAGGTATTCCCAGCGTTCGAAGGCGACTTCCAGCTCCTGCTCAGCAGCAGAAAGCGCATCCAGCACGGGCTGAGTAACATCATGAGGCTGGCTGAAGAACTCGCCATCCGCCACTTTTGCCTGCAATGCTTCCAGCTTGCTCTCCAGCTCTTCCATTTTTTGCGGCAGCTGTTCCAGCTCTCGCTGTAGGTTATAGCTTAGCTTACTGGCAGCACGTTTCTCTGGCTCTGCTTTACTGTTTTCCTGACGGGTAACCGGCGCGGCTTTTCCCTGGGCGCGGGTTTGCTTATAGGCTGCACGCTGCCGTTGCGCATCATGATAGCCGCCAACAAAAGAGCCGATCTCGCCGTTGCCTTCAAAAATCCAGCATTCGGTTACGGTGTTATCCACAAACTGGCGATCGTGGCTCACCAGCAGCACGGTGCCCTGATAACCATCCACCAGCTCTTCCAGCAGCTCTAACGTTTCTACGTCCAGATCGTTGGTAGGCTCATCGAGGATCAGCAAGTTGCTTGGCTTCAGGAACAGACGAGCCAGCAACAGACGGTTACGCTCCCCGCCTGATAATGCACGAACCGGCGTCATCGCACGTTTTGGATGGAACAGGAACTCCTGCAGGTAACCCAGCACATGGCGTGGCTTACCGTTAACCATCACTTCTTGCTTACCTTCTGCCAGGTTATCCATCACCGTACGGTCCGGATCCAGCTCGGCACGGTGCTGGTCGAAATAGGCGACTTCCAGCTTGGTACCAATGTGTACACGGCCGCTGTCAGCTTTGAGCTGACCCAACATCAGCTTCAGCAGCGTGGTTTTCCCACAGCCGTTGGAGCCAATCAGGGCAATCTTATCGCCACGCTGCACCTGTGTGGAGAAGTCACGTACCAGCTGCTTACCGCCAACGCTGTAGTTAAGGTTTTCCATCTCAAAGACGATCTTGCCTGAGCGGGAAGCCTCCTCAACCTGCATATTGGCTTTGCCCATCACTTCACGGCGTTCTGAACGTTCGTTACGCAAGGCTTTCAGCGCCCGGACACGACCTTCATTACGCGTGCGGCGAGCTTTAATGCCCTGACGGATCCACACTTCTTCCTGCGCCAGCTTGCGGTCGAATTCCGCATTTTGCATCTCTTCAACGCGCAGCGCTTCTTCCTTGCTGGCCAGATAGAGGTCGTAGTCGCCTGGCCAGGAAACCAGCTTGCCACGATCGAGATCCACAATGCGGGTCGCCATGTTGCGGATAAAAGAGCGGTCGTGGGAAATAAAGATGATGCTGCCCTGGAAGGTTTTCAGGAAGCCTTCCAGCCAGTCAATGGTTTCGATATCCAGGTGGTTAGTGGGTTCATCCAGCATCAGCACGCGCGGATTGCTCACCAGCGCACGACCCAGCGCGGCTTTACGTAACCAGCCACCGGAGAGCGAGGACAACGGCGCATCGGCATCCAGGCCAATCTGTTTCAGCACGTCATGAATGCGGGTTTCCAGCTGCCACAGATTCTGGTGATCCAGAATAGTTTGCAGGCGGCCCATCTCATTCAGGTTTTTGTCGCTGGGATCGGTCATCACCAGGTGAGAAATCGCATGATAGGCCTTCAGGTATTCGGCCTGTTCATCCACCCCTTCTGCCACAAAGTCATAAACAGATCCCTGAACGTTACGCGGTGGATCCTGCTGCAGACGAGCCACTACCAGGTCCTGCTCATAAATGATGCGGCCATCATCCAGTGGCTGTTCGCGGTTGATGATTTTCATCAGCGTGGATTTCCCCGCGCCGTTACGTCCCACCAGACAGACCCGCTCATTCTCTTCAATGTGCAGTTCTGTGTTATCCAACAACGGGGCGTCACTGAAGGAGAGGTACGCACCATGAATACTGATTAATGACATAAAATCTTATTCCTTACCGGCATGAGTTATCAGCCAGCAGTTATGTATTTGACGGTTACGGGCAAAATCCTGCGACTGGGTTTTGGCGGTGATATCCTGCGCAGCAAGATTCAGCTCGGCCAGCCCGTCGTGGTCCATTTTGAAACCGCGTTTGTTATTAGAGAACATAATGGTGCCGCCTTTACGCAGCAGCCTTTTCAAATCTTTCATCAGCAGCAGATGATCGCGCTGAACGTCAAAACTCTCTTCCATACGTTTGGAGTTGGAGAAGGTTGGCGGATCAATAAAGATCAGGTCGAACTGCTCATCCGACTCTTTCAACCAGCTCAGGCAGTCTGCCTGCATCAGGCGATGCTGACGGCCCGTCAGGCCATTCAGACGCAGGTTACGCTCTGCCCACTCCAGATAAGTGCGTGACATATCTACCGTGGTGGTGCTTTTCGCACCGCCCAGCCCGGCATGAACGCTGGCGCTGCCGGTGTAGGCGAACAGGTTCAGGAAATCTTTCCCCTTACTCATCTGACCAAGCATCTTACGGGCGATACGGTGGTCGAGGAACAGGCCAGTATCCAGATAGTCGGTGAGATTTACCCACAATTTGGCATTGAATTCGGAGACTTCGAAGAAGTCGCCCTTCTCACCCAGCTTCTGATACTGGCTTTTGCCTTTCTGACGCTCACGGGTTTTCAGCACCAGCCGGTTAGAAGGTAGCTCCAGCACGCTGAGCGTGGCAGAGATCACATCAAACAGCCGCTGGCGCGCTTTTGCGGGTTCGATGGTTTTGGGCGGTGCATACTCCTGTACCACTACCCAGTCGCCGTAGCGATCTACAGCGGCATTGTAATCTGGCAGATCGGCATCATAAATGCGATAGCATTCAATGCCTTCCTGACGCGCCCACTTTTCGAGCTTTTTAAGGTTTTTACGCAGGCGGTTAGCATAATCTTCCGCAATCTGCCCGTTTGCCCCAGCAGAAGGATTGATGGCCAACTGGTAATTTTTCTGCACGCAGTCCAGCGGGCCATTTTTCGCTTTGAACTGACGATCGGCACGCAGTTGCAGGCAGCTTAAAAGCTCTGGAGAGGCGCTAAATAAAGAGAGATTCCAGCCCCCAAAGTGACTTTTCACAATCCGGCCAAGCTGGCTGTGAAGCGCAATCAGCGCCGGTTCGCTTTCCAGACGCTCGCCATAAGGCGGGTTGCTGAGCAGTGTGCCCACCGGGCCTTCTGGCAACGGGTTGTTCAGCTTCAGCACATCCTGCACGGTAAAGCTTATTACTTCGCCCAGACCGGCACGACGCGCATTGGCACGAGCGCGTTCAATCACCCGTGAATCGTTGTCATAACCGTAAAACCGTGAGGGGGTTTCCTGAAGACCGCGTCTGGCACGGACCTGCGCCTCGCTGGTGACTTCGCGCCATAACGCCTCATCAAATTTCGCCCAACCGGTAAAGCCCCAGTGCGGGCGATGCAGGCCCGGCGCGCGATCGCTGGCGATCATCGCCGCTTCAATCAGTAAGGTTCCCGATCCACACATCGGATCGATCAGCGGCGTACCCGCCTGCCAGCCGGCACGGAGAACGATGGCGGCTGCCAGGTTCTCTTTTAATGGCGCCTGACCGGTTTGCTGACGGTAGCCGCGCTGGTGCAGGCCTTCTCCGCTTAAATCGAGCGCAATACTGGCGGTGTCTTTATTAAGCCAGACGTTGATACGAATATCGGGCTGCTCGCGATCCACATCAGGACGCGGCAAATTTTTGCGGGTGAAGCTGTCCACAATCGCGTCTTTCACTTTTAACGCGCCATACTGGCTGTTGCGGATCACCTCGTTCAGGCCGCTGAAGTGCACCGCAAAGGTTTTGTCGCTGCCGAACATTGCTGGCCAGTCAATCGCCTGCACGCCCAGATAGAGGTCCAGATCGCTATAGACGCCGCATTCAGTCAACGGCAGCAGAATGCGCGAGGCCAGACGGCTCCACATCAAACTTTGGTACATCAGACGATCGTCACCCTGATAATGTACGCCGCCCTGGACGATCTGGCAGCTTTGCGCGCCCATCGCTTCCAGTTCACTTTTTAACAGCTCTTCGAGCCCACGCGCCGTACTGGCAAACAGAGAATTCATAGTGTCACTTATCGTCTTCAGAAAATTGCTGCGCATTATAGCTAATCGCAGGCACATGTCATAAAGTTAGCTTCTTTTCAGCAGGCACCCCGCCGCTTTTCTTGCCTGTCGTCTGTTTTTTCCGCTTTATCTGCCCGGAGAGCACCATGATTAGCCTGTCTCGTCTGTACATTCACCCGGTGAAATCAATGCGTGGTACGCAGGTTTCTCATGCGCAGGCGCTGGAGAGTGGGCTGGCATTTGACCGCGTCTTTATGATTACGGACACGGATGGCACCTTTATTACTGCGCGCCAGTATCCGGAAATGGTGCTCTTTACCCCGGCGCTGATCCCGGAGGGACTCTTTCTCTCAGCCCCCGATGGCACCAGCGCCACAATCCGTCTGGCGGACTTTGCCCGCGAGGGTGCGCCTACTGAAGTATGGGGCAACAACTTCACCGCACTGATAGCGCCGGCTGCGATCAATCAGTGGCTCAGCATCTTCTTTCCCCGTCCCGTTCAGCTCCGTTGGGTCGGCCCGGAGATGACGCGCCGGGTGAAACGCTTTGAACAGGTGCCGCTGGGCTTTGCGGATGGCTTTCCGTTTTTGCTGATTAACGAAGCCTCGCTGCACGATTTGCGTCAGCGCTGCCCGGCAGGCGTAAAGCTTGAGCAATTCAGGCCTAACATTGTGGTCACCGGCGCTACGGCATGGGCGGAAGACAGCTGGTCAACCGTGCGCATTGGCGACATTCTCTTCGACGTGCCAAAGCCCTGCAGCCGCTGCATCTTTACCACCGTCAGCCCCGAGCGCGGCCGCAAGCATCCCAGCGGTGAACCGCTCTCCACGCTACAAAAATTCCGCACCGCGATGGATGGCAGTGGCGACATCGATTTTGGCCTTAATTTGATCGCCCGAACCAGCGGTATTATGCGCACAGGAGACGAACTTCAGGTTGTGGCCAGCAAGCCACCTCGCCCCTATGGTGCGGGCCAGGTCACTGAATCACTGGAAGTTGAAAACAGCAGTGCGGAAAACATCACCATAAGCTGGCAGGGTGAAAGCTTCACGGGGAATAATCAGCAGGTGCTTCTGGAGCAGCTGGAAATGCAGGGCTACCATATTCCCTACTCTTGCCGGGCCGGGATTTGTGGTAGTTGCAGGATGACGCTGGTTTCAGGGGAAGTGAAGCCGATGAAGAAAGGTGCCGTTCGTGATAACGGTACGATCCTCAGCTGCAGCTGTATTCCAGCGAGTAATATCATCCTGACTGAATAAACTTAAACCGCCTGCGCCAGCTGTAAAAAGCGTGATTGCGCGTGCGGCTGTAACCGATCATGCATGACTTTGATCGCATCACCCAGCACCATACCGCGTCCTGCCAGCGTTAGCTGAGGCTGAGCAAGCAGACAGAGTGCAGCATTCTCACCGCTTTCCACCACCAGCAACACGGCCTGTTCGCCATTTTCACACAGCTTCACGCTGACCAGCTCACCCGCTGTCGGCGTCCAGCCATCCTGCCGGTGCGTTTCAAAATGCCAGCTTTTTGGCATCAGCGGCTTCAGGAAACGGCAGGCGATCAGCGCGTTCAGTACCAGCTCTGCACGCTGATCTGCATTCAGCTCGCAACAGCGACAGTTTTCTTCAAAAGTAAAAAAAAGTGCCGCATCATCAACGCAGAATCCTGAGGTGGTAAACGCATCAGGGGAGAGCATCTTGCGAGGAAAACGGGAGCGGAACAGCATCCCATCAGCCAGGTCCAGCATCATGCGGTCGTGTTCTGTATCAAAAAACCAGCGCCAGCTGTCGTCAGGTTTAATTCTCATGATGGATCCCGTTGTATTAATATGGCCCTTCTCAGCGTTCTCGCTCTGAATTTGAAAATTAATGTCAGCTCGCCAGCGGGTCAAATCAGGCTAAATAGTGGATAAACAGGAGAAAATATAAACGAGCCAGCGGCGAAAATAAAGCCCCTGGCCGGTTTAACTAAGAATTATCTCAGAGATGGGTCACAATTTCTTTTATCAGAGGTGGCCCTTTATAAATAAAGCCGGAGTAGATTTGTACCAGCGAGGCACCCGCCGCGATTTTTTCACGGGCAGAAACCAGAGAGTCAATGCCGCCCACCCCAATAACAGGCAGCCTGCCCTGCAACTCTTTCGACAAGCTGCGAATAATTTCGGTACTTCTCAACTGCACCGGGCGACCGCTTAAGCCCCCTGCTTCTTCGGCATATTTCAGGCCGCTAACCAGTGAACGATCCAGCGTAGTATTAGTGGCTATCACACCATCGATATTATGACGCACCAGACTGTCGGCCACCTGCACCAACTCTTCTTCTGTCAGGTCGGGGGCAATTTTTACGGCGACGGGAACATATTTATGATGCAGCGCTTCAAGGTCTTTCTGCTTTTGTTTAACCGCACTTAACAGATCGTCCAGTGCCTCGCCATATTGCAGCGTGCGCAATCCCGGCGTGTTCGGTGAGGAGATGTTGATCGCAATATATCCGGCATAGGCGTAGATTTTGTCCATGCAGGTAAGATAATCCTCTTTGCCGGTTTCTACCGGGGTATCTTTATTCTTGCCGATATTAATTCCTAACACGCCATCAAAATGGGACTTTTTCACATTCTCTATCAGGTTATCCACGCCAAGATTATTAAATCCCATGCGATTAATAATGCCCTCGGCTTCCAGCACGCGGAACATGCGGGGTTTATCGTTACCCAGCTGCGCACGCGGCGTGACGGTGCCAATTTCAATAAACCCGAAGCCCATTGCGCCAAAAGCGTCAATACATTCCCCGTTTTTATCCAGACCAGCAGCAAGGCCCAGCGGATTTTTAAACGTCAGGCCCATACAGTTAACCGGTTTGAAAGGCAGAGACTGGCGCACCAGATGCATTAAAGGGGTACCTGTAACGCGCTGCAACTGCTGTAACGTCAGCTCATGGGCACGCTCCGCATCAAGCTGAAACAGCGCCTTACGGACAAAGGGGTAGTACATGATCGCTCCTGAATGCCCGGGATAGCAGGCCTGGATAGGACAAAAGTTGTTATCGCCTGGCGACAGCAACCCTGAAAAATGCGTTTTGCGTCACTCTACAGCGCTCCCCTTTATTTTTAGTGTCGGAGGGCCTGAACGGCCAAAGTACGGTGCAGTGACGCTGCAGGCGCGGGGGAAAATGGTAAAGTCCTTTACCCGGAAAGTAAAACGTTAGCGTTTAATAATCCTGCTTCTTAGGCGCTATTGCCAAAAATTGACTTAAATATGCCGGATAAATCATTTAAGCCTCCTTCTCCTCTCTGTCAGGATAGACCTCACAGTTACCGAATTTCTTAGTTCAATAACTTTTGGTTATAAGGAGAGGTTATGCGCGTTATTACTCTGGCGGGAAGTCCTCGCTTTCCTTCACGCTCTACCGCCCTGCTGACGGTCTGCCAGCAGCTGCTTGAACAACGCGGTGTGGAAGTCATTCCCTGGAATCTGCATAACTTTGCTCCTGAAGATCTCTTATACGCCCGTTTTGACTCTCCGGCGTTGCTGGCGCTGAAAGAGGATTTAGCCCAGGCTGACGGGCTTATTGTGGCGACGCCCGTTTACAAAGCCTCTTTCTCCGGTGCGCTAAAAACGCTGCTGGACCTGCTTCCTGAACGCGCTCTGGAACACAAGGTGGTGCTGCCACTGGCTACAGGCGGTACTGTCGCCCATATGCTGGCCGTCGATTACGCGCTTAAGCCTGTTCTGAATGCCCTTAAGGCGCAGGAAGTGCTGCATGGGGTGTTTGCAGATGACACCCAGATCACCCACTACGATCGCACGCCTGAACTCTCCCCTGTTTTAAAAGATCGTATCGATGAATCCGTTGAGACTTTCTGGTCTGCACTGGCTCGCCGTCATCAACCGTTTGCCGTCGCGGTATAAGGAAAAGAGATGACGCTTTTAGCCCGTATTTTTTCTGCCCTGGCGCTGACCAGCGTGCTGGCAGGTTCGGCAGTTGCTGCCGAAACAGACGCACCAAAAACGTTTCGCATCGGCTACCAAAAAGGGTCGGTGAGTATGGTGCTGGCCAAATCGCATCATCTGCTGGAGAAGCAGTTCCCGCAGACGCAGATTAAATGGGTGGAATTCCCGGCAGGCCCGCAAATGCTTGAGGCATTAAACGTCAACAGCATCGATCTGGGCAGTACGGGTGATATCCCGCCAATCTTTGCTCAGGCGGCCGGCGCGGATCTGCTTTACGTCGGTGCAGAACCGCCAAAACCCAAAGCAGAAGTGATCCTGGTACCGAAGAACAGCCCGTTTAAGACGGTGGCCGATCTGAAAGGACATAAAGTGGCCTTCCAGAAAGGTTCCAGCTCACACAATTTGCTGCTTAAAGCGCTGCAAAAAGCGGGATTGTCATTTAAAGATATCCAGCCCGCCTACCTGACGCCTGCCGATGCCCGTGCAGCCTTCCAGCAGGGTGATGTGGATGCCTGGGCTATCTGGGATCCCTACTATTCCGCCGCGTTACAGCAGGGCAGCGTCCGGGTGCTGACTGACGGTAGCCAGCTCAATCAGACCGGATCTTTCTATCTGGCAACGCGCCCGTTTACACAGGCAAACGGGCCGTTTATCAGCAAGGTACTCGCCACCTTCAGTCAGGCTGATGCGCTGACGCTGAGCGACAGATCGCAAAGTATTGACCTGCTGGCCCAGGCGATGGGATTGCCGAAGCAGGTTGTGGCAAGTTATCTGGATCATCGTCCACCGACCAGCATCAGCCCGGTCAGCGAGAAAACGGCACAGGCGCAGCAGCAAACAGCCGACCTGTTTTATGCCAACCATTTAATGCCGGTAAAAGTTGAGATCGCCAGTCGTATCTGGCAGCCCACCCGCGCAAACTAATCAGGAGTTCACCATGAGTCTTTCCGTTTTCTGGTTTTTACCCACCCACGGTGATGGCCACTATTTAGGCACGGCAGAAGGTGCCCGCCCGGTTGATCACGGCTATTTACAGCAGATTGCTCAGGCTGCCGATCGCCTGGGTTTCGGAGGCGTGCTGATCCCTACTGGTCGCTCCTGTGAAGATGCCTGGCTGGTTGCCGCCTCGCTGATCCCTGTGACGCAGAGACTGCGCTTTCTGGTGGCTTTACGCCCCGGCGTGATTTCGCCCACTCAGGCCGCGCGCCAGGCCGCTACGCTGGACCGTCTGTCGAATGGCCGTGCGTTGTTCAACCTGGTCACCGGCGGAGATGCTGAAGAGCTGGCCGGTGATGGCGTGTTCCTCGATCACACAGAACGTTATGCAGAATCGGCAGAATTCACCCGCATCTGGCGCCGGGTGCTGGAAGGCGAAACGGTCGATTATGAAGGCAAGCATGTACACGTTCGCGGCGCCCGATTAATGTTTAAACCCGTACAGCAACCGCGCCCGCCTTTATGGTTCGGCGGCTCGTCAGACCCGGCTCAGGACCTGGCGGCTGAACAGGTTGATGTCTATCTCACCTGGGGCGAACCGCCTGCCCAGGTGAAGGAAAAAATCGATCGGGTACGGGCCAAAGCGGCAGCCCAGGGACGGACCGTAAAGTTCGGCATTCGTCTGCACGTCATTGTGCGTGAAACTAATGAAGAGGCCTGGCTGGCTGCGGATCGCCTGATTTCACATCTGGATGATGCCACCATTGCTAAAGCGCAGGCCGCCCTGGCAAGGACAGATTCAGTGGGCCAGCAGCGTATGGCCGCTCTGCACGGCGGCCGCCGGGACAAACTGGAAATCAGTCCTAACCTCTGGGCTGGCGTAGGCCTGGTTCGCGGAGGCGCGGGAACGGCTCTGGTGGGTGACGGCGAAACCGTCGCCGCAAGAATGCAAGAGTATGCCGATTTGGGGATAGAAACCTTTATTCTTTCCGGCTATCCGCACCTTGAGGAAGCGTATCGCGTGGGTGAGCTGCTCTTCCCGCATCTGGATTTAGCGGTGCCTGAAGTGCCGCAGCCTCGAGTTGTTTCCGCTCATGGCGAAGCGGTAGCGAACGATTTCACACCGCAAAAAGTTTCTCAGAGTTAGAGGTGAAAATGAACAAGCCGCTTTCACGTTTGGCTAATCAGCTGGTGCCCTGGGCGCTTCCGGTGCTGCTGATTGTGGTCTGGCAGATTGCCTCTCAGAGTGGCTGGCTTTCCACGCGGATCCTGCCCTCTCCTGAAGCCATTCTGATTACCTTCTGGAAGCTCTCCGCCAGCGGCGAGCTCTGGCAGCATCTTGCTATCAGCAGCTGGCGCGCTGCCGTAGGCTTCTCCATCGGCGGCTCGATTGGTCTGATACTGGGGCTGATCACCGGGATGTCGCGGCTTGGCGAACGCCTGCTGGATACCTCGGTACAGATGTTGCGTAACGTGCCGCATCTGGCGCTGATCCCGCTGGTGATCCTCTGGTTTGGTATTGATGAGTCAGCCAAGATTTTTCTGGTGGCGCTCGGGACGATGTTCCCGATCTACCTGAATACTTATCACGGCATTCGTAACATCGACCGCGGGCTGGTTGAGATGGCCCGCAGCTATGGCCTCTCTGGCTGGAGCCTGTTTATTCAGGTGGTGTTGCCGGGCGCCCTGCCCTCGATCATGGTAGGCGTGCGTTTTGCGCTGGGCCTGATGTGGCTGACGCTGATTGTGGCTGAAACCATCTCCGCTAATTCAGGGATCGGTTATCTGGCCATGAATGCCAGGGAGTTCCTGCAAACTGACGTGGTCGTGGTGGCCATTATTCTTTATGCCCTGCTCGGAAAACTGGCTGATGTCAGCGCGCTGTTACTGGAACGCGTCTGGCTGCGCTGGCATCCCGCTTATCAACTGAAAGAGGAAAACGCATGAGCGAGTTAACGCCTTCTCCGGCACGCCTTAATGCCGGAACGCCGCTGGTGATCGGCGGCGTCAGCAAACAGTACAGAGGCCGGACGGTACTGAACAATATCGACCTGCATATTCCCTCCGGACAGTTTGTGGCGGTAGTAGGCCGCAGCGGCTGCGGCAAAAGTACGCTGTTGCGCCTGCTGGCGGGCCTGGAGAAAACCACTTCAGGTAGTTTACTTGCCGGAAACGCGCCGCTGAGTGAGGCGCAGGATGACACCCGCCTGATGTTTCAGGATGCGAGATTGCTGCCCTGGAAAAGTGTCATTGATAACGTCGGGCTGGGTCTTAAAGGTAAGGCGTGGAAACAGAACGCGCTGGAAGCGCTGGAAGCGGTAGGACTGGCCGACCGGGCAAAAGAGTGGCCAGCCGCGCTTTCCGGTGGGCAAAAGCAGCGCGTAGCGCTTGCCCGTGCGCTAATCCATCGTCCTGGTCTGCTGCTGCTGGACGAACCGCTGGGGGCGCTGGATGCCCTGACCCGCATCGAAATGCAGGATTTGATCGAGTCACTCTGGCAGAAGCACCACTTCACCGTACTGCTGGTAACGCATGACGTTAGCGAAGCGGTAGCGATGGCTGACAGGGTACTGCTGATAGAGGAAGGCAATATCGGGCTGGACCTGCAGGTAGATCTTCCTCGTCCGCGCCGTAAAGGGTCGGTCAGGCTGGCAGAGCTGGAGGCAGAAGTGCTGGATCGGGTGATGAAACGTTCACCGCTGGAAGCGGAAAAACGTTACGCTCAGCGTTAAAAGAAGAAGGTTCGGCACAGCTGGCATGAACTGTTCACAAAGAGGCAAAGAGCGTCATCCCTGACAGCCCGTGCCGCGCCCTCCATAGCGCGGCACGCTTTGTTCCCGGCTTATGCCAGCCGTGCTTCAAGTCCAACGATAGCCTGTCACAGGCCGGAAAAGTCATTTGTTCTCAAGTTTAGCGAGAGCAAAGGCCCGATTGGCACCTGTGCCCGATCTTCTGCAATAGCCTGTCTGAGAGAAAAGTCATTTGGCTCAGGTTCAGCGATAACCTTTCAGGGGCGGAGCCTTACCGCCCCTTTGCTCAGCCAGTATCAGGCAGAGAGCGCTTTACTGATTTTCTCGTAAAGGTCGCCAGAGAGTTTATCCAGCCCTTTCAACTGCTCCAGCGCCTTACGCATCAGTGCCTGACGGCCAGCATCATAGCGTTTCAGACGAATCAGCGGTTCAATCATCCGTGCCGCAACCTGTGGGTTACGCGTATTGAGATCGGAGAGAATCTCCACCAGAAACTGATAACCACTGCCGTTAGCGGCATGGAAGGCTGAAGGATTAGCCGACGCAAATGCGCCAATCAGCGCACGGATGCGGTTTGGATTGCTGAGCGTAAAGGAGCGGTGACTCAGTAAGGCACGAATGCGGTTCAGCACGTCTGGCGCCGGACTGGTAGCCTGGAGAGCGAACCATTTATCCATTACCAGCCCATCCTGATGCCAGCGCTCATCGAACGCCACCAGCAACGCCTCACGGCAGGGAAGCTGCGCCGCTACGGAAGCTGCCATTGCCGCCAGCGAATCGGTCATGTTATTCGCCTTGCTAAACTGCGCCTTAACCAGCCTGTCCGCCAGTTCAACATCGCCAAAGGCGAGATAGCCCAGGCAGACATTTTTCAACGCGCGCTTGCCAATCTCCGCATGTTCAATACGGTAATCTGTGCTCTGGTTGGCGTTGTAAACCGCCAGCCACTCATCAGCCAGCTCCGTCGCCAGCAGGCGCACCAGCGAAGCACGCACATCTGCAATCGCCTGTGGATCGATGATATCAAACAGCTCGGCTATCTCATTTTCACTTGGAAGCGAAAGGATCAGCGCCATCAACGCCGGGTCGCTGTTCTCTTCCAGCAGCACCGCACGGAAAGCGTCGGCGACATGCAGCGGCAGCGAAAGCGGCTGGCCCTGTTGTTGCCGGGCGACATTCAGCTTGATATAGGTCGCCAGCAGGCTCTGCGCCGCATCCCAACGGGCAAAGTCATTACGTGCGTGGCGCATCAGGAAAGTAAGCTGCGCATCGCTCCAGTTATAGTCCAGCTTCACCGGCGCGGAAAATTCCCGCAGCAGAGAAGGCACCGGCTGGAAATAGACGTTATCGAAGATGAAGCTCTGGAACTCTTCAGTGACGTTGAGCACGTTATGGACCGGATGGCCGTTGTGCTGCAGAGGAATAACCTTGCCCTCGCCATCATAGAGTTCAATATCCAGCGGAATATGCAGCGGCAGCTTCTCTTTTTGATCGGCAGTGGCTGGCGTTCTCTGCGTGACATGCAGCGTATACTGCTCCAGCTCCGGGTTGTAATCGTCGCGAATGGAGAGGATCGGCGTGCCGGACTGACTGTACCAGCGGCGGAACTGCGAAAGATCGACATTAGAAGCATCTTCCATCGCCTGCACAAAGTCATCACAGGTGGCCGCGCTGCCGTCATGGCGCTCAAAATAGAGCTGCATACCTTTCTGGAAATTCTCTTCTCCCAGCAGCGTATGCATCATACGGATCACTTCTGAACCTTTCTCATATACCGTCAGGGTATAGAAGTTGTTCATTTCGATCACCTGCTCAGGGCGGATCGGGTGCGCCATCGGGCTGGCATCTTCTGCAAACTGAGCGCCGCGCATAATGCGGACATTATCGATACGATTAACCGCACGGGACCCCAAATCGGAGCTGAACTCCTGGTCGCGGAATACCGTCAGTCCCTCTTTCAGGCTGAGCTGGAACCAGTCGCGGCAGGTCACGCGGTTGCCTGTCCAGTTATGGAAATATTCGTGGCCGATCACCGCTTCAATGCCGAGGTAATCTTTATCGGTGGCTGTTTCCGCCTTCGCCAGCACATATTTAGAGTTAAAGACGTTAAGGCCTTTGTTCTCCATGGCGCCCATGTTGAAGAAGTCCACGGCGACAATCATAAAGATGTCCAGGTCATACTCCAGACCAAACCGTTCCTCATCCCATTTCATGCTGTTTTTCAGCGAGGTCATCGCCCAATCTGCACGGTCCAGGTTGCCACGGTCGACAAAAATTTCCAGCGCAACGTCACGGCCTGAGCGGGTTTTAAAGCTGTCGCGCAGCACGTCAAAATCACCTGCCACCAGCGCGAACAGGTAACAAGGTTTCGGGAAGGGATCTTCCCATTTCATCCAGTGACGGCCATCTTCCATCTGGCCACCGTCGATGCGGTTACCGTTAGAGAGCAGATAAGGATAGAGTGTCTGTTCGGCAATAATGGTGGTGGTAAAACGGGCCAGAACATCCGGACGATCGAGGTACCAGGTAATATGCCGGAAGCCTTCGGCTTCACATTGCGTACAGAGCGCTTCACCCGATTTATAGAGGCCTTCTAACGCGGTATTCTTGTCAGGATGAATGTCATTGACGATTTTCATCGTGAAGGTTTCAGGCAACTGCTCAACGATCAGCGCCCCCTCTTCAAGGCGGTAGTGCGGCCAGGCACCCTCGTTTATCTCAAGCGAGATAAGCGTGAGATCTTCCCCATCCAGGCGCAGCTCTGCCCCTTCAGCGCCCAGTTTTTTGACGCGGCTGATGGCGGTCACCCTGGTAGTGCTGGCATCCAAATTGAAAGTCAGATCGATATCGGTAATGGTAAAATCTGGAGCACGATAATCATGGCGATTTTTGGCTTGTGGCAGTTGCGTCATAAGTCCTTCTCACGTCGATAATTAGTTAACCTTTTCAAGTCTATTCCTGTTAGCGCGATGTTGCCACGACGAATCGCGCTGCGGGCGGAATAGCGCCTTAAAAGACACATCCCATTAACAAGCGCACGGATTGCCCTCGACCTTATCCGCTGAATTGTGCTGTGATCGGGTTCAATAAATGAGTAATCAAGTTATACTCCTGCGTCATTTCTTTTTTTTATAACCAGGGATAACGCTCTTCGCCAGAGGATGCTGAAACGCACCATGACACGACATGCTACCCCGATCCTGACCACGTTGCTGGACACGGACGCCTACAAGCTGCATATGCAGCAGGCCGTGTTCCACCGTTATAAAAAAGTCTCCGTGGTGGCCGAGTTCCGCTGCCGGGGCGACGACCTGTTGGGTATTTATGCGGATGAGATTGGCCAGGAGATAGCCGCAATGCAGGCGCTGGCGCTGACGGATGAAGAAGCCGACTATCTCGCCACCCTGCCTTTCTTTAAGGCGGACTACCTTGCCTGGCTGCGCCAGTATCGGTACGATCCTGCACTCGTCCGTGTTCGCAACCATCAGGGCAAGCTGGATATTCGTATCAGCGGTTCATGGCTGGATGTGATCATGTGGGAAGTGCCGCTTCTGGCGCTGATCAGTGAGGTAGTGCATCGCCACCGCTCGCCGCAGGTGACCGCAGCGATGGCCGTGGAGCATCTGCAGACCCGGCTGGCCGATTTCAAAATAATGACAGCCGATCTGGATATGTCACGCTTTAAACTGATGGACTTCGGTACTCGTCGTCGCTTCTCCCGCGAAGTACAGCAGGCGATTGTCGGCACGCTCAAGCAGGAATTCCCATGGCTGGTAGGGTCCAGTAATTATGATGTTGCCCGTCAGCTAAACATCGCGCCGGTGGGCACTCAGGCGCATGAGTGGTTTCAGGCGCATCAGCAGATCAGCCCGGTTCTGGCAAACAGCCAGCGGGCGGCGCTACAGGCCTGGCTCGATGAATATCCTGACAGCCTGGGAATAGCGCTAACGGACTGTATTACTATGGATGCTTTCCTGCGTGATTTCGGCGAGAACTTTGCCACCCGTTATCAGGGGCTGCGCCATGATTCGGGCGACCCGGTTGAATGGGGGGAGAAAGCTATTGCGCATTACGAGAAGCTTGGTATCGATCCTCGCAGCAAAACGCTGGTCTTCTCCGACAACCTCGACCTGGAAAAAGCCGTGGCGCTTTACCGCCACTTTGGCCAGCGCGCTAACGTTATTTTTGGCATCGGCACCCGCCTCACCTGCAATATCCCGCAGGTTAAACCGCTGAATATCGTCATTAAGCTGGTTGAGTGTAACGGCAAGCCGGTGGCCAAACTCTCTGACAGTCCGGGCAAAACTATCTGCCAGGATAAAGCCTTCGTTCGCGCCTTGCGTAAAGCCTTCGATCTGCCGCTGGTGAAAAAAGCCAGTTAGTCCCGGCTTTAAAAGAGGAGAGGCTCCCCCTCTCCTCTTCTTAACACCGCTCAATATCCGAATAAATCTCCCGCAGAACAACGAATTCTTCTTGTGTCTCGCCTGTCGGCAAGTAACATAGCACTACCCCAAATTCGGGGTAATTTTCTTTAATCCTGATTAATAGTGAGAGACTTTTATGAGCGTTGTGCCTGTAGCGGATGTACTGCAAGGCCGGGTCGCGGTTGACAGTGAAGTCACCGTACGCGGCTGGGTACGTACAAGAAGAGATTCAAAAGCTGGTATTTCCTTCATCGCCGTGTATGACGGCTCCTGCTTTAATCCCGTCCAGGCTGTGGTCAATAATTCTCTGAATAATTATCAGGACGAAGTGCTGCGACTCACTACCGGCTGTTCCGTAGCGATCACCGGTAAAGTGGTGGAGTCACCGGGCGAAGGCCAGAGCTTTGAAATTCAGGCGACCCATGTGGAAGTGGTGGGCTGGGTTGACGATCCGGACACCTATCCAATGGCCGCCAAGCGCCACAGCATTGAGTATCTGCGTGAAGTGGCTCACCTGCGCCCGCGCACTAACCTGATTGGCGCGGTAGCCCGCGTTCGTCATACGCTGTCACAGGCTTTGCACCGCTTCTTTGATGAGCAGGGCTTCTTCTGGGTTTCCACGCCGCTGATCACCGCTTCCGATACCGAAGGTGCCGGCGAAATGTTCCGCGTTTCCACCCTGGATCTGGAAAATCTGCCGCGCACGCCTGAAGGGAAAGTCAATTTTGACGAAGATTTCTTCGGCAAAGAGGCGTTCCTGACGGTTTCCGGCCAGCTGAACGGTGAAACTTACGCCAGCGCCCTGTCCAAAATTTATACCTTTGGCCCGACTTTCCGCGCAGAGAATTCCAACACCAGCCGCCACCTGGCTGAGTTCTGGATGCTGGAGCCGGAAGTTGCTTTTGCCGATCTGGCAGATAACGCCGCGCTGGCTGAAGCGATGCTCAAGTACGTGTTCAAAGCCGTTCTGGAAGAGCGCGCTGACGATATGGCTTTCTTTGCCGAACGCGTAGACAAAGAGGCGATTACTCGCCTGCAGCAATTTGTAACCACTGATTTTGCTCAGGTTGATTACACCGACGCGGTTGAGATCCTGATTAACTGTGGCGAGAAGTTTGAGAATGCCGTTTCCTGGGGTATCGATCTCTCTTCCGAACATGAGCGCTATCTGGCAGAAAAACACTTTAAAGCGCCGGTGGTGGTTAAAAACTATCCCAAGGATATCAAGGCATTTTACATGCGCCTGAATGACGACGGCAAAACCGTTGCGGCGATGGATGTTCTGGCTCCGGGTATTGGTGAAATCATCGGCGGTTCTCAACGTGAAGAGCGCCTGGATGTGCTGGATGCCCGCCTGGCTGAAATGGGTCTGAATAAAGAAGATTACTGGTGGTATCGTGATCTGCGTCGCTATGGCACCGTTCCTCATTCCGGTTTTGGATTAGGTTTCGAACGGTTAATCGCCTATGTCACCGGTGTACAAAATGTAAGGGATGTTATCGCCTTCCCAAGGACGCCGCGTAACGCCACCTTCTGATTTAACGCATTAAATATAAGAAATTCATATATATACTTAAGGTCAGCTCTGCTGGCCTTTTTTTATTTTTGTAAATTTAGAGATAGTTCACAAAGTTCCGTGTTTTTTACATTTTGTAATACATATTTTCCTACTGTAACCAGAATAGGAGATTAGTAGCATTTTCGGGCTAGATAATCGTCTCAGTGAATGGAAAGATGCGTGCAGACACAGGAAGACACCAAACTCTCTTCAGGGTTCTGTAAAGAATGATTGACGGCAGTGGCAGGTGTCCAAATAACTCCAATGAGGGTAATAAAAAATGATGAAGCGCAACATTCTGGCACTGGTTATCCCGGCCCTGTTAGCAGCTGGTGCAGCCAATGCAGCAGAAGTTTATAACAAAGACGGCAACAAGCTGGACCTCTATGGTAAAGCTGTTGGTCTGCACTATTTTTCTCATGGCGATAATGGCTATGCTGGTGACGGCGACCAGACCTACGCTCGTTTAGGCTTTAAAGGCGAAACGCAGATTAACGATATGCTGACCGGCTATGGTCAGTGGGAATACCAGTTCAATGCTAACAACTCTGAAGGCGACGATGCGCAAGACGGTAATAAAACTCGTCTGGGCTTCGCAGGTCTGAAATTCGGCGACGCGGGTTCATTCGACTACGGTCGTAACTATGCCGTAGCTTACGACGTGCTGGGCTGGACCGATATGATGCCTGAGTTCGGCGGCGACTATGCGCAGTCTGACTCAATGGGCGGCCGTACCGGTGGCGTTGCAACTTACCGTAACACCAACTTCTTCGGTCTGGTTGATGGTCTGGATTTCGCTGCTCAATATCAAGGCAAGAACGATCGTGATGATTTGCAGCGTTCTAACGGTGACGGCTACGGCTTCTCTGCTTCCTATACCGCACCAATCGGCGTAGGCGTTGCAGCGTCTTACAGCTCTCAGGACCGTACTGATTCGCAGAATGCTCCAGGCGTGTTGGGTGATGGCGAGCGTGCAGAACTGTGGACCGCTGGTCTGAAATATGACGCTAACAACATTTACCTGGCAGCAACCTATGCTGAAGGTCGTAACGAATACCGCACTTCTGGCACCACTACTGCTGGCGTCGATGTATCAGGTTACGCTAACAAAACTCAGGATATTGAAATTGTTGCACAGTACCAGTTCGACTTCGGACTGCGTCCGTCTATCGGCTACGTGCAGACCAAAGGTAAAGACATCGAAGGCGTGGGTGATGTTGACCTGACCAAATACTTTGAAGTGGGCGCAACTTACTATTTCAACAAAAACATGTCTACCTATGTTGACTACATCATCAACCAGATTGATGATGATAACGCACTGGGTATAGCTTCTGATGACACTGTAGCAGTTGGTCTGGTTTACCAGTTCTGATTGCCTGCCGGGGTGATTTCTCACCCTGCGCAAACTCTAAACGGGGCTTCGGCCCCGTTTTTGTTTACTGTACTTCGCTAATCCCTTCTCCTTTGATCTTCCCCCGCTTCTTTCCCGTAATTTAAAACGCAAACGGTTGGCATTTTGTGCGCTGTGGCGGTAACCTGAGTGCACATTTCGCTCCAGATTACGCTAACGGACTCCGACTATGTTTGAACGCATTGCAGCTGCACCCGCCGACCCCATTCTTGGTTTAGCCGACCTCTTCCGTGCCGACGATCGCCCAAATAAGATCAACCTGGGTATTGGCGTCTATAAAGATGAAACCGGTAAGACGCCGGTGCTGACCAGCGTGAAGAAAGCTGAGCAGTACCTGTTAGAGAATGAGACTACCAAGAACTATCTCAGCATTGATGGCCTGGCCGATTTTGGGCAGTGCACTCAGGAGCTGTTGTTCGGTAAGGATAGTGCCCTTGTCGGTGCCAAACGCGCCCGTACGGCGCAGACCCCTGGCGGTACCGGCGCCCTGCGTGTTGCGGCTGACTTTATTGCCACCCAGACCAGCGCTAAGCGTATCTGGGTAAGTAATCCAAGCTGGCCTAACCATAAGAACGTCTTCGAGTCTGCTGGTTTAGAAGTCTGTGAGTATCAGTATTACAATGCGGCTAACCACTCGCTGGACTTTGCCGGCATGATTAACGCGCTGCGTGAAGTTCAGGCCGGTGATATTGTGCTGTTCCACGGTTGCTGCCATAACCCAACCGGCATCGACCCTACAGCTGAACAGTGGGCGGAGCTTTCTGAGATGTCACTGGCTAACGGCTGGCTGCCGCTGTTTGACTTCGCTTATCAGGGCTTTGCCCGTGGGCTGGAAGAGGATGCTGAAGGCCTGCGTATCTTCGCCGCAAGCCATCAGGAGCTGATTGTTGCCAGCTCCTACTCCAAGAACTTTGGCCTGTATAACGAACGCGTTGGTGCATTCACGCTGGTAGCCAGCGAGGCCGCCGTGGCGGACACCGCCTTCAGTCAGGTTAAAGCCACTATTCGTGCTAACTATTCCAATCCGCCCGCGCACGGTGCCGCTGTCGTTGCCACTATACTGAGCAATAACGCGCTGCGTGCGCTCTGGGAGCAGGAGTTAACGGATATGCGTCAGCGTATTCACCGCATGCGCCAGCTGTTTGTGAACACGCTGCAGGAGAAAGGCGCGAAAGGCGACTTCAGCTTTATCATCAACCAGAACGGCATGTTCTCGTTCAGTGGGCTGACTAAAGATCAGGTTATTCGCCTGCGTGAAGAGTTTGGCGTCTACGCGGTGAATTCCGGGCGTGTTAACGTGGCAGGAATGACGCCAGATAACATGGCTCCCCTGTGCGAAGCTATCGTGGCCGTACTTTAAGCCCGGCGTTATCCCGAAAATGCATAAAAAATGCCTGCTTACAGCAGGCATTTTTATTGGGCTTTTCGGTTCAGGCTTCAGCAAGCGTTGTCGCCAGAGAGCGGCTGAACGTGCAAAAAAAGACTGCACTACTACTGCAAAAAAGGATTGGCGATCCGCTCCCGTCCCAGGGTAGACATTGGTCCATGTCCCGGCAGGAAGGTTACATCATCGCCCAGCGGCAGCAATTTATTCATGACAGAGGCGATCAGATCCTCATGGCTGCCCTGCGGGAAATCTGACCGTCCCACGCCACCGTTGAAAATCACATCGCCAGAGATCAGCAGACGCGAAGCGCGATCGAAAAAGACGATATGCCCTGGCGTATGGCCCGGACACAACAGGATCTCCAGATTGATCTGCCCCAGCTGCACGGTTTCACCCTCTTCTAACCAGCGATCGGGTGTCAGCGGCGCGCAGTAGGGTAAACCAAACATCTGACTTTGAGCAGGCAGGCCTTCAAGCCAGAACGCATCCGCTTTATGCGGGCCAATAACCGGCACCTGATAAAAAGCGGCAAGTTCGGCAGCGGCACCGACGTGATCCAGGTGACCATGCGTCAGCAGGATTTGCGTCACCTTTACGCCCTGCTCTGCCACCCTGGCCTGAATAGTCCCGGCGTCACCACCGGGGTCTACCACGGCGGCTTCCAGCGTGGAGGGGCACCAGATCAACGAGCAATTCTGTGCGAATGCCGTCACCGGGATAATTTGATAATCCATAACGCTCCGTTACCGGCGAACCGTGGCCCTGCCGGAATATCATTTTACCAGTGCCGCGTTGGCCCGGTATCAATATGCACAAAGTTACTACTCGGGTAGTATCCTACACCACCCGCGCGCATGGAAAGCGCCGCTTTGCGTACATTGCTCAATGAAATTCCTTCGATATGAAAATCCATCGCCTGGCCCAGGGTGTGATAACTGTGTTTCGCCACCCCTTTACTGTGTGCCCGCAGGGAGTTGTTAGTCGCCAGAGAGCGATAGCCGGAAATCAGCTGAACCGGTTTACGCGTATCCAGCATCGCCTGCAGCCGGTAGAGCTGGTCGAAAAGCCTGGTATCGATGCTCTTGATTTTATTGGCCCGGTAATCACGGAAAAAATGGTTAAGGCGCGTCAGCTCATCCTTGTCGTAACTTTTGCCGTTAAAAAACTCCGTTTTGAGCGTTTCACCGGTATGCAGGTTATTCAATGTTAATACGCGTGGACGTGAAGTGGAAAGCGAAGCGAAAGCCTGGCCGGGAAGCAGCGCAAAACCCAGCGCAGCTCCGCCCAGAGCAAGCCACTTACGGCGATGAGAGTCGAAACTATTCATTAATCTGTGTTACCCAGCTAAATTGTTCTGAAAGGGTGCAAAAGGACACCGTCGGGAACCATAACTGGGGATAAGTACTGAGTCAACACGCTAAATGTGACAGGCAAGGCAATTCAAAGATTCATTGCCCTGCCTGTATAAAGCCCGCACATTTGACTTAGTGAGGAAAACCTGAAGAATCAATCGTTAGAGCATTAATTGACCAGCAGCAGTCATGCTCTGCACGCCCGAACGCGCCGTCATATCATAATTGTAAATATCTGTTCGATATTGCGCCTTGCCATCTTCCGCTACCCAGGCTGTCAGATAGTAGAGGTTAACCGGAATGCGGTGGCGGATAGGTACGTAACGCGTCTCACCTTCCTTGAGCGTGCTGGAGATTCGGGTGTCGTTCCAGCCCGCATCCTGCAGCAGAAGATTGGCGAGATCGGACGCCTTATTCACGCGTACACAGCCTGAACTCAGAGCACGGATATCCTTCTGGAACAAGTTATGGTTCGGCGTATCGTGCAGGTAAATCGCATCAGAACTTGGCATATTGAATTTATACCGTCCCAGGGAGTTCGTTGCGCCTGGTGCCTGGCGGATGCGATAAGGGAAGGACGCTGCAGAGACCATGCTCCAGTCTATCATTGAGGGATCGATCACCTCAGCATCATTACTCCAGCCTGAAAGCAGCGTGTAGTTATGCTTATAGAGATAAGTGGGATCCTGCTTCACTTTCGGCACAATATCTTTGCGCACCAGAGTGGTAGGTACATTCCAGGGCGGATTCAACACCACGTTATTCAGCGCGCTACGCATCAACGGCGTTTTACGATCCGGCCGCCCTACGATAACGCGCGAGGCCAGAATCTGATTACCGTTGAGATAATAGATCAAAGAATAGTTGGGAATGTTTACCATAATGCCGTTATGCATATCGTCCGGCAGCAAGCGCAAACGTTGAATATTCAGAGCCAGTAACGAAGCACGAAGCTGAGGGGAAACATTCAACCATTCGCGGGTTCTTGGGCCAATAGCGCCATCCGGCTCTAAACCCTGCCAGCGCTGGAAACGCTTAACCGCTTCGACAAGGTCAGCAGAATAGATTGTTGTGGGATCGGCTGGTGCAACTTCGCCCTGAACCTGACCAACAGCTTCCGGAATGACAGGCTGAGTATTGGGATCCGGTGGCACAGCGGTTGCAGAAGGACTGACCGCAATCTCTTCATCAACAAACCCGGCGGGAACCTTTGTCGTGGGCACACTATCTTCTGTTGGTTTAGGCGTTTCACTACCTGGCACCATCATCCCGGTACGCTGCAAAATTTCACGCAGTGAAGGAACGTCATCACTTAACTGTCCAGGTTTAAGCGTCTGCTTATCCGCCAGCTGCGGCCAGGGATGATTGTCCGCCAGCAGCGTTTTCAGCGCCTGATGCATCAGCATATATTGGGGATGCTGAGGGGCTAAAGAGTTGACGAAAACGGCTGTTCCGCCCTGATTAACCGCCCGCTGCCACTGGTTGATCACCGAGAGCGACGGGACTTCAAGTTTATAAGGGACGTTGCTGTAAAGCCATGTCTCTCCTTTTGCCGGCACTGTAGAGACAAACTGCAAATAACCCATCATTGCGTCAGAGAGCACCACATCCCGCGCCATACCCGTTATCGCTGGATTAGTCAGCAGTTTAACCCACTGCGTAAACTGTGGCTGTACGCCCGAAATGGCCACTTCCGCCAGCTGCTGCTGGAACTGCTGGACGGCCTGTCGATCCTGCCACATCGGTTGCATATTATGGGCGGCATATAGCGGTGCGAGTGCGGAGAGATAAAAAGGTTTATAGCCAGCGGGCAGCGTGGAGAGCAACTCTCCACGGGCCTGTGTGGCGGTATAGCTGGCGGGAGCAGAGACCGGTGGGATGCCTGCCACAGCAGGCTGCATCTGCCCCAGGGCCATCACCAGACCGGCGCTGAGCAGCGTCACTCTTGCACTATTTAATGTTGTCAGCAACATCCCTTGCCCCCTGTTTGATTGCCAAAACAGATGAAGCGCATCTGTTTAAAAGTCATTGTTATCAGTATAGAAAAAGAAAGCGGCATTCGCTGTAAATAGAGCCAATGCCGCAGTAAAGAGTAATCCGCTGCCTGATTTTTTGCTATATCTGCCAGCGGAATATTTATCAGGCCCGCCGATCTTCCTCAGACGTTAACGTGTTGGCGGCTGCAGGTTCCGCTGCAAACCCACGCAGGCCGACAACATGCACATGTTCTGTGTTATTGACCACTTTACGGACCAGTTTATAGGTAGTGCCCTTCTCCGGACTGATATTTTCCGGGGCCGCAATAATCAGCTGCATCTCCAGGCGGTCACACAGCTCAAACAGCGTGGCGATCGATTTTGCATCCAGACGGGCTGCTTCATCCAGGAACAGTAAGCGACAGGGAGAGATATCCTTGCCGCGCAGTCGGCGAGACTCCTCTTCCCAGCTTTGCACTACCATCACCAGAATCGACATCCCGGTGCCGATCGCTTCACCGGTAGAGAGTGCGCCACTCTCAGCACGCAGCCAGCCATCTGAACCGCGATTCACCTCAACTTCCATTTCCAGGTAGTTACGGTAATCCAGCAGCTCTTCGCCGATGGTCTGCGGCGTGCGCTGCCCCATATCGATTTGCGGATTAAGGCGCTGATAGAGCTTCGCCAGCGCTTCCGAGAAGGTCAGGCGGTTACTGTTAAACAGATCCTGATGCTGCTCATGCTGTTCAGAGAGTACATCCAGTAGCGTCGAATGCGTTTCGCGCACGTTGACGTTCAGACGAACGCTTTTCACCTGACCAAAGCTTACGGCCTGCAGGCCCTGGTTCAGCTGACGAATACGGTTCTGCTCACGCTGGATGGTTTTGCGGATGATATTTGCCACGCTGCGCGAACTGATAGCCAGCATCTGTTCACGAGCGGTCAGCTCTTCCGTAAGACGGCCCAGTTCGATCTCCATCTGTTCGATAGCTTCTACCGGATCGTCCGTGCGGATAATGTCCTGACGAATACGTTCACGCAGATGCTGATAGACCGCAATAAAGAACTGAATTTTACGCTCAGGACGTTTTGGATCTTCAGAGAGACGCAGCACATCACGCAAATGCTCATTGTCTGCCACTGCCAGACGCAGTGCACCGAGCGCTTTATCCGACATAGAGCGCAGTTCGTCGCCGCCCAGGTAGGCCAGCTCGCGGCGGTGCAGCCTGCGCTCGACGCCATTGTCTTTCACCAGACGAAGCACGGCTACCCAGCCCGCTTTAGCGTGCACAACCTGTTCACGCCCCTGATGATAGTCGCGCTCCACACGCTTCAGTTTCTTCTGCAGCGCATCCATTTCGGCTTCACAGAAGGTAATTTGTTTCTCAAGCTGATTACGACGGGCGCGATTGTTGCTCAGCGCGGCGTAAAGCTCATCGCGACGAAGACGGGCACGCTCCTCCGCGCTGGCATCCGCCTGAACGCCGATATCCTGCATCTCCTGCTGAAGTTCTTTCAGCATGTCGCGCTTGGCGTCATAAGAGCTTTTCAGCGACGCCAGCAGTTGGGTGTACTGGGTAAACTGCGCCTGATGAGCACGCAGCTGTTCACGGGCGCGGGCGCGCTCCGATTCAGCCTGTTCCAGACGCTTACGCAGCTTCGCATTGAGATCGCTGCTGCCGTCCAGCATGCCTGCGGAATCGACATAACCGAAGTGCGCACGTCGCTGCACCACTTCGGTAATAGCAAAGGCCTGCTGGCGGGCATGACGCTGAGCCTGCTGTGCCTGCTGATAATCGAGCTTCAGCTGCTCGTACTGTTCCGGATCGCTCTGCAGTACGGCGATCAGCGTTTCCAGTTTTGCCAGATGATTGCCATGCTGCTGCAGGAAGCGCGCGGCTTCCTGAGCTTCATCAAGCCGTTCAAGCAGCTCGTCGTAACGATCCTGTAGCGTGTCGTCCTGCAGCAGAGTGATACGTGGTATCAGGCGGTTTAGCTGCGCAACGCCTTCTTTAGCCTGATCGAACTGCTGGCGCTGCTGCTGATTTTCACTTTCGTGCGCGGCCAGACCGCGCTCCAGCTCACCCCGGCGAGCATTAAGCGTGCGCAGCTCTACTTCCGGATCTGCCTCGAAAGCTACCGCAAGATGGCTGCCGATAAAGCGGCTGAACGCCTGATGCAGGCGCTGGGTTTTCTGCACGTCAAAAGAGAGCGTGGCGTAACGTTCTGCCAACGTTTCCCGTTCAGCGTGTAACAGCTCCAGCTGCTTTTCACGCGCCGCACGGCCAAACAGTGGAACTTTCGGGAAGCGGGAATAACGCCACTGGCGCTCGCCAGACTTCACCACTACCGCTTTCTGCAACTCTTCTACGTTGAACACGCTGTCATCGAAGGATTGCGGGTCACCCTCGATCAGATAGAGATCTTCCGGGCACTCTTCAAGACCGTTCAGCAGATCCTGCACCAGCGAGAGATCCGGCACCACGATACCGTGACGCGCAGGCCCGTAAAGCGCAGAGAAGTACGGCGCATCTTCAATAGTGACATCATCATAGATTTCCGACAGCAGCACGCCGCCGAAACGCTCGGCAAGGGCATTCAGGCGGGCATCTTCCGCGCCGCCCGGCTGGCTGAGGCGTTCAATCTGTTTCTCAGCATCGCGCTTGCGGGCAGCGACTTCATCACGCGCCACCGTGGTTTCGCGCTCCCGCTCCAGCAACTGCTGCATGAACTCGGTTACTTCCTGGCTGTTTTCCAGCGCCTGCCCGGTCTGCTCGCTAAGCTGCGTCAGGATCTCCTGAGCAGCATGCCACTGCGGCGCCTGCTTCGTCAGGCGGGCGATGCGCTCACGCACCTGCTCCAGCTCCTGGCGCATCTCCATCCGGCGTTCACCGGCATCAGAAACGCTTTCTGAGAGCTGCTCAATACGCGCTTCCAGTTCATACTGATAACTTTCCAGATCCTGCGGCTCGAACTGCTGTCCGTGACGCTTGCAGAACTCATTCAGCAGGCGCTCCGCCTCCTGCTGTTCACGCAGGCGCTGCTCCATTTCAGCCAGTCGGGAACGCAGGGAGTGAACCTGTTCAGCGTGATAGCGCTGGTTGGCGGCATCACGCAGCAGGTCCCGCCCCGTTTGATAAGCCTCTGAACGGCTGACCGGACCGGCAATGCGCCCCACCAGCTCAAACGCCTGCTCAAACTGGCTGTGTGCGGCCTGCGCCACGCTCATTTTCTGTTCAAGCTGCAGCAGTCTGTCGGTGGCTTCCTGCTCTTTAGCACGGAAGATCTCCTGCCAGCTCTCGGCATTCTCCACGTTCAGCTCGTCAATCTGGCAAATTTCCTGCGCGCGCTGCAAAGCGCCCAGCGCCTGCTGGTACTGAATAGCACGAGTCTGCTGCACATCCAGCGCCTGCTGGTAGTCTGCAAGCTGGCTTTTCAGCTCATCCACTTCCAGCTCTGCGGCTTCGCTGCGTGCCTCGTTCTCTTCCTGCACTTCGCGCGCTTCCGCCACCACTTCGTTCTGCTCTTCCAGACGATAGGTCAGCTCATCGATATCGCCTTCGTAACGCTCTATTTTTTCCTGCTGGCGCATAGCGGTCTGCACCAGACTCAGGTGGTCGCTGGCGCTCTGGTAGTCGGTTTCCAGATCGCTTTCTGCGCCGTTGTGTTCTGCCAGTTCACGCGCCATTTCGACGTGGCGATACTGCTCGGCCGCCAGCTGTTTGCGGCTGCTGAACAGCTCATTGCGATGCTGCATCGCGCTATCCAGGTGAATGCGACGTTCGTTGGCATGGCGCATATAGTCAGCGGCAACGTAGTTAGTTGCCTCGGAAATCAGATGCTTAAACAGGTCGCGGTCGGACTGCGTGACGCGAATCGCTTCCAGCGTCATGCGATTTTCCCGCAGCGCCGCCTCCATATCCTGGAAAGCTTTACGCACGCCGCTGTTTTCAGGCAGCAGGTAATCGCGCAGCGAGCGGGTAATGGCGCTGGAGATCCCGCCATACAGCGAGGCTTCAATCAGGCGATAGTATTTGCTGCGATCGGAAGCTGAGCGGAGGCGACGCGCCACAATCCCCAGATCGAACATCAGCGAGTGATACTCGGTGATAGAGTTGAACTGCTTAAACTGCACGCTCTCCATCGCTTCGAACTTCTCTTTCAGTTCGCTAAGCGGCAGGACGCGGGCCTGACGGGCGTTAACCGTTTCGGTCAGGATCTCCGTGGGGTTGATGGAGCTGGGCAGACCGTGAATGCTGAACGGCTTGATATCCACCTTACGATCGCGCCCTGCCACCTGCTGCAGGCGCACACCCACAATAACGCGCTGGTGAACCGAATTCACCACGTCCAGCGCCGCATAGCAGACGCCCGGACGCAGTTTTCCGTGTAATCCTTTGTCACGGGAACCAGAGGTTGCTCCGGCTTCGGTGGTGTTACGGAAGTGCAGCAGCGTCAGATCGGGGATCAGTGCGGTGATAAACGCCGCCATGGTGGTGGACTTACCTGCCCCGTTACCGCCAGAGAGTGTGGTAACCAGCTCATCCAGATCAAAGGTGCGGGCGAAAAAACCGTTCCAGTTGATAAGCGTTAGCGAGCGAAATTTGCCGCGTTCAATCATTGTTCATTCTCCGCGTTATCAGATGAGTCGCGCTGCGCCTCATTCTCATCATCGCCTTCATCATTCAGCGCCAGCCCACCCTCGATTGGCATCGCTTCACCATCCCGGATCATACGTAGCTGCGCTTCGCGGGCGTCATCGCCACTGCGCACATCGGCGCCAAAACGAAACACAGACTCGATAATGCGGAATTTGCTGCTGTCATTACCCATAAACCACACCATGCCAAGACGGCGCAGACGGTTCAGCGAGGCGCGCATTTTCTCCTGCAGCTTTTGCCGATCGAGATCCGAACCGGTAGAGCGCTGGTTCACCAGCTTCAACAGCCTGTTCTCGTCGGCCAGCGTCAGCAGCTCGTCATAGAGCTCCTGCTGGGTGAAAATGCCTTCATTCGCCAGCCGCTCTGGGCTGAGGTAGAGATAGCAGAGAATTTTTCCTACCATCATATCCAGTTCGGAAAGCACCGAACGCGGGATCAGCGTGGTAGAACGGGGACGCAGATAGAAGAAGCCTTCCGGCGCGCGGATCAGCTCAACGTTGTAGCGCGCATAAAACTCTTCCAGATACTCCTGATAATCCATCAGGAAAGCGTGCTGATCTAACTCTTCAATGCCAATATGGCGGCCGGCGCGTAACTGGCTGTCCAGCGCCGGGAAAAGGGAATTGGCCAGTGCCTGTGCCAGCTTAACCGGCATCACTTGTTCAATATTTATCGATGACATGCGCCTGCACCTTGGCTCCGTAATCATTAATGACCTGCCATTCAGCTGGCAGGCCGGAGAAATCTGCTTCGGCCACGCCTAAACGCACGGCCTGATCGACAACGATACGCGCTACGTCAAAATGACGCGCGCGGGGATACTGTTCGAGATAATCACGCATTACCGTGCCGAGGTTCAACGGCTTCTGCTGCGCTTTATAGATGGCTAATGCCTCTTCAATCATGGCGGCCAGCTGTTCACGAATTTCGTTGAACTCTTCATATTCCAGTTCGGAAGGCAGCTCGCCCGTTACCTCTTCATTGCGCAGCACCAGCTCTTCGTCGCGCACATCATAAAGGCGGTCAGCGTTGGCGTAGGTTAATGTCCAGGGATGATCAAAATAGGTCTGCACAGATTGGCGAAGCCGCTGAGCAAAGACGCGGTTTTTATCCATATCAATAGCGGTACGGATAAATTTATGGACGTGGCGGTCATAGCCAATCCACAGATCGATCGCCTGTTGGCCCCAGCTGATAATGCGGTCCAGCTTGTTCTGCAGGTCATACACCAGCTTGTCGATAAAGCCCAGATCCGGGCTGCTCATCGTGGCATCCTGAATGCGCAGCAGATTCGCCTGCAGCTTGTCGCCAGCGGCTTCCAGCGTGTCCTGCAGCTCTCTGAGGGTGCCGGACGTCTCATTCAGCAGCATTTCACAGCTGGAGATAGCGGCGCGCCAGTCTTTGTTCAACAGCTGGGCGATATCATCTTTCACCGCCTGCTGCTGCTCATCCATGCTGCGCTGGGTAATGTCGATGCTGTCAAAAATTTCGGCTACCGAATATTTCAGCGGCGCAAAAACGTTGCGGTGCCAGTGGAACTCATCCCCATCCTCATCAGCCGCATCGGCAGCCCGCTTCAGCTCGCCCGCCACAATCGAGAGCTGCATAGAGAGCCGGAGGGTGGAGAACTCGCGCTGGCGGATGTAATAGTCGGTAATGCCGATAGCCAGCGGGGTCAGGCGATAGATAGCATTGCCTTCCGCCTGCTCGCTGACAAAACGGTTGAGCAGACGCTGACGCACCATATCATTGATGGCGTTATTGGCCCGGACGCCAACGGTTTCACTGGTCTGATCAAATCCTTCACTGACGTGACGGAAAGCGTCGGTCAGTTCGCCTTCGCTCATTTCACCGTCCATGCGCTCCCCGTTCAGGGTGGCGATGGCCAGTAAAAACGCCAGACGTTCGGTTGGCAACGTGACGGAAAAGTCATTTTTTCGCGCCCAGGCAACCAGTTCCGGTACTGTCTGGGAAAATTCACTCATGGTTCGTCCTGTTTATGGGTTTCCGCGCGGTCACGTGGATATAGCGGCCCAAACTTAAAAATGGTTCCTGGCGGCAGAAGCGTTTTTCCAGCGCCAGCACTTCCTCAAATCGTTCAGTCTGTCGGGTTTTATCACGCATATAGTCATGGAACACGCGGATACCAGTTTTGTTCTCTACCGTGAAACCCGCTTCCTGTAACCAGCGATAGACCTGTTCCGGCTCCCGGGGATGATCAGGGGATAGCGTTTTCCGCTTGCGCTTACGCAGGTCGGCCTGCATGTAGCCGAAATTGCCCAGCACCAGCGTCTGCATTATCAGCCCGTTGATGTTATAAAACATCAGCGACAGCACGCCACCTGGGGCCAGGGCATCATAGAGTGCGGCCAGTACGGCTTCCGGGTCGGCGACCCATTCAAGCACAGCGTGGAACAATACCAGATCGACGGGCTTATCCAAATGTTGCGGGGCTTCCTGCGCGCTAATTTGTTTAAATTGCATGTTCCCGCTCACACCTTTTTCTTCGGCATGCGCCCGGGCGCGCTGCAACATTTCTTCGGATAAATCGCAGAGTAAAACGTCATGGCCCAGTGCGGCAACGCCGCAGCCGGTTTGCCCCTCTCCGCCTCCGGCATCAAGCACCCTTAAAGGGCCTTGTGGCAGCGTGGCCAGAATCGCCTCCAGCTCCTGCCAGACGATGGCCTGGCGAATACGCCCTTTGGTGGTTCCGTAGATATTCTTCGAAAATTTTTCGGCTATATCATCAAAGTTGCGATCCTGCATAGACGTTTCCAGGCTGGTGAATGGGTGAAACCGGCGGCTATTTTGACATACACTGACCAGGAATGAACCTTTCACTCATCACCAGGCTCTCGGGTGGTGTTTTTTCGGACAAAAGGAACCCGTTTCCATGCTTTTTGCGCTAAAAAAAGTCGTTGGTGGCCTGCTGCTGCCCCTGCCTTTGCTGATTGTGGTGATGGCAATCGCCCTTTTCTTACTCTGGTTCAGCCGCTGGCAGAAAACTGGCAAAATTATCCTCTCTTTCGCCTGCCTGATCTTGATGCTGATCAGCCTGCAGCCTGTTGCCGATACTCTGCTTGCCCCGACGGAAAATCGCTATCCAACCTGGCAGAACCGGCAAAAAGTCGACTATGTGGTCGTGCTCGGTGGCGGCTACACCTGGAACCCTGACTGGGCGCCCGGCTCCAATATGATCAATAACAGCCTGCCGAGACTGGTGGAAGGAATACGTCTGTGGCGCGCCAACCCCGGCGCAAAGATGATTTTTACCGGCGCTGCAGCGCACAGCAATCCGGTAAGCTCAGCAGAGGTGACGTCACGAGTGGCGCAATCACTTGGCGTGCCGCGGAGTGATATTATTACGCTGGATAAACCGAAGGATACGCGTCAGGAAGCGGAAGAAGTGGCCAGAATAGTGGCAGATCACCCGTTTCTGCTGGTGACTTCCGCTTCACATTTACCGCGTGCGATGATCTTTTTCCAGCAGCGGGGATTACATCCATTTCCTGCGCCAGCCAATCAGTTGGCTATCCGTTCACCGCTGAATTTCTGGGAACGGGCACTTCCTTCGCCGCTCTGGCTTGAACACAGCGACCGGGCAATCTATGAATGGCTGGGCAGAGCCTGGCAGGCGCTCACCTCCCGGGAGAGTTCATCAGGCGAGCCAGGGGAGCAGTGAGTTTGCCGCCTGCTGGAAACGCATTTTGTCAAACTGGCCGGTGTGGATCAGGCGGTCGATCTCATCCCACAGCCGGTAGAGCCAGCGCCGGGCGACGAACCCCTCAGCCACAGGTGCCTGTCTGAGATAGTGAAACAGCAGCGATTCTGCCAGCCCTTCGTCGCACAGCCGGAAGAGTTCATATTCACGCGGCGCCCAGAGCATCATGCCTGGGTTGATCATCGACAGCAGTTGGTCGCTCCAGGCTTCTTTCAGCATACTGCTCAGAGAGAGATTACCGTGCACCAGCACGCAGGAATCGTTGAAATCAGCCAGCAGATTACCAAGATTTTCACGGCTGCGATAAAGCACCCGCCGGTTTTCCATCGTCAGCTCTTCGGTACGCATAAATCCCAGCGTTGACCAGAGCACTTCCACTCTTTGAGCGTACCAGGCTACCCAGTTATTCTCCTGCGTACTGTCAACGCGGCCCACCAGCCCGTGGCTGTCGATGCGGTGCCAGGCGAGCAAAGCTTCCACAATCTGATCCTGCAGCTGAAGCCAGCGACCAGGCGTACGGCTTGGTGCTTCTACCGAGACGCCACCCATGCGCTCAATCAGCAAGACCTCATGCTGCGGTTGCTGCTGGCTGACAATCAGCCCGTAAACCGCAGGCATGCGCAGGGCGCTCTCGCGTGCCAGCATTGAGAGCTTATAGGCTTCCTGTGCGGCCACACCTTTTATGTTGAAGTATTTAGCTACCAGAGGGAGGGAATAACCCTGCTGGTCATAAAGCGAATAGAGGTTTGCCCAGGGTTGCTCGCTGATACATTCGAGGCGACTCAGGGGTTCGCCCAATATCAGTGACAGTTCTGAGCGTAAATGTTCCATCTCCTCCTCCTTTGTTAAAAGTGGAGAGGGGGCCTGTCACAGCCCCAACAGCATTACTGCATGGCTGCGCGCACTCGCGCAAGATCTTCAGGTGTATCTACCCCGACGCTCGGGATCGCTTTCGCCACGGCAACATGGATTTTTTCGCCGTACCAGAGTACGCGCAGCTGTTCGAGCAGCTCTATTTGCTCCAGCGGGCTGGGTTCCCAGCTCACATAGCGCCGGATGAAGCCTGCACGATAGCCGTAAATTCCGATGTGGCGCAGGAAGTTTTCTCCGATGGTTTCGCGTGAGGCGGCAAAACGCTCACGATCCCAGGGGATGGTGGCGCGGGAAAAATAGAGCGCATAGCCTTTAGCATCCATGACTACTTTTACCGCGTTGGGATTAAAGGCCTCTTCTGCCGACTCAACCGGCACCGCCAGCGTCGCCATACCCGCTTCGCTGTTCGCCAGGTTTTCAGCTACCTGACGAATAATGACCGGCGGGATCATCGGCTCATCACCCTGCACGTTCACGATGATGGTGTCATCGGCAAACTGATAGCGATCGATGACTTCTGCAAGTCGCTCGGTACCGGAATGGTGATCGGCACGGGTCATACAGACTTCACCGCCTGCTGCTTCAACAGCGCGGGCAACCTCTTCATTGTCGGTGGCCACGATCACGCGATCGGCACCCGACTCCAGCGCCCGCTCCATCACATGCACCACCATCGGCTTGCCCTGGATATCGACCAGCGGCTTGCCTGGCAGGCGCGTGGAAGCAAAGCGTGCCGGAATAATAGCGACAAAACTCATGGGTGGCTCTCTTCCAGCGTCAGTGCACGCGCTTCGGTCTCCAGCAGGACTGGAATGCCGTCGCGCACAGGGTAAGCCAGACCATCAGGTTTGCAGATAAGCTCCTGCTGATCTTTGATGTAATAGAGTTTGCCGTGGCAAACAGGACAGGCAACAATTTCGAGTAAGCGATGATCCATGGTTTCTCCCTGGTGGACCCGGTCAGACAGGCCCCTAGAATATCATAGCTGTGAAGCCAGTGGGGACTTCACAATGGGTTGTTGCTACAGCGGCCACCCTTTTTGCCACAGGCTGGCGAGCGGCTCTGGCAGCTGCTCCAGCACAACCGCGTCGGCTCCCTGCCAGCGGGCAAAACGCGAAAGGGCCAGTTTCAGATCGTCGATCAGCGCCTGGCTAACCCGGACGCCCTGCTCCAGCCAGAGCTGCTTCACTTTAAGCACTTTTTCCTTACGCAGCATTTTTGCATCAAGCCGCCCTTTCAGCTCACCGCGATGCAGAATGGGCAGCACAAAATAGCCATATTTGCGTTTGGCTTCTGGCGTGTAGCATTCGAGCCGGTAGTCGAAACTGAACAGTTCCAGCGCGCGCTTCCGGTCCCACACAACGGGGTCAAAAGGTGAGAGCAGTGCGGTGTGGGTTGCCCTCGGCCCCTGTTCCAGTAACGGCAATAGTGAGGCATGCAGATAACAGGGGCCTAAAGATTCAACCTCAACGGCTGCCACTTCCCCACTTTCCAGCCACTCCGTCAGCACTTCTCTGACGGGGGCGCGTTTCAGGCGGTAGTAGTCGGCCAGCCAGACATCGCGAAACAGGCCCAGACTCACTGCGCTGTTACGCAACATTTGCCGCACGGCATCTTCTTCCGTAAGCGCATGAAGAGTGTCGTTCCAGTCAGGCATGACGCGCTGGCGCAGATCGTAAACGCGCTGGAAATTGCGTCGTTCAGTCACCATCAGTTCGCCGGCAGAGAACAAACTTTCCAGATGTTTTTTGTGCGGTTTCCACGCCCACCAGCCAGATTTCTGGCCGGGAGGCGCGGCGAAATCGGCAGATCGTACCGGCCCGGTCTGTTCTATGTGCGTCAGCAGTTCGCTGATTTCATGCTGCCAGCTGGTCACCCATTCAGCATTATATTTCCAGCCAAGACGGTGAGGATTCAGCATTCGGTGACGCAGCAAGGGATAATCTTCAGTGGGGATAAAACAGGCTTCATGCGCCCAGTATTCAAACAGCCTGCCGCTGGCTAGCGCCTCCCCCAGCCAGGACTGCGGATAGTCACCCAGCCGACTGAACAGTACCAGGTAAGGACTGCGGGCAACCACATGGATAGTATCTATCTGCAGCAGCGACATCTGGCGAATGGCGCACAGCAACTCTTCGAAGCACGCCTTACGTTTAGCGGGGCGCAATAACCCCTGAGCAGCAAGGTGAAGCTGACGGGCCTGTGAGAGTGAAAGCTGAATAGAGGACATAGCGCACCTTTGTAGCAAAGATGCATTGAGTTTATACCCTTTCAACAGGGCCGGGGATGGAAACAGCGCCTTTATTCAGGGCGTTAGCGTCAAGGGCGGGTAGTAAGTGCAGTAATCCGGTTCAGCAATGTTTCTGCCGTACCCGGTGGGAACTCAGCATCAACAGGCAGGAACCACCAGTTTTGACGGGCAAAAGAGCGTGCCTTCACCGCATCTTTCTCGGTCATCAGTAGTATCTGATCTGGCGATACCAGCCCAGCCAGCACCTCTGCCCGATAGTTCTGATGGTCGGAAAAAGACACTTCTTTCACCGGAACCACTCCCTGCTGTCGAAGTGTGGCAAAAAAACGGGGCGGATGACCAATTCCAGCCATCGCGACCACATTTTTAAGGGCAGATACCGGGCAGGTTATGCCGCTCTTCAGGTTGACCGCCCTTCCCGGAATCAATTCCATCGCCAGCTCGCCAGCCTGCGCTTCACCACCGTTAACAATTGTGGCATCCACACTTGCAAGCCGGGAGGCTCTCTCCCGCATGGGTCCTGCAGGCAGCCACCAGCCGTTGCCGAAGCGACGCTTACCATCCACCACAACGATTTCAAAATCCCGGGCCAGCGCATAATGTTGCAGCCCGTCGTCGGTAATGATGATGTCGATATCGCCCCGATCGGTCAGCGCTTTTACCGCCTCCTTTCTGCGGGGAGATACTGCAACCGCTGCTCCGGTTCTCTGGTAAATCAACACCGGCTCGTCACCTGCCTGCTGCGTAGTAACCTGTTCATGCAAAACCAGCGGATAGCGTTCAGCCTTGCCGCCATAACCTCTGGAAACCACGCCTGGACGCAAACCACGCTGCTGCAATGCCTGAACCAGCCAAATCACCACTGGCGTTTTGCCATTCCCTCCGGCAGTGAGATTCCCCACCACCACCACCGGAACGGGCGCGCGCCATGCTTTACGCCAGCCCCAGCGATAGCTAAGGCGGATCAGGTTGCTGACCAGGCCATACAGCCAGCTCAGCGGCAGCAGCAGCAGATAAAGCGCAGAGCGGCCGCTCCAGATGCGTTCTGTCATTGCCCGAACTGCATCTTATGTAGCTGCGCGTAGACGCCTTTGTGCTCCAGCAGTTCGCTGTGGCTTCCCCTTTCTACAATGTAGCCATCCTCAACCACCACAATTTCATCCGCCTTCTCAATGGTAGAGAGACGGTGAGCAATCACCAGTGAGGTGCGGTTTTTCTGCAGTTCATCCAGGGCAGACTGAATGGCGCGTTCAGATTCCGTATCCAGTGCGGAAGTGGCCTCATCCAGAATCAGTATCGGACTGTCACGCAGTAAGGCACGAGCAATGGCGATACGCTGACGCTGACCGCCTGAGAGCAGCACGCCATTTTCACCGATAACCGTGTCCAGCCCATTATCCATCTTATTAATGAAGTCCATGGCGTGGGCCATGACGGCCGCTTTCTCAATATCTTCACGGCTGTACTGTTCGTTGCGGGCGTAAGCGATATTGTTAGCTACGGTATCGTTGAACAGATGCACGTTCTGTGAAACCAGCGCCACCTGATTACGCAGCGAGCTGAGCGTGTATTCGCGCAGGTCGTGACCATCCATCAGGATCTCGCCCTGCTGAATATCATAAAAACGGGTCATCAGGCTGGCGATAGTCGATTTACCCGAGCCAGAGCGGCCAACCAGCGCTACCGTTTTACCCGCAGGAATAGCGAGATTGATATTATGCAGCGCAGGCGTTTCACGCCCCGGATAGGTAAAGGTGACATTGCGGAACTCGATGTCTCCTTTCGCACGTTCAATCACGCGGGTTCCTTTATCCTCTTCCTGCTCGCTATCCAGAATAGTGAAAAGCGTCTGGCAGGCAGCCATACCACGCTGGAACTGGGCATTAACGTTTGTCAGTGATTTTAACGGACGCATCAGCGCAATCATTGATGAGAACACCACAGTAATGGTACCGGCGGTCAGGGTTTCCATCACGCTGGGGAAACTGGCGGCATAGAGCACAAAGGCCAGCGCCAGTGAGGCGATCAGCTGAATAATCGGGTCAGAGATAGAAGAGGCGGAAACCAGCTTCATGCCCTGCTGACGCATACGATTACTGACGCGGTTAAAGCGTTCATTCTCGACTTCCTGGCCACCAAAAATCAGCACCTCTTTATGCCCTTTCAGCATCTGTTCGGCGCTGGTGGTCACGTGGCCCATGGTGTTCTGCATACTCTTACTGATGTTTCTGAAGCGCTTTGACACGGTACGAATGGCAAAAGAGACAATCGGTGCCAACAGGATCAGGATCAGCGAGAGTTGCCAGCTGTAGTAGAACATCATGATGAACAGGCCGATGATTGAGGCCCCTTCACGTACCACCGTGACCAGCGCGCTTGAGGAAGAGGAAGCCACCTGTTCAGAGTCATAGGTAATGCGTGAGAGCAGCGTCCCGGTTGACTGCTGATCGAAGAACGCCACCGGCATCCCCATCATATGGCCAAACAGGCGGCGACGCATACTCATCACCACGTTTCCGGATACCCAGGAGATGCAGTAGCTGGAGATATAGCTGGTAATGCCACGGATTAACATTAACCCAATAACCGCAAGAGGCATCCAAAGCAGCACGGAAGAGTCGGCCTTGCCAAAGCCGTCATCAAGTAACGGTTTCAGCAGTGACAGCATTAATGTATCTCCCGCTGCGTTCACTATCAGTGCTACTGCAGCCACAATTAAGCCCGGTTTAAACGGCTTGATCATTGGCCAGAGGCGACGGAATGTTTGCCAGGTGGAGAGATCTTTTTCCTGATGCATTATTTAACCAGCTTTAATTGAAATAGCCGCTTATTCTACCTGGAATCACGTGGTACGCCAAACCACTGATGATACCAACGGCCCATTATTTGCGTTCTGAAACCCCTAACCTGCCAATTTTGCTGGTAAAACGCTATGCTTACCTGTCCTTCAAGGGCGGTGTCGTACCAGTGATAGTGGTTACTTTTATAGCGGGAGATCACTTTATCAGCGGGTAATTTCCATGCGCTGTAACGTGCGGCAGAGGCAAGCGCGACCTCGCCCCGCACGGCCCGGAGAAAGGGTGGAACCGAAGAGGTTTTGCTGCCGTGATGGGGAACCTGCAGAATATCCGCCCGCAATTTTTTACGCTTCAGCCTTACCAGTTCAAGCTCAGCTCTGGCTTCAATATCCCCGGTCAGCAGCACCTGCCGTCTGCCGTCGGAGATTTTAATGACGCAGGATTGATTATTTTCCGCCTCTTTTTGCCCTGGCGGCGGCCAGAGGACCTCAAATGAGAGCTGCTGCCAGCGCCAGCTTGTTCCCTCTTCGCATGGCTGCTCGCCGTTTTTTCCTCCCCCGCGATGTATCGTTGCGCCAGGAAAGGCTGAGTGAAGGGTGTCGAGACCACCGATATGGTCGAGATGATTGTGGCTGAGGATAATGTGTTTAACTTCCAGCCCCTGCCAGCGGAGCCAGGGCAGGATCTGGCTTTGTGCCGCATCCCCGCCCGGCCAGCGATTGCCGGTATCATAGACCAACGCTTCTCCCCGCGCTGAGATCACTACTGCCAGGCCGTGACCGATATCCAGCATATCCATACGCCATTCAGGTTTTACCGCGCTCAGCCGCCAGCAAGCCACAGAAAGGCATAATCCCAGCACGGTAGCCGGAGAAGTACGCCACCAGCAGAATCGCCAGGCAAGGACTCCTGTCCACGCCAGAAGACTGAACAGCAGAGCGTGATAATTCAGCTCCACCCAACCAGTGGGAAGATGGCTGAGAGGAGTGAATACTCCTTGCAGAGAAAAGTCTGCCAGCCACCAGAACAGCTGGTTCAGAACAGGGACAGGCAACGACGCCAGCGCACAAAGTATCAACGGCACAGTCACCAGGGTAACCACCGGAACCGCCCAGAGGTTAGCCAGCAAGGCAGTGAAACTTATGCCATGAAAAATCAGTAACTGCACGGGCATCAGTAACAGAAACAGCCCGACCTGCAGATGCAAAAGCTGAAGCAGCAGCCAGCGTTTTTTATGGCTAAACCGGCAGGGTAAGGGAAACCAGCTAAACCATAACATCAATCCGGCGACCGCTATGGCCGAAAGCCACAAACTCTCTGAAAGGATGCTTAAGGGATCAAAAAACAGGATTAAAGCGATGCAGATCCCCCAGACCTGCCAGTTATCGCACCGCACGCCTTTTAAGCGGATCATGTACCAGAGGGAAACGGCAAGCATGGCCCGCATCGCTGGCGGGTTACAGCCTGAAAGCCAGGTGTAAGTCAGGGCGACCAGCAGGCCACAAAATAGCGGGAAGCGATAGCCTATCCAGCGTACAGGAAAACCAAGCTGTAATCCCCGGGCAAACAGCCAGCCGACGCTGGCGGCCAGGCTGATATGCATGCCGGAAATCGCCATCAGATGCGCTGTTCCGGTCTCTTTCAGTAACTGAGTAATCCCTTTGCTCAGCTCTCCCCGTTCGCCAAATGCCAGAGCTGAAAGGACAGCCTGCCAGCGTAATTCACCGTAGATCATCCGGCTTCGCTGAATAATATTTTGGCGCCAGCCGCATTCGCTGTTCAGCGCCCTCAGGCTGAGGACCCTGCCTGTAAGCGGCGTACCCTTAGCTACGGCAAAACGCTGGGCGTCAAATCCGCCTTCATTCAGTCGGGCATGAACCGGCCTGAGATTAAGCGCCATTAGCCACTTCTGGCCGCTACAAAATTTGTCGGCCATGCCCCTGGTACTGACCAGAACATAAATTGGTGGGAAAACCTGTTTACCGGCCAGGCTGGTGATGCGGAGCTTTAGTCGCTCAGAGTCTGGCAGAACCTGCTCTACTTTAACGGTAACGTCTGAGTGTTTACCTGTAAGCGCATCAATCTGCCCTGCCAGCGTTCTTGCAGCCATCACCCCCCAGACAAAAAGTAAAAGAAGGAGGGCAATATCTTTCGCTCCTTTAACTCCCGACAAAAGCAGCAGGCACGCAAGCACGATCGCTAAGATGTCGTAACGTGCCGCAGGAAGCCGTGGCAGTATAAGCAAAGGTAACGTAGCGATAATCGTCCAGATCGCCAGTCGGCTGAGGCTGTAGGGCATAACGGCTCTCCTTTTCCGTTCGGCCACTCTATCGTGCTGCTTTTAACTCTGCAGCAGGGGAAATAAAAACCCTGAAGCTGCGCCACATACAGGCGAACCAGATTTCATGCTTATCATTTTCAATGCGCGCCCACCCGCACACCGCTCTCAGATTGCAGGCAAAAAAAAACGACACCGAAGTGTCGTTTTATTGCGTAATGCTCAGCGTTAGCCGTAAATATTTGCACGGTCACGCAGCTCTTTACCTGGCTTGAAGTGTGGAACGTATTTACCTTCCAACTCCACTTTGTCACCCGTTTTCGGGTTACGACCAGTGCGGGGTGCGCGATAGTGCAAAGAAAAACTGCCGAAACCCCGGATTTCAATGCGTTCGCCCTGCGCCAAAGTGGTCGCCATGTGCTCAAGCATCTCTTTAACCGCATCCTCAACGACTTTCGCCGGAATATGAGAGTGCTGGCCAGCAAGTCTTTCAATAAGTTCTGACTTGGTCATAAATCCTCCGGTTAATTCCTGTTGGAAAAGCTCTGACAGTATCGGCTATATCAGGGCAGCTTGCACTGCCCTGTTGCAAAAGCAATTACTCGCCTTTAGCTGCTTTGAATGCTTCAGCCATAGCGTTAGAGAAGTTACCGTCTTCCTGTTTAGTGTTGTTAACAGTAGCGATGGCTTCTTTCTCGTCAGCCTGGTCTTTAGCACGTACAGAGAGGCTAACAACGCGGTTTTTACGATCAACACCGGTGAATTTGGCTTCAACATCGTCACCAACATTCAGAACCAGAGTTGCATCTTCAACGCGGTCAACTGAAGCTTCAGAAGCGCGCAGGTAACCTTCAACGCCGTCTGCCAGTCCAACCGTAGCGCCTTTCGCGTCAACAGCAGTTACTTTACCGTTAACAATAGCACCTTTCTTGTTCAGAGAGATGTAGTTGTTGAACGGATCTTCTGCCAGTTGCTTAACGCCCAGGGAGATGCGCTCGCGCTCTGCGTCAACCTGCAGAACAACAGCAGCGATTTCGTCGCCTTTCTTGTATTCACGCACTGCTTCTTCTCCGGTAGCGTTCCAGGAGATGTCAGAGAGGTGAACCAGGCCGTCGATGCCGCCGTCCAGGCCGATGAAGATACCGAAGTCAGTGATTGACTTGATTTTACCTTCAACACGGTCGCCCTTGTTGTGGGTTTCTGCAAACTGCTGCCATGGGTTAGATTTGCACTGCTTCAGACCCAGGGAGATACGACGACGTTCTTCGTCGATATCCAGAACCATAACTTCAACAACATCGCCAACGTTAACAACTTTGGACGGATGGATGTTTTTGTTGGTCCAATCCATTTCTGAAACGTGTACCAGGCCTTCAACGCCTTCTTCGATTTCAACGAAGCAGCCGTAATCGGTCAGGTTGGTCACGCGGCCAGTCAGGCGGGTGCCTTCCGGGTAACGCTTAGCGATAGCGACCCATGGATCTTCGCCCAGCTGTTTCAGACCCAGAGAAACACGGGTACGCTCGCGGTCGAATTTCAGCACTTTAACAGTGATTTCGTCGCCAACGTTGACAATTTCGCTTGGATGCTTAACGCGTTTCCATGCCATGTCAGTGATGTGCAGCAGGCCATCAACGCCGCCCAGATCAACGAATGCACCGTAGTCAGTCAGGTTCTTAACGATACCCTTAACTTCCATGCCTTCCTGCAGGTTTTCCAGCAGCTGATCGCGCTCTGCGCTGTTTTCGGATTCGATAACCGCACGACGTGAAACCACCACGTTGTTACGCTTCTGATCCAGCTTGATGACTTTGAATTCAAGCTCTTTGCCTTCCAGGTGCAGCGTATCGCGCACTGGACGAACATCAACCAGGGAACCTGGCAGGAACGCACGAATGCCGTTCAGCTCAACAGTGAAGCCGCCCTTGACTTTGCCGTTGATAACACCGGTAACGGTTTCAGCTTCTTCATAAGCTTTTTCCAGCGTGATCCAAGCTTCGTGACGTTTAGCTTTCTCACGGGACAGCAGAGTTTCACCGAAGCCGTCTTCTACAGCATCCAGAGCTACGTCAACTTCGTCGCCAACCTGGATTTCCAGTTCGCCAGCTGCGTTTTTGAACTGCTCTGCAGGAATTGCAGATTCAGATTTCAGGCCCGCATCAACCAGAACGATGTCTTTGTCAATAGAGACAACAACACCACGAACGATGGAACCCGGACGGGTTTCGATTTCTTTCAGGGACTCTTCAAAGAGTTGAGCAAAAGATTCAGTCATATTGATAATCTTATGGATTCTTCAATTTAACGTCCACCTGACATCCTGCCGGGTGGGGTTGTTTCACATGCCCCATGACGTCCATATCAAAGGGTTAAAGGATTCTGTTGGGCCCTGAGGCCCTGTTTTCACTGCGGCAACGATAACGTTTTACGCGCATAATTGAGCGCAGTTTCAATAACTTGCTCAATTGACATGCTGGTTGAATCCAGCACCAGCGCATCGTTTGCCGGTATCAGCGGCGCAATGGCGCGATTACGATCGCGATCATCACGTTCTTTTATCTCAGATAAAAGGCGCTCAAAGTTAACACTAAAGCCTTTTTCCTGCAACTGTAGCATACGCCTGTGCGCTCGCTCTTCCGAACTGGCATCAAGGAAGATTTTTACTGGCGCATCCGGAAAGACCACGGTGCCCATGTCACGCCCATCAGCAATTAAGCCTGGCGCATCACGGAAGGCGCGCTGGCGACGAAGCAGAGCTTCGCGTACACGGGGAAAAGCCGCTACTTTAGAGGCTGTGTTGCTGACATCCTGAGTGCGAATTTCGCTCGTTACATCTTCCCCTTCCAGGATGACCTGCATTTCTCCCCCGGTAGAGACAAAGCGAACGTCAAGATGCGCCGCTATCGGCACTAATGCCTCTTCAGAAGTGATATCCACCTGATGATGCAAAGCGGCCAGCGCCAGTACGCGATAAATCGCGCCCGAATCCAGAAGGTGCCATTGCAAGGCTTCCGCCATCGCTTTACACAAGGTCCCTTTACCCGCACCACTTGGGCCATCAATGGTGATCACCGGGGCTATAGCCGTCATGTCGTTCTCCTGTCGGTGGAATGCCTGTTGCCTGCTCAGACAAATATCGACGCGCATTATACGCTGCTATAGCTACGATCGTTACCCTTTAAGCATAGTCGCGATCAAATTAATCAGATGAAATAGCGTGTTTCAGGAGGGAGAAACCTTGCAGGACGTGAGTCAGCTCGCAATCCGCTGCACCGAAATGCAGCGGTTTTGCAGATTTATGCCAGTTTGCTGATGCGGGCCAGCTGCTCAAAATAATCGGGGAAAGTCTTTGCCGTGCATTTTGGATCAAGAATGGTTACCGGCGTGGAGGACAACGCCACCAGCGAGAAACACATCGCCATACGGTGATCATTATAGGTGCCAATTTCAGCAAACTTAATCGTTTCAGGCGGCGTCACACGGATGTAATCGTGCCCTTCCTCAACTTCAGCGCCTACCTTACGCAGTTCATTGGCCATCGCAGCCAGGCGGTCCGTCTCTTTCACGCGCCAGTTATAGATGTTACGCATCACCGTGGTGCCTTTGGCAAACAGCGCTGCGGTAGCGATAGTCATCGCGGCATCCGGAATATGATTCATATCCAGATCGATGGCGTTCAGTTCACCGCGGGTACAGGCAATATAGTCATCGCCCCACTCAACGATTGCACCCATTTTCTCCAGTACGTCAGCAAAGCGAATATCACCCTGCATACTGTTGCGGCCAATACCGGTTACTTTTACCGTTCCGCCCTTGATGGCCGCCGCCGCCAGGAAATAGGAGGCAGAAGAGGCATCGCCTTCCACCAGATAGTCTCCCGGCGAAATATAGTGCTGATTACCGCTAATCTGAAACACGCCGTAGCTGTCGTTCACGACTTCCACGCCGAAGGTCCGCATCAGGTTCAGCGTGATATCTATATAGGGTTTTGAAACCAGATCGCCTTTAATAACAATTTTGGTGTCATTCGGTGCCAGCGGCGCGGTCATCAGTAGCGCTGTAAGGAACTGGCTTGAAACGCTGCCATCCACTGAGACTTCGCCACCTGTAAAGCCGCCCTTAAGATGCAGAGGGGGATAATCAGTCTGCTCAAGGTAGTCGATTTCAGCCCCACCCTGACGCAATGCATCAACCAGATGTCCAATTGGACGCTCTTTCATCCGTGGCTCACCGGTCAACACAATATCGTTCCCACCCAGGCAAAGTGCCGCGGCCAGAGGGCGCATGGCCGTTCCCGCATTGCCTAAAAAGAGTTCTGTTGGGCCTTCTGCATGCAGAGGAGCGCCCTGACCCACCACTTCGCAGACAGTCCGGTCTTGTGAGAGCGTAAAGCTGACGTTAAGCGCTTTCAGCGCCGTCAGCATATGGCGTACATCATCGCTGTCCAACAGGTTGGTCAGACGCGTGGTGCCTTTTGCCAGTGCTGCCAGCAGTAAAGCGCGGTTAGAAACGCTTTTCGAGCCGGGCAGATTAACGGTGCCGTCTACCAGCGCAATAGGTTGTAAGGTCAGGGATTCCTGCATGTGAAACATATTCTCCATATAAAATGCAATGAAACCCCGCAGCTTCGCAGGGTTTCAGACTTTAAACGCCAGCGCCGGGTGCTTAACCGTGGCGGCGCTCAAAATCAATCATGAAATCAGTCAGTGCCTGCACGCCTTCCAGCGGCATCGCATTGTAAATTGAGGCGCGCATTCCGCCCACCACACGGTGGCCTTTCAGCGCATGCAGCCCGGCGGCAAAAGATTCCTCCAGGAAGGTGTTATCCAGAGCGGCATCCGCCAGCTGGAAAGGCACGTTCATGCGTGAACGGTTAGCCAGAGCCACTTCGTTGCGGTAGAAATCGCTGCTATCAATAGTGCCATACAGCAGGTCTGCTTTAGCCTGGTTACGCTTGTCGAGCTCACTGACGCCACCCTGCTCTTTCAGCCATTTAAAGACTAAACCAGAGAGATACCATGCAAAGGTTGGTGGCGTATTAAACATCGAATCATTGTCGTTGAGCACCTGATAATCCAGGATGGAAGGCAGCTCTTTTTTCGCCTTGCCCAGCAGATCTTCACGTACCACAACCAGCGTCAGGCCGGCAGGACCGATATTTTTCTGCGCGCCGGCATAAATCACACCGTAACGGTTGATATCCAGAGGCGTGGACAAAATGGTTGAGGAGAGATCGGCCACCACTACTTTATCGCCGAAATCTGGCTCTTCATTAATGGCGATGCCGTCAATGGTTTCATTCGGGCAATAGTGGACATAGGCCGCGTCGTCAGAAAGGGCCCAGCTACTCATCGGGGTGATAGCTCGCAGGCCGTCAACCGTGGTTTTCGCTTCAATGACGTTTGGCGTGCAATATTTCAGCGCTTCTTTTATTGCGCTGTGTGCCCAGTAACCGCCATCAACATAGTCGGCAGTGGTCTTGCTACCCAACAGGTTCATGGGAATAGCGGCAAACTGCGCACGCGCGCCACCGTGACAGAACAGGACTTTATAGTTCGAAGGGATTTTCAGCAGGTCGCGAAAATCCTTTTCAGCCTCTTCAGCTACCTGCATAAATTCTTTGCTGCGATGGCTGATCTCCATAACGGAGGTTCCCAGGCCCTGCCAGTTACGCAGTTCCTGTTCAGCGCGACGCAGAACTTCTGCCGGCAGCATCGCCGGGCCGGAGCTAAAATTGAAAACCTGACTCATTTCCCCTCACCACTTTCTCAGTTCAATCGATGTCGATTCAGCTATCGGTTTTATCATTGCCCTTCTCTGGCTGCAATGTTTTATCCGGTCAGCCGACCAGTTGCGGAAAGATGCGCTGTGGAGCAGGCAGGAATTTCCCCCCTCGCATAGCGAATCCAGAAGAAACCCCGTATCATTGCGCCCTTTCTGCACAACCCAAAACAAGTGGGCACTATGACGCAAACGTATATTCCAGGCAAAGACGCCGCGTTGGAAGACTCCATCGCACGCTTTCAGCAAAAATTAGAGGATCTGGGCTTTAATATTGAAGAAGCCTCCTGGCTGAACCCGGTTCCTCATGTCTGGTCGGTACATATCCGCGACCGTGACTGCCCGCTCTGTTTTACTAACGGTAAAGGCGCCAGCAAAAAAGCTGCCCTGGCCTCTGCGCTGGGCGAATATTTCGAGCGCCTTTCCACTAATTACTTTTTTGCCGATTTCTGGCTGGGCAACAAAATTGCTAACGGTGATTTTGTTCATTATCCCAACGAAAAATGGTTCCCCCTGCCGGAAGATGACAGCCTGCCTGCCGGTATCCTGGATGAGCGCCTGAAAGCTTTTTACGACCCTGAACAGGAAGTCAGCGCCAGCGATCTGATCGATCTGCAGTCCGGCAACGCCGATCGTGGGATCTGCGCCCTGCCTTTCACCCGTCAGTCCGATCTGCAAACCGTCTATATCCCGATGAACATCATTGGCAATCTCTACGTTTCTAACGGGATGTCTGCCGGGAACACCGCTAACGAAGCTCGCGTGCAGGGGCTTTCTGAAGTCTTTGAACGTTACATTAAAAATCGGATCATTGCGGAGTCCATCAGCCTGCCGTTGATCCCGCAGGCGGTGCTGAATCGTTACCCTGGCGTGGTGGAGGCTATTGCCAGACTGGAAGCCGAAGGTTTCCCCATTTTCTCTTATGATGCTTCCCTGGGCGGCCACTATCCGGTGATTTGCGTGGTGCTGTTTAATCCGGCAAACGGCACCTGCTTCGCCTCCTTCGGCGCGCACCCGGACTTTGGCGTCGCGCTGGAACGTACCGTGACTGAACTGCTGCAGGGCCGCAGCCTGAAAGATCTGGATGTCTTTACGCCGCCTACGTTTGACGATGAAGAGGTGGCAGAGCATGCCAATCTGGAAACGCACTTTATCGATTCAAGCGGCCTTATTTCCTGGGATATGTTCAAAGATGAGGCTGACTATTCCTTTGTGGACTGGCGCTTCAGCGGCACGACCGAGGAAGAATTCGCCACACTGATGGCGATTTTCAAAGCGGAAGATCGGGAAGTGTACATTGCCGATTACCAGCATCTGGACGTCTATGCCTGCCGTATCATCGTGCCGGGGATGTCTGACATCTATCCTGCTGAAGATCTGCTGCTGGCGAATAACAGCATGGGCGCTTATCTGCGCGAAACCTTGCTCTCCCTGCCCGAAACGCAGTGGGAAAAGGAAGATTATCTGGCGCTGATCGAGCGGCTGGATGAAGATGGTCACGACGACTTTACCCGCGTTCGTGAACTGCTTGGCCTGGCGACGGGGAAAGATAATGGCTGGTATACTCTGCGTATCGGCGAGCTGAAAGCGATGCTGGCGCTGGCTGGCGGCGACCTTGACCAGGCGTTGATCTGGACCGAGTGGACCATGGAGTTCAACAGCTCAATCTTCACCCCAGCCCGCGCAAATTATTATCGCTGCCTGCAAACCCTGCTGCTGTTAAGTCAGGAAGAAGAGCGCGATCCGGTACAATACCATACTGCATTTGTCCGCATGTACGGTCTGGATGCGGTAGAAGCGGCCTCTGCCGCCATCAGCGGTGAAACGCCTTTCTATGGCCTGCAAACTGTTGATGAAGATCTGATGGCCTTCCCTGCTCATCAGTCGCTACTGGCAGCCTATGAGAAACTCCAGCAGGCCAAACGCCTTAACTGGAAGTAACTTCTTCAGGCGGTCGGTGATTCATTTAGCCGACCGCTTGCCTGTCTTTTTTAAAACCTTTCATCAAAAGTTAATGAAAGGTGAATTGAAAATTCGTTTTTATAAGTTCCTTAACCTTCCAGAAACAATCAAGCTGATAACCGGGCTTTAATAAGGCGCATCCTGTGCCTTTTTCAACTTATTTTTAGACTTTTAAAAAGTATTTATCCATTAAATATCAAAAAGATAAAGTTAAAACCTTACAAAATAAGGGTATTTGGCGCCCACTACTCTGAACCAATATGATCCATATCAATTTCTAACCTATACTCCTTTGTTAGTATCTCGTCGTTGACTAATTTTGGGAGTAGTTAGTGTGAAAGCTGGCAACCCGTTTGACTTAATCGTCCCGTCTGAGATGGCTAAAATAGCCGAAGAAGCTGGCGTCTATAAAGCAACCAAAAAACCCTTCACCACCTTTTTCCTGGCCATCACGGCTGGCGTCTTTATCTCCATTGCTTTTGTCTTCTATATCACCGCAACGACCGGTTCAGTGCCTTCAGGCCTGACCAAACTGGCAGGCGGCATCTGTTTTTCACTGGGTTTGATGCTGGTAGTGGTCTGTGGTGCCGACCTCTTTACCTCCACCGTCCTGACCATAGTGGCAAAAGCCAGCGGACGCATCAGCTGGGCTCAGCTGGCGCGTAACTGGATCAACGTTTATGTGGGCAATTTTTTTGGCGCGATGTTTTTTGTTGCCCTGATCTGGTTTGCCGGCCAGGCGATGACAGCCAATGGTGCATGGGGGTTAAATGTTCTGCAAACGGCTGACCATAAAATGCACCATACTTTTATTGAAGCGGTTTGCCTGGGGACGCTGGCTAATCTGATGGTTTGCATGGCGATCTGGATGAGTTATTCCGGTCGTACTCTCACTGACAAAATGCTGGCGATGGTGCTTCCGGTTGCGATGTTTGTCGCTAGCGGGTTTGAGCACAGCATCGCGAATATGTTTCTTATCCCGCTGGCGATTATCATCCGCGACTTCTCTGGCCCCGAATTCTGGCAGGCTACTGGCGCAACGGCTGCCCAATTTTCACATCTGACCGTCGGCAACTTTATCACCGATAATCTGATCCCCGTCACTATCGGCAATATCATCGGCGGAGGGTTCCTGGTAGGACTGACCTACTGGGTTATCTATCTGCGCGACGGCGACCAGCACTGATTAAAGTTCTCCTGATTAAGCACCTGCGGCTTAACACAGCGGCAGGAACGACAGAACTCCACGTAATTAAGGTAGGTATCAAATGAGCGAGCACAACGAAAAACAGGTTGCGGCCTGGGAAAGCTTTGCACAGGGCGAATGGCAGAACAGCGTCAACGTGCGTGATTTCATTCAGAAAAACTATACCCCCTATGAAGGCGATGAAGCGTTTCTGAGCGGTGCTACTGAAGCCACTACCGCCTTGTGGGATAAGGTGATGGAAGGCATCAAGCTGGAAAACCGTACCCATGCGCCGGTTGATTTTGATACCGACCTTGCCTCTACTATCACCTCTCACGATGCGGGCTACATCGATAAAAGTCTGGAAACCATTGTTGGCCTGCAGACTGAAGCTCCGCTGAAACGCGGTCTGATTCCGTTCGGCGGCATCAAAATGGTGGAAGGCTCCTGTAAAGTGTATGGCCGTGAGCTGGACCCGGGTCTGAAAAAAGTCTTTACCGATTACCGCAAAACCCATAACCAGGGGGTGTTTGACGTCTATACGCCGGACATTCTTCGCTGCCGTAAATCTGGCATACTGACTGGTCTGCCGGATGCCTATGGTCGTGGTCGTATCATTGGTGACTACCGCCGCGTGGCGCTTTACGGCATTGATATGCTGATGAAGGACAAATTTGCACAGTTCGCCTCGCTGCAGGCCGATCTGGAAAATGGCGTGAACCTTGAAGCCACCATCCGCCTGCGTGAAGAGATTGCCGATCAGCATCATGCGCTGCAGCAGATTAAAGAGATGGCGGCAAAATATGGCTGCGATATCTCAGGCCCCGCTACCACGGCTCAGGAAGCGGTGCAGTGGACCTACTTCGGCTATCTGGCGGCGGTGAAATCTCAGAACGGCGCGGCGATGTCGTTTGGTCGTGTATCAACCTTCCTGGACATCTACATTGAACGTGACCTGAAAGCGGGCAAAATCACCGAATTGCAGGCGCAGGAGTTAATTGACCACCTGGTGATGAAACTGCGTATGGTTCGTTTCCTGCGCACCCCTGAATATGATGAACTCTTCTCCGGCGACCCGATTTGGGCCACAGAATCGCTGGCCGGTATGGGCGTTGATGGTCGTACTCTGGTTACTAAAACCAGCTTCCGCTTCCTGAATACCCTCTACACTATGGGGCCTTCTCCGGAACCGAACATGACCATCCTGTGGTCTGAAAAGCTGCCGCTGAATTTCAAAAAATTTGCGGCTAAAGTCTCTATCGATACATCATCCGTGCAGTATGAAAATGATGATCTGATGCGTCCTGACTTTAACAATGATGATTACGCCATCGCCTGCTGCGTCAGCCCAATGATCGTCGGCAAACAGATGCAGTTCTTTGGCGCCCGCGCTAACCTGGCAAAAACCATGCTCTACGCTATTAACGGCGGCGTGGATGAAAAAATGAAAATGCAGGTGGGTCCGAAAGAAGCCCCAATGATGGACGAAGTGCTGGACTACACCAAAGTGATGGAGCGCATGGATCACTTTATGGACTGGCTGGCTAAGCAGTACGTGACCGCGCTGAATATCATTCACTATATGCATGACAAATACAGCTACGAAGCCTCGCTGATGGCGCTGCATGACCGCGACGTCTATCGCACTATGGCTTGTGGTATTGCGGGCCTTTCTGTAGCGGCGGACTCTCTCTCCGCGATTAAATATGCCAAAGTCTCCACCATTCGCGATGAAGATGGTCTGGCAGTAGACTTTAAAATTGAAGGTGAATACCCGCAGTTTGGTAACAATGATGCGCGCGTGGATGATATCGCCTGCGACCTGGTCGAACGTTTTATGAAAAAAATTCAGAAACTGCAGACTTACCGTAACGCGGTACCAACCCAGTCGGTGCTCACTATCACTTCTAACGTGGTGTATGGTAAGAAAACAGGTAACACTCCGGATGGCCGCCGCGCTGGCGCACCGTTTGGACCAGGTGCCAACCCTATGCACGGCCGTGACCAGAAAGGAGCTGTCGCCTCTCTGACTTCCGTGGCTAAACTGCCGTTTGCCTACGCAAAAGACGGCATCTCTTATACTTTCTCCATCGTGCCAAACGCGCTGGGTAAAGATGATGATGTACGTAAAGCGAATCTGGCCGGTTTGATGGATGGTTACTTCCACCACGAAGCCAGTATTGAAGGCGGTCAGCACCTGAACGTCAACGTCATGAACCGTGAGATGCTGCTGGAGGCGATGGAAGATCCTGAAAAATATCCACAGCTGACTATCCGCGTATCAGGTTATGCCGTTCGCTTTAACTCTTTAACCAAAGAGCAGCAGCAGGATGTGATTACCCGTACCTTTACTCAGAGCATGTAATTTTCTGAGTTATCAGAGGCTCCACTTCGGTGGAGCCTCACAAGTCTTGTTTGCCAGCCCTACCGGTTTGGTGAGGCTGGCAAAACAGACTTAACGCAGCTTAAAGACTGCGTACCTGCCTGATGGCGGGTCTACCGTGGAGAATTCATCGCAATGTCAGTCAAAGGTCGCATCCACTCATTCGAATCCTGCGGTACCGTTGACGGTCCCGGCATCCGTTTTATTACCTTCTTCCAGGGCTGCCTGATGCGCTGCCTCTATTGTCATAACCGCGATACCTGGGATACGCACGGCGGCAAAGAGATTACCGTTGAAGAGCTGATGAAGGATGTTGTCTCCTATCGGCACTTTATGAATGCCTCTGGCGGCGGCGTCACCGCTTCCGGAGGTGAGGCCATTCTTCAGGCTGAGTTTGTCCGGGACTGGTTCCGTGCCTGCCATGCGGAAGGCATCCACACCTGTCTGGATACCAACGGCTTTGTCCGCCGCTACGATCCGGTAATTGATGAACTGCTTGAAGTTACCGATCTGGTGATGCTTGATCTCAAGCAGATAAACGATGAAGTGCATCAAATCCTGGTTGGCGTATCCAACCATCGCACGCTGGATTTCGCCCGCTATCTCTCTAAGAAGAAAATCCGCACCTGGATCCGCTATGTTGTGGTGCCGGGCTATTCCGATGACGATGATTCAGCCCATCGTCTGGGTGAGTTTACCCGTGATATGGGTAACGTGGAAAAAATCGAGCTGCTGCCCTATCACGAACTTGGCAAACATAAATGGGTGGCAATGGGCGAGGAATATAAGCTGGATGGCGTCCATCCCCCGAAAAAAGAGACCATGGATCGCGTTAAAGGCATCCTGGAAGGTTACGGCCATAAAGTGATGTACTGAATTATCAGCGACTGAATAAAAAAATGGAGCCTGAAGGCTCCATTTTTTTCGTCTGTCAATCAGGCATGAGCCACAGGTGTGGCCTGCTTGTCCGCTTTGCGTAACAGCATCATCAGGTAGATAAATGCGACCGCAGCGATCATCACAAACAGCACGCGATCGGAGTAGTTTTGCATCAGCACAGAGGTCATAGCCGGGCCTGTCAGGCTGCCAATGGTGTAGCTCAGCAGTAAAGCCTGATTCATTGCCACCAGCTCATGGTGCGCAACCTTTTCGCAAGCCCATGACATTGCCACCGGATAAAGCGTAAAACCAGCACAGCCCAGCACAAACAGAGCGGGAGCCATAGCGGCGTTACCCAACATCGCAATGGCACCCAGGATCACCACAAAGACCTGAACGCGCAATACCAGCAGGCGGCCATAGCGGTCGGCCAGTCGCCCTACCGGCCACTGCCCCACTATACCAGCGCTGACCATCAGCGCCATCCAGTATCCCACTGTGGCATCGTTCATGCCCTGGTGAGACAGATAAAGCGGCATCAGACCATACAGCGATCCCAGCAAAATACCTGAAATAATGCAGCCATTAATGCCCAGTCTCGCAGTGCGGCGGCGCAACATTGGCCACATGCGGCCAGGCGCTGCTTCTTCGTCATCACCTTTCGCAGTGATCCTGGCGAAAACCAGCGGCAGGAGAGCCGCCAACACCACGCCCGTTACCCACGGCAATACATGCAGCAAATCTGTAGAAACTTTACTTACTAACAGCTGGCCCGCTACGGTGCCGAGGTAATAAACAATCATATAGGCGGCAAGCAGCTGCCCACGGTTGCGAAGCGTACCGCTGCATAACAGCGCGCTTTCCACTACCACCCAGATCACAGCACAACCGATACCGGCAACGAACCGCCACAGCGTCCAGGCCCAGAAACCGCTCTCCAGCCCCAGCGCCGCAGTCGCTACGGCGAACAGTATTGAAGCGATATAATAACTGCGATTAAAGCCAAGCGTTTTTATTGTCCAGCCTGCCAGCAGCGTTCCGGCCAGGTTTCCGGTGTAATAAGAAGAGCTTACGACGCCAACCTGCCAGGTAGGCAACAGATCATGGGTCAGCCAGAGCGGAACCAGAGTATTCAGCACGGCAATAGAAACCGTCATCAGCAAAAGGCCGCAAAGCAGCACAATAACAGGGCGTGACCAGATGGACATTTTTAGTGGGAATACCAGGGAGGAGAAGATTTTGCGCGAATAATGCCATCAGCAAAAATATTGTCAACGGCACACCTTTTACCGCAGCACAATTTGCTGTGAACCGATTTAATTTTTTTATCTACAGTAACTTAGAAGATAGGATTATTCGCAGCGGCAACCTGTTATCTTAATGAAAAATTAGGCTTTTAGCCTTTACAGCCCGTTTGCTGTCGATAACATTTCTTTTTGATAGTTAAAAAAAAACCTGCGGCTTGTCCACAGGTTTTTAGCAGTAAAAATCAGACGTTAGCCGATGAAATCCAGGCCTTTCATATAAGGCTTCAGCACTTCAGGAACCGCAATACGTCCATCAGCCTGCTGATAGTTTTCCAACACTGCCACCAGCGTACGGCCTACAGCCAGGCCAGAGCCGTTAAGAGTATGCACCAGACGGGGTTTCTTCTCGGTTTTACTGCGGCAGCGAGCCTGCATACGACGCGCCTGGAAATCACCCATATTGGAACAGGAAGAGATCTCGCGATAGGTATCCTGGGCTGGCAGCCAGACTTCCAGATCGTAGGTTTTGCAGGAGCCAAAGCCCATATCGCCGGTGCACAGCAGCACTTTACGGTAAGGCAGGTTCAGCAGCTGCAATACTTTCTCAGCGTGGCCCACCAGCTCTTCAAGCGCATCCATGGACTCTTCAGGGCGGGTGATCTGCACCATCTCAACCTTGTCGAACTGATGCATACGAATAAGCCCACGAGTATCACGACCATAGGCGCCCGCTTCAGAACGGAAGCAAGGCGTATGAGCGGTGAACTTCAGCGGCAAAGACTCTTCTTCAAGGATCTCATCACGCACCATATTGGTCAGCGGCACTTCAGAAGTTGGGATCAGCGCATAATCACTGCTGGAGGCCTCTTCTTCAAGCGGACGGGTATGGAACAGATCCTCACCAAACTTAGGCAACTGACCGGTACCGTACAAAGAGGTATGGTTCACCAGATAAGGCACATAAGTTTCCAGGTAACCATGCTGCTCTGTATGCAGATCCAACATAAACTGGCTCAGGGCACGATGCATCAGCGCAATCTGCCCTTGCATCACCACAAAGCGTGAACCGGTGAGTTTAGCACCCATGGCAAAATCCAGGCCGGAAGCCATTTCGCCCAGCTCTACGTGGTCACGCACGGCAAAATCAAAGGCACGCGGCGTTCCCCAACGGCTGATCTCCAGATTTTCACTGTCGTCTTTACCCAGCGGGACTTCATCAACCGGGAGGTTAGGGATAGCTGAGGCCATTTCACGAATGGCGTTCTGAAGTTCGTCCAGTTCCGCTTTGGCCGCGTCCAGGCGTTCGCCCAGCGCGTTCACTTCCTGACGTAATGGCTCGATATCTTCCCCACGCGCCTTGGCCTGCCCGATAGATTTGGATCGGGAGTTACGTTCCGCCTGCAAAGATTCCGTTTCTACCTGCAGAACTTTGCGACGTTCTTCATGAGAACGTAGCGTTTCAACGTCAAGCTTAAAGCCCCGGCGTGCCAGTTTTTCAGCGACTGCGTCTGGCTCATTACGCAGCAGATTGGGATCGAGCATGCTTGTCCTGTGAATATTTTTTTGAGTGAATGAGGGGCGCATCCGGCGCGCGAATGCGTTGAATTCCTTGCTAACCTTACCGCAACGTCACATTCAACGATAGCGTTTTGTCGGGCTATTTTGATCCTGCTCAGCCAGCCAGGCGAGCTTTTCACCAATCTTTCCTTCAAGGCCACGGGAAGTTGGTCGGTAGTAGCGCGTTTGTGCCATTTCGGGCGGGAAGTAATCCTCGCCTGCGGCGTAGGCATTGGGTTCATCGTGTGCGTAACGATACTCTGCCCCCAACCCCATCTCTTTCATTAGCTTAGTGGGCGCGTTACGCAGATGTTCAGGTACGTCAAAATCGGGGTTATCACGCGCATCGCGCATGGCTGCCTTGAACGCGGTGTACACAGCATTGCTTTTCGGTGCGCATGCCAAATAGACAATAGCCTGCGCAATAGCCCTTTCCCCCTCTGCGGGGCCTACGCGCGTAAAGCAGTCCCAGGCTGAGATAGCAACCTGCATGGCGCGTGGGTCCGCATTGCCTACATCTTCAGAGGCGATTGCCAGCAAACGCCGCGCCACATACAGGGGATCGCCACCCGCCGTGATGATGCGGGCATACCAGTAGAGAGCGGCATCCGCAGAAGAGCCGCGCACGGATTTATGCAGCGCAGAGATCAAGTCGTAATAACGATCGCCTTTATTATCAAAACGGGCGCTGCGCTCGCCAGAGACTTCATTAAGTAATTTAGCCGTCAGCTCGCGTTTGCCCTTGCTGTTCACCTCGGCCATGTCCGCCATCATCTCCAGCGTATTCAGGGCGCGACGGGCATCGCCATTGACTAACTCAGCCACCATGCGCCGGGTATCCGCAGGCAGAACAATGTTCTCCTTACCGTATCCACGCTCGCTGTCTTTCATGGCCTGTTCCAGCACAATTTCGATGTCGTCACTGGTCAGGGATTTCAGCAGATAGACGCGCGCGCGCGAAAGTAGCGCCGAGTTGAGTTCGAAAGAGGGGTTTTCAGTAGTAGCACCAATAAAGGTGATGGTGCCATCTTCAATATGCGGCAGGAAAGCATCCTGCTGGCTTTTATTAAACCGGTGGACTTCATCCACAAACAGGATGGTGCGGCGACCAGCGTCCCGATTCTGTCTGGCTCGCTCAATCGCCTCGCGGATCTCCTTTACCCCCGAGGTTACGGCAGAGATGCGTTCAACATCAGCCTGACCATAGCGACCAATAATTTCTGCCAGCGTGGTTTTACCGGTGCCTGGCGGCCCCCACAGGATCATCGAGTGAAGATGTCCAGCCTCAATCGCACGCGGCAGAGGTTTTCCTGCAGCCAGCAAGTGTTGCTGACCGATATATTCAGCCAGGGTGCGTGGCCGCATACGGGCGGCCAGAGGCTGAAATTCGTTGTGGGAGAAGTCCAGAGACATATTGCTCAAGCTAACCTCACTGACGCTGATCGTCCACCGTCACGCCTTTTGGCGGTGTAAACTGGAATTTGCTGGCTTCAACAGCTCCATTTTGCTGGGTTTTAAGCGTATAGCTGCTGCGCTGTCCATCCTGCTCTACGGCGCTGAACTGATTAATGGTGCCGTTGCCAGAGACATTGATAGTGAACTGTTTCAGGTTGCCGTCAGCGGATTTAGGTGTCAGTTCAAAGCTGTCACCCTGCTGCCTGATATTGTACTGCTTCCAGTCGCTGCCCTGGTTACGCGCAATCAGCATAAAAGGCGTGTTGCTGGTAGCATCTTTCAGCCAGGTAGCGCTGACCTGCTCAACAAACGGATTATAGAACCACAGCGTTTTACCGTCAGAGATCAGTACGCTTTCATCCGGTGCGGTCATATGCCAGTTAAAGAGGTTAGGACGCTTAACCCACAGCTCTCCTTCTCCATCCTGAACGGACTGGCCGCTACCGTCGGTCACTTTCTGCGTGAAGCTGGCGTGGAAGCTTTTTACTTTACCCAGCCGCTGCTGCAGGTCGGATGACGCATCAGCCAGCACGCTGGCGGAAGCAAAAGCGGCAATCAGAGAGCAGGAGATCATTAACTTTTTCATTACGGCATCCTTATTAAAACTTTTCTATCCCGAAGAGCGGGTAAGCCCGGAGGATAACTGTAACCAGGCACAGGCGAATGCAACAGGGGATCCGCCTGAATATTTCGTGCAATTAAGTGAGATATGGGGACATAGTGCCGAAACTCAACGGGCCGGGTTTCCCCGGCCCGTTATTTACAGCAGCACTACATCTCATGCGGCGGCGGTGAAAGTACCTCGCGGTTGCCGTTATGGCCTGGCGAGGAAACAATACCCTGCGCCTCCATCTGCTCAATGATGCGCGCCGCCCGGTTATAACCGATACGGAACTGACGCTGTACGCCCGAAATAGAGGCCCGACGTTTTTCCACCACAAAGCCAACGGCCTGATCGAACAATGGATCCAGCTCTTCATCGCCATCAAGGCCCGCACCGCCTTCACTCTCTTCGCCAGCGGTGATGCTTTCGATGTACTGTGGACGTCCCCGCGCTTTCCAGTCCTGCACTACCGCATGCACTTCCTGATCGCGAACGAATGCGCCGTGAACACGCACCGGCATTGAGGAGTTTGGCGGCATATACAACATATCACCCATGCCCAGCAGCGACTCTGCGCCAGCCTGGTCAAGAATGGTACGTGAGTCGATTTTACTGGAAACGGTAAAGGCGATACGCGTCGGGATATTGGCCTTAATCAGACCGGTGATCACATCCACGGACGGACGCTGCGTAGCCAGCACCAGGTGGATCCCTGCCGCACGCGCTTTCTGTGCCAGACGGGCAATCAGCTCTTCAACTTTTTTGCCCACGGCCATCATCAGGTCGGCAAATTCATCCACCAGCACCACGATGTAAGGCAGTTTTTCCAGCACCGGTGGCGTGGCGTCCATGCTGTCACCCGGCTTCCAGAACGGGTCCGGGATCGGGCGGCCCATCGCTTCTGCCTGCTCCACCTTCTCGTTATAACCGGCAAGGTTACGAACGCCCAGTGCGGACATCAGCTTATAACGACGCTCCATCTCACCCACACTCCAACGCAGCGCGTTCGCCGCATCTTTCATGTCAGTTACCACCTCGGTTAACAGGTGAGGAATGCCTTCATAGACCGAGAGTTCCAGCATTTTCGGGTCAATCATGATAAAGCGCACTTCTTCCGGCGTGGCTTTATAAAGCATGCTGATAATCATGGCGTTAACGCCAACTGACTTACCGGAACCGGTAGTACCGGCAACCAGCAGGTGCGGCATCTTCGCCAGATCTGCAACCACAGGCTGACCTGCAATATCTTTACCCAGCACCACCGCCAGCGGTGAAGGGTTGTCACGGAACTGAGGACACTCCAGCACTTCACGCATGTAAACCGTCTGACGATGTTTGTTCGGCAACTCCAGACCAACGTAAGGTTTGCCCGGTATCACTTCAACTACGCGCACAGCCACTGCGGAGAGAGAGCGTGCGAGGTCACGGGAGAGATTCGAAATACGTGCGGCCTTGACGCCAGGCGCCAGATCAAGCTCAAAGCGGGTGATAACCGGCCCTGGTGATATGCCAACCACTTCCGCTTTAACGCGATAATCACCCAGGCGCGCTTCAACCAGACGTGCCGTTTGCTCCAGTGCAAACATATCTACCGGTTCGGCTTCTGCTGGCGGAGCGGTCAGCAGATCCAGCGTTGGCAGCGGCGTGGTGGGCCTTTCCAGCGGTTGTTCATGGCGTACCAGGAACGGATGGAACAGGCTGTCATGGGCAGGCTTCACCGGCTCAGGTTCAGCCACTGGCACCGGCACGGCTGGAGGTGACTGCCACGAAGGCGCAGCGGCTGGTTGCTGCGTACCGCCCTGAGGCTGAGCATCCTGCCACGTAGGCGCAGCAGCTGGCAGCTGCGTACCGTCCTGAGGCTGAGCCTCCTGCCACGAAGGCGCAGCGGCTGGCTGATGCACTTCAGGTTGTGGCTGAGAAGCCTGCCACGGCGGCGCTTCAGCAGGCTGCTGTGCTGCCCCGACATGTGGTTGAACGTCTACGGGCTGCTGCGCCGGAGAAGCGTGCCACGAAGGCGTTACCGATGGCTGTTGCTGAGAAGCCTGTTGAGGCTGTTGCCATTGCGACGGTTCGGCCGCCGCTTCCGCAGGCAGCGTAAATAGCGGTTCAGTTGGGCCATCATCAACCAGATCGTCAAGAGGAGAGAAATCGAAGGCACCGGCGGTATCCAGCTTAAAGGCAGATGAGGTTTCCTGCTCTGCTTCCTCGCCATAACGCTGATTCTGTTGCATCGCAAACTGGCGTGCCAGGGCAGCCTGTTGCAACGCCTCTTCATCCTCTTGCGCAAATTCCTCACCATAGCGGGTCTGCTGTTGAGTCATGAATGCCTCACGCAGATGCAGTTCGTCCTGCGCTGCATCCTGTTGCTCAACTGTCGGAGATGCTGAGGCGTGTTGCTGTTCCTGCTCTTTGGCTTTTTCTTCAGCCATACGCTGAGAAGGCAGCTTAATCCCATAAGAAGCCAGCTCACGACGGGTAGGTAATTTCACCGGGTTAGGGCGTGGCAGCGCCGGGCCAATACCCTGCTTAACCTGAGGATTGCCTGCCTCGCTGGTAGCGCTGAAGCCAGGCATGAAAGGAGCAGAAGCCGCAGCGACTTTCGCGGCATCGGCCGCGCCCTGCATTCCCGCTGCCGTCTCCATGGCTGGTGCAGGCTGCGAAGAGAAATCAAACGGCGATGCAGAAGAGGCATCACGCCAGTTCCCCATCCGCGGCCCTTCATCCTCATCCTCGACCTGTACTGAAGGCGCTGGCGTCCCGGCTGGCATCTCAAACCGATAAAGCTCAGGCTTTTCAACTACCGCTGCCGGTTGCAGAGATGGAGAAACAGCAGGAGCGGTGGCGGCCGGTAATGCAGGCGCTGCAGAGAGAGCGACATCAGATAAAGGCTCGGCTGTAGCTGAAGAAGCCGCAGAGTGAGGCGTTGCCGGGGTTACCGCTGCCGGAGCCGCTGAAGACGTTGCCGCTGCCGCAGAAATGCCTGCGGATGCGGTAGCTGGCTGGCTAAACAGAGGATCGTTTTCTTCTTCTGCGGCGCTATGCTCTGTACGCGGTGCCGTGAACAGCACATCATCGTGCTGAACAAGCGGATCTTCTGCCCGCTCGCTACTCTGTTCATCTTCCTCTTCATGCCAACGTTCATCGGTACGGGTGCGGTTACTGGCGAAAGTAAGCACGCCCATTACCACACCGCCGATCTTCTCAGCAATGGTCAGCCATGACCAGCCGGTATAGAGCGTCAGCCCTGCCGCCCAGACGCAGAGCAGGGTTAAGGTACCGCCTGCGCCACTAAACCAGGGTGCCATCGCATTACTTAACAGGCTGCCAATCACGCCGCCCGAAGCAAAATACCAAATGTCATCAGCATTGAGCGCGGCCAGACCACAGGAGGTGATCACCAGTGCCAGTACGCCAATCAGCCGCAACGCGACAGCAAAGTAGTCAATATATTCCTGAGAATGGCGCTGCCGGAAGGTGATCCAACAAAGCCCAAGAATAACGGGAGGTATGGCATAAGCCATTACGCCGAAAATGAAGAACAGGGTATCCGCAAGCCAGGCGCCAACGCCGCCGCCCACATTATGGATAGGTTCATGCCAGGCGGTCTGGGACCAGCTGGGATCGGAAGGATTGAAGCTCACCAATGCCACCATCAGATAGACGGCGAAAAGAGCAACAATAATCAGTAACGCTTCCAGCAGACGACGTCCACTGCTCAGCGGTTGTAGGGATACTTCTTTATCTTCTGTGTATTCCTGGCTCAAGAGTACTCTCCAGGTGCCTGTAAACTATGGAGGCAACAGCGCCGGGCAAGCCCGACGCTGAACCTGTATGAATTCACAGGAGTGTACCGAAATCTCTCAGGTTTTGCACCTGCCCTGTGTTACCGCGTTTTAATGACTAAGCGGTTACTTTGTTTCACTTCTTCCATGACCACATAAGTCCGGGTGTCGTTCACGCCCGGCAGACGCAGCAGGGTCTCGCCCAGTAATTTGCGGTAGGCTGACATATCGGGAACGCGCGTTTTCAGCAGGTAGTCGAAATCGCCTGAAACAAGATGACACTCTTGAGTTTCCTCAAGTTTTTGTACGGCGGCGTTAAATTGCTCAAACACATCCGGTGCACCACGATTCAGAGTAATCTCAACAAATACCAGCAGTGAAGCATCCAGATAGTGAGGATTCAACTGAGCGGTATAGCCGAGAATAAAGCCCTGTCGCTCCAGACGGCGGACGCGCTCCAGGCATGGAGTCGGTGATAAGCCCACGCTTTTGGAAAGGTCGACGTTGGAAATTCGCCCATTCTTTTGCAGTTCATTAAGGATGTTGCGGTCGATCCTGTCGAGATCTTTACCGGGTCGTTTTTTATTGTCTACCATTATTATTGTCTCTCTAAATGCCTTCCCTTTACTTGCCATACCCTGAATATGTTCGGTTCCAGGGTTGTTCTAAGTGAAGTCAGGAGCCTGCTGCGCCGCTGTCGGGCGCCCATCCGTATGACGCATGTTGTCTGTCCACACCATGCGTCATGACCAATGACAGACTGCGTTTATGCCGCCGGATTACTTAAACATGGAATGAAACCCTGTTTTGACAGCTTAAACGCCCTCTGCTTCCTACACTGTTTTCGCAAAAGCGCAGCCGATTGTCAAAGCAAAACAAACAAAACCAGTACAACATGCCAGAAGTATCGCTGCGTGACTGTTTTTAAATAGATATTTTTCTTTGCAACGCACTATGAAGCAACACGTTTTGCCCTGTTTTCGCGCATCTCTCCCTGTTGTGGCGCAGACCCTCATTGGTCAAACCTTTTGCAATCATCGTTAACAAAATTGCAGAACGCTTTTGTTGCCGCATTAAATTCCCTACAATCGAAACATGTTTGCCAGACAAAAAATGAGGGTCTCATGAGCACGGCCAGACACAGTAAATTACTTATCCTGGGTTCCGGCCCGGCTGGTTATACCGCTGCAGTGTATGCGGCGCGCGCCAACCTGAATCCGGTGTTGATTACCGGCCTTGAAAAAGGCGGACAGCTGACCACCACTACAGAAGTGGAAAACTGGCCTGGCGATCCTCACGATCTCACCGGTCCACTGTTAATGGAGCGGATGCAGGAACACGCTGAAAAATTCAATACTGAGATCATTTTTGACCATATCCACACGGTAGATTTACAGACTCGTCCGTTCCGTCTGACGGGCGACAGCGCTGAATACACCGCGGATGCGCTGATCATCGCCACGGGCGCGTCAGCGCGCTATCTGGGATTGCCTTCTGAAGAGGCGTTCAAAGGACGCGGCGTTTCCGCTTGCGCAACCTGCGACGGGTTTTTCTACCGTAATCAGAAAGTAGCGGTGATTGGCGGCGGTAATACTGCCGTGGAAGAAGCGCTGTACCTGGCGAACATCGCTGCTGAAGTCCATCTGATCCACCGTCGGGACAGCTTCCGTGCCGAAAAAATCTTGATCGATCGGCTGATGGAAAAAGTGCACAACGGTAACATCGTGCTGCATACCAATCAGACGCTGGATGAAGTCATGGGCGATCAGATGGGGGTCAGCAGCCTGCGCCTGCGCTCTGCGCTGGACAATCAGCAGACTGAAGAGTTGAGCGTTGCCGGTCTGTTTGTGGCGATCGGCCACAGCCCGAATACCGGCATCTTTAAAGATCAGCTTGAACTGGAAAATGGCTATATCAAGGTTCAGTCAGGCCTGCAGGGTAACGCCACGCAAACCAGTATCCCAGGCGTATTTGCCGCAGGCGACGTCATGGACCATATCTACCGTCAGGCGATTACTTCTGCCGGTACCGGTTGTATGGCCGCGCTGGATGCCGAGCGCTATCTGGATGGATTAGTTAAAAACTCTCAGTAAGTTGTTAACTTCCTGCATCTATCTTGCTTAAGGCGGCCTTCTCAGGTCGCCTTTTTATTTTCCGCATTGTACCATTACCAGCCTGTTCCCCCCGGTGGGACGTTCCCTCTGTTTCGTTAACCGCTCAGCTGGAAAGGCATGAACAAAACACGGCAGCAACATTTACTTCGCTGGCTGAAAAGTCAGACAGGCCATGGTAAACGCTGGTTACGACTTTCACTGGTGTTGGGGCTGGGTAGCGCCCTGGTGATGGTCTGTCAGGCCTGGTTACTGGCAACACTCCTCCAGTCACTGATTGTTGAACACCGTCCTCGCGAAACGTTATTGGTACCCTTTATTCTGCTGTTCAGCTGTTTTGTGCTCAGAGGCATTCTGACCTGGCTGCGTGAAAAAGTCGGTTTCGAATGCGGCAGAGCGATTCGCGCCACGCTCAGGCAGAGGGTTCTTGATCGGCTTGGTGCCCTGGGACCAGCCTGGATCAAAGGTAAACCGGCAGGGAGTTGGGCAACGCTGCTGCTTGAGCAAATTGAGGAGATGCAGGATTACTATTCCCGCTATCTGCCACAAATGTTGCTGGCCCTCTTCGTCCCCTGTTTTATTCTGATTGCGCTTTTCCCGGTGAACTGGGCTGCGGCCCTGATCCTGCTCTGCACCGCGCCGCTGATCCCGCTGTTTATGGCGCTGGTAGGCATGGGTGCCGCCGATGCCAATCGCCGTAATTTTCTTGCGCTCGCCAGGCTTAGCGGCCATTTCCTCGACCGTTTACGCGGCCTGGAGACACTGCGACTATTTCATCGTGCAGAGTCTGAAACCGAAAGCATTCGCGCCGCGTCGGAAGATTTCCGTCAGCGCACGATGGAAGTACTGAGGTTGGCCTTTCTCTCTTCTGCCGTGCTGGAATTTTTCGCTTCTTTGGCGATAGCCGTAGTCGCGGTCTATTTTGGTTTCTCCTATCTTGGCGAGCTGAATTTTGGGCATTATGGCCCTGGAGTCACCCTTTTTGCCGGTTTTCTGGCGCTGATCCTGGCACCCGAGTTCTTCCAGCCGCTGCGGGATCTCGGGGCGTTTTATCATGCAAAAGCCCAGGCCGTAGGTGGCGCTGACTCGCTGGAGACGTTTTTAACCAGCAGCGATACTCAGGCCCACGAACGAGGCGATCGGGTTATTGACATCCAGCATGGCCTTACCGTGCGCGCAAAGGATCTACAAGTTCTGTCACCAGAAGGTCAGGTGCTGGCAGGCCCGCTGAGCTTCACGCTTGAATCGGGCCAGCGTGTTGCACTGGTGGGACAGAGTGGCGCAGGCAAATCCTCGCTGCTGAATGTGCTCTCGGGGTTTCTGCCTTATCAGGGTTCACTGCAGATTAACGGCGTTGAGTTGCGCGAGTTGGATCCTGCTTTCTGGCAACAGCAGCTGGCCTGGGTTGGACAGAACCCTCACCTTCCTGCATCAACCCTTCGACAGAATATTGTGATGGGTGAAAATGATGAGCATGAAAGGCTACTCCGCGTTTGTGAACAGGCTGGCGTAACTGAATTCCTTCCCCGCCTTTCTGCGGGGCTGGAGAGCGAAACAGGTGAGCAGGCTTCAGCCCTCTCCGTAGGCCAGGCACAACGGGTTGCAGTTGCCAGAGCGCTGTATAAGCCCTGTCGTCTGCTGTTGCTGGATGAGCCGGGTGCCAGTCTGGACAGTCACAGCGAGCGCCATGTTAACTCGGCCTTGTTGCAGGCTTCCTTTAACCAAACAACGTTGTTAATAACCCATCAGCTGGATCAGCTTGAAAAGTGGGACGAGGTCTGGCTGATGCGTAACGGATCTCTTATTCAGCAGGGTTCGCATACTCAGCTGCTGCGCAGCCCCGGCGCTTTTGCCGACCTGGCAGCTCAGCGTAAGGAGACGGTGGAATGAAAGAGTTATTGCCCTTCCTGGCGCTCTACCGGCGTCATTTCTGGCGGCTTTCACTGGGAATTTTACTGGCTATCGTCACGCTGCTGGCCAGCATTGGGTTACTGACGCTCTCCGGGTGGTTCCTCGCTGCCTCTTCACTTGCCGGCGTGGCCGGGCTTTACAGCTTTAACTATATGCTGCCAGCCGCTGGCGTGCGCGGCGCGGCTATTACCCGGACGGCCGCGCGCTACTTTGAGCGCCTGGTCAGCCACGACGGTACCTTCCGGGTGCTCCAGCATTTACGAACCTTCACCTTCAGCAAGCTGCTCCCGCTCTCGCCTTCTGGCCTGACCGGTTTTCGTAAAGGCGACCTGCTAAACAGACTGGTTGCCGATGTCGACACGCTTGACCACCTCTATCTGCGGGTTCTCTCTCCGCTTATCGGGGCGTTGCTGGTTATCCTGACGGTGACGCTGGGTCTGGGCTGGCTGGACTGGCCGCTGGCACTGACCCTGGGGGGCTTGATGCTGGCAACATTACTGGTACTGCCTCCCCTCTTTTACCGCGCAGGGCGGCCTGCCGGGCTGGCCATCACCACTTTACGTGGCGAGTATCGTAGCCAGCTCACCGACTGGCTCCAGGGCCATGCAGAACTCTCTGTTTTTGGTGCTGAACCAGGTTTTCGTCGGGATCTGGATCAAACAGAAAAACGCTGGCAGGCCGCGCAACAGCGCCAGGCGAGTCTGATGGGTCTTTCTCAGGGTTTACTAACGCTGATTACCGGCGTAGCCGTAGTGGTCATTCTCTGGCTGAGTGCCAGAGGCGTAGGGGGTAATAGCCAGCCCGGCGCGTTGATTGCACTGTTTCTCTTTTGCGCTCTGGCTGCCTTTGAAGCACTGGCTCCGGTGGGCGGCGCCTTTTTACATCTGGGGCAGGTGATGGCCTCTGCCCGCCGCGTTACCGACATTATCAGCCAGAAGCCAGCGGTTGAGTTTACGCAGACTCCCCGCGAGCCTCTGCCGGGTATCAGCCTGAGCGTGCAGGATCTCTCGTTCAGTTATATACCGGGTCAGCCTGCGCTGGACGCCTTTTCCCTGCAGGTGGCGCAGGGTGAACATATTGCGCTGCTGGGCCGTACCGGCTGTGGGAAATCTACCCTGTTACAGCTTTTGACCCGCGCCTGGGATCCGCAGCAGGGAGAGATCCTGCTGAACGGCGAGCCGCTGAAAGAGTGGGACGAAGCAGCGTTGCGCGCCACCACCAGCGTGGTCACTCAGCGCGTCCATCTGTTCAGCAATACGCTGCGGGAAAATTTACTGCTGGCTTCGCCGGGAAGCAGTGATGCTGAGTTAGCAGAGGCGCTGGAGCAGGTTGGCCTGAACGTTCTGCTGGAAAACGAACAGGGACTGAATGCCTGGCTTGGCGAAGGCGGACGCCAGCTGTCAGGCGGAGAGTTAAGAAGGCTTGGGCTGGCACGCGCGCTTCTTCATGATGGCGATCTGTTGCTGTTAGATGAACCTACCGAAGGGCTGGATGCTGAAACCGAACAGCAAATCCTTGCCCTGCTGCGCCGGGTCGCAGAGCACAAAACGCTGATCATGGTGACGCACCGTTTACAGGGGCTGGAACACTTCGACAAAATTTGCGTTATGGATAACGGCTCCATTACGGAGCAGGGAAATCACCTCGAATTAATCTCAAAACGCGGACGTTACTGGTATTTCCACCAGCGCTTTGCGCTATAGTCATAGCCTCTTGAGCCTTAGAGTCTGTCACTATGCGCCTGATCCAACTCTCCAGGGAGTCCCTTAACTTTCCGCCGCCGGAAATGGCGTTGCGTGAACCTAACGGCCTGCTGGCTATGGGTGGCGATCTCAGCCCTGCTCGCCTGTTGAGCGCTTACCATCGCGGCATTTTTCCCTGGTTCTCGCCGGGCGATCCTATATTGTGGTGGTCACCCGATCCGCGTGCCGTGCTTTACCCTGAAAAATTTCACCTGAGCCGGAGTATGAAGCGCTTTCATCAGCGATCGCCCTACCGCGTCACGCTGAATGAAAATTTTTACGAGGTGATTGAAGGCTGCGCCAGCGACCGTGAAGAAGGAACCTGGATAACCCATGAGGTGCGTCGCGCCTGGCTGAAGCTGTATGAAGCGGGTCATGCTCAGTCGATTGAAGTCTGGCATGAAAATGAACTGGTAGGCGGAATGTACGGTCTGGCGCTGGGTAAAATTTTCTGCGGTGAATCGATGTTCAGCCGCCGGGAGAACGCCTCTAAAACTGCTCTGCTGGTTTTTAGCCGCTATTTTCATCAGGTGGGCGGAAAAGTGATCGACTGTCAGGTTCTTAATCCACACACGGCTTCTCTGGGAGCAGAAGAGATTGCCCGCACAGATTATCTGCACGAGGTCAATTCTTTGGCAGATCAGCCAATTGCAGAGAACTGCTGGCAGCCGCGCACCCTTTTTTAATGCTATTTTTCGATGTTTTCCACGCAAGCAGAGATAACAGTGATATAATATGCGCGTTTGGTATGTCGTCCGCCCTTCGCCTCCTGTTTGTGGCGAGCCGGGATTGGCCTGGCTGGGACTCTGTCACCGTTTGCATTGCGCACAGGAGCGAATGCGATACTCATTCTTAGCCCGCAACTCCCCCACGCTGACGTCGATACACTACTCATTTTTATTTGTGAGCTTCTCTGCGCAAAGCGCGTAACAGAGGGGCCGTTGCTGGTGAAATCACCAACAATACTTTACATAATACTTGAAATTCGGCATTATTTTGCCGGTTCAAAACTAAGGTTGTAACACCTAGAGGATTCGATGGCCAAAGAAGACAATATTGAAATGCAGGGTACCGTACTGGATACGTTACCCAACACCATGTTCCGCGTCGAGTTAGAAAATGGACACGTGGTTACCGCTCACATCTCCGGTAAAATGCGCAAAAACTATATCCGCATCCTGACGGGCGACAAAGTCACTGTAGAGCTGACCCCGTACGACCTGAGCAAAGGCCGCATTGTCTTCCGTAGTCGCTAATTAGCATTCAGTCGTGCTGCCGCCCGTTGCGCAGCACCCATAAAAAAAGGCCGAATTCTCATCCGGCCTTTTTCATATCCACCTCAGGTTAGTGCACTGAGCCTTCTGTCTTGCGCTTTTCAGCGCTGACAAATTGGTAGGTCAGCTCGTTGTTCTCTTTATCGAGCGCAACCGACACCGAACCGCCATCCACCAGAGAACCAAACAACAGCTCGTTCGCCAGCGGTTTTTTCAGGCTTTCCTGCACGGTACGAGCCATTGGGCGTGCGCCCATCGCTTTATCGTACCCTTTCGCTGCCAGCCAGTCGCGAGCCTCATCGCTGACCTCCAGCGAGACGCCTTTCGCATCCAGCTGCGCCTGCAGTTCGACAATAAACTTGTCGACCACCTGGTGAATAACCTCAGTATCGAGGTGTTTAAACCAGATAATATTGTCCAGACGGTTACGGAATTCTGGCGTAAAGATCTTTTTGATCTCTTCCATCGCATCAGTGCTGTTGTCCTGATGGATCAGACCAATCGATTTACGCTCTGTTTCACGCACACCGGCATTGGTGGTCATTACCACTACCACGTTACGGAAATCAGCTTTGCGGCCGTTGTTATCGGTCAGCATGCCGTTATCCATCACCTGCAGCAGAAGGTTGAAGACATCCGGGTGTGCTTTTTCAATCTCATCAAGCAGCACAACCGCGTGCGGATGTTTGATCACCGCATCCGTCAGCAGCCCGCCCTGATCGAAGCCCACATATCCCGGAGGCGCACCAATCAAACGGCTGACAGTGTGACGCTCCATATATTCCGACATATCGAAACGCAGCAGCTCAATGCCCAGCGCTTTCGCCAGCTGAACCGTGACCTCTGTTTTACCCACACCGGTAGGCCCGGCAAAGAGGAAAGAGCCCACAGGTTTACGATCCTGACCCAGACCGGCGCGGCTCATTTTGATCGCTTCGGTTAAGGCTTCAATCGCATTATCCTGACCAAACACCAGCATTTTCAGGCGATCGCCCAGCGTTTTCAGCGTATCGCGGTCGGTCGCAGAAACACTCTTCTCTGGAATACGCGCGATGCGGGCAACCACAGATTCGATATCTGAAACGTTAACCGTTTTCTTACGCTTGCTGATCGGCATAAGACGTGCGCGTGCGCCCGCCTCATCAATGACGTCAATGGCCTTGTCAGGCAGATGGCGATCGTTGATATATTTCACTGCCAGCTCTACCGCAGCCCTGACCGCTTTAGCGGTATAGCGAACGTCATGGTGCGCTTCGTACTTCGGCTTCAGGCCGTTCAGGATCTGTACCGTTTCATCAACTGAAGGTTCAGTGATGTCGATTTTCTGGAAACGACGAGCCAACGCCCGATCTTTTTCAAAGATATTGCTGAACTCCTGATAGGTAGTAGAACCCATCACGCGGATTTTCCCGCTGGAGAGCAACGGTTTGATCAGGTTTGCCGCATCAACCTGGCCGCCAGAAGCGGCGCCGGCACCGATGATGGTGTGGATCTCATCGATAAACAGAATGCTGCTGTTATCCTGCTCAAGCTGTTTTAACAACGCTTTGAATCGTTTCTCAAAATCACCACGGTACTTGGTGCCCGCCAGCAACGAACCGATATCCAGCGAGTAAATCGTGGCATCTTTCATCACTTCCGGCACGTCGCCCTGCACAATGCGCCAGGCCAGGCCTTCAGCAATGGCCGTTTTACCTACGCCAGACTCACCCACCAGCAGCGGATTGTTTTTACGGCGACGGCAAAGCACCTGAACAGTGCGCTCCAGTTCTTTCTCGCGCCCGATCAGTGGGTCTATCCCACCTACGCGAGCAAGCTGATTAAGATTGGTGGTGAAGTTTTCCATACGTTCCTCCCCGCCTGCTTGCTCTTCGTTAACCGGATTTTCCGCGCCAGAGGCCGGTCCCGGTTCATCTTTACGAGTGCCATGAGAAATGAAATTCACCACGTCAAGGCGGCTGACTTCATGCTTACGTAACAGATAAGCAGCCTGCGACTCCTGCTCGCTGAAAATAGCGACCAGAACGTTGGCACCAGCCACTTCGCTGCGGCCGGACGACTGCACGTGAAAGACTGCGCGCTGCAAGACGCGTTGGAAACTGAGCGTCGGCTGAGTGTCGCGCTCTTCTTCGCTGACCGGCAAGACCGGGGTGGTTTGTTCGATGAAGGCTTCGAGCTCCTGCCGGAGAGCCACGATATCGACGGTACAGGCTTCCAGTGCCTCTCTGGCCGACGGGTTACTGAGCAGAGCCAGTAACAAATGCTCGACGGTCATAAACTCGTGTCGGTGCTCGCGCGCTCTGGCGAAAGCCATGTTTAAACTGAGTTCCAGTTCTTGATTGAGCATAGGCACCTCCCCCAATTATTGCCTTATTCAGGCTTTTTCCAGCGTACACAGCAACGGATGCTCGTTCTCCCTGGCATACTTATTTACGTGAGCGACTTTGGTCTCTGCCACTTCGGCAGTAAAAACACCGCAGATCGCCTTTCCCTGGTAATGGACCGCAAGCATCAGTTGCGTTGCACGTTCAACATCATAAGAAAAGAACTTTTGCAGTACGTCAATAACAAATTCCATAGGTGTATAATCGTCATTGTTCAGAATAACTTTATACATCGAAGGCGGCTTAAGCCCTTCCCGGAGCTTGTCATCTGCAAGGTGTTCAAAGTTAAGCCAATCGTTAGCGTTTCCCATACGTACCCAGTCTCGACTCGTTACTCGCTCAGGCCAGACTAGCATTATTAAGGGTAAGTTTAACATGCCCAGAATGCTGGCCCGCGCCGGTGATTTTTTGCAGTAAACTGCTGCTACGCGACCTTCATCACACTTTTGGCAATAGCGTTAACTGCCTCAAAGTTTGACGATTTCGTCCCCCTTCACACGCCCCATTTGCTTGACGCTTTATGCCATTTCTCTACAGTACAGGCATAGCTGAATGCGATTTAACCAGCTTAGAGGCTATACGCCTTGTCACCTCACTCATTCGACTGTCTTGCGAGGGATGTAGAAGCATGGAGACGGGTACTGTTAAATGGTTCAATAATGCCAAAGGCTTCGGCTTTATCTGTCCAGTCAGTGGCGGCGAGGATATCTTCGCGCACTACTCGACCATCCAGATGGATGGCTACAGAACGCTGAAAGCCGGGCAACAAGTCCAGTTTGATGTGCATCAGGGACCGAAGGGCAATCATGCCAGCCTCATTGTCCCTGTGGAAACGGAAATGGCAGTCAGTGCCTGACCCTTCCTCACGTCATTCTGAACAATCCTGCAGTTAAATGCCAGCCATGCACGCTGGCATTTTTATGGCTGACGTTCAGCGATTCTTCTAAGATTGGGCTGCTTCAATTCTTTTCAAGGGGCCACTTTAAGAAATCCCCCGGCCCTCTTTCACGCCTTTGCCTGCCATGATAGCGCTCTGTGCCAACCAGCTTATGCAGGAAATGCTCTATACCTCGCGCGGGTATGGCTGCGGAAACCTCTTCTTAACACGCTTTACTCCGCCGGGGAATTTCGCTAGCTTGACGCCTTGATTTGTTTCCACGGACGACCAGCACCATGTATTCGGGACTGTTTATCATTCTTGTGCCTCTGATTGCGGGCTACCTTTTACCTGCCAGAAATCTCTCCCTGCTGCGGCTGGTCAACAAGCTTCTTAGCTGGATGGTCTACGTCATTCTCTTTTTTATGGGCATCGGCCTGGCCTTCCTGGACGATCTCAGCCACAACCTGCTGGCTATTTTTCACTACTGTCTGGTGAGCGCATTCTGCATTCTGCTCTGTAACCTGCTGGCGTTGCGGCTGCTTGAGTCACGTCGTCCCTGGATACATCAGCATCGTCAGGAAGTGTTGCCCTCTCGTTTACATATGGCGCTGGAGTCGCTGAAACTGTGCGGCGTGGTGGTGGCAGGCTTCGCCCTTGGTCTCAGCCAGTGGACGCCGCTGACGTTTGCCTCTCAGGCGAGCGAATATGCACTGCTGTTTCTGCTGTTTCTGGTCGGGCTGCAGTTGCGCGGCAGCGGTATGACTCTGCGTCAGATCTTACTCAACCGACGTGGAATGCTGGTGGCGCTAACCGTCTTTGTCAGCGCGATGGCAGGTGGCCTGCTCGCGGCAGTGGCGCTGGGTTTGCCGTTGAAAACCGGTCTGGCGATGGCTTCAGGCTTTGGCTGGTATTCCCTTTCTGGCATTCTGATGACCGAATCTTTTGGCCCGGTGATCGGCAGCGCGGCCTTCTTCAACGATCTGCTGCGTGAACTGCTGGCGATTATGTTGATTCCGGCACTGATAAGCCGCCACCGCTCCAGTGCCCTTGGGCTGTGCGGCGCGACTTCAATGGACTTTACTCTGCCGGTGTTACAACGCAGCGGCGGCACCGAGATTGTGCCTGCGGCTATCGTGCATGGTTTTGTTCTCAGCCTGTTTGCCCCTGTTTTAATAGCGCTATTCTCCTCCTGATCTCTCTGGCAGCGTTCCGGCTGGAGTCTGCCGCACGCTTCCCTTCCCTGCCCGGCCTGACAACGCTTCGCCTTCGACTATGCTTTACTCTGACTAAATTAAGCCAAACGGAGAAGGGCATGAAACAGACAGTAGCCGCGCTGGTGGCGAAGACTTTAGAAAACGCCGGGGTAAAACGTATTTGGGGAGTGACAGGAGATTCGCTGAACGGGCTGACCGACAGCCTGAATAAAATGGGTACTATTGAGTGGATGCCGACCCGCCACGAAGAGGTTGCCGCTTTTGCTGCCGGTGCCGAGGCGCAAATCAGCGGTGAGCTGGCGGTGTGTGCTGGCTCCTGCGGGCCGGGCAACCTGCATCTCATTAATGGCCTGTTCGACTGCCACCGCAACCGCGTGCCGGTCCTGGCGATTGCGGCACACATTCCCTCCAGCGAGATTGGCAGCGGCTATTTTCAGGAAACGCATCCGGAAGAGTTGTTCCGGGAGTGCAGCCATTATTGTGAGCTGGTTTCCAACCCTGAACAGCTGCCGCAGGTGTTGGGCATTGCGATGCGCAAGGCTATTCTGAACCGTGGCGTTTCCGTGGTAGTGCTGCCGGGCGACGTGGCGCTGAAACTCGCGCCTGAAGCGGCGAAAGGTAACTGGTATGCCCCGCAACTACCGGTGATCCAGCCCCCTGCCAGCGAACTGGCAAAGCTGGCAGAATTACTCAATGATTCCCATAATATTACGCTGATGTGCGGCAGCGGCTGCGCTGGTGCCCATGCGGAAGTGGTGAAGCTTGCGGAAACGCTTAAAGCGCCAGTGGTTCATGCGCTGCGCGGTAAAGAACACGTTGAGTATGATAATCCTTATGATGTGGGAATGACCGGGTTGATTGGCTTCTCTTCCGGTTTTCACGCCATGATGAACGCCGACACGCTGCTGCTGCTTGGCACCCAGTTCCCCTACCGCGCCTTTTATCCGGCGGACGCCAGGATCATTCAGATTGATATCAATCCGGGCAGCATTGGCGCCCACAGCCATGTAGATATGGCCCTTATTGGCGATATCAAAACCACGCTTTCTGCCCTGCTGCCGCAGTTGGAAGTAAAGCATGATCGTGATTTCCTGGATAAGGCGCTGGAGCACTATGTCGATGCGCGTAAGGAGCTTGACGATCTCGCTACGGCTAACGATAAGCAGGCTATTCACCCGCAGTATGTTGCGCAGCAGCTCAGCCGATATGCGGATGAGGATGCTATTTTTACCTGCGACGTCGGCACGCCAACCGTCTGGGCTGCCCGCTATCTCAGGATGAACGGCAAGCGGCGCCTGCTGGGTTCATTCAATCATGGGTCAATGGCTAACGCCATGCCGCAGGCGCTTGGGGCACAGTCGGTAGATAAGCAGCGTCAGGTTATCGCTATGTGTGGCGACGGCGGCTTCAGCATGCTGATGGGCGATTTTCTCTCAGTGGCGCAGCTTAAGCTGCCGGTAAAATTAGTGATATTTAATAACAGCGTGCTGGGCTTTGTGGCGATGGAGATGAAAGCCGGGGGCTACCTGACAGACGGCACCGAACTGGAAAATCCGAACTTCGCAGAAATTGCTGCCGCCTGCGGCGTGAAGGGGATCCGCGTGGAACGCGCTTCCGAACTGGATGATGCTCTGCAGGAAGCGCTGGCTCACGACGGACCGGTGCTGGTTGACGTGGTTACCGCGAAAGAAGAGCTGGCGATGCCGCCGCAAATCAAGATGGAGCAGGCCAAAGGTTTCAGCCTCTATATGCTGCGGGCGATCATCAATGGCCGGGGCGACGAAGTGGTTGAACTGGCAAAAACCAACTGGCTGCGGTAAAACATTTGCAGGTCTTTTTGCGGACGCTACGGCGTCCGTTTTCCTTAAAGGAGCGCAAGTGTGATTGATTTACGCAGTGATACGGTAACCCGCCCCAGCGCAGCAATGCTTTCTGCAATGATCTCCGCAGAAACCGGGGATGATGTCTATGGCGACGATCCAACCGTCAACGCGCTCGAAGCCAAAGCGGCAGCGCTGAGCGGCAAAGAAGCCTCCCTTTTTGTACCTACCGGCACCCAGGCTAACCTGATTGCGCTTCTCTGTCATTGCCAGCGCGGCGAAGAATATATTGTGGGTCAGCTTGCGCATAACTATAAATATGAGGCTGGCGGCGCGGCAGTGTTGGGTAGCATTCAGCCACAACCCCTTCTGGCCGCTGCAGACGGTACGCTGCCGCTTGATGTGGTGGCGCAGTTTATCAAACCCGATGATTTTCATTTCGCTATCACCCGCCTGCTGAGCCTGGAGAACACGCACAACGGCAAGGTTCTCCCTCTCAGCTATTTACAGGATGCCTGGACCTTTACGCGCGAGCGTAAACTGGCGCTGCACATTGATGGCGCGCGTATTTTTAATGCGGCGGTGGAGCTTGGGGTGGAGCTGAATGCGCTTACGCGCTACTGCGATACGCTGACAATCTGCCTGTCAAAAGGCCTGGGCACGCCGGTGGGATCGCTGCTGTGTGGCAGCGCGGAGTTTATTCAGCGGGCGCGCCGCTGGCGGAAGATGACCGGCGGCGCAATGCGTCAGTCTGGTATTCTGGCGGCTGCGGGCTTATATGCACTGGAGCACAACGTGGCCCGTCTGAAAGAGGATCACGACAATGCGGCATGGCTGGCCGGGCAGCTGCGTGCGATTGGCGTGGATGTGTCGCGTCAGGACACCAATATGGTGTTTGTCCGCCTGCCTGAAGCACAAATTGCACCGCTCAGAGCCTGGATGAAGCAGCATGAGATCCTGCTCAGCACCGGCGCAGTGACGCGACTGGTCACCCATCTCGATATCGACCGTTCCGCGCTGGAAAAGCTGGTTGGTCAGTGGAAAGCTTTTTTGCAGTCGCAGGCTTAACGCCTGTTGTCAGAGAGAGGTACAACTGATGTTATACCATTGAAAATTAGAGATTAAATTTTCAACAACCTCACCTAACCCGCGCCATATTTCTCTAAAAGCGCCTTCACGATAGCTTCACTCTCCGCGTCCGGCAGTCCCTGAAAGTCTGCCGCGCGGAAATGCATCTGAAAGGCGGCAATCACTTTCTGCTGTTCGCCTGGCGTCATTTCAGTTGAAGCCTGATAGCCGTAAAGCGACAGCAACGTTAACAGATGCGCCTGATCCACCGGCTCTCCCGCCTCGCGCCCTGCCAGATAGAACTTTACGCGTGACGCTTCAGGCCAGGCGCCAATCCCCTGCTTTGCCAGTGTTTGCCAGGGAAAGAGCGGGCCAGGGTCTTGTTTACGCTGTGGCGCAATATCGCTGTGTCCTACCACATCCTGCGGCAGAATGTGGTAGTGCTGAATGATATCGCGCGCCAGCGGAGTGAGCGTAGCGATCTGCTGACGGGCGAAAGGAAACCAGACCTTACCTGCCGCTGAGCGCTGATAGCCCTGATTTTCCAGTTCGATGCCTATTGAAGTGTCGTTCAGGCGGGTAGCCCCGCGCCAGAAGCTGGGGCCGGCATGCCAGGCCAGTTGGCTTTCCGGCACCAGGCGTAATATTACCGGCTGATGCTGTTTCAGTTGAGGCGTGGCCGGAATAAGATAGTGGGCGCTGACGTCACGGTCGGTCAGGGTAGCCAGTGCCGTGGGGAAATCTTCTGCGGTGTAATGCAAAACCAGCACTTTGATACGCGGTCGGGCGCCAAAGGCCGAATGGCGCGTGTCCAGGGTGTAGCCCTGATGAGGCTCAAACCCCGATGGAGTACAGGCACTCAACAGCAGCACTGCCGTCGCTAACGCTAACGCTTGCTTCATCAACTGATTTTGACCGCGGTGCCGCTTACGCTGACCATCAGCATACTGCTATCTTTACCTACCGTTTCGTAATCGATATCAATCCCTACTACGGCATTCGCCCCCAGCGCCTTCGCCTGCTCTTCCAGCTCTGCGAAAGCTATCTGACGCGCTTTACGCAACTCTTTTTCATAGGCGCCGGAACGTCCGCCCACGATATCGCGGATACCAGCGAAAAAATCACGAAAGATGTTGGCACCAAGAATAGCTTCGCCTGTCACCACGCCGCAGTAGTCGGTAATCGCGTGCCCTTCCAGGGTTGGGGTAGTGGAAAATTTCATTATCTGAGCTCCTTTTGCTGTTCTTTGGGAGTGTAGCCCTTCTGGTTAAACAGAGCGGCTATACTTTATGCTAAAAACCGTCATCCAGAAACAATAAGGAAATCAAGATGAAATACCTAGCGATTGCTGCACTGGCTCCAATGGCGCTGCTGCTCAGCGCCTGTACTACCGTTGAACCCGCGTATAAGGACATTGGTACACGTATGGGTCCTTGTGTTGATGGCGGCCCCGATTCTGTTGCGCAGCAATTTTATGACCTGCGTATTCAGCAGCCAACTCAGGGCTTACCTGGGGCACAGCAGCTGGCAAAATATCGCCCTTATCTGAGCGATAAGCTTTACGCGACGCTGGTGAAAGCCAGCAGTGAAGGCAGTAAAGATCCTGCGCTAAATCAGGGTGATATTTTCTCCAGTCTGGCCGCCGGCCCCACCTCGGCCAGCGTAGCGGACTCTTCGACCATTCCGAATACTGATGCACGCAATATTCCACTGCGCGTTACCCTGACCCGCGATGGCAGCAAACCTGTCGAGTGGCAGGATGAAGTTTTAATGGTACGGGAAGGAACTTGCTGGAGCGTAGATGATGTGCGCTATGCCAGCCCTAATCCTCACCTGAAAGGCGGCTCACTCAGCCAGCTTCTGCTGAAATAACGCTTTTCCCTCGTGCCATCTCCGGATGGCACGATCTCTTTGCGACGTTGTGGCGCACAGTTGCAAAAATTCTTAAACTGCACGATCATCTGCCACTCTTTCAGCTGCCCGCCACTCATAAAGTAATTTTCTCCGGCGATGATTGCATAAGTATGCCGTCAACGTTAAAATCCGCAGCATTAATTACTATTCACTTTTAGCGCATGAGTATTCAACTAAACGGTATTAACTGCTTTTACGGTGCCCATCAGGCGCTGTTCGACATTCAACTGGCGTGCCCGGAGGGCGAGACGCTGGTTCTGCTGGGTCCAAGCGGTGCCGGTAAAAGCTCTCTGCTGCGCGTATTAAACCTGCTGGAGATGCCGCGCTCCGGCACATTGAGCATTGCTGGTCATCAGATTGACTTCAGTAAAAGACTATCAGACGCGGCCATCCGTGAACTGCGTCAGAATGTAGGCATGGTTTTTCAGCAATACAATCTCTGGCCGCATCTCACCGTGATGCAGAATCTGATTGAGGCGCCCTGCCGCGTCTTAGGCTTGAGCCGGGAACAGGCCCATGCCCGCGCCGGAAAGCTGCTCGATCGCCTGCGTCTGGTGAAATTTGCCGATCGGTTCCCGCTGCACCTTTCCGGGGGACAGCAGCAGCGTGTGGCCATTGCCCGTGCGCTGATGATGGAACCGGCGGTACTGCTCTTTGATGAACCTACTGCCGCCCTCGACCCGGAAATTACTGCCCAGATCGTCTCGATCATTCAGGAACTGGCTCAGACCAACATCACGCAGGTCATCGTGACGCACGAAGTGGAAGTGGCGCGAAAAACGGCCAGCCGCGTGGTCTATATGGAGAATGGTTACGTGGTCGAACAGGGCGACGCCAGCCGCTTTACACAGCCGCAAACCGATGCGTTTGCCAATTATCTATCGCACTAATGCAGGGTATAATGATGAAAAAAGTCGTACTTGCCGCACTGTTAGCGGGTTTAAGCCTGAGCGCAAGCGCCGCGCAGACCATCCGCTTTGCCACCGAAGCCTCCTATCCTCCTTTTGAATTTGTAGATTCTGATAACAAAATTCAGGGCTTTGATGTGGATCTGGCTAATGCGCTGTGCCGCGAAATGAACGCCACCTGCACCTTTACGAATCAGGCCTTCGACAGCCTGATCCCCAGCCTGAAATTCCGCCGTTTTGATGCGGTGATGGCCGGTATGGACATCACGCCTGAGCGCGAAAAGCAGGTGCTTTTCTCCAAAACTTATTACGACAACTCCGCGCTGTTTATCGCTCAGAAAGGCAAAGTAGCCTCTGTTGACGCGCTGAAAGGCAAGCGGGTAGGCGTGCAGAATGGCACCACTCATCAGAAATACCTGACCGAAAAACTCACGGGCGTCAACGCCATTCCCTACGACAGCTATCAAAATGCCATCCTCGACCTGAAAAATGGCCGTATTGATGCGGTGTTTGGCGATACTGCAGTGGTTAACGAATGGCTGAAGCAAAACAGCAATCTGGCTGCTGTAGGTGAGAAAGTAACCGACAAGTCTTACTTTGGTACGGGCCTGGGCATTGCTGTTCGTCAGGGCAATGCGGAACTGCAGAGCAAGTTCAACACCGCTCTGGATAAAGTGAAAGCTGATGGCACTTACAAGACCATCTACAGCAAATGGTTCCAGCAGTAATATCTGAATGAATGAACTCTATCCTTTAGCAAGCGCCGCCGGCATGACCGTCGGCCTTGCCGTTTCTGCCCTGGTCGTGGGGCTGATACTGGCGATGATTTTCGCCGCCTGGGAATCGGCCCGCTGGCGGCCGGTAGCCTGGCTGGGAACAGGTCTGGTGATGCTGTTTCGCGGCCTGCCTGAAATTCTGGTGGTGCTGTTCGTCTATTTTGGCGCGTCGCAGCTGTTGCTCACCCTCTCTGACGGCTTTACCGTTAATCTGGGTGTGATCAGTTTCCCCATACAGATAGCCATTGAAAATTTTGACGTCAGCCCGTTTCTTTGCGGGGTGATTGCGCTCTCAATTCTCTACGCTTCCTACGCTTCTCAGACGCTGCGGGGCGCGCTTAAAGCGGTACCTCAGGGGCAGTGGGAATCTGGCCAGGCGCTGGGAATGAGAACAGCTGCCATCTTTTTCCGTCTGATTATGCCGCAGATGTGGCGCTATGCGCTGCCGGGGTTAGGCAATCAGTGGCTGGTATTACTGAAAGATACCGCCCTGGTGTCGCTGATCAGCGTGAACGATATTATGTTGCAGACCAAAAGTATTGCCGCCCGTACGCAGGAGCCGTTTACCTGGTATCTGATGGCCGCAGCCCTCTATCTGGCGATCACGCTGCTGAGCCAGCAGGTATTAAAGCGAATAGACGCGCGCGCTACGCGGTTTGAGCAGGGGAATATCTGATGCTGAGCTATTTACCCGAGCTGCTTAAGGGGCTGCATACCAGCCTGACGCTGACGGTGGCATCGCTGCTTCTGGCGCTGCTGCTGTCGCTTATTTTTACCGTAATTTTATCGCTGAAAGTGGCGGTACTGCGGCATGTTGTGCGGGGTTATATCACCCTGTTTACCGGTACTCCGCTACTGGTGCAGATATTCCTGATTTATTACGGTCCGGGGCAATTTCCCTCGGTTCAGGCCATTCCGTGGCTGTGGCATCTCCTTTCGCAACCCTGGCTTTGTGCGCTGCTGGCGCTCTCTCTTAACAGTGCCGCCTATACCACTCAGCTGTTTTATGGCGCTATGCGGGCGGTACCTAAAGGGCAATGGGAATCCTGTTCCGCACTGGGTATGAACCGTAAAGAGACGCTGCGCATCCTGCTGCCCTATGCGTTTAAGCGTGCCCTCTCCTCCTATTCAAATGAAGTCGTCCTGGTGTTTAAAAGTACTTCTCTGGCTTATACCATCACGCTGATGGAAGTCATGGGGCATGGGCAGATGCTGTATGGCCGCACCTATGACGTCACCGTATTTGCCGCCGCCGGTCTGATTTATCTTTGCGTCAACGGCGTGCTGACCATGATGATGCGTTTTATTGAGCGTCGTGCGCTGGCCTTTGAACGCCGCAGCTGATTTTCCAGCGATCGCCGCCGGAATCCCGCAGAAAAAGCCCATCTTTTACGGTTAATCAGCGGATAACCCCGGCATTATGGACGCCATAATAGCCGGGTTAAGTGGCAGCAAGGACGGTACGTGATGCATAAGCTTGTTTTGACCCTTCTGATAACCTGGATTTGCGGCTACGCGCAGGCTGCCGATCCTCTGCGTTTTGCTTCTGTAGCCAATAATCCGCCCTTTGAGTTTTTGAACGCAGATAATCAGCTGGTGGGATTTGATATCGATTTAGCGAAAGCCTTGTGTGAGCGCATGCAGCAGCAATGTATCTTCACCAGTAATAATTTTGAGCACCTGCTCCCCTCACTCAAATTTCGCCGTTATGACGCGGTCATTTCCGGTCTGGACATCACTGAAGAGCGTAAAACGCTGGTAGACTTTACCGATCCCTATTACAGCAATTCCGGTACGCTGGTAGCGGGGAAAGGGCTTTACAGCAATATTGAGCAGTTGAAAGGCAAAAGAGTGGGCATTGGTGCAGAAACGACCCAACAGGCCTATTTAAAGGCCGCGCGGCCTGAAATTGTGGCGGTGATTTATGATAATTACCAGAACGCGCTGCTGGATATGCGTAACGGCAGGCTCGATGGCATTTTTGGTGACACGCTGTCGATACAGCAGGTGCTGGAATCCAATCCACAGCTGGGGAAAGTAGGTGCGCCCATTACCGACAGTCGTTTTTTCGGCTTCGGGCTGGGGATTGCCGTCCGAAAAGGCAATAGTGACCTGCGCAAGAGCCTTAATGAAGCGCTGCAAAGTCTGAAAGATGACGGTACGCTCCACCAGCTCAGCCTGCGCTGGTTTGGTCCATCCGCTTAGTCTTGCCTGCGCTTCAGGAGTGTCAGGACTTCGCTATGAGACGTATGCGGGAAGAGATCAAATAGCTGGACCCTTTCGGCCTGATATTCACTCAACCGCGCAATGTCGCAGGCCAGGGTCTGTGCATTACAGCTTGAGTAGAGAATATAAGAGGGCGACATGGCGCTGAGATAGCGACAAAGCTCCTCACCAATTCCACGACGAGGGGGATTGACCAGCACCAGATCCGGAACGGCCTCCTCACCGGTGGCAAAGGCTGTGGAGTCCAGCGCGGCAAAGCTGACATTGTTCATTCCCATTTGTTGGGCAGAACGCCGGGCGCAGGCGATAGCCTCAGCACTGATTTCAATGCCGGTCAGCTTCATTTCTGGCGTGGCGCAGTGCAACCCAAACCCACCAACTCCGCAAAACAGATCCCACATGCTGTGAATATTCAGCTCGCTTACCCAGCTACGTGCGGCGGCGTAAAGTTTCGCTGCTACCTCAGGATTAGTCTGGAAGAAGCTCTGCGGACGTATCCACAGCGGCACATCGTTAAATTTTTCAGCAAGCGACTGGTTTTCAGTCAGGGCAATTTCCCGCTCCCCTTCCAGAATTGCCATATGTACCGGCTGCAGATTAGCCGATACTACGCTCAACTCCGGTAGATCCTGCAACAGAGCAGGTAATGCACGTTTAACCTGTTCGAGTTTTGCTTCAGAACGCAGCACAAAACGCAGCATCATCCGCCCATCAAGCGTGCTTTGCGTCAGCAGAATGAATTTCAGCTCTCCCCGCTTACGCGCCACATTATAGGGCGTCAGGCCAGCCTGAGCGATAAAGGGCTTCAGCCGGGCAAAGACTTTGGCGAAACTGGCGGGATAGAGCGGACAGCTGCTTAAATCTACCGGCAGGCCATCACGGTGCATCAGTCCAAAGACCGGACGCTCCACGCTGCCGCTGACCACCATTTTGGCTTTATGACGAAAGCCCTCCGCAGCCGAGACGACCGGCGGCAGCCAGGTTCCAACACGTTGATCGGCCAGCAGTTGGTGAAGCCGATCCTGTTTCTCTGCCAGTTGCCGGGAATAGGGAACGTTGAGCCACTGGCAGGAGCGGCAGCGGTCGGCGTCATAGAGCGCGCAGTGCATAATGAAGTTGATTAGTCCGTGAAACGAAAAGCGGGCGGGGATTGTAGCATTGTGGCATCAGCGTTGCCGAAAAAATTGTCGACAGCTTGCAGGAACAAACAGCAGAAAGACCAGCACTAAATCTGGCAGCTTTTGCACCATCAACAGCGGGATCACCTGCGCACTGCTCTCGCCATTAATGCTGAAAAGTTCCGGGTAGATCCAGCCCATTGAGGCGCAGAACATGTAAAGCAGAGCGACAATTTCAGCCGCGACAAAGCCCCAGCGCGCCCAGTTTCTGCCGTGTATCAGCGCCACGGCGCAGCGTAGTTCAAAGAAAAAAATAAACTGGCTGGCGATAAAGATCAGTGTTGAATCCCAGGCCTGAGCGCTGCGATAGACAAAACTGGTGATCCCCTCAACGCCTGCATCCTCTATCTGCAGGAGCACGCTCAGCAGTCGCGTGGCAATAATAGCAATAGCCCCCACCAGAACCGGAACCGGGACTGATGATTCAGCTATCCCCTTACCTTCTCTGAGTACCTCTGACATAACGCTCTCCTGCCGGCTACCCTTTATGCTCCATAACGGTGCGCGTGCGCCATCATGGGGTTCCTCCTGTTTCAGCCATTAGCGGCAAAAAAGAGGAGTGAATAATCACCGAGTGCTTAATCATTACGATCTCATTAAATGAGCCGCCAGACAGAAGGATTTCTGCTTAAGCACGCTGTCGGCAGCACTTTCGTTTAATTGAGTCACTCTGGCATGAACAGTGCAATTGTTCTAAGTGTCTCACCTTGCGGGTTATTTTTAGCGCAATTAAGGGAATATATCCACCGGGACAGCGCCCTTTTATCGCGTAATTAGCATTTTCTTTTTTTGACTGGAGGTCAATTGATGAAGGAAGACAATTTTAGCTCAGCGAGCAGGCATTCCGCAGGCTTCGGCGCTTTTCTGGCGCTGCTGGTAGCGATATTATTTTTCTCCGGCCTGTTTTATAAAGTTGAGGGAATGAAGTGGCTGGGTGCCTTTGATTTCACCACCCTGGGCGGAAAATTCGGCAGCATAAAAGATGCCGCCACAACCTTTGTGGGCGAAGGAGGGTCAGGCGCCAAAGCGGGCTTCCTGTTTGCTTTGTCGCTGGTACCTACGGTCATGCTGGCGCTGGGGTTGCTGGAGATTTTTACTCATTACGGCGCAATACGCGCCGCGCACCAATTGCTCACGCCGTTGCTGAAACCTGTTTTAGGCATTCCCGGCCGCTCCGGGCTGGCTCTGATAACGGATCTGCAGAGTACCGATGCCGGCGCTGCCTTAACCAAAGAACTTTATGATGAAAAACAAATTTCCAAAAAAGAGGTGATTATTATGGCCGCCTGGCAATATTCCGGTGCCGGGCTGATCAATAATTATTTCGCCATCGGTTCTGCGCTGTTTGTTTCCTTATCCCTTCCCGTACTGATCCCATTAGTGGTGATGTTCGTGCTGAAATTTGTGGGGGCTGCTTTTGTCCGCCTGGTTTTGAACACCCTCTATAAACGAGATTTCCCGCATGCAGAATAAACCGCTTACCAGTCAGAACCCCTTCGATATCTTTGTTATTGGCGCGCGTAAAGGTTTCCATATCGCCATCCATAATTTAATGCCTAACGTGATCATGGCCTATGTGATTGCTGAGATGCTAAATTTGCTGGGTGTTATGGGGTTTATAGGGCAGATTTTCGCCCCGGTAATGGGACTTTTCGGCCTGCCGGGTGAGGCCATTACCGTCCTGCTTACGGCCTGGCTCTCCTCTTCTGCCGGCACCGGCGTTGCGGTGAGCTTGCTGGCCAAAGGCGTGCTAAGCGGCGCGGATATCACCATCCTGACGCCCGCCATTTTTCTGATGGGTTCCCAGCTCCAGTATATGGGACGGCTGTTAGGCGTGTCGGACGTACCGAAAAAATACTGGCCCCTGCTGATGGTGACCAGCATTGTTAATGCGGCGATCTCAATGTTGATCATGCGAGTCGTAGCCTGATTCTTGATAAATGGAGTGTTTAACGTGTTAAAAGTTTTGGAACATTACGCTTATTTGCATGAGATCCCGGAACTGGGGTTTCAGGAATTTAAAACCTCGGCCTATATCAGCAGTCAGTTGAAAGAGGCAGGCTATGCGGTTCAGGATAACTTCAACGCAACGACCGGCATTGTCGCCGTACTGGATAGTGGCGTGCCGGGGCCAACGCTCGCCCTGCGAGCGGATATGGATGCGCTGGGACATGTGATCAATGGTGAAGCCTGCGCGCGTCACACCTGTGGGCATGATGGCCACTCGTCCGTGGTGCTGACCGCTGCACAGGAGCTGATTGCGGAAGGCGCGGTGAAGAAAGGCCGTCTGAAAGTCATTTTTCAGCCTGCTGAAGAGCTGGGCACAGGCGCACTGGCGATGATCGCCGGAGGCGCTATAGACGATGTGGATATGATCCTCGGCTTCCATCTGCGCCCTGCAGAAGAGTGTGCCGTGGGAACGGCTATTCCTGCCGTCTACTATTCCGCCTGCGTGACAATTGAAGCCACAGTGCGCGGACAGACTGCGCACGGCGCTCGTCCACACCTGGGCATTAATGCGCTGGATGCCGCCGTCAGTGCGGTTCAGGCCGTTAACGCGGTGCATATGGCGCCGGGAAAGAGCTGGAGCGCCAAAGCGACGCGCTTTCTGTGTGATGCAGGCGTTACCAACTCGATTCCAGACGAAGCGCGTGTGGTATTCGATCTGCGTGCCGCTGAAAACGAAGATATGGAAGTATTAAAAGCGCGCGTGGAGAGAGCGATTCAGCACAGCGTGGCGGCGTATGGCGCAACAGCTGAGATTATGGTGCTGAAATCGATGCCAGCAGCTGAAATTGATCAGGAGATGACGACATTAATTTCTGAGTCAATTACAGAGGTGCTGGGGGAAGAGGCGCTGATGCCGGTGCGCTCCACGCCTGGCAGTGAGGATTTCTTCCATTATGCCGTTGAGCGTCCTCAGGTGAAGTCAGGTTTCTGGGGTTTAGGGACCGGGCTGGTGCCGGGGCTGCATCATCCCGATATGCATTTTGATCTCAATTCGCTGCCGGTTGGGATCCGCATATTTAAGACCTGTGTGAAAAAGGTATTAGGTTGAGGGCAAATTGTCTGGGGTTCAGTGTTCTGGTCAGTAGAAGCCGAAGGGCACGTTGTCTGGAGGATGAGTAGTCAAGTCAGGGAGAGGGGGCTGAACACAAAAACGCCGTGAACCCATCCGTGGGGGCTGCGAAGCGGCGTCCATGCCGCTTAGCTTTTGCTTATCAGCCCCCTCTCCCTTCCCCAC